>CAKNQN010000007.1 GCA_930990665.1 uncultured Clostridia bacterium
AATCATTGGAGCAAGTAAAACTGAATAAACGCTTAAAAGGAGGAAAGTTATCGAACAGACTACATAACAACGGGGGATGGCGAGGAAAAAACAACAAATTCAAACTGACTTTGATATTCCCGATTATCAGATAGAATCTCTTGCGAGAGTTCTGTTACCAAAAATCAGGGAGTATCTTCTGTCCGAGCAAGGGCAAAAGGACTATGCCGAATGGAGGGCTGAACGCGCTCAAAGACAATTAAATATCAAAGATTAAGGAAACGTCCCATTGATTATCACGGGATGACCGCTCTGACGGTTTACTGCAATCCGCAAAATAGCATAAGCGGATTGCGTATATGATTTTTTCCATTTATCAGACAGGTTGCGCCGAATATCACAAACCTTGAACAACGGCACGAGGGGCACGCGGAATTCCGCGTGCCCCTCTTTTTTTATGTTCGGAACTTTTCAAATTCCTCAATATAACAAAATAGCCCGAACATTCTTTTTATGACAAAGAAGTTCAAGCTATTAAGACTTGGTGCGGCACAGCGGCGTTGAACCGAAGAATACAGCCGACGGGCGAATGTCGAAAGACATCGGGAAATATGCATGCGGCCGACGGGCGATCACGGCATCGGCTGCACAGATCGGTGCGCCGCGTCAGCCCCTGTTTTCCATGGCGAGTTTCGCGTATTTTTTCAAAAGGCGCACATAGATGCGGTAATTTTCGATGGAAACGTCCGGAGGGGTCTGGTGGTCGCAGGAAAAGATCACCTTGCCTTTCCGTGCCGAGGGTAATAGCCGCTCGAATTCGCGTTCCATCGCCTCCTCGCCGAACTTCATGCACATCTTGTCGAAGTGCCCGAGATAGGTCAGCTGCGGCTGTTTGCGGATGTACAGGGAAACATCGACACCCGCCTGTCTTTCGAGGGGGAACATTCCGTCGATGTCCGCGCGGGCATACCAGTCTACCGCCATCGTGATATCCCCGTCGCTGTCTACGAACATGGGCACTTTGCCCTTGAGAAGGGGCGTCACTTCCTTATAATAGGGCAGAATAAATTCGTCGAAGGTGTCCTCCGAAAGCATGGGGCCGTTGTTATAGCTCATATCTTCGGCGAAGCTCATGAAGTCAAAGGGAAAAATGTTGAGTGCGTATTCGAACACCCGTTTCATCCAGCGGGCGTTGTCCTCGCAGATGCGCTTGTACAGGTCGGGCTCGTCGTAGAAGCTGAACAGGTGCGGCTCGATGCCGAAGAGTGCGCGCGGCTGCCAGAAAAATCCTTCTACCGTGAAAAAGTGCAGGGTATCTCCGCGCGAACGTGTCTTTTTCAGCCAGTCGACATAGGCGGGGTCGAGCTGCGGGGCAGGGTAGAGTCCGGGCAGGAGTTTTTCGTAATCCTCTTCCGTGCGGATGATCCCGCCGCCGTGCGTCTTTTCGACGGGCGTCTCCGCGCCCCGCCAGGTAAAGTATGTCTGGATACACTTGTCCAGCCCGAAATAGTCCTGGATCTCAAATACGCTTTGCGCGGAAGCGGGCAGACCTTCCTTTCTCCACCGCTCGATCGTGACCGGCCACCACGGCGCCCACTCGATGGCAGGCAGCCTGTCAGCCGTTTTTCCTTCCACGACGCATCTGAATCGTTCGTTGACAGTCATAGGTACTCCCTTCTTGCTATGAATTTGTCGGGAAACAGAGTGTTTGTTTCTATTATACGGAAATCCGCAGCCGACTGCAATGTACCTTTTTGTGAAAATATAGTAATTTCTTGTGGTTTTTTACCCGATCGACTTTCTTCGGCACAAGAAGTCCCTGTTTTTGCCTTGCCGTGCCGTCTTGCTGTTTACTTTACCGCGGCAGAATGCCGCGCATGTTTCTGTTCGGATCGTGAACGCGCGCAAGAAAAAATTGCGCGTAAAAATGCTTGCTTTTGCGGGCGTTTCGCGGTATAATCGGAATCCGGGTCAAAGGCACGGCCGTCGGACGGAATCGTCTGCGCTGGCGGGCGTTTCGCGGTATAATCGGAATCCGGGTCAAAGGCACGGCCGTGGGGGCAGAATTGCCTGCATCGGCGGGTTTGCGTATGGTCAGGATCCTGGCCGCGCGATATATTTGTCTGTATTTTTGCACTGCGGCGCGGAATGCGCGGGCGGGGCAAAACGGACGGGAGAAATTTGTATGTGGGAAGAAATCTTGCATGTTTTATGGCATGCCGTACTCGACAGCCTGAAGGTGTTTCCCTTTTTGTTTCTGATGTACGTGCTCATCGAGGTGCTCGAACACCGCACGAACATCACCAGAAACGAGAACATCCTGCGCGGCAAGCTCGCGCCGCTGATCGGTGCGGCGGCGGGCATCATCCCGCAGTGCGGCTTTTCCGTCATGGCGGCAAAGCTGTACGATAAAAAATTTATCCGCACGGGCGCGCTGTTTTCCGTGCTCATCGCCACCAGCGACGAGGCCGTCGTGCTCATGCTTTCCAGCGGAAACGGCCGTGCCGCCCTCTCGGTCATGCCCCTCGTCGCCGTCCTGTTTGTGACGGCGCTCGCGGCGGGGTATGCCTGCAACGGCATCCTGCGCGGAGAAAAGCTCGCGGAGCTTGCCGACGGCGAAGAGATCCACGGCACCCCCTGCGGGCACGACCACGAACAGGATTCTGCCGTCAGGCGCTACCTCCTGCATCCTCTCCTGCACGCCCTGCAGATCTTCGCATACGTCCTTGTCATCAACATCGCTTTCGGCTTTGCCATGCACTACGCCGAAGATGCCATCGCCTCCTTCCTGCAGGGGAGTTTCTGGTTTCAGCCGCTCATCGCGGCGGCGGTGGGGCTCATTCCAAACTGCGCCGCCAGCGTCATCGTCGCACAGTCGTACATCCTCGGCCACCTCTCTTTCGCAGGACTTGTGGCGGGCCTTTGCACCAATGCGGGTCTCGGCCTCGTCATCCTCTTCAAAAATGTCCGACAGTGGAAACGCAATCTCTTCCTTGTTCTCACGCTCTATGCGATCGGCCTCCTGGTCGGTTACGCTGCGGCCGGGATCATCGTTCTTTTTCAATGAATCGGAAAACCTTCTCGCCGCGCCTTTGCGCGGCGTTTTTTTATAGTTTGCGGGGAAACGGATATCATCGTGTTCGCGGTCGCGCCAAATTGGCGGGAGCGGGGCAGAAAATGAAAAAACCTCTTGAAAAATGTGCGGCAATGTGGTATGATTATAGTATCATTGCGCGGACAGCGGCCGCCCGAAAGGGAGGCGGAATCTGTCTGCAGTCTGCCGCACGTCGGTGCGGCGGAGAAAATCCGGTCGGGAGTAGTGTATGACGATCAGAGAAGTAGTGAAATTGCTGGATGCGGAGATCCTTTGCGGGCAGGACCGCCTTGACACCGAGATCCACACCGCATGCGGGTCGGACATGATGAGCGATGTGCTCGCCTATGTGAAGGACCAATCTGTCCTTCTGACGGGGCTTCTGAATCCGCAGGTCGTGCGCACGGCGGAGATGATGGATATGCTCTGCATCGTCTTTGTGCGCGGAAAAAAGCCGGAGCAGTCGGTGATCGATCTGGCTGCGGAAAAGGGCATCGTGCTTCTTTCCACCGAAAAACGGCTGTTTGTCGCCTGCGGCATTTTATATACGAACGGGTTGGGCGGCTGATATGGACTGCATCCGGCTGGAATACGACGTGGACGGCGAAAATTTCGCTTCTGCCGGCAATGCGAGCGAGAGCGTAAAGCGCACGCTCAAACAGCTGGGCATACCGCCCGCATCGGTGCGCCGCGTCGCCATCGCCATGTACGAAGGGGAGATCAACATGGTCATCCACGCACACGGCGGAAAGGCGGTGGCGGAGATCTATCCCGACCGCATCGACATCACGCTCAAAGATACCGGTCCCGGGATCGCGGACATCGGGCTTGCCATGAAAGCGGGCTGGTCCACCGCATCCGAAAATATCCGCAGCCTCGGTTTCGGCGCGGGCATGGGCCTTCCGAACATGAAAAAATACAGCGATGAAATGGACATCGACTCCGTCGTCGGAGTAGGGACGACGGTCTTTCTGCGCATCCGCTTTTAGCGGGGCGCGGGATATCTGACAAGGGTGAGAAAATGGCTGTAACGCTGAAGACGGTCGTTTTAGACAGCGAAAAGTGCATCGGATGCATTACCTGCATGCGCAGGTGTCCCACCGAAGCCATCCGCATCGTAAACGGCAAGGCAAAAATTTTATATGAAAAGTGCATCAACTGCGGCGAATGCGTGCGCAGCTGCAAGGGCGGAGCCAAGCGCCCCGTGTACGACAGCTTCGACCTGGTCAAGAGCTATCCGTACAAGATCGCGCTGCCGTCACCCTCGCTGTTCGGGCAGTTCAACAACCTCGACGACCCCAATTATGTCATCGAGGGTCTGCTAGCACTCGGCTTTGACGACGTGTTCGAAGTAGGGCTCGCGGCAGAGCTTGTGACCGACTGCACCAAAAAGCTCATGCGGAAGAATACGCTTGAGCGGCCGGTGATCAGCTCCGCCTGTCCGGCGATCGCCGAACTCATTTTTCTGCGCTACCACGAGCTCAAAGACCATCTTCTGAACCTCTACGCTCCCGCCAAGATCGCGGCAAAACTTGCCAAAAAACAGGCGATCGAGCAGGGGGTGCCGGCGGACGACATCGGTATCTTTTTTATTTCGCCCTGTCCCGCCAAGGTGTATTCGCTGCATCGGGAAGAGGTGTCCAACGAGAAGTACATTTCCGGCGTTCTTTCGCAGAGCGACGTCTATTTCCGCCTTGTCGAGAAGATGAACAAGATCAAAAACCCGCGCAAACTTCTTCGTTGCGGCTATTCCGGCCTCGGCTGGGGGAGCTCGGGCGGGGAGAGCAATTCGCTGGGGCTAGGAAACTACATACACTGTTCGGGTGCGCGGAACGTGCAGGGCATCCTCGCCGAAATGAGCGACGGAAAGCTGGACGGCGCCGATTTTGTGGAACTGAACATGTGCCCGGGCGGCTGTGTGGGCGGGGTGCTCAACGTCGAAAACCCCTTTATAGCCCGCAACCGCATGCGGCAGCTCGCCGAAAAGCTGAAGATCCCGCCCGCGACGATGGAACAGTTCGGCCTGGACGAAAGCTTCTTTCTGTGGGATAAGGCGCCCGAGCCGTCCACCTCATTCCAGCTGGATACCGACCGCTTTGCCGCCATGCAGAAGCTGATGAAGGTGGAAGAATATCTGAAAAAACTGCCCGGCATCGACTGCGGCGCGTGCGGCGCGCCCACCTGCCGGACGCACGCCGAAGACGTGGTCAAGAGCGGCGGCGTGCTCGACTGCGTGAAACTGCGGGAGGTCAAATGAAAGTTTCCGAATTTGCGCAAAAGAGCGGCTATACCCTCTTTTGTACGGGGGAAGACCGCACCATAGAGAGCGGATACTGCGGCGATTTTCTCAGCAACATCATCTCCCGTGCGCCCGAAAACTGCTGTTGGCTCACGGTCATGAACAACGTGAACGTCGCGGCGGTGGCCACGCTCATCGACTGCGCCTGCATCCTCCTCTGCGAGGGCACCGCGCCCGATGCGGCGTTTGCCGCCCGTGCTAAACAGCTCGGACTTTGGGTTCTCGGCGCGCAGGAAAATGTCTTTGAGGCCGCCAAAAAAGTGGCGGCGCTGTGCAGCGTCTGACAGGATAAGCGGAGTTTTTTTCGGTATCTCCCCGCGCGGCGTGCCCTTTTCAGGCGGGTTGCGCTATTTTGCGGAATTTGAAAAACTGCCCGCAGCCGCAGGATTTTCCGCCCCCTGCACGGAAGAGAGTGGGGAGAGGTCGCCGATCGAACGCCTGTGAGCCGACGTGCCTTATTAAGGGTGTGCGCGATGCGGGGCCGCAGATCGAACGCCTGTGATTTGACGCGCCGCGTTATGCGCGCGATGTGAGGGCGATCAAAACCTCTGAGCCGACACGCCAAGTCATGGGCGCGCGGTGTGGGGGTGATCGGACGCCAGTGACTTCCGCCGTTATGGGGGGGGAGACGGGCAAAGGAGGGGGAAAGGTGAAGCTGTATTACGACTTTCATATCCATTCCTGCCTCAGTCCCTGCGGCAGCGAGGACAATACGCCCAACAACATCGTCAACATGGCGCTGATCAAGGGTCTGCAAGCGATCGCGCTTTCCGACCACAATTCGGGGAAAAACTGCCCGGCGACCATGGAGGCGGGCAGAAAAAACGGCCTTGTCGTTCTGCCGGCCATGGAGCTTACGACCAGCGAAGACATCCACATTCTCTGCCTGTTTGAAAGGTACGAAGATCTCGAAAAACTGGAGACGTATATCCAAAAAACGCGCCTTCGCGTAAAAAACAGGCCTGAAATTTTCGGGCATCAGTATATCATGAACGAGCGGGATGAAGTGATCGGGGAAGAGGAGGATCTTCTTATCGTTTCGAGCGGGGTATCGGTGGAGGAGGCCGCGGCGCTCGTGAAGGGCTTCGGCGGCATTGCGGTGCCCGCGCACATCGACAAGCAGTCCAACGGACTTGTCGGCATTCTGGGCGCATTCGACCCGTCTCTCGGGTTCGGGCTGATCGAAAGCACCCTCGACTCGGGCATCCCCTTGCCGCAGATCACCAATTCCGACGCGCACTATCTTTGGGATATCTCCGAGGCGGAGCATTTTCTCGATGCGGAAACGTGCAGTGTGCGCGGCGTCTTTGCGGCGCTGAAAAAGATGTGCGAAGAGGGAAATCGTTAGGAAAACGGAAGAGAAAACGCGGAAAGCGTCCCTTTGTTTTCCTTACACGCTGTTCTTTATCGTGAGATCGCCTCTGTGCGGCGGAAGGTGGGGCGGCTTTTTTCGTCGGTTCTGCGACGAGATTCGGATCGGAAAATACTTTTTTTGTCGAAAAATGGCGGCGGGGCAATTGCAATGCCCCGCCGCTTGACATTTTCCGTAAAAGAATGTATGATAAAATCAGCTGTAAAGGGGAGCGGAAAACCCGTCTCTTTGCGGCGGAACGGAGAAAGGACAGATGAAAAATTATCTGAGTGAGCGTGCGCGCAAGCTGGCCCCGTATACGGCGGGCGAGCAGCCCAAGGACAGGAAATACGTCAAACTCAACACCAACGAGAATCCCTACCCGCCTAGCCCGAAGGCGGCCGAAGTTTTGCATTCGTTCGATGCGGAGAGCCTCAAACTCTATCCGGCTCCCGATTCTTCCGCACTCTGTGCGGCCATCGCCGCGGCGGAAGGGGTGGAACCGGAAAATGTGTTTTGCGGCAACGGCAGCGACGAGATCCTCGCGCTCTGCCTGCCCGCCTTCTTTGACGAAGGGGGCGAAGGCGCCGCGTTTGCGGACATCACCTACAGTTTTTATCCCGTTTTCTGCCGCTTTTTCGGCGTGCCGTACACGCAGATCCCCCTGGAAGAGGATTTCACGCTCGATCTGGAAAAGCTGACCCGCGCGTCGGCGCAGGGGGTGATCGTCGCCAATCCGAACGCGCCCACGGGGATCGGCATATCTCTGCCGGAAATAGAAAATTTCGTGCGCGAAAACAGCGGACGCGTCGTCATTCTCGACGAGGCTTATATGCCCTTTTTCGGGCAGAGCGCCGTTCCGCTCATCCGCCAATATAAAAATCTCCTCGTCGTCAAGACGTTTTCCAAAGGCTATTCGCTGGCGGGCATGCGCTGCGGCTATGCGGTGGGGGATGTTTCCCTCATCGACGGGCTTTGCCGCTGCAAAGACTGCTTCAATTCCTATCCCGTAGATCGTGTCTGCCAGGCGGTGTGCGCCGCGGCCGTATCCGACGGCGCCTACTACGCGCAGAAGAACGCGCTCGTCATTTCCGAGCGGGAGCGGCTGAGCGACGCATTGCGCGCTCTCGGCTTTCAGGTGCTGCCGAGCAAGTCGAACTTCGTGTTCGCGCGGCACGGTCGCCTCGCGGGCAGGGAAGTATATGAGGGGCTTCGCGCCCGCGGCGTGCTCGTGCGCTGGTTTGATAAGCCCCGCATCGCCGATTTTGTGCGCATCACGGTCGGCTCGCCGGAAGAAAATGCCGCGCTCCTCTACGCTTTGTCCGAACTGGTCCGCTGAGCGCCCTTTTCAGGCGCCCTGCGTCTGCGCCCGCATACATATGTGCGGCGGCCGATATGCTTGTGCGTTCACGGGAGACAAATTTCTCCCTGTTTTCAAGAAAAATACGCCCGCATGCGCCTTACTGCATATGTGCGGCGGCGAATTTTTACCCAAAAAGGCGGATTTCCGAACGCGATCCGCTCGCTGATCAGACAAAAGAAAATGCGGCGGACAGCCGCGCAGCATAAGCACACGAGAAGACGATCCGACAAGGAGGACTTTTATCGTGTGCTTTTCTCTTTTGGAAGAGACGCTGGCAAAACAAAATTTATCCGTGCGCGTGCATTTTTGCGGCGTGGCGCGCCTGGCGGAGCTGTTGCGCCCGCTCGCGCCGCACTGCCGCGCGGCGCTGGTGGCAGGGGAAGGGGAAGCGCCCTTTCTTTTGGCGGGCGTGCGCGAAAATCTGCGCGAATTCCGTCCGGTTTGCGTCGTACTGGGGGAAAATGAGGGCGCAGGCGGACTGTTTTCCCTGCCCGACGATGTCCGCATCGCCGTCGGGGCGGGGGAGGCGGGCATCGCCGCGGCGCGCTATTTTGCGACCGTGCGCGGCTGCCGCTCTGCCGCGCTGCCCCTCGTGCCCTCCGCGCGCGGATGTTTCGGCCGCCTGCATGGGCGGTTTTCCGGCTATCCCACCTCGCTGCCCGATCTCATCCTCGCCGACGGACAGTCGATGAAGGGCTTTGCCCCCGCCCTCGCCGATACCGCCCTTTCCGCGCTCTGCGCCGAAGATCTGCGCATTCACGCCGTTTTCTCGGCAAAGGCCGACAAGGGAAGGGACGAAGCGGAGGAAAACCCGAAAGATGAAATCGGCGCATTATCTGCGTCCGCGTCCGATGCAAGGAACGGGCGGAGGAACAGAAAAGCGGACCCGGACGCGGCGAAATTTGTGTACGAACCGCTCGCCGACTGCGCGGACGACGCGGCGGGGCGGGAAAAGCTGTTTGCGTTGGATGCGCTCTATCGCATTGCGCTGTCGCAGCATCCGCCCTTTCCCTCTGTGGAGGCGCTGGAAGCGGAGAGGCGTTCGTCGCGCGGGCGGGGCGGCATCGCCTTTGCGCTGCTGCACTTTTTCACGCTGGCGGAAGAGCGGCTGTTCGGGCAGGGAAGCCCCCGCGCATATTTTGTACCCGCCTATGCCGCGCGCGCCCTCGCGGCGGCCGGGTATGCCGGTCTGCCCGCCGCGCGCGTCCTGGAAAATGTGCAGATCCCCTCTGCCGAAGAGAGCTTTGCCCGCGTCCGCACCTTCGCCGAATGCCGGGAAAGGTTTCTCTCCTCTGCGCGCATCCTCCGCTCCTTCGTGAACAAACTTTCGCTCGCCTACTTTGCGGCGGGCGGCGAGGACGTCCGCGCGGACGAAAAGAGGCTCTTTGCCGCCTTCGACCGCGCGGCCGAGCTTTCCCCGCTCCTGTCGGTGTCCGCGCTTTGCCGCGAGTTCGGACTGCTGCCCAACCCGCAGCGTTCCCTTTCGCAGAGTTTGTCCGATCTGCGCGCCGCCAGCGAGCGCTGAACACGCACAAATTTTTGTTTTGCGCATAGGCATACGCGCAGCGCGCATAGGATAGAGCGGAGGTCTTTTCTATGCGTAAAAAATTGTGTGTTCTGCTGGCGGTGCTGATCGCGTGTGTGCCGTGGTTTTTCGGCGGCTGTGCGTCCGATGCAAAGGAGCTGGACGAATATACCATCGATGCCGAATACGAGGACGGGGTCCTGACGGCCGAGCAGGA
This sequence comes from uncultured Clostridia bacterium, assembly GCA_930990665.1. GTDB lineage: Bacteria > Bacillota > Clostridia > Christensenellales > Borkfalkiaceae > Borkfalkia. Next base: position 9,829 of record CAKNQN010000007.1, read on the forward strand.
GGTGCGCTTTTACAATCGTTCGCCAGAGGCGTGGGAATACGTCGAATTCAATCTTTTCGGCAACGCCTGGCGGGAGGGGGCATCGCCTTCGCCCGTGCCGCAGGGTTTTTCCGCATCCGCCTACTATGCAGGCAAAAGCTACGGGCAGATGCAGATCCTGTCCGCCGAGGGGGAAGGGGTATCCGATTGGGAGATCGCAGGGCAGGATGAAAATATTCTGCGCGTCCATTTCCGCGAGCCGCTCGGGACGGGAGACGAAGCTGTCGTCGCCATTCGTTTTTCGCTTACCCTTGCGCGGGTGAACCACCGCACGGGCATCGCGCGCCGTTCGGTCAATCTGGGCAATTTTTACCCCGTCCTCTGCGTATGGGAGGAGGGGGATTTTGCGGAATGCACGTATGAAAGCTGCGGCGATCCCTTTTACAGCGCCTGCGCCGACTACCGCGTGACGTTCACGGCGGACGCGGAATACACGGTGGCCGCTTCGGGCAGATGCCTTTCCGCGGAAGAAGAGGGCGGACGGAAAAGGTACGAATACGCGCTGGAAAACGCGCGCGATTTCGCCCTCGTTCTGGGAACGGAGTACGAACTTCTGCAGGCGGACGCGGAGGGTGTGCAGGTCATGTATCTCTCCTATTCCGATCAGGATGCGGCCGCCACGCTCGCGGTTTTGTGCGAGGCGATCACCTATTTTTCGCATACGTTCGGCCGATATCCGTACAAGACGTACACCGCCGTGCAGACGGGTTTCTGTTTCGGAGGTATGGAATATCCCGCGCTCGTCATGCTCTCCGATGCAGTCTCGGGGAAGGAGCTCTTCTATACCGCCGTGCACGAGACGGCGCACCAATGGTGGTACGCGGCGGTGGGCAGCGACCAGCGCACCTATGCCTGGCTGGATGAAGGGCTCGCCGAATACTCTTCCGCCCTCTTTTTCGACGCGCACGAAGGGCGCGGGTTCACCTTTTCTTCCCTTCTTTCGGGGGCGCGGTCGGCGTACAACGCCTATTGCACCGTGCAGGAGAAGCTCTGCGGCGAGGCGGATACGCGCATGGACCGGCCGCTCTCTTCCTACGGCGGCGAGCTGGCTTATGTGAACATCGCCTACAACAAGGGGATGCTGCTGTTTGACTCCCTGCGCGCGGCGGTTGGCGAAAAACGCTTTACGGCCGGGCTGAGAAGATACTTTTCCGATTTTTCCGGAAAGATCGCCCGCCCGGAAGACCTCGCCGCGAGCTTTTCGGGCAAGGCGGGCGCGGCGGCAGACGTCATCCGTGCCTACACGGAAGGCAGAACGTAGCTGTAAACTTTCCGGGCGGCGCGGCAGAACATTCATATTCTGTCGTGTGCGGGAAAAGTAAAATATTTCTCGTTTGCCGTTGCAATCTTTGCGATAGTGTGATATAATAGCATAGGTTAATGTCAGCTTGCGGAGGAGGGCGGCGGTGCGCGTCCCTTTCAGACGGGTTGGAGAGAGGTTACGGATGAAGAAAGGTTTTGACAATGATCTATATATACGGTTGCAGAGCGAGAAGATTCTGGAGCGCATCTCCAAATTCGACAACAAGCTGTATCTGGAGTTCGGCGGCAAGCTGTTTGACGATATGCACGCCTGCCGCGTACTTCCGGGGTTTGAGAGCGACGCCAAATGCCGCATCCTGTTGCAACTGAAAGACAAGTCGGAGATCATCTTCGTCATCAGCGGGGCAGATCTCGAGCGCAACAAGATCCGTGCCGATTTCGGTATCCCTTACGGGACGGACGTCTTGCGCCAGATCGATAAGCTGCGCTCGCTCGGGCTGAATATGAACAGCGTCGTCGTGACGCAGTATCTGGGCCAGCCTGCGGCGGACAAGTTCATCGCCAAGCTCAAAAATCACGGACTCAAGACGTACATTCACCGCAAGACCAAGGGCTATCCCACCGAGGTGGACACCATCGTGTCGGACGAAGGGTATGGCGCCAACCCGTACATCGAGACGGAAAAGCCGCTCGTCGTCGTCACGGCGCCCGGCCCCGGCAGCGGCAAGCTCGCCACCTGCCTGTCCCAGCTCTATCATGAATACAAGCGCGGCGTGCGCGCGGGATATGCGAAGTTTGAAACCTTCCCGATCTGGAATCTTCCCCTTCGTCATCCCGTCAACGTCGCCTACGAGGCTGCCACGGCGGACCTCGGCGACATCAACATGATTGACCCGTATCATCTCGAGGCGTACGGCGTGACGACCGTCAACTATAATCGGGACATCGAGTGTTTTCCCATCGTCCGTTCCATACTCACCAAGATCACGGGGGATGAGAACATCTATAAGTCGCCCACGGATATGGGCGTGAACATGGCGGGATTCGGCATCGTCGACGACGAGGCCTGCCGCTTTGCGGCGCGGCAGGAGATCGTGCGCCGCTATTACAAGACGGCTTGCGATTACAAGACGGGGAACGTGCCCGTCGAGGCGTTTGACCGCATCAAACTTCTGATGAACGAAAACAAGATCTCGACCGATGAGCGGGCCTGTGTGAAACCCGCGCTCGAAAAGGCGGAAAAGAGCGGTTCGGCGGCGGTGGCGATCCAGCTGGAAGACGGCCGTTTTGTGACGGGAAAATCCAACAAACAGATGACCGCCTGCGCCGGTGCGGTGCTCAACGCCGTCAAGGTGCTTTCGGGCATCGCGGACGGGATGCTGCTCTTATCGCCCGTCGTGCTCGCGCCGATCATTTCCCTCAAAAAAGAGGTGCTGCGCGAAGACAGGGTCAAGCTCAGCCTTGCGGACGTGCTCACAGCTCTTTCCATCTGCGCGGCGACCAATCCCATCGCCGAACAGGCGATGAATATGCTCGTCCGACTGCGTGGCTGCGATGCGCATTCGTCCTGCATCCTGCCCGAAAACGACCAGACGTTCATGCGAAAACTGGGCGTGAACATGACCTGCGAGCCCGAATTCGGCACCAAGGAACTGTACGGATTTTAAGCGGAATGCCCGCGCCTTGCAGGAGGCTCCCGCGCGCTGTGCGGGGAATGCGTATAAGAGCCGTTAAGAATGTCTATAACCTGCGTGCCGCAGTGTGGCTTTTGCGCCGTGCGGCGCGGGAGGAGGAAATATGTCGTCCATTGACGCCGTCACGCTCATCGTGGCGATCGCGCTGTTCGGACTGGGCCTGGCGCTCGGCTTCGGCAGAGTACTCAAAATTTTCACAAAGGGAATCTTCGGGTTTATCCTGTCCATCTTTTTATGCGTCACGTTCGGCGGCATGATCGCGGGGATCCCCGCCGTTTCCGAATGGATTGCGGGCCTGAACGCCAAACTCGGAGAATCCTGGCAATTTTTGGCAACCATTCACCTTGCCACCGTCATTTACTACGTCGTGCTCTTTTTTGCGCTGCAGCTTGTGCGCATCCTCGTCGTCAAATGCGTGGCGGGATTCTTCTCCATCGACGTATTGCCCATGCGCATCATCAACCGCGTTCTCGGCGCGGCGGCGGCCGTGGCGGCGGTTTTGCTGCTCGTTCTGCTCGTCTTTGCCATCGTCGCCCTGTTCGACGGCGCCGCGGCAGATCTCTCGCAAAAGCTCGCGGGCAGTTTTCTCGGCACGCTGTTTGAAAACAACCCCGTCAAATTCAACGCCTGAGATAGGAAAATCGAAAAACAGGGGAGCCTTCTGGCTCCCCGTTTTGTCGGAAAGCATACGGTAACGGAAAAATTGGATTTACGCCAGTGGAAGATCTGAGGGGCGCCCCCTCGGCTCTGCGGCAGGGAGGGGAGAATATGATCATCTATTGCATTTGTCTGGCGGCGGTTTCGCTCGTCGCTTTTCTTTGTTACGGCGCAGACAAGGCGCGCGCAAAGAAAGGAGCCTGGCGCATCCCCGAAAAGGTGCTCCTGCTCCTCTCCTTTTTCGGCGGCGCGGCGGGCGGCCTTCTGGGCATGCTCCTTTTTCGCCACAAAACGCGGCATTGGTACTTTTGGGCGGTCAACATCCTCGGCCTCGCATGGCAGGCCGCCGTGCTCGTTTTGCTCTTTATGTATGCCTGAAAAAGCAATTCGTTTGCGCTCGCTTTGCTCGCAACCTGTGTCTGACGAGTCAAGCCGCACGTGTTCGCTTTGCTCTTTATGTATGCCTGACGGGCCAAACCGCCTGCATTTTGTTCTTCGCATATCTAATCGTCTTTTTGTATGCGGAAATTCGCCGCACGCGCCCCCGATGATCGGGGGATTTTTTTGTATTTTTCTTCGCGCGGACAGACGATCTGATGCTGCCGAAAATTTTTTGTATTTTCTCTCCGCGCGAACAGATAACTGATGCCGCCGAAAAATTTTCCGGCTTTTTTTTCGGAAAGTATTGACAAATCCTTTCCGACCGTGCTACTATTGTATTAGCAAGATAGTGCAATGTGCGAGGAAATGCCCGTTCGGGTGCTTTTTTATCGGCAGTATTGTACTATGAAGCTAATACAAAAGGGAGGGCGGCGCGATGTATTTCAAAGGCAATGAAACGATCTATTCGCAGATCGCCGAGAAGATCAGAAAGAAGATCTTTTCGGGCGAATATGCCTGCGGGGCGCGTTTGCCCGCCATACGCGATCTGGCCGTGGCCTGCCAGGTGAACCCGAACACGGTGGTGCGCGTGTACCAGCAGCTCACCGATGAGGGACTGATTTACACTGACGGCACCAACGGCAAGTTCGTCACGCCCGACGCCGCATTTCTGGGTCAGAAAAAGCGCGAATACCTGCAGGGCCGCGCCGCGCAGTTTGCGATCGAGGCAAAGGAGGCGGGGCTTTCGGAAGGGGAGGCGCTCGCGCTCGCCGCTTCGGCGCTCGCGGGCGTGTTCAAAGAGGAGAACCGCTGAAAAGGGCAGGCGCACATACAAAAAGGATTCCGTCGGCGAATTTTCCGACTGTAAAGGGAAGGCTGTTTTCGGACAAAAAATCCGCGCACCGAAAGGGAAAGCGCAGGTTTTGGCAGAGTGAGAGGAGTGGAAAGGATGAAAAGCTACAAGTTTGAAAGGATCGCCAAAAATTATGGCAGAAAGCAGGTGCTGTTCGGCGTATCGGGGGCGTTTCCACCCGGCAGCACGGTGGGGCTGTTGGGATTGAACGGCGCGGGGAAGACGACCCTTCTGAACATTCTCGGAAACTGTGACCGCGATTTTTCCGGGTACATTTCCCTTCGCGGGAATGCCGTGGCGTATATGCCGACGCGCCTGCCCTTTCCGACCTTCTGGCAGGTGCGCGAGGTGCTGGATTTTTACGGACGTTTTTATAAATTCGATCGTTTTCTCGCCGATCAGCTCCTGTTGGAGGCGAAGATCTCCCCGCACGCCCGCCTTTCCGCTCTCAGCGACGGCATGCGGCGGATGGTCGCGTTCATCGGCTGTTATTGTACCGACGCGCAAGTCTATCTCTTAGACGAGCCGCTCACCAATCTCGATGCGTTTCTACGTGCGGAGATTGCCGATCTTCTGATCGGCCGCGCGCTGGGGGAAAAGATCACGGTGATCGCCACGCATGAGATAAAGGAGTTTGAAAACCTGTTCACGCACATCTGTATTCTGCGCGGGGGCGGGCTTTCGCCGCTCAAAGATGCGGAGGAGATCCGCGCCGAGGGCATGAGCATCGAAGAATACTATCGGGGGAAGGCAAAATGATCGGGAAAGTTTTTTTGAACGAAAGCAAACTGCACGTTTGGGTGGGCGCCGCTCTGTTTGTGCTCGCCTTTGCGGGCGCGCTCGGCTGTTTTATCGCGGCGATCTGTCTGCCCGTCCGCGCGGGGGTGAGCGCGGCGGAAGCGGGATTTTCGGTTCTCAATCTCTTTTCGTATGTCGGTCCGCTCGCCCTGTTCGGCGTGGCGATCTTTCAGCATCGTTACGGGCATTACCGCCTGGCGGGCGTGCGCGACAATGCCGTGTTTCTCGGCAGTCTGCTCGCCGTGTTTGTCTGGGCGGCGGCGTTCATCCTCGCCGAAATGCTCGCCGCCACCGCGCTGGACGCCGCCTTCTTTTTGTGGAATCCGTCGCTGCGCAACCGTATTCTCCAGAGCGCGTTCCTCCTGTCGCTCATCGCGCACGGCGCGCCGCGGCTGCTCTTTTGCCTTTCCGTGGCGTTCTCGGTCGGCATCCTGTACTTCACATACGACGCACTCTCCGTCCTTGCAAAGCGTGCGCGCGGCGGCATAGCCGGTAAGATCGTCTGCGTGATCGTCGGCATCGCCGTCTGTGCGGTGTTTTTCCTCTCCGCATCCTTTGTTGCGGGTATGTTTTCCGTCTGGGACGGCAACTTGCTGTTTTCGCCCGGTTCGATATTGCCGCTCAATTATTGGCAGGATTCGGTCAAGGACGTGCATCTTCTGGCGGCGCCTCTGCTGAACGGGATCTATTGCGGGTGCCTGGCGATCTACCTTTTCGCGGGCGTATTTCTGACAAAATGGTTGGGGAGGTGTAAAAATGAGATCGGTGCGTAGATATGTGTGGTGCGCTTTGTTTTTTCTCGGTCTGTTCCTGATTCTGGTGATTTGCGGGGCGGGGGTCCTGTTCGGGTTGGAATCTTACACGGATGAAAGTTCTAATACTTCCCACCCCGTCGTTCTGGAAATGAAATTGGGGGAGACGCTTGACCTCAACGAATATTGCCCGAATTGGAACGATCTTGTGTATCTGGCCGACGGAAACGGAATGACGGACAGGTATACCGCCGCCCGTGACGATCTCTTTCTGGACGGGGATGGATTTCTGCACGCAAAGGAGAGCGGAACTTACTATCTCGATATCCGAGGAGGGCGGCTGTTTCTGCTGGAAATGCTTCGAAGGACGATCTGTCCTTTCGTCGTCATCGTTTACGATGCCGAATATGACGATTATATGCCCGTCAAAAACTATGACCAGCTGGAAAGCGGCGTCCGAGGCGGAAAAAAGAAATTTATCCAGGCGGGGAACTTTACGCTTTCGGGCAGGGATGCGGGTAAACTTCTCGATTTTGACGGAATGCTCATCAACCCGGACGGCTATACGATCACGATCCGCGACGATCTGCCTCTGTTCCGCCAGCTGGGCGAGAACGCCGTAGTCAGCGGCCTGCTCGTAAACGACGGCGGAGAAGGGTTTCGTCCCATGGACGAGGAACTCGGAAACGTTTACGGCATGATCGCGGCGGGCAACGTGGGCGCCGTCGTCGACTGCGCGGTGCAGGCCGACCTTTACGGCGGAGAGATCCTGCAAGAGGGGGATTATACTTCCGTGTCGGGGATCGCGGGATCCAACGGAATAGTGAACGGGCCCTCGTTCCGATATGCCACCGTTCTGCGCTGTTCCTTTGAGGGGAATGCGTATCGGCAAGGGTATCCGATTTATACGACGTACACGGTATACGGCATTGTCTGCGAAAGCGGCGGCATTGTGCGCGATTGTACCGTACAGGCAAACGCCTATGAGCAGGAAGGGCTTTCTGCCGATTTCGCCTTTACGCTGTATCATGCGCCCGTTCCTGACGCGGAATCGGACGCTTATGAAAAATTCGCAGAGCAGGGCAACCGCGTATTCGACCTCTCGGGGAAGCACGAGGTGGATTTTTCTAAGCCCGTCACCTATACCGTCGGGCAAAACCGTATCCCGGACGTAGAGCAGGTATCCGGCTTCCGGGGAGGGATCGTTCCGCGCGGACTGTATCCGTTTTTGGAGGAAAATGTCTGGCTTCTCTCCGTTACCGATTCCGAAGGTACACAATATGCCGTAGACGAGCCGCTGTATTTCGGCGATCGGGATCTGTCCATTCATTACGAGTTCCGCTACAAGCAGACGGAGTTCGGAAGATACGGCGACGGTACGATCTGCGATATCTATGCCGCAGAGGAAGAGATTGTTCTACCCGCAGGGTCGCTGATCGGATCAGAGATCGGGGTGGGCGAATACAGCCCCGCCGAAATCACGCTCCAATTTGAAGGCGACGCACTCATCACTTACGACGCCGGCAAAGTCAGCCCCGTGGAGTACTGCCGGGCGTTTACGATCCGAGCCGATTTTACCCGTTCCGACCTCTATTTTTTAGCGCAGGACGGATCTGTTCTGAAAAAGTACGGCGAAGAGGTGATGCTGTGCGAATTCGGCGGCGACCTGACGGCGGATGTCGTCACTTTGCCCGCGGAGGCTACCCTCTCCAACGGGAATCCTTTCGGGGATGCCTCCTTCGACCGCCTGTATACAAACAATGTCAGGATGTTCGGCGAGTACGCGAATACCCAATGGGCGCGCGGGCTCAAAGAGATCATCTGCGGCGCCGCCCTTTCGGTGGGGGAAATGCGGTTCGACTTTTTCTTTTCGCTGGAAAGGATCTCTTCGGATGAGCGTGAAGACGGCTTTTACGTTTCCAACGGCATGCTTTTTGAAGAGAGACAGGACGGGGAGGAGACGGTCGCCGCGCTCATCGCCGTGCCGGTACGTTATGCGCCGGGCGGGGAATTGGTCATCGAAAACTGCCGAGTGGACGAATATGCCCTGCATAACAACGAAGCGAAAAAGATTGTATTCCGCAACGTCTCCTATCTCGAAGGGGAATCCGTTTGGCAGGCGGCGGCGGAAGAAGTCGTCTTCGAGGGCACGGGCGGTTGCGATGTCAGGCCGTTTGCTTTCAGGGCTTGCAAAAATCTGCGCATATTTACGGCGGAGGAGGGTGCGGACGTCAGGCTGAGCGGATCTGCTCTTTGCGGTACGATGGAAAACTTGAAAATCTTTACCCTGACGGACGGCTTTGCGTGGGTTTCATATATCGCGGTGACGGATAATTCTGCCTTCGAAGGGTATGCGCTTGCCGAAGGGTGCGATAAATTCACCGTCGTAAACGGGCTGTACTTTGACGGCGGCAACGTGTACATTCCCGCGGCGTGGAAGGGAGATACCGTCGTTTTGCCAGAAGGCACGGGCGGGCGTTTCAGCATCTCGGCAGACAGCCCCGGCATGGAGATCGAAAGGCTGCAGCTGAGCACGGATGCGCAGAGCGTGAATATTGACGGAGTTCTGTTCGGCAATCTCGGCGTAGAGGGGGAAAGCAATTTCTTTACGGTGCAGGACGACGTTCTGTACACCGCCGATATGCGCACGCTCGTTCTCTTTCCCGTCGGCCGCGAAGGCTCGTTCGAAGTGCCGGATACCGTCGAAATCATCGCCGCGCGCGCCTTTTTCGGCGCATCGGTCCGCGAAGTGATCCTGCCCGGCGGGCTTAAGCAGATCCAAGACAAAGCTTTCAGGGAGTCCGCGCTGGAAAACATCGAAATCCCCGCTGGCATAACTTCGATTGGCTACCAGGCGTTTCAGGATTCGGCGCTGCGCATCGCCGTCATCGGCGACGGGCTTACGCAGCTGCGTGACGGGGTTTTCAACGGCTGCGTACAGCTGGAAAGCGTTTCGCTCCCCGCAACTTTACAGGAAATAGGCATTTCCGCCTTCGAGGACTGCACCTCGTTGAAGAGTATTCTGCTCCCCGCGTCTTTGCAGTCGATCGGCGAATCTGCCTTTGAAGGAACGGGCCTGATCTCCTTGCATTTCGGGAAAGATCTGGAAACGGTCGGCAAGGACGCATTCAGAAATTGTTCGGATCTCTTGACGATCACCACGGAAAACGATCTGACGCTGTACGGCAACGGAGCGTTTGAAGGCACGCTCGTATTGCAAAATCCCGCTTACCGCTACCGCGGCGGCATCTATTTCGGCGACGCGTTCTTGCAGCCGTACGAGGATACGGACCTGCTCACGATCCGCGAAGGGACCAAGAGCGTCTCTTCCATGGGTATTTATCGGGTCGGTCGGGCAGAGATTCCCTCTTCCGTTCAGAGGATAGATGAAATGGCGTTCGATACGCCCGGCTATTCGACGAAGGCCGAAATACGCTTTGAAACGCCTTATTTAGGCAATATAAAACTCCGCAACGTCACCGTCGTCGTCCCCGAAAACGTGCAATTTACGGGCCAGGCGGTTAATGTCACTTTCTGTTACGACGGAAGCGAGGAGGACTACGAGGCAAACGGCAAACCTCTTTCCGCGTTCAATCAGAGTACGGTGTATTTCTATTCGGAAACCGTCCCCGCCTCGGGCGGAAGATTCTGGCACTATGTGGCGGGCGAGATCGCCTTCTGGTCCTAACAGAGCGCGGCGAGCCGCCCTTCGGCCGTATAACAAAGCCGCCGCGCGCCCTGCGGGCGCGCGGCAAAAAGGGCGGCGGAGGCGGATATTCCGCGGCGGCTGTACGAATGTTTGACATCCCTTTTCTGCGGTGTTATAATAAAAAAAGAAATTTTGCATTTCTACGGAGAAAGCGACTTTATGCGATATGCTATTTACGGCGCGGGGGCCATGGGAACGGTTCTCGGCGCATACATTGCCCGCGCAGGCGTGGAGATCGATCTCATCAATCACAACGAGGCGCACGTTGCGGCGCTGAAAGAGAAGGGGGCGCAGATCGTCGGCAAGGTGCAGTTTACGCAAAAGGTAAACGCCCTTCTGCCTTCCGAGATGCAGGGCAGGTACGACATCATTCTTCTGTTTACGAAGCAGCGGGGAAATCCCGAGATCGTCCGCTTTTTGAAAGACTATCTCGCCGAGGACGGCGCTCTGTGCACCTGTCAGAACGGACTTCCCGAGCCCGGCATCGCCGCCGTCATCGGAGGCGAACGCACCTACGGCTGCGCCGTGGCGTGGGGTGCGACCTTGCAGGGCCCCGGCGTTTCCGAGCTCACCAGCGAGGCAGACGCGCTCACCTTTTCGCTCGGCGCGTACCGCGGCGGCACGCGCGTGAACGAGATCAAAAAACTGCTCGAATGCATGGGCACGGTCACCGTGGAAGAGAACTTCATCGGCGCGCGTTGGGCGAAACTTCTCATCAACAGCGCTTTCTCCGGCCTTTCCGCCGTCACGGGCGGCACCTTCGGCGAGGTGGCGGAAGTGCGCGCGACCCGCAGGATCGCCCAGCGTATCATCAAGGAGTGCATCGAGGTGGCCAAAGCTGCCAAAATACAGATCGAGCCGGTGCAGGGCCACAACATCGTCCGCGTCTTCGATTACAACAACCCCGTCAAAAAGTGGATCTCCTTCAAACTCATTCCCATCGCCATGAAAAAGCACGCCTCGCTCGAATCGAGCATGCTTCTGGATCTGCGCAAAGGCAAGCTCTGCGAGATCGACTACATCAACGGCATGGTCAGCGCCGTGGGCAGAAAATACGGCGCAGACACCCCTTTCAACGACCGCACGGTCGAGATCGTGCACCGCATCGAACAGGGTGAAGAGAAGATCGGCATCGCCAATGTGCGCCTGTATGACGACTTGCTCTGAGCCTGAAAAGACCCCGAAAATCGGCGCAAAGGGCGGTTCAGCTACGCGCTTGACCCCCTTTCTTTGCGTGTAAAACAGGTGAAAAACGCCCCACGTGGGGCGTTTTTTGTTTACTTTTCCTCAAACATGTGATAAAATGGCGTAAAATTTATGCAAAGGCAGAAACGATATGCAGTGTGTTAAAATTTCTTTGGCGGGCGATCTCGGCAGCGGCAAGTCGACGGTAGGCAAGATCCTCGCACCCCTGTTCGGAGCCGAGATCTACTCGACCGGCACCATCCAGCGGGGGATCGCGCTGAAAATGGGCATGAGCACCCTCGAGCTCAATCTGTATATGGAAACGCATCCCGAGATCGACGGCATGATCGACGACGGCCTGCGCGCGCTGGAAAAGGAAGAGAAAAACCTCATCATCGATTCGCGCATGGCGTGGCACTTCGTGCCCTCGTCGTTTTCGGTGTATATGGCGGCACAGCCGCGCATTTCGGCCGAACGCATCCTTGCCGCGGGCAGGGAGAGCGAGCATTTTTCCACCGTCGAAGAGGCGGAAACGCGCATCGCCGAGCGGCGCCGCAGCGAGATGCTGCGCTATTCGCAGCTGTACGGTGTCAACATCAAGGACCTCGAAAATTATAACTACGTCATCGACACTTCCTTTATCACCCCGCAGACGGCCGCCGAACACATCGCGGAGCACTACCGCCTGTTTGCGGCGGGGAAGAGCTTCCCGCGCTACGAGCTGTGCCCCGCACGCCTCCTGCCCGCAGGGATGAAGGGGGGAGAACCTTCCTTTTTCGAAGAGGACGGAAAATACTACATCGCGGGCGGCGAAGACGCGATCGCCGAAGAGATCCGCGCGGGCGCGAAGCTGATCCCGCTGCGGCGCAAAGAGAAGCCCGCGGGGGCAGAATATACGCCCGAGCGCGCCGCCGCGTGGCAAAAGGAGACGGGGATCCGACTTTCGGATGCGCCCCGTTCTGAAAACTGATATGGACGCCGCGCAGATCGAACGCAGCATCATCACCACCTATCGCAAGGAGATCTGGAGCCGCTTTGCCAAGGCGGTCAAGGAATTCGATCTCGCCGAGGAGGGAGATCGGATCGCCGTCTGCATTTCGGGCGGGAAAGATTCCATGCTCCTCGCCAAGTGTATGCAGGAGCTGCAAAGGCACGGCGCGCGGAAATTCGATCTGAAATTCATTGTCATGGATCCCGGCTATGCGCCCGCGAACCGCGCGCTCATCGAAAGCAACGCCGAGCTCCTCGGCATACCCGTGCATATCTTCCGCACGCAGGTCTTCGACGCCGCCTTTTCCGCGCAGAAAAACCCCTGTTATCTGTGCGCGCGCATGCGGCGGGGGTACCTGTATGAAGAGGCGCAGAAGCTCGGCTGCAACAAGATTGCGCTCGGGCACCACTTCGACGACGTCATCGAGACCATTCTCATGGGCATGCTGTACGGCGGGCAGATACAGGGCATGCCGCCCAAACTGCACAGTACGAACCACCCGGGCATGCAGCTCATCCGCCCCCTCTATTATGTGCGGGAAAAGGACATCCTGCGCTGGAAAGAACATTGCGGCCTGACTTTTCTGCGCTGCGCCTGCAAGTTTACCGAGAAGAGCGCGGAAAAGGAAGACGCTTCGAAGCGCCTCGCCGTAAAGCGGCTGATCGCGCAGCTGAAAGAAAAGGATCCAAACGTCGACATCAACATCTTCCGCAGCGCGTACAACGTGCACGTCGATACGCTCATCGAGTACGAGAGCGGCGGAAAACGCTATGATTTCCTGTCGCGGTACAACGCCCGCGGCGGACAAACAGAAGAAAAACCTGTCAAGGAGGACAAAATTTGAAAAAGATTTTGCGCGCATTGGCGCTCGTTCTTTGCCTCGCCCTCGGTGCGGCGGGCCTGTATGGATGCAACGTCAAAAAAGACTATTCGATCTCGTTCTATGCGGACGGGGAGAGGGTCGCCGTCGTTTACACCCGCGGCAATCAGAACATCACCCTCCCTTCCGCGCCGCAAAAGCCCGGCTCCGATTTTGTCGGCTGGTTTTTCGGCGAGGAAGAGAGTGCCGAACAGCTTTTTGAGGATACGTATGCGGAAAAACCGCTCCAAAAAGATATTTCCGTCTACGCGCACTACCGTACCCAAACTCCCGAACCGGATCCCGGGCCCGACCCTGAACCCGACCCCGGGCCCGACCCCGAACCGCAGGAATATGCGATCACGTTCTATGCGGACGGAAAGCAGGCGGGGATCGTCTATACGGCGGGGAACGAAAAGATCGCCCTGCCCGCCGCGCCGCAAAAACCCGGCTATACCTTCGGCGGCTGGTATTTCGACGAAAACACCTGGCTGAACCCGGTCGATGAAGACACCTATCTGCACACCGCGCTCACCGGCGACGTGAACGTGTACGCCAAATACACGCAAACGCCCGCGCCCGAACCGCAGGAATACACGATCACGTTCTATGCGGACGGCCGGAAGGCGGGCACGTTCGTCACCGCGGGCAACGAAAAGATCGCCCTGCCCGCGGCGCCGCAAAAACCCGGTTATACCTTTGCCGGCTGGTATTTCGACGAAAACACCTGGCTGAACCCGGTCAACGAAGACACCTATCTGCACACCGCGCTCACCGGCGACGTTTCTGTGTACGTCAAATACACGCAAACGCCCGCGCCCGAACCGCAGGAATACACGATCACGTTCTATGCGGACGGCCAAAAGGCGGGCACGTTCGTCACCGCGGGCAACGAAAAGATAACGCTGCCCGCCGCGCCGCAAAAACCCGGCTATACCTTCGGCGGCTGGTATTTCGACGAAAACACCTGGCTGAACCCGGTCAATGAAGACACTTATCTGCACACCGCGCTCACGGGCGACGTGAACGTGTACGCCAAATACACGCAAACGCCCGCGCCCGAATACACCGTCACGTTCGATACGCGCGGCGGCAGCGAGATTCCGTCCGAAGAATTTTCGGCAATCGAAAGCGAGGCGGCGCTCCCCGTGCCCCAAAGGGCGGGATTCACCTTTACGGGATGGTATCTCGATTCCGCCTGCCGCACGCCCGTCGAATATCCGTACGCGCTGTCGGGCGACGTAACGCTGTACGCCGGCTGGAAATCGCAGGGCATCCGCTTCCTCGTCGATGCGTCCGGCGCGCTCACGGGCGTGGAGGGCGCGGACGGCGCGTTTACGCTGGAAATCCCCGAACAGGTCGAAGGGATCACCGTTACGGGCATCGCGAACGGCGCCTTTTCGGGCAGCGGTATTGTGTCCGTGCACATCCCGTCCACCGTGCGCTACGTCGGCACGGCTTTCAAAAATTGCAAAGCCCTTTCGTCCGTCGTGTTCGAGGAGGGCGTCACCACCATTTACGAGAGAGCCTTTGAAAACTGCACCGAGCTGAAAGAGATCGCTTTCCCCGATTCGCTGCTGCAGATCCGTTCCGATGCGTTTTGCGGCAGCGGCCTTACCGAACTTTCGCTGAACAAGGTGCGCGAAGTCCGGGATTATGCCTTCAAAGACTGCGCGTCGCTCGCCTCGCTCGATCTCGGTTCGGTGCGCACGCTCGGTTTGCAGGCGTTCGAAAACTGCGTTTCGCTGCGTTCGGTATCCGTGCCTTCCACGCTGCAAAGTTCGGATATGTATATTTTCGCCGGCTGTACGCTTTTGGAAAACATTTCGCTTCCCTCCAACGGCGTGCAGATCCACGGCAAGGCGTTCTACGGCACCGCATATGCGGAGAAAGCGGAAAACTGGCAGAACGGCCTGCTGTTCATCGACGGCTACCTCATGACGGCGAACGAAGATTTTGCGGGCACGCGCACGCTTTTCCTGCCCGAGGGCACCGTTTGCATCGCAGACGGCGCGCTTTCCGGCCCGAGTTACGGGCAGAGCAATACCTCCTCGCTGGAAACGGTAACATTGCCGCAGGGGCTTTGCCGCATCGGCGCCGAGGCGTTTCTCAACTGCTCCGCGCTGAAAACGGTCAATGCCGCGGGCGGCATCACCTCCATCGGTAAAGATGCGTTCGAAGGCACCGCCCTCTACAACGATTCTACGGGCGAAAACTGGTACGGTGGCGGCCTGTATATCGGCAACTGGCTGGTTGCCGTCAGCAAATCCGTGTCCGGCGATTTCGTCGTAAAAGAGGGGACGGAATACATCATCGACATTGATTCGCCGAATAGGTTATTCCCTACACCTGCGCTCAATAAAATCACTTCGGTCACTCTGCCGTCCTCCCTGCGCCGCATCGGGAACAATGCGTTCAAAAGTCTTAGCAAAATCACTTCCATCAAACTCCCTGCCGGGCTGGAAAGCATCGGTGAAAACGCCTTTTCGGGGTGCATCGCGCTCGCGTCGGTCAACCTCGGCGACTGCGCTTCCCTGCGCGAGATCGGCACCGCCGCGCTCATGCAGTGCGCCTTTACGCAGATCACCGTTCCCGCAAGCGTGCAGACCATGGGTTACAACGTGTTCAATCTGAATGATGCCAAGCTCGTCGTATATTGCGAGGCGGCGAGCAAACCCGCCGGGTGGGATGCCGATTGGGATGTCAATTATAAGGCGTCCAGCGAACGCGTCAATGTGGTCTGGGGCCAGGCACAGCCTTAAAAGTTTCAGTTGAATAAGATAGGGGGCGCCCGCCGGCTGAGCCGGCGGGCGCCCCTTTTTGAAAGCGGCCCTCCCAATAAAGGGCGGGCCGCGGAAGTTTTCGGGAAAGCAATAATTTGAAGACAGAAAAACCTATTTTTTCAGGAACTTATTCTTTTTGACGGCCTCGTAGGCGAGGACGGTGGCGGCGACGCCGACGTTGAGCGAATCGCAGCTTCCCGCCATGGGTATGGCGATCATCTCGTAATCTCCCTCGTACCATTCGCGCGAGATGCCGTAGCGTTCGCTGCCCATGACGAGGGCGGTCTTTTTTCCGAAAGGTTCGTCGTAGTAATAGAGCTTGGCGCGCGTATCCGCGAGATAGACGGTAAAGCCGTTCTCCGCCAGCCAGGCGCGGCAGGCGGCTACGCTCTCGAACTCGAAAAAGGGAACGGAAAGCACTGCGCCCTGGCTTCCCTTGATGAGTTTCGGGTGGGTCATGCGCGCCTTGCGGTTGCAGAAGAGCACGCCGTCTACGCCTGCACCGTCCGCCATGCGCATCATCGTGCCGACGTTTCCGGGGATCTCCACGCCGTCGAGCACGAGAAGTACGGCGTCTTTTCCCGTATGGAAGCGGGCGATGTCCCGCTGCGGAAGCCCTGCCAGTGCCAGCAGTCCGTCAGGGCGGTCGCGTTCGGAAATCTTTTCAAAGACCTTTGCCGAAACCGTGTACCGCTCCGCCGCGTGCGCGGCCGCCTTTTCGGCGAGCGCCGCCGCTTCGGGGGTGCGTATGTGTTCGGGGCAGAAGATGACGCTGTCGATGGGCGCATCGAATTTTATGCACATCGAGAGCAGCCAGATCCCTTCGGCGATAAACAGCTTGTGCGGGTTCGGCTTGCTGTTCGATGCGATCGCGCGCACTTGCTTTATTTTCGGGTGCTGTTCCCCGATGGCACGGAAGGAATAAGTTTCCAGCATATTTTCCAGATTTTCCATGCCCATACGTTAGCATTTTTTTTGCGCTTTGTCAAGCGCTTTCCGAAGACCCGACGAAGCAGGTTCCGCCATAATTCCCGCCGTGGTCGCCTTGCACTCTGCCGGCGGCAGAAGGGACAAAAAGAACAGAACGCGCGGCCAACCCCGCAGCTGTGGCCAACCCCGCGATTGACGCGGCCGATTCTTCCGCGTCAATCGCGGGAGACAGTTTTCCGTGTGAAGAAGCTGCAGAGTTGAACGCGCGCGGACTTTTCCGGCATAAAATGACAGTGAATACGTTTTACGGCGGAAAAACAAATGGACAAAAGAAACGGGCGGCGCGCTTCGCGGCTGTGTGTGGCGGGGATCGTCAATCATGCCGTTATCGCAAATCTGTCGGCACTTCTGTTTGTGCCCTTCATGCGGCTTTACGGCTTTACATACATCCGGTTCGGCATTCTCACGGCGGCGGGGTTCGGCGCACAGGTGGCTGCCGATCTTTTTCTGCTCTTTTTTATCAGCCGCATCTCTTCCCGCCTTCTCGTCGGCGCGGCGTCAGTTGCAAGCTTTGCCGGGCTCGTCTTTTACGGCGTGTCGCCCTGGCTGTTCGGCGGCGACGCACTCTTTTTCGGCATCACCGCCGCCACCGCTCTCTTCGCATTTGCGGGCGGTACGCTCGAAGTCGTTCTGTCCGACCTTTCGGAATCCCTTCCCGAAAAGCGGGGAGGCATCGTGCTTCTGCACACGGTCTACGCGTGGGCGCTTTGCGCGCTCGCCCTTTTTCTGCCCGTCTTCATGGCATGTTTCGGGATGGAAAACTGGAATATTGCGGTCCTGCTCCTTGCGGCCGTTCCTGCATGGACGGGGTTTTCCCTGATCGGCGTGCAATTTCCCGCCTCATCGGCGCCGCGCGCTGACAAAAGAATGCCGGAGCCTGCGGCGGAACAGGAAGGGCAGGCGCCTTGCAAGAGGCGGGGAGGACGGGAACAGGCGATGCGCGGCGGGTCAGGAAAGAGACGGGCGAGCTCCTTTCTGTCTCCCTTTTATCTGTTTGCCGCGGCGGCGGTCTTTTTCGGCTGCGGGGCGGAAGCGGTCATGAATCAGTGGGTGGCGACGTATGCCGCGGAGCTTTTGGGAAGCGAATGGGGTTCGGCACTGGGTGCCGCCCTCTTTGCGCTTTGCCTCGGCGGGGGAGGGGTGCTGTACGTTCTGCGGCTGCGCCGAAAGGGAGTATCTTTTTTTCTGCTTGTTTCGAGTGCGGCAGCGGCCTTTGTTCTGTACCTCCTGGCGGCGCTTCTCCCTTGGCGCATCCCTGCGCTCGTCTGCGCCGCGGCCTGCGGCTTCTTTGCCGGGATTCTTTCCCCCGGGGCGATGTCCGCCGCGGCCGCAGGTCTTTCCGCCGCGGGCGGCCGCATGATCGCCGCGCTCTCCGTCTCGCAGGATGTGGGCGCGGCGCTTCTGCCTTCGGCGGGCAGCGCCATCGCCGAAAAATTTTCCGTGCGCAGCTGCTTTCTCGTCCTCTCTGCCGCCCCGCTTCTCGCGGCGGCCGCCCTCGCGCTCATGGCAAGGGCGGGGAGAAAAGCAGAAAACTTTCAACGCGATCGGAGAAATTTTTCCATTCGTATGCGGAAACGATAGGAATTGACGCCATTTTATGGTAAAATACCATTCGGATCGATCTTTCAAAGGTTTGTTTATGCGAAACAAGAGGAAAACTCAAGACAATATCCCTTCCCGGGAAAATACGGAAACGGATCCGAAAATTTTGGAAAACACGCCCGCCGAGGAGAAAGACCTTACTGTCTGTCCTGCGTCTGCTACGGCGAAGGAGAAGATAGAGGACGGTTCCGCGGCAAAAGTCTCCGAAAACGATGCGGCAGAGAACCCCGTGCAGAATGAGAGCACGGAGCGCGATATATCGACCGCGGGGAATAATGCCGCAGCGGCGGAAAAGGCTTCCGCTTCTGCGGGTACAAGCGCACCGTCTGCGGAAGGGGAGGAAAGTTCTGCGTCGGAGAACGGGCTCGAAGAGGCAAAGCTGAAAAAACAGAGCCGCCGCAACAAGATCGGATTCCTGATCTCGCTTCTCATCATCGGGTGCGTGGTATATGCGCTGTGGACCCTTTCCAACACCCTGTCGCAGGGAGATACGGCCACATTCCGAGAGGTGGTCGCGGGCATGAACTGGTGGTACATTGTGCTCGCGTTCGGACTGTTTTTCGTGATGTTCGTGATGGAGGCGCTCAAATTTACCCTGCTTTGCCGCTGCAACCAGTGTTCGCTCGGCTTTGCCAAGGATATGAAGCTTGCACTCATCGGCAAATATTACGAATGCATCACCCCCTTTTCTTCGGGCGGGCAGCCCATGCAGATCTATTATCTGCATAAAAACGGCGTTCCTTCGGCCAAGGGGGCTTCCATCGCCATGGTCAAGTACGGCGTGCACATGCTCGGTTTTACCGTGGTGGCGGCGCTGGTGATGGGGTTCGGGGTCCCCTGGCTCGGAAAACTGATCGACAACCAGGCCACCCTCAACGTGATCATCATCTGCGGCTGGATCGGGTTCGGGATCAACGCCTTTATTCCCGTTTTCGTGACGCTGGTCGTGTTCCTGCCCAAGCCTGTGGCGTGGCTCGTCAACCTGTGCGTGAAGATCCTGCACAAGATCCGCATCATCCGTCACCCGGAAAAATGGGAAGCCAAGGTGCGCAAATGGTTCGACGATTTTTCCGTCTTTTCGCAATTCGTCTATAAAAAACCGCTCGCGTTTCTGGCGCTGTTCCTGCTTTGCCTGGGAGAACCCGTCATCGAACTTATCTTTCCGTATCTGGTGCTCGTCGGCATGCTGGGCGGAAACGTGGCGGGCATGCAGGGCGGCGAACTCTTTTTTGCCGTCGTGGTGCTGGCCATGTACGCCACCTATGCCGCCACCTTTATCCCGACGCCCGGCAATTCCGGCGCCATCGAGATGATCTTTCTGGCAGCGTTTGCCACGATGACGGAGAGCGTGCTCTTCTGGTTCGTGCTTTTCTGGAGATTTATCATCTACTATACCTGGATCGTGCTCGGCCTCGGCATGAACGTGACCGACCTCGCCCGTCGTATGCACGCCCGCCGCAAAGAGGCGCGCGCGTCCGGCGCCCGACGAGAATGAAAAAACCGCGCATTTGCGCGGTTTTTATGCTTACGTATATTCATTTTGTGAGATCGTATCGTGCGGCGAGCTCGTCGTATTTTTCGTAAAGATCGTCAAAATAAAAGATCTTCAGTTTTTTATGTACCTTGTCGCGTTCCCACTGTTTATAGTTGTAGATGTGGAAGAAGGGCAACCAGCGGATCCCGCGGCAGAAGTGCTTTACGACGGTATCTTTGTGCAGTCCGCGCTGTTCGTTGAAACGGCGGGGGAGATAGATGCGCCGCGTGCAAAGACGGTGCAGTGCCGTTTGGTCGGGCATGACGAGTTTGTGCGTGCAGACGTAATCCCGCGCCCGCGAGAAAAGTTTGGTCTGGCGTATGCGCTTTAAGTTGAGTAGCAGCACGCCCGCATTGCAGTAGTGGCGGTTGATCCAGAATTTACCCATGTAATCGAGTACGGCGCCGTATTCCGCATCGCCGAGATCGACGTCGTAGAGCTGCCCGATGTCGGAAGCGCACATCGTGTCGATGTCGAGGTAGATGATCTTGTCCGGCAGGCCTTCCAGTCCGTCCAGATACAGGCGCAGGAGGGTATAGGGAGTATAGAAGTTTTTCGTGTTCTTGCCGTCGGCCAGTTCCCGGCGGAACGGTTCGCTCACGTCCACGCGGCATGCCGAACTCTGCCCGTTCTTTTCTTTGAGAACGCCGTCGAGAATGCGGATCTGTTCTTCGCTGAAGGGCACAAAGGCGGGGTCGACTTCGTGCAGATCCATCGTCAGCACAAAGACGTGCAGTGGACGAGCCGTAAATTTGGCGAGTGAAAGCACGGAGAGCAACAGGCCCGGAAAAACGCGTTTGTTGCCGCTGTAACACACGGAGATCGTGTCATTCGGCATAGATACAGTGTCGTTTGGCATGATAAAATACTCCCGATCGGAATAAATGCATTATAACACATTTGTCTGCAAAAGGCAAGGGATTGTTTTGAATCCTTCCGCCGCAGGCAAACGAGAGGAGGAAGGATGGACGTCTGGCAGGTGATGCGCGCGCGGCATTCGGTGCGCGCCTATGAACACAGACCTCTTCCGCAGGAGATCGCCGAAAAGCTCCGCGAAGAGGTGGAGCAGTGCAACCGGGAAGGCGGGCTGAGTATCCGCCTTGTGACGGATGAGCCGAAGGCGTTTTCCGGCTTTCTGGCGCATTACGGGAAATTTTCGGGCGTCGAAAATTATTTTGTTTTGGCCGGACGGCGTGGCAAAGACCTCGACGAGCGCGCGGGATATTACGGCGAGCGGCTGGTGCTGTTTGCACAGTCGCTGGGGCTGAATACCTGTTGGGCGGCGCTCACCTTTTCCCGCCGCGCCGCAAAGGAGTTTGCGCACCTCAAAGAGGGGGAAAAGCTCGTCTGCGTCATCGCGCTCGGCTACGGAAAGACGCAGGGGACCCCGCATCGGGGAAAGACACTCTCCGAGGTGTGCGCCTATGCCACGGATGCCGACCGGAACGGCGCGCACCCCGCCTGGTTCCTGCGCGGCGCAGAGGCCGCGATTCTCGCCCCGACGGCCGTCAATCAGCAGAAATTTCTTTTCACGCTCACAAAAGACGGCGTCCGCGCACAGCAAAAGGGCGGCTTTTGCCGCGGCATCGACCTGGGTATCGTAAAATACCATTTCGAGCTCGGTGCCGGCAGGGAAAATTTCGAGTGGGTGTGATCGCGAAGCCGCCGCGGCCCGATCGATGCGGATGCAGCTTTCGGCGGATGCAGCTTTTGTATGTCTGTCACAGAGAATAAAAATTTGAAAAATTTAGTTAACCAATGTTAATTTAATTGACAAAGGAAAAAATTTGCGATAAAATAGGAACAAGTTCGGCGGCGGAAAAGCGGCCGGGCTGCCCTTCGGGGGCAGAGAAAAGCGGGGGAGCTTTGACAAAAAAAGCCTATTCGTTCCAATAACCTACCGATAAGAACGGGCGGGGCGCGGCCTTCGGGCGCGCCCCGCCCGTCATTTTTAAGACGCTGGAAGTATTGCGGGAGAGGAAGAAGGGACAGGGCCGCATAGCGGCGGCTGAAATGCCTATGAGCCGGGGAAAGCACATGACCGCTATGCGGCGCGGGGGCGCGGTGGCCATATAGCGGCAGTGGGGGTAAAGAGGCAGGGCCGCATGGCGGCGGTGGGGTGAAGGTACAGGGCCGCATTGCAGTGGTGGGGTGAAGGTACAGGGCCGCGTTAAGGTGGGGCGTTTTGTAGAGGTCTGTGGGTTGCCGTGCGGCTGCCCTTTGGTACGCGCCCGCGAGAGGAGAGAAAAAATTCCGCGGGAGATTTTCTGAGAGGATTGACAACGGCAAAAATTTCCTGTAATATTAAAGAGGACGGTCAAAAAGACCGATGACAGGAGGAAGTATGATCGAAAACCGGAGCGAACAGACGAAAACTTTCGGCGTGTGTGTGCCGCGCTGTTATTACATACCTTTTGCGGAGGGGCAGGCGGAAGGGCGCCGGGAAGAGAGCGGACGGTTCCTCTCTCTGAACGGGGAGTGGAAGTTTGCCGCGTATAAGAAACTGGAAGACGTGCCGGAAGATTTCTGCACGGCGGAGCTTCAGGATCGTATTCCCGTGCCCTCCTGTGTACAGTATTTCGGGTATGATTTTTTTCAGTACACGAACATCCGCTATCCCATTCCCTTCGATCCGCCGCGCGTGCCCGTGGAGAATCCGGCCTATCATTACAGCCGCACTTTTTCCGCGCAGACGGGGGAGGAGCTTTTCCTTGTCTTTGAAGGGGTTGATTCCTGTTTTTACGTATACGTCAACGGAAATTTTGTCGGTTTTTCGCAGATCACGCACCGCATGAGCGAGTTCGACGTCACATCCTTCGTGCACGAAGGGGAAAACCGTCTGGACGTGGTCGTGCAGAAGTGGTGCGCCGGCACCTATCTCGAAGACCAGGATAAATGGCGCTTTACCGGCATCATCCGCGACGTGTACCTCTTGCGCCGTGCGAAGGGGCATGCCGTCGATTACAAGATTGAGACGGAGATCTCCGGGAAAAATGCCGCGGTCCTCTTTTCTTACCGCGCCGGCGGCGAGGCGATCGTCTCCTTCGGCGGGCAGGAAAAGAAGGTCAAGGCGGGCAGGAGCGTCCGTTTCTCCGTCAAAAATGCGCTGCTGTGGAGCGCGGAAGAGCCCTTTTTATACCCGCTCTGCATTCGCACGCCGGGGGAAGTCATTTACGAACAGGTGGGCATCTGTTCTTCGGAAGTCCGCGACGGACGCTTTCTTTTTAACGGCAAGCCTATCAAATTGCGCGGCGTAAACCGCCACGACTTTCATCCCGAAAAGGGCGCGGCCGTCTCCTATGAAGACATGGAAGCGGACGTTCGCCTGATGAAGGCGCTCAACGTCAATGCCGTGCGCACTTCGCACTATCCGAGCGCGCCGGAATTTTATAAACTCTGCGACCGGTACGGCCTCTATGTCGTCTCCGAATCGGATGTGGAGGCGCATGGCGTCGTCCTTCTGGACGCGGCTGCCAGAGGGCAGGACCTGGCACAGCAGTTTACCCTGATCGCCGACGACGAACAGTTTTCGGATGCGATCTGCGAGCGGCAGGTGTGCAACGTCGAGTGCAACAAAAACCATCCCTGCATCGTGATGTGGTCGCTGGGCAACGAGTCGGGCTTCGGCAAAAATTTCGTGCGCGCCTCGCAGGAGATCCGCCGCATGGACGCCAGACCCGTGCATTACGAGTCGCTCGTGCAGGTCGCGCGCCCCGCGCGCGATGCCGAATATTTCGGAAAAGACGTCGACGTTCTCAGCTATATGTATCCCTCCGTCGAGTTCATGCAAGATGTCATCGCAGATCCGCGCGAATACCGCCCTTTCTTCTTGTGCGAGTATGCGCACGCGATGGGCAATAGCCCGGGCGGTCTCAAAGAATACTGGGAGCTCATGGAATCGAGCGAGCGGTATATGGGCGGCTGCATCTGGGAATGGGCGGACCACGGCGTGCTGTACAAGAGCGCGGGGTTCCGCTACGGCGGCGATTTCGGCGAGCTCGAGCACGACGGAAACTTCTGTATCGACGGGATCGTCACGCCCGACCGCAAATGCAAGAGCGGCACCATGGAGATGAAGGCTGCCTATCAGCCCATTGCCTTCGAAAGGACGGCGAAGGGCATCGCCCTTTTCAACAAGTATTATTTCCGTTCCGCTTCGGGTAAGCTGGCAATTATTTATAAAGAGGAAGGCTGTGAAGAGGGGATGGAAGAGGCGCGCGTCTGTATCGGCCCGCGCGAGCGCATGGAAGTTCCCTGCCGCGCGGCGCAGACCATTCTCGTCCGCTACTATGACGATGAGGACGACCCTGCGGAGGGCGCGCGCGCCTTTGCGGGATTCTTTGAAGAGAGGTCGGAGCCCGTGCGCGTCCGCAAAGACGCCTCCTTTGAACAACAGGGCCGGCGGGTGCGCGTCAGAACAGCGGACGCCGAGTATATTTTCGACGACGTGACGGGCGAGATCGCGCACGTCATCGTGGGCGGCCGCGACCTCGGCGGCGTGCGGCTGAGCGTCTGGCGCGGTATGACGGACAACGATCATGAATATATGGCGGGCGGAAACCGTGCCAAACCCATTCTGCTGTATGCCTTCAACGAGGCGCGCTCGGTGCAGGCGGAAGAGGGCGCGGTGGAAGTTACGGGCAGGTTCTGCCATCCGAGCCTGAAAAATGTGGTCGAGTACCGCATCCGCTACACCTTCGGCGAGGGCGGATTCAACGCCGAGGCGGAGTACATCGCTTCGGAATATGCGCCTGTCCTGCCCCGTTTTTCCCTTTGCATGAAACTTCCCGCTTCCTTCGACGCCCTGCGCTATTGCGCCTACGGCCCGGGGGAAAGCTATTGCGACAAGCATCTCGGCGCCTATAAGGACGTCTTCGAGGGGAGCGTGCGCGAACAGTACAGCCGCCTGTATATCAATCCGCAGGAATCGGGCAGTCACTGGGGGGCAGATTTTGCGGAACTTTCCGACGGATCGCTCATCGTGCGCGCGGAGGGCATGGCGTCCTTTTCCGCCATCGGCTATTCCGCGGAAACGCTCACCCGCTGCCGCCACGACGACGAGCTGCCCGCGCAGGATGCGGCCTACTTTACGGCGGATTTTGTGTCCAGCGGCATAGGTTCCCATTCCTGCGGGCCGACTCTTCCCCGCGCATACAGCGCGCCGCGCAAGGGTGGCGGCTGCATCACCTTCCGCTTCTTACGAGGCGGAGACGCATGCGCCGCGGCTATGGATAAGCATACAAGATAAGTATTTGACTTTCCCGCCGCCGCGCTCTATAATAAATCCGTAATAATAAGAAAAACAGGAGGAACTGCAATATGCTCGGTAACTTTACATTTTGCAACCCTACCAAATTGTATTTCGGCAAGGATGCGCTGTCGGGACTGGAGGAGGAGCTGCCCAAGTACGGCAAGCGGGTGTTGCTTGTATACGGCGGCGGTTCTATCAAAAGAAACGGCATCTACGACAAGGTCACGGCCATTCTGAAAGAGTGCGGCAAAGAGATCTTTGAAGACGGCGGCGTGATGCCTAACCCCACGACGGAAAAACTGGCGGAAGGGGTCGGGCGCGCCAAGGCGGCGAAGGCGGATTTCATTCTCGCCGTGGGCGGCGGGTCGGTTTGCGATTATGCTAAGGCGGTCTCCGTCTCGGTGTATTGCGAGGAGGATCCTTGGGAAAAGTATTATCTGCGCTTTGAAGAGCCTTCCTGCAAGATCCTGCCCGTCGGCTGCGTGCTGACGATGGTGGGCACGGGCAGCGAGATGAACGGCGGGTCCGTCATTACCAACCATGCGCAGAAACTCAAGATCGGGAAAGTGTTCGGCCCGGAAGTCTTCCCCAAATTCTCCGTGCTCGATCCCGAATTTACTTTCACCCTTCCTCATTACCAGATGGTGGCAGGATTTTTTGACATCATGTCGCATATCCTCGAACAGTATCTTTCGGGCGAGGACGACAACACCTCCGATTATCTGTCGGAAGGACTGATGCGTTCGCTCATCCACAGCTCGCGCATCGCGGTGAAGGATCCGCAGAACTACGAGGCGCGCAGCAACATCATGTGGACGGCGACCTGGGCGCTGAACACGCTGATCGCCTGCGGCAAGAGTACCGACTGGGAGGTGCACATGCTCGGCCAGGCAGTCGGCGCGCATACAGACGCCACGCACGGCATGACGCTTTCGGCCGTGTCGCTGCCCTATTATAAACATATCATGCCGTACGGTCTTGCAAAATTTAAGCGCTTTGCCGTCAATGTGTGGGGCGTAGACGCCGCGGGCAAGAGCGACGAACAGGTCGCAAACGAGGGCCTTTCCGCCATGGAAAGCTGGATGAAAGAGCTGGGACTTGCGATGAACATATCGCAGCTGGGCGCCACCGAAGAGATGATCCCGGGGCTCGTCGAGAGCACGCTCATCATGCAGGGAGGCTACAAGGTCCTGACCAAAGAGGAGATCGCGGAAATTTTCCGCGCCAGCCTGTAAAAACGCGCGCCGCCTGCAAAAATACGGCGTTGCGGAAAACAGATTCATTGTGCATTTACCCACACGAATTGCGCCGCGGAAAGCATTGTTCTTTCCGCGGCGTTTTGTATAACGAGGGAGCGGAATTTTTGCATTGCCGAACCCTGCATCTGACGGCGAAAAAGAAAAAATCGGAGAAGATACACAAAATTTGCAATAATTTTTTGTTCAATCGGTTTATTATGATTGTATTTATTTTTATGTTATGATAAAATATAGCCAGGAATCAGAAAGCCGCGGCTTTCTTGTCTGCATATGCAGACAAGAGAAATTTTACCGGCGGCAGAGAAAAGGGAGGTACAGCAAGTGGCGAAAAAGTTGAAAAAAGCGTTTACGATTACCGAACTTGTGATCGTGATCGCGGTGGTGGCGATTTTGGCGGCGGTGCTCATTCCTACGTTTGCCAACATCATCGACAAAGCGAATGAGTCTTCCGATACGCAGGCCGTGCGCGAAATGAACCTCGCGCTGGAAAATGCGGAGATTTTGGAGGGGAAAGCGGAAGATCTTACCGATGCGTTGGAAGTGCTCGCCGATGCGGGTATGGATGCAAACGCGTACAAAGCGCTTTCCAAGGGGCGCAAGTTTGTTTGGGACAGTTCCATAAATCGTGTGCTGTATGTTACGGACAACAACAAAGTTCTTTATCCCCAAGAATATAAAGATACTATTTATACATTCGGCACGTGGATCACGCTTACCGGTCGGATGGCGGGCGACGACTCGTGGAAAGATACGGATGTCCCCGTAGCAAGTTATGCTTTGCCGAACGAACAAACTGTAAGCGGTACTTTTACCAAATATACGGTGAGTACAAACGCGCAGTTGATGTCATTGTCAGAATCTCTGCGTGCGGGCGAATTTGCCAATAAAGGTGCAGGGCTTATTATTGAACTTGAACAGGACGCGGAAATCGATTTGCTCGGCGCGGAATGGCTGAGTATCGGCGAGTTTGCGGGTATTTTTAATGGCAACGGCGCCACGATTTCCAACCTTACCATGACGGACAGAACGCAGGACTGCGTAACTGAGTTCAGTTCTACGACGGGTAACAATTATCGCCCTTATGGTTTTGTTTCGGTGTTTGAAGGCCCTTATTTCGGCAATGTTACGTTTGCCGACGTAAACATCAGTTTTCCCGGGAATATTCCCGAACTGTCGGCAAATCATACGGTTGCCGCGGCAATCGGTGCGGTGAGAAATACCACTGCCGGAAAAACCACATATGTGGATAACATAACTGTTTCCGGCAACATCACCTCTTATTACCGCGTGGCGGGCATTGTCGGCTTTGCGGGCGGAGCTTCAAATGCGCGGATGGTGGGCAATGTAACGATTTCGAACTGTGTGAACAATGCCACGGTAACCTCAACGCTCGGTGCATCCACTTACAATACGGCGGCGGGCATACTTTCCACCAGCAACCAGTTTGACGAGGGTGCCACTTTGATCGTTGAAAACAATAAGAATTACGGCACGATCAACGGGCAGGTTTCCGGCGGTATTATTTCCACTCTGTTCAGCGGCGGATCACAGGCTTCTCATACAATACCGAATCCGAATGGTGGGAATGATATTACCGTTTATGATGATGGGTATGCGGATGGCAGCAAAGGCACCGTAATAATCCGGAATAACGAAAACCACGGTGCGATCAACGCGCTCCATAAGGCGGGGTATCAAAAAGGTGAATATGTCGACAACGTAAAACTTTTCGCCGTGGAAACAGGCGCGCGGGCAGCGGGTATCATCTCGGTGCAGGTGCATCAGGAAAACACGTTTGTATACGGCAACTGGAATACCGGCGCACTCCGCGCAAAGGATGAAGAGAAGCCCGGCGAAGCAACGGAAAGACAGATCGCCTATGCCACCGAAAGGAGCAAAGATACGGGTCTCGGCTATCTTGTCGGCTGGAAAGAATGGAATGCAGAACAAAAATCGGTACAGTCTGCCAACTATTACGGCGAATCCAAGCAGGTAGTAACGGATGAGAAAGAAGTGACGAAGGAAGAGCCTGTTTACGAAGATATAAAGGCTGAGGCAAATCGAGATCAGAATCAGTAATTATCTGAACGAGTCGGCGGAAAGCGAAAGGCTTTCCGCCGATTTTTTTGCCCATTTATCGGCATTTTTGCGCTTTTTGCCGAAAAAACAGCGCGCCGCCGCCGACATCGCTTGAAAAGATGCTTTTTGTGTGATATAATAAACATAATTCCGTGATCATTTTGCGGAAAACAAAAATTTTTTACGGAGTAACGCTTATGACCTTTCAACTCAATGCGGCCGCGTTCGATAAAAACGCGCCCATCCTGTACGCGATCGTGGCGATCATCCTCGCCGTCGTCGTGGCGCAGGCGGTGTTCTTCCTCGTGCGCGCCTATCGCCGCGGGGTGAAGATCGGCATGTCGAAAGCGGTGCTGAACAAGACCATGCTCCGCGCGGGCGTGTTTACGATCGCGCCGGCCGTGGCCATCCTCGTCGGCATCGTCGCCCTCTCGCAGAAGCTCGGCATTCCGTTGCCCTGGCTTCGCCTTTCCGTTATCGGCAGTTTCAGTTACGAAACCATCGCCGCCAACGTGTTCGAGGGCAACGTGACGGACGCGACCGTCTATGTGACGGTGGCGCTGGTGATGACCTGCGGCATGCTCGTCTCCATGTTCCTGCCGCTGTTTACCGCCAAAAAGATCCAGCGCGGGCTCATGCACATCCGCCAGCGCGACAAAAAATGGGGCGAGATCTTCATGAACGCCCTCTTCCTCGGCATGATCTCCGCTTTCTTGGGCTATGTGTTCGGCGGCGTGGGGGAGGGAGGCTCCGGTTGGATTCCCGTGCTCGTGTTCCTCGTCTCCGCGGTGGTGATGGCGCTGTGCGGACTTCTTCTGAAGGTGACCAAGTGGCGCTGGATCAACGACTATGCGCTCCCCATCTGCATCGTGGCGGGCATGGTGTGCGCCGTACCCATCACCATGCTCTTGGGCTGAAAGGAGGGAAATTCTCATGAAAAGAAACATTCTTCGTTCCTTTGACGACAACACACATCTTTTCGGCAGGATCTGGGGCGTGGTCGCCGCAGTGCTCATCATCGCTTTTCCGTTCGTGTGCATGGCCATTTTCGGGGTGGGCGTCGACTGGAAGATCTTCGCTTCCGGGCTCTCCATCATCGTGATGTACTGCGCTGTCGGCGCGGTGGAGACCTTCACCTATACCCCCATGCTCGGCTCGGGCGGTACCTACCTCGGCTTTGTGACGGGGAATCTCTCCAACCTCAAAGTTCCCTGCGCCCTCAACTGCATGGAACAGGCGGGCGTGGAGAAGGGCACCGAGGAGGCGGAAGTCATTTCCACCATCTCCATCGCCGTGTCGTCCATCGTCACCATGCTCATCATCGTGCTCGGCGTCGTGCTCATCAGCTTCCTAACGCCCATCTTTGAGAATGAGGCGCTCGCGCCCGCTTTCGACAACGTGCTCCCCGCCCTGTTCGGCGGCATGGCCGTCGTGTACATCTCCAAAAACTGGAAGATCTCCGTCGTGCCCTGCGTGCTCATGTTGCTCGTATTCATCATCGCGTCCTATGTGACGGGCAGCGGCGATCTTGCCGGCACCCTCATCGGCGTGATGGTCCCTGTCGGCGTCATCGTGACCCTCCTCTCTTCCCGCTATATGTATAAAAAAGGCTGGCTGGGCGAACAGGGCACCCCCGCCGCACAGCCTGAGCTCCCTTCCGTCGCCGACGCCGTCCCGGACGAAGAGACGGAGGTGGCGGCCCTCCAGGCGCTCGGCGAAGACGCCGCCGCAAAAGAGGCGTCCGAAGGGAAGGAGGCCGACGCAAAAGAGGCGCCTGCCGCGGACAATGCGGACAAAGCGGACGCGCCCGAGGCGAAAGGGGAGGAGAAAAAGTAATGGCGTGGTATCTATGGCTGATCGTGGCCGTGGCCGCCCTTGTCCTTCTTCTCATCGCGGTGCTCGTGGGCAGGGCGATCGCCTTCCGTCCCGGGAAGGAGGCGCCCGTCTCCGCAGAAAGCGTGCATTGCGATGAAAACAAGGCGGTTTCCGACCTTGCGGAAATGATCCGCTGCAAGACGGTTTCGGACATCGACGAGAGCCGGGAAGAGGAGGCGGAGTTTGCAAAATTCGAAAAGCTCCTGCCTCGCCTGTTTCCGCAGGTGCACAACGCGTGCACATTTGAAAAGCTCGGCCGGCGTTCGCTGCTCTTTCATTGGAAGGGCAGGGACAGTTCCGTCGCCCGCGTTCTGATGGCGCATTACGATGTCGTCTCCGTCGAGGAGTCGCTGTGGAAGAAACCCGCGTTCGACGGGATCATCGAGGACGGCGTACTCTGGGGCCGCGGCACGTTGGATACCAAGGGCACGCTCAACGGCGTTCTGCAGGCGGCGGAACAGCTCATCCGCGAGGGGTTTGTGCCGCAAAACGATATCTATATGGCCTTTTCGGGCAACGAGGAGACCAACGGGAGCGGCGCGCCGACGATCGTAAACTACTTCAAAGAGAAGGGCATCCGCCCCGCGCTCGTGTGCGATGAGGGCGGTGCAGTTGTCGATAAGGTGTTCCCTGGTGTCGCGGAGCCTTGCGCGCTCATCGGCATCGCCGAAAAGGGGCTTTGCAACCTGCGCTTTACGGTGGAAGGCAGCGGCGGACACGCCAGCGCGCCCCCGCCGCACACGGCGGTCGGCATTCTCAGCCGGGCATGTGAGCGGGCGGAGAACCATCCCTTCCCCGCGCGCCTGTCCAAACCCGCGCGCGAACTTTTCGACACCCTCGGCAGGCGTTCCAATTTCGTCTACCGCCTGATCTTTGCCAACCTCTGGCTCTTTAAGGGCGCACTCAACGGCATCTGCAAAAAGAGCGGCGGCGAGCTCAATGCCCTCATGCGCACCACGGTCGCCTTTACACAGATGAGCGGCAGCAAGGGCATGAACGTTCTGCCCCCGCACGCCGAAATGGTTGCCAACCTGCGCATCATGTGCGGCGAGAGCGTGGAGAGCGTAAAAGCATACCTGAAAAAGGTCATCGCGGACGATCGGGTTAAGATCGAAGTCGCCTACGGCATGGACCCTTCCAACATTTCCGAAACGGAGGGGGAGGCATGGGAGATGATGCGCCGCGCCGTGCGCGCTACCTGGCCGGAAGCGCTCGTCTCGCCTTATCTGATGCTCGCGTGCAGCGATTCCCGTCATTACGGCGAAATTTCCGACAACGTCTATCGTTTTTCCGCCATGGCGCTGACCAAAGAGGAACGCGGAATGATCCACGGCAACGACGAGCGCATCCCGCTCGACAAGATCGTGAAGACGGTGGAATTCTATCTGCGGCTCATCCGCCAGTTCTGATTCTGCGCTTCTGTTTTTCCCGACTGTCCGGTTACTTTTGTAAAACGGTTACTTTTGTAAAGCCGACCGCCTGTCCGGCGACATTTACAAAGCCGAGTTGTCCGACGGTCTTTGCAGATCCGGAAATTTTTCTGCTGCGCTGTCTGTATCCCTGCGCATTTGTGCACTTTTGCAGACTTGCAGCATTCTTTGAAAGCGCGCCTGTTTTCCCGCGGATGAGCGGAAAAATCCGTTTCCTCGTCGGGGCGATGAAAAGGGGCGCGTCGGGGGCGCCGCCCGCCTGTGCGGGAAAAAGAATTGCGAACCTGTGCGGGAAAAGGCGGGAAAGGGAAAAATTGCATGAAAGAACAGGTGCAAAACATTTGACAATCTGTGCCGTGTGTATTATAATAACGGCAAATTCAAACGATTCTTTGGGGCGGGGTGAAATTCCCCACCGGCAGTGAAAGTCTGCGAAAGGCGCAAGCCTCCGAACGGGTGCAATTCCCGTACCGACGGTACAGTCCGGATGTGAAAAGAATGTTTTCCGGTTTTCGCCCGTTTGGGCGGAAGATCAAAAAACGCGCCCCGCTTTATGCGGGGCTTTTTTTCATGCGGCCCCTTGAAAATAATTTTTTCGGGGTGTTTTTTTATGCAGGAAAAAGTATGCAAGGCAGAGCATTCGGGCGTCCTTTCGGGCGCAGCGAAGGAGCGGGAGATCGGCAAATGCCCGAATTGCGGCGGCAAAATGAAGGATTCCGGGCAGGAGTTCGTCTGTCCCTATTGCGGCACGCGCACGGCGAAGGCCGACGCGGAGATCGCCGGCGCATCGCCCGCCGCGCAGGCGGAAGCTTCCGCGAACGTGCGGAAGGCAAAGCGGCGCAAGCTCTTTTCCGCCTCCGGCATCGCGAAACTCGCCATGCTCACGGCGCTGGCGTTTGCCGTGTCCTATCTGGAATTTCCCATCTTTCCGGCGGCGCCCTTTCTGCAGATGGATTTTTCCCTCGTCTTTGTCCTTCTCGGCGGCTTTCTGTACGGGCCTGTGGCGTCGATCATCATCAGCGCCATCAAGGAATGTCTGCGCCTGTTTACCACGAGTACGGGCGGCGTCGGGGAGATCGCCAATTTTCTGGTGACCTTTTGCTTCGTCATCGTTCCCACCCTCGTCTATCGCTTCAAAAAGGGCCTGCCCGTCGTCGTGCTCACGCTCGCCATCGGCTGTATCCTCGAAGTGGGGGCGGGGCTTCTCACCAACCGCTATATCAATTTCCCGCTGTTCATGGGCGAAGGGGCGGTAGCGCAGTTCGAGCTTCTCTGGTGGTATGTTCTTCTGTTCAACCTCATCAAGAGCGTCGCCGTAAGCCTCGTCACCGTGCTGCTCTATAAGAGAATTTCCTGGCTTTTCAACAAGTTTTAATTGCAAAATCGCGCGCAATATATTATAATGGAATCGGTCCTTTGCGGGCCGATTCTGTTTTTTTCGGAGCGGGTATGATTTCTGAAAGCGAAGAGCAAACGATCGATCTGGCGGAACAATACGCCGCGACCCTTCGGCCGGGCGACGTGGTCCTGCTCGAAGGGGAGATGGGCGCCGGCAAGACGGTGTTCGTCAAGGGGATCGCCAGGGGGCTCGGCATCGATGAGGAGATCACAAGCCCCACCTATGCCTATATGAACGATTACGGCGGAAAGCTGTATCACTACGACTGTTACCGCTTGTCCAGCGGGGCGCAGGCCGAAGCGCTGGGGCTGTGCGATTATTTCGATGCGGGCGGGATCTGCGTCGTGGAATGGGCGCAGAACATTGCGGACGTGCTGCCTGCCGGCTGCAAGGTGGTGCGCATCGCAAAGCGCGGGGAGAACGCGCGGGAGATCCTTTTCGAATGAAAAACTTCATTGCCATCGATACCTCGGCGGAATATCTCACCGTCATCGCCAAAAAAGGGGAGAAGGTGCACACCGTTTTCGAGGAAAATTGCGCCATGCAGCACTCGGTGCGGCTGATGGATGCCGTGGAAGAGGCGGTCTCCGCCGCGGGGCTTCTGCCCCGCGAATGCGACTTTTTCTGTGCGGCGGTGGGACCCGGTTCCTTCACGGGCATCCGCATCGGCATCTCCGCGGTGAAGGGGCTGTGCGCGGCGGCGCAGAAGCCCGCGCTCGGCGTAACTTCCTTTGCCGCCCTCGCATATAATGCAAAGGAAAAGGCGCTGTCCGTGATCCCTGCGGGGCGGGGCGATTACTACGTCTGCGGCTACGGCGAGGATAAGCACATCCTGCTTGCTCCGATGGTGGTCAATGAGGCCGCGCTCGCCGCGCTGGCGGCCGAATATACCGTGTATGCCCGCCATCCGCTGCCCGTTCCTTATCGCAAGGCAGACCCAGCCGCGGGGCTTCTGGCGGCCGCGGAGAGCGCGAGGGAAGAGGATTTCGGCCCGCTGGCCGCCCTCTATATCAAAAAGAGCCAGGCGGAAGCGGAGCTCGACAAAAAGCTCGGGCTGAGCGGACAAAGAGAGACGGGCAGTCCTTCGCCGCGGGAAAAGGGGTAGAGGCATGCAGTACAGAAAGTGGGCTTACGAAGACATCCTCGCCGTGGCTGCGCTGGAAAAGGAATGCTTTCGGGACCCCTGGTCGTACAGGATGCTCGCCGATAGCTTTTTCAGCGATTCTACGATCACCGTCCTCGCGGAAGAGGATGGGAAGGTGCTGGGTTACGGATTTCTGATCGCACCGGGAGAGGACGCAGACCTTGCAAACATCGCCGTCGGCACAGAGTACCGCCGCCGCGGCATTGCGCAGGGGATCTTGCAGAGTTTGGAGAAACGGGCTGCCTCGACGGGGGTGCGCCGCATCTTTCTGGAGGTGCGCGTATCCAATGCGCCTGCCATGTCGCTGTACCTGAAAGAGGGGTACGTGGGCCGCTATGTGCGCCCGCGCTACTACGGCGACGGCGAGGACGCGCTCGTCATGGAAAAGCTCCTGCCGCAAGGCTGAACGGCGGGACGGGAGGAGGTCGCAGACGGACTGCATCCGACAGGGCGCGGGAAAGATCTTTTCATGCGCCGCAGACGGCAAAGAGGTTTCCGTCTGGCAGGAAGGCGAGGGGGAGCATCTGGTGATGCTGCACGGCTACCTGTCGCGGAAGGAGAGCTTTTATTATCAGATACGGGATCTTTCCGCCCGCTGGCGGGTCACGGCGTTTGACTTTGTGGGCATGGGAGACAGTTCCCCTTTGACGGAGGCCTGGTCTGTATCCGACTATGCCCGGCATACGCTGCATATCCTGGACGCGCTCGGCATAGAAAAATGCCGCCTTCTCGCCCATTCGTTCGGCGGCAGGGTGGCGCTCAGGCTTTTGGCGGATCACGGCGAAAGATTCGGGCGCGCGCTTCTCACGGGCTGTGCGGGTGTGCTGCCCCGGCGGGGCATCGGGTACCGCCTGCGCGTGCGGGCATACCGCACCGTGCGGATGTTTGCGCCAGCGTATGCGGAAAGGCATTTCGGTTCGCCCGAATACCGCACCCTTTCGCCCGTCATGCGGCAGAGTTTCAAAAAGATCGTGGGGGAAGACCTCACGCCCCTTCTGCCCTCCGTGCGTACGCCCGTGCTCTACGTGTTCGGCGACAGAGATACCGCTACGCCCCCGTATATGGCGGAGATTCTCCGTAAAAATACGCCGGGGGCGGGCTTGGTTTATATGAAGGACTGCACGCATTTCTGTTTTTGCGAGCGGCCGGATGAATTCAACGCGATCGCGCGCGAATTTTTTTGCTGATCCGCGTGAAAGGAAGAGAGTATGCCCGATTTTCTGGGAATGTTTATCGAATGCTTTATCATAGCGGCGCTGGCCGCGCTGGTCTGTGCGCCCTGCACGCTCGGCCCGCTCGGCGCGCTGCAGCAGGCGGGGTACAGCGGCAGGCAGCTTTCCGCCTGGGCGAGGCGCAAGGGGAACATGGCGCGGTCGCGCTATATCCTGCTCGCCTTTCTGACGGCGCTCTCCTCGCTCGTTTTGGGGATCTGTTTCTCCTTCGCGGGGATCTGGGCCGCGTACATCGCCTTTCTGCCCCTGCCTCTGTTTTCGCTCGTCTACGCCTTCTCGGCCCGCCGCGCGCTCAAAGTGCCGCTCCGCGGCACCAAACGCGCCAAACGCGTATACGGGCTCACCGTGCTGTGGTTGTTCCTCTGCTCGTTTTTGCTCGCAATTTTGAGTAACGTCATTGCGTTTTATGTACATGTGCCCTTTGTCGGCTCTCTGCGTTATATCCTTTTTGCGGTTTTGCCGCTGTTGTTTTTGCCGCTGCTGCGGCTTGCCAATGCCTGCGAAAAGCCCTTTTCTTCCCGCAAGAACGCGAAGTATCTCGCCGCCGCGGCAGAAAAACTGCGCGCCGCGCCTTGCGTGAAGATCGGGATCACGGGCAGCTGCGGCAAGACGAGCGTGAAAAATTTTCTCGCCGTCATCCTCTCGGAAAAGTACCGCGTATTTGCCACGCCCGCCTCTTACAATACGCCGCTGGGGATTGCCAAAGCGGTGGAATCGGCAGACCTTTCCGCCTGCGACTTCTTTCTGGCGGAGATGGGCGCGCGCCATGCGGGAGATATACGCGAATTGTGCGAACTTGTCCGCCCCGATCATTGCATCCTGACGGGCATCTGTCCGCAGCATGTGGAGACGTTCGGCAGCATCGAGGGGGTCATCGCTGCCAAGAGCGAGATCTTCGCGGGTACGAAAGCGGGCGGCTTTGCCGTGATCGGTTCGGACGAATACACCGATTCGCTGGATCTTTCGGCGTATGACCTTACAAAAGTCACGGTCGGCGAGCACGGCGAATGCGGCGTGCACGATCTTGTCTGTACCGCTGCGGGCATCGATTTCACGCTGGCTTTGGGCATTTTGCAGGTCAAACTGCACAGCAGGCTTCTGGGCGCGCACAACGCCGAAAACATCGCCCTCGCCGCGGCCATGGCGTTCAAGCTCGGCATGAGCAAGGAAGAGATCGCGGCAGGGGTGGAAAAGATCGATTTCGTGCCCCACCGCCTGCAGCCTCTGCATAAAAACGGCGTCACGATCCTGGACGACGCGTACAACGCGAACGTGCGCGGCGCGGCGGCGGCCGTGGAAGTTCTGAAACTGTTCCCGGGCAGGAAATTTATCGTGACCCCCGGACTCGTGGAGCTGGGTATCCTCGAGCAGGAAGAGAACCGCGCGCTCGGCCGCAGACTTGCGGGGCTGGATCGCGTTATCCTCGTGGGGGCGACGCTGGTCGGAGCCGTCAAAGAGGGGTACCTCGACGGGGGCGGCGCGCCGGAAAAACTGACCGTCGTTCCGACCTTGCAGGCGGCGCAGGAACTTCTGGCGCATGAGCTTGCCGAAGGGGACACGGTGCTCTTTCTCAACGACCTGCCCGATATTTATAACTGAATCTTTTCGATCTTCCCGTCGGAAAGCTTTTGCGGAAGAGAGAAAAGTTTTATCTTTGCGGATGGGCCTGTGCAAGCATGAGCGAAAAATGAAGATACCATAGAAACACCAAAGCAATCTTTATGCGGAGGTGTTTTTTTATGCAGAAAAACGTGGCGGTATTTTTTGGCGGCATGTCATGCGAGAACGAGGTCTCGATCATCACGGGGACGATGGCGGCCAATCTTCTTCGCGGCAAAAAGTATGCGGTGTACCCCGTCTACATAGCGCAGAGCGGAGAGATGTACACGAGTGAGCAGCTGTTCGACGTGGCCGCGTTCCGTGCCGCGGAGCAGGAGAGAAAGTGGCCGCGTGCCACGATTTACGGCGGTTTTTTGTGCGAGGTGAAGGGAAAACGCATCCGGCAGATCTGCAAGGTGGACTGTGCGCTGAACTGTTGTCACGGCATGGGCGGGGAAGACGGCGCGTTGGCGGGGCTTCTGCGGCTGAACGGGATCCCGGACGCCTCACCGGATATGGCGGCTTCCTCCGTGTTCATGGATAAAGCGATCACGAAACTGGTGGCCAAGGGGCTGGGCATCAGGACGGCGCCCTTTTTCCGCATTGCGGAGGGGGACTTTCGCAAGCGCGGCGCTATCGCGCTGCGCGCCATTGAGGAGCGGTTGGGTTATCCCGTCATCGTAAAACCGGTGCGGCTGGGTTCGAGCATCGGCGTGAGCGTCGCGGAAGACCGCACCCGCCTTGCCGCCGCCATCGAGGCGGGATTCTGTTACGACAGCATGCTCATCGCCGAAAAATACCTTGCCGGCAGCCGCGAGATCAACTGTGCCGCCTATCGCAGCGGCGACGAGATCATCGTTTCCGAGTGTGAGGAGCCGAAGACCGGGCACAAGATCCTCACCTTCGCGGACAAATATCTCGAAGGCGGAAAGGAGCGTTCGGGCGACTTTCCCGCAAAAATTTCCAAATCGAGCTCCGACCTCATCAAGGGGTATACGAAACTTTTATATCGCCGCATGAACGTGCGCGGCGTCGTACGGGCGGACTATCTCATCTGCGAGGGGGAAGTCTATTTCAACGAAATGAACACGGTGCCCGGCTCGCTGGCGTGGTATCTGTTCTGCGAAAAACTCGCCGATTTTTCGCAGATGCTTTCCGCACTGGTGGAAGAGGGGATCTGCGAATACCGCGAAAGCTCCGGGAAAAAACTTCTCCGCAACAGCGGCGTCCTAGGCGGGATCGCGCGCGGCGTCAAACGCAGAAAATAGTACTTTTATGCGCGCACAGATGCACAGTTGCAGATGAATTGTCAAACTAAGTGAAACATTTCATAGTATAATTCACCTTGTACGCAAAAAGCGGGGCAGAATTTCTGCCCCGCTTTCCTTTGTCTTTTGCGGTTTTTCTCCGCGGTTTTTCTCCGCGGTTTTTCTCCGCGGTTTTTCCCTGCGGTTTTTCCCTGCGATCTTTTCCCTGCGGTCTTTTCCCTGCGGTCTTTTTCCTACGGTCTTTTCCCGATCGGTTCAGGATTTTCTGTAAAATTGTTCTTCTAAGTCAAAAAGAAAATCGGCTGACGTCTGAAACAGCTTACACAAAAATATGATCTTTTCGTAGTTCAGTTCCACGATCCCCATTTCGTATCGGGCGTAGTGCGACTGCGTCATGCCCAATTTTTCGCCAACTTCCCTTTGCGTAAATCCCGCGTTGGTCCGCGCCTGCTTTAATCTCTGTCCGACTTCCTTTGCACAATCCATAAATTTACTCTCCTGATTGCAATATATCATAAAATGGTATAAAACGCTTGACACATTCCTAAAAATGGAATAAAATAAACATACCATAAATTGGTATAAAGAAGGAATTAAATATGATTGACAAAAGATCAGACAAAGAAGAATGGGAGAAGGACATCACGCTGTTTCTGATGTTGTGTTCGAAGAAGGATGCTTTGTTTTTATCCATACCCGAGTGTGAGCGGAAGGGGGAAGATTATGTAAGGCTGATGATGATCGCGCTGGTATTTGGGTTTCGGTGTGCATTCATGCGGATATTGGGGGAGGCGGAAAGGTGCCATGCGGATATTATGGGTATCGTTGCGGAGACGGTGAGGGACTATGATCGCGTGAGCGGGTGGATAGAAGAGTTTGTCGAGGCGATACCGGATAAGGAAGTTCGGGAACTTGTGCAAAAAGAGTGGGAAAGAAAGCGCGCCGCCGTCGACGAAAAAAATTTTCATTTCAACCAACTGCTGAGGGAAAGGGAAAAACATTGATCACCGTCAAAAGAAAAACCGCCCTTCCAACGGAAAGCGTTGGAAGGGCGGTTTATAAAGTGTATTTTCTTGCGCGGGAAATTGTATCAATTCTGTTTACGAAGATTTATGAAAAGCAGATAAGAGGGTGAATTGCGTTCCGGGCCTGCGAACATGAAAAAGGGGAAAAAGAGGGAGAAAACACTGCAGAGAACGCGGAGCGTCTCAGCGGTGTTTTCTCCCTTAAAATCTCGGCGGCGTGCTTTCAGCGAACCGAAAGTGTGCCGAAAATCAATCAAAATATCCCGCTTCCGCTCGGCATGGGCTTTTCGGGGGAGAGAAGGCTCAGGTTGCCCTCTTCGTCCTCGGCGCACAGGATCATGCCCTCGCTGAGGATGCCGCGCAGTTTTGCGGGCTTTAAGTTGGTGATCATCACGACCTTTTTGCCGACCATCTCTTCGGGTTTATAAAACTTCGCGATGCCGCTCACCACTGTGCGCGTCTCGTTGCCGATCTTTACGGTGCTCTTTAAGAGTTTGTCGCTCTTTTCCACCTTTTCGCAGGCGATCACTTCCGCGATCTGCATCTTCACCTTGGCAAAATCGTCGATGGTGATCTCGGCGGGGTATTCCGGTTCGTGCGCGCTTTTTGCGGGTACGTCTTTGCTTTTTTGCGCCTTTTCTTCTTTTTGCGCGTGCAGCGCCTCGTATTTTTCTTCCACCTCTTTATAGCTCTGGCGCGCAAAGAGATGCGTTTCGGTGGGGGAGACCTTTGTGCCATTCGGCAGAAGCCCGAAAGTGCCGAGTTTGTCGTAGGGGCGCATCTGCGTGCCGAACTGCGCGAAGACCTTTGCGGAGGTTTCGGGCATGAAGGGCTGCAAGAGGGATGCGGCGATCACGATGCTCTCCGAAAGATTGTACAGGACGGTGGCGAGGCGGTCTTTTTTTGCCTCGTCTTTGGCGAGCACCCAGGGCGCCGTCTCGTCGATGTACTTGTTGCAGCGGCGCAGGAAGGTGAAGATCTCGTCCAGCGCATCGGCGATGCGGTATTCGTCCATTTTGGCGGCCGTTTTTTTGTACAGGCCTTCGGCCATCGCGCGCAGTTCCGCGTCGACCGGCTCGGCCGCCCCCGCGTCGCGGATCTCGCCGCCGAAATATTTCAGCGTCATCGCCGCCGTGCGCGAAACGAGGTTGCCGTAGGTGTTGGCGAGGTCGGAGTTGACGCGGTCGCACATCAGATCCCAGGTGATGTTCCCGTCGTTGTCGAAGGGCATGTCGCCGAGCACAAAATAGCGGACGGCGTCCACGCCGAACACGTGCACGAGCTCGTCGGCATAGATCACGTTGCCCTTGGATTTGCTCATCTTGCCGCCGTCCATCAGCAACCACGGATGCCCGAAGACGTGTTTGGGCAGGGGCAGACCCAGCGCCATCAGGAAGATGGGCCAGTAAATGGTATGAAAGCGGATGATGTCCTTTCCGATCACATGCACGTCGGCGGGCCAGTATTTGCGGAAGAGCGCATCCGAGTTGCCGTCCGCATCGTAGCCGAGGCCGGTGATATAGTTCGTCAGCGCGTCCAGCCACACGTAGACGACGTGTCTGGGGTCAAAATCGACGGGAATGCCCCATTGGAAGGAGGTGCGCGAGACGCACAGATCCTGCAATCCGGGTTTGAGGAAGTTGTTCACCATCTCGTTCTTGCGGGAGAGGGGAGAGATAAATTCGGGATGCTCTTCGTAATACTGCAAGAGCCTGTCCGCATATTTGCTCATGCGGAAAAAGTATGCTTCTTCCTTGGCAGGCTTGACTTCCCGTCCGCAGTCGGGACATTTTCCGTCTTTGAGCTGCGAAGGAGTCCAGAACGCCTCGCAGGGGGTGCAGTACAGCCCCTCATACGTGCCTTTGTAGATGTCGCCCTGTTCGTACAGCTTGCGGAAGATCCTCTGCACCTGCTTTTCGTGGTCGGCGTCCGTCGTGCGGATAAACTTGTCGTAGGAGACGTTCATCAGATCCCAGATCCCCTTGATCTGCGCCGCCACGCCGTCCACGAACTGCTTGGGCTGCAGCCCCGCCGCTTTGGCCTTCTCTTCGATCTTCTGGCCGTGCTCGTCCGTGCCCGTCTGAAAGCGCACGTCAAAGCCCTGGTTGCGCTTGAAACGCGCGATGGCGTCGCTGAGGATGATCTCATAGGTATTTCCGATGTGCGGCTTGCCCGAGGCATAGGCGATCGCCGTCGTGATATAATAGGGTGTCTTGCTCATGGTAACCTCCGCTCCTGCACCTGACATTTTTCTATATAGAAAGCAGAACTTTCCATCATTATAGCGCAAAACGCGCGGAAAGTAAAATTATTTTTGCGCATTTTTCCGCACAGTTGCAAAATCGCGGCATAACTTGTCCTGCGGCGGCATACAGTTAGGCAGGGGAGGTAGTTTGCCTTGAATGCCGTTTTTCTCGCCGTTTTTCTCGTTTCCGTCGCCCTCGTCATCGTGCGCGATCCGGCAGCATTTTTGCCGGCGCTGTTGTCCGGTTCGGGCAAAGCGGTCTCTGCGTGCCTGGCACTGGCCGCATCGTATGCGGTATGGATGGGCTTTCTGAAGATCGCCGAATCCGCCGGCATCCTGCGCGGCATGGCGCGCGCCATGCGCCCGCTATCGAGCAGGCTCCTGCGCACCCGCAACGAAAAGGCGCTTGAACAGGTTGCCGTCAACCTTTCCGCCAATTTTTTCGGAATGGGCGGCGCGGCCACCCCCGCGGGCATCTCCGCCATGAACCTTCTCGGCGCCGACAAAGACAGCGAATTTTCCCGCGCGATGTTCTTTGCCGTCAACTGTTCGGGCGTACAGCTCTTTCCCGCCACGGCGCTGGCGCTGCGCGTCCAGGCGGGCGCGGAAAATCCGTACAGCATCCTCTTGCCTGCCTACCTTTCCGAACTGGCGGCGCTCCTTCTCGGGGTGGCGCTCGTCCTCTTATTCTACGGGAGAAAGCGCAGATGATTTGGCCAAGTTACATCCTTCCCGTCCTCTTTGCCGCCGTCCTCCTCGTTGCGGCCTTCCGCCGTGTCAAAGCTTACGACTGCTTCGCCGAAGGCGTCAAGGGCGTTCTGCCCCTCCTTGCCTCCCTGTTCCCGTATATCGCGGGCATCACCGTGCTTGCCGAACTGTTCGAGGCGAGCGGCCTCTCGGCGGGACTGCGTTCGGCGCTCTCGCCCGCCTTCACGGCGCTGGGCGTGCCCGAGGAGATCGCGCCCCTGTTCCTCATCAAACCCTTTTCGGGCAGCGGGTCCCTCTCCCTCCTGGGCGACCTTCTCTCCCGCTACGGCGCCGATTCCTATATCGGCCGCTGCGCCAGCGTCGTGTACGCCTCCGGCGAAACGGTCTTTTACCTCTCCGCGCTCTATTTCGCCGGCCGCGGCGGCAAACGCCCCGCGCTGCCCGTTTTCATCGCCTTTGTCGCAAACTTCCTTTCCGCCCTGCTCGGCTGCCTCTTCTGCCGTATTTTGTGATTTCTGTGAATTCAGTAAAAGTTTTCACTCTCCACATATAAATTATGGTAATAATTAACATTATTTACCAATATTCGATGTTTTTCGACTCTTTTCGCGAAAATATGATAAAAAATAACATTTTTTGAAAAGAAAAAAAATTACAAAAAAATTCAAAAAAATTGTTTTTATTTGCTTTACAATTTTTTTCTGGCTTGCTATAATATGCGTGTAATCAAACGAAAGGCGCAATGCTTCCGTTTGGTTACTGAAATTGCTCATCATTTTCCCCCTTATCATATATGGATCGGGCATGGAACCGCAAGGCTCCGTGCCCGATTCATTTTTTTATTTTTCGCGTTTGACAAACGTACAGGCCTATGGTACAATAGGCGGGAGAGGTAAAGCGTTATGGATTTTTCCTGTGAAAAGAGGGAGAAGCTGAAAAACGGCGCAAGCATGATCTCCTTTTGTGCGCCGCACCTGCACACGGTCGCTTTTTCCGTCGTGCTTCCCTTTGTTCCCGAGTATACGCCGGGGGTGTACCATCTGGTGGAGCATCTGTTTTTCGAGCGGGCGGGGGAGCGGCGTGCCGACGAGATCAATGCCGAAATGACCTCGCGCGGTTCGGAGATCGACGGGTATACGTCGGTCAGCTATATGTGTTTTCACTTTGTTTGCCGGCAGGAAGTTTTCCGTCCGCAGCTGCGGCTCCTGCATTCCATGCTGACCCAGCGCGAATACACGGAGGAGGATTTGCAGAAGGTCCTGCCCGTCATCCGCAACGAGATCTTCGAGAGCGATTTTTATGACGGCCGTGCGGGCGACGTCCTGTACGATCTGTGGTTTGATTCCCGCTATTCGGGGTCCGTGCTCGGCGATTCGGGCATATTGGAAAATGTTGCCGACGAAGAGATCGCCTCCGCGCGCGAAAGCCTGTTTACAAAGGATATGTGCCTGTTTGTCGCCGGCAATTTCCAGGAGGAGGACGTGCGCGAAATTTACGATACGTTCGGGGAAATTCCGCTCAAAGAGCGGGAGATTCCGCCGGCACGCAAGGAGAAGCGGATCACTCGTCCGCTCAACCGTGTGGGCAGGGGAAGGGAATTGCAGGTCCTCGTGACCTATCATGTCGAGCGGGCGGACTATGAACTGAAAATGGCGGCGCACTGGCTGCGCAGCGCCCTTTTCGACGGGCTGGATGCCGCCGCTTTCCGCTATTTTGACGGAAAGGGATTTCAGTTTTATTCCATTGACGGGAATTACAATATCCGCGGCGACGAGCTCATCTTTTCCTATCTGGTGCACATCGAGAAGGGAGACAAAAAATATTTTCTGCCCCTTGTCGACGGGTTTGAGCGCGCGGCGGAAAGGACGAATTTCGTGTCCCTCGTGCGGCCCTACCTGTATGAAAATCTCGTATTTCTGTTCGACAATCCCGAAAGGCTGTGCGCGCATTACGTGGACGCCTGGCAGGATATGTCTGCGCCCGTCACACTGCAGGAAGAGGCGGAATTTTGCGGCTCGTTCACGGACGAACAGCTCGCCGCCAACTGGGTGCGCATCGCGCGCTCGCTGCGCCGTGTCTTTCTGATCGGCAGATAACATTTTTATAACAGCCAAGAAACAGCCGCCCGCAAGCGATCGCTTGCGGGCGGCTGTTTCTTGTCAGCGATTAAGTATGATCATGGCTGGAAGGCGCATCGAACAGGCTTCCGGCGTTCTGCCGCCTTCTGAGGATGCGCGGGAAGACGATCGAAAACACGATGACGGCGAGGATCGCGCCGGCGATGTCTGCGGCGGGCTCCGCGTAAAATGCGGCCTGTACGCCCCAAAGCGCGGGGAACAGGAAGGTGCATCCGAGGTACACGACGATCTTGCGC
Organism: uncultured Clostridia bacterium; assembly: GCA_930990665.1. Classification (GTDB taxonomy): domain Bacteria; phylum Bacillota; class Clostridia; order Christensenellales; family Borkfalkiaceae; genus Borkfalkia. Next base: position 54,807 of record CAKNQN010000007.1, read on the forward strand.
GTCAGCGAAACGATGATCGCGTACTGCGGAAAGCCGAGACCCGTGAGCCCGTCGACAAAGGCGTAGGGAAGGGAAAGGGGGATCGCGCCGATCATGAACACGCGGATGCCCCATACGCTTTTTTCCGCGATCTCCGGCGTGGAGGTGAACAGCGATACGAAGGGCGCCGCGCACAGGAAGGAGAGGGCGGTCATCAGCGATGTGAAGGCGAGACAGAGGGAAAGGATATACTTTTCCGCTCTTTTGATGTGCCCGATGTTTTTGGCGCCGTAATTGTAGCTGAGAACGGGCTGCGAGCCGGTGCTGATGCCGAGCATGGGCAGCGTGACGAGCTGGAAAAAAGCCTGCACGATGGTGGAAACGGTGATCTAGAAGTCGCCGTCTGCGCCGCCCCGCGCCTGCAGGACGGCATTGGTGGCGATGATGATCACGCTGTCCGTCGCCGCGATGAGAAAGGGAGCAAAGCCCAGTTTCATGATGCGGAGGAGGATCTTGCCGTCCGGGCGGGAGAACCCGAGGCGGATCGCGGCGCGTCTGCGGCAGAGGAACAGGACGGCGAGCAGACAGGAAAAGAACTGCGAAAGCACGGTCGCGAGCGCCGCGCCCGCCGTGTCCATATGTAAGGCGAAGATAAAGAGGGGATCAAGCGCGATGTTCGCCGCCGCGCCCGTGAGGGCCGCGAGCATCGCGACGCCCGAATAGCCCTGCGCGGTGATGTACTGGCTGAGGCCCATCGTGAGGATGGGAAAAACAGAGCCGGCCGCATAGATCAGAAGGTAGCGGCGGGCGTACCCGTAGGTGGTCCCGCTTGCGCCGAAGGTCATGAGTATGGGTCGTTCAAAGAGCAGGACGATCGCCGTCACAAAGAGCGCCACCGCTACGAGTGCATAGAGTGCGTTGGATAGAATGCTCTTTGCCTGGTCTTCCCGTTTTTCGCCCATGGCCATCGCAAACAGGGGAGCGCCGCCGATTCCGACCAGGAAAGAGAAAGAGGAAATGAGCGTGGCGATGGGGGCGCACACGCCCACCGCCGCGAGCGCATCGTCCCCGATCGCGGGGATGTTTCCCACGAACAGCCGGTCGACGACAGAATACAGTACGTTGATGAACTGCGCTGCCATGGCGGGTAAAACCAGTCGGAGCACCGAACGGAATATTTTGTTGCTGCCCAGGTCAGGAGCTCGCATCTTTGCACTCTCCGAAAAGACGAAATCCCGGCGGATACCCCGCCGGCGCAAGGTATTATAGCACGGGTCGGCGGAAAGTCAAAGCGGTTTCGGCCTGCGCCCGAAAAATTTTTCGCGGCTGCGGTTTTGTTGTAAAAAAAGCGGGTTCGTGCTATAATAGGAAAGAAAACTGAGCGGACAGAGCTCCGCTGCGGGAGATGGGTATGGACAAGACCAATGCCATGCGTCTTCTGGACGCAAAGAAGATCAAATACGAGAGTTACACCTATTCCCCGACCATCACGGACGGGGAAGAAGTGGCGAAGATGCTGGGCGAAGATGCGCGTGCCGTATTCAAAACGCTTGTCACGGTTTCGGACAAGAATGAACATTTTGTGTTCTGTGTGCCCGTCTGCTCCTCGCTCGATCTGAAAAAGGCGGCCAAGGCGGCGGGCGCCAAGTCGGTGGCGATGATCCGCCAACGCGACCTGGAGCCGCTCACCGGTTACATTCACGGCGGATGTTCGCCTGTCGGCATGAAAAAGCGTTTCCGCACCTTCCTTGACGAGAGCGCGCGGGAGCACGATGCTATCTACGTCAGTGCGGGCAAGGTCGGCATGCAGATGAAAGTTTCTCCCGCAGATCTCGCTTCGTATGTGAACGGGGTATTTTGTCCCCTTGCCTCGGAGGCGGAAGATGCGCGATGAGGGTTTGAAAGGGGGCGCGCGCCGCTTCGGAATGCATGTGGGCGAAGTGGCGGCGTATGCGCTGGCGGGCACGGCGGCGGGCCTGTTTATCGGCGCGGCCGTGGGGATCTTCGGGCTCGGCGTGGAGTATTTTTCCGGGCTGGGCGCGTCGCATTTCTCCCTCTATGTCTGGTTTTTGCCGCTGGCGGGACTTTTCAGCGTCTTTATGCTCCGCCGCTTCGGCGGAAAAGGCGGGATCGGCATGGGAGCCGCCTTCCGCGCCAGCCGCGGCGAAGAAAAGGGATTTCCGCTCCGCAACGCCCTCTTTCAGTATGCGGGCACCTGGTCGGCGCACCTGTTCTGCGCGAGCGTGGGCCGGGAGGGGGCGGCGATCCAGATCGGCGCCGCCATCGGCGGAGAACTGGGCAGGACACTGCGCCTTCGCGGGGCGGATAAGATCCTGATCGTGGCGGGCATGGCGGCGGGCTTTTCGGCGCTGTTCGGCACGCCCGTCTGCGCCCTGTTTTTTGCTTTGGAAGTCACCGTGGTCGGCGGCGTGCGCATGCGCGCGCTGACGGCGTCCGCCTTCGCTTCCTTTTCGGCGTACTTTCTTTCCCGCCTCTGCGGCGGGGAGGAGTCCCTTTCCCTCGCGGTCGAAGTGCCCGCTTTCACGGCCGCTTCGCTGCCAGCCCTCGTCGCGGTGGGCGCAGCCTGCGGGATCGCCGGCCTTCTCTTCTGCGTACTGCGAAAGGCCGCGAGCCGGTTTTTCCGTTTTTCCGTGAAAAACGCCTATCTCCGCGTCGCTGCGGCGGGCGTGTTGCTTTCCTGTCTCTTGTTTCTGACCCGAGGCAGATATGCGGGGCTCGGCACCAACCTGGTCGGCATCGCCCTCTCGGGCGGAAAGGTGTACGCCTTCGACTGGATCGTCAAGATCCTCTTTACGGCCGTGACCCTTTCCGTCGGCTTTTTGGGCGGAGAGGTCACCACCTTCTTTGCGGCGGGCGCCTGCCTGGGCGCCGCGCTCGGCGCGCCGCTCGGCATGGATCCCGCCTTCGCTGCCTGCCTGGGATATGCCGCCGTCTTCGGCGCCGCCACGAATACCCTGCTCGCGCCCATTCTCCTGTGCGCGGAGGTGTTCGGAGTCTCTCTCCTGCCGCAGGCGGCCGTCGTCTGCGTGATGGCCTATCTGTTCAATTTCGGACATTCCGTCTACAACCAGCGCATCCGCGAGGACATCGTCCTGCATTTTGTGCGCAGCATCGGCATGCGCCGCGAGGAGCTCCCCCTGCAGGGCAAGCTGTACGGAAGAAATCCTTTGCTTCCCTGAAATCACGTGTCCGTAAGAAAGGGCCGCCTTTTCCTTTTCGCGGCGACAAAATGACATGGCGGAAGTCTCTTTTGCGATGTTAGAGTATGTCCGCGTGCAGCCGACAGGTGTCCGCGTGCGCCATATACGGGCCTGTGGTGGGCCGACAGATGTCCGCGGGCGGCCGACACATACCCTCGAGCGGTAAATATATGCCCCGCGTGCGTTGACACACGCCACGCCTCGTGTGTGGACGATACACGCGCCCCGCGTGCGGCTGAAACAGGTTTTTGACGCGGAGGCAGGAGAAGAAAAGGGCAATCGGTTGTTTTTCGGGCGTTTTGATTGCATTTGCCGCCGTTTTCGTGTATAATTCTGGTATGAAGATCGATCTGACGGCGCTTCGTGGCAAGCGCGTATGCGTCGCTGTGTCGGGCGGCGGCGATTCGGTCGCGCTGTTGCATTGCCTTGCGGCGCAAGCGGCGGAAGAGGATATAGTGCTGAGTGCGGTCAATGTGGAACACGGCATCCGCGGCGAGAGTTCGCGCGCGGACACGGAATTTGTCCGCGCGCTCTGTGCAAGGCTGGGTTTGCCGCTGTACTGTTTTTCGGTGGACGTGCCTGCGCTTGCCCGCACGGCGGGCGAAGGGGTGGAAGAGGCGGCGCGGAAGGCGCGCTACCGTATCTTTCTCGATCTGTTGCGCCGGGATAAGGCGGATGTGATCGCCACGGCGCATCACGCGGGAGACAATGCCGAGAGCGTCCTATTCAACCTCTTCCGCGGGGCGTCGCTCACAGGGGCGGGGGGCATCCGCTCCTTTGTGCCGGCCGAAAGCCTGGCATATCTTTTTCCTTCCGAAGAAAGCGGTCCTGCGCTTGCAGGCAAGGGGATCGCGCGGCCGCTGCTCGGGGTGAGCAAGCGGGAAATTCTGCGCTATCTGTATGAAAATTCCCTCGAATGGCGGGAAGACGAGAGCAATGCCGACGCCGCCTATTCCCGCAACTTTTTGCGGAGGGAGATCCTTGCGCCCGCGCGGGGACGTTTCCCTGCACTGGACAGGGCATTGTACGATTTTTCCCGCGCGGCCCGCGAGGATGACGAGTACCTTTACGGGCTCGCCCGTGCCTGTCTGGAAGAGGGTGAGGTGTGTTTTGTTTCGGAAGATGCGCCCGGGCCCCTCTTCGGGCGCGCCTGCGTGCTCGCTCTGCGCAGTCTCGGGGTCCGAGAAGACTATTCGGCGCGAAATATCGCCGATCTCCGCGCTCTGGCGAAGGGGGAAAACGGCGGCGCCGTGCACCTTCCGGGCGGCATTGTCGCCCGCCGCGAATACGGCAGGATCTCTTTTTCCCGCCCCGCGCCGTCGCAAGTTTCCCGCGAGGTGCCGTTCGGGGAGGGAGAGTTCGCATTTTGCAACTACGTCGTGCAGGTTTTTCGCACAGACGAGCCCGCCTTCGGCGAGAAAGGTACGTTGTTTCTGGACGCGGACAAACTCCCCGCGGGGGCAGTTTTCCGCCTCAGAAGGGAAGGGGACGTCTTTGAAAAATTCGGCGGAGGAAGGAAAAAGCTGAAGGAGTTTTTCATCGATCGGAAGATCCCGCAAAGGGTGCGCGGCTCTCTGCCCGTGCTCGCCTGCGGCCAAGAGATCTTTGCCGTCTGCGGCGCAGAGATCTCCGAAAAGGTCAGGATCGATAAAAATACAAAAAATATATTCGCGATAAAACTAGCGGAAAAAGGAGAATCTTACAAATGCATCAGGACGTAGAGAGCATCATGTTCTCAAAAGAACAGATCGCCGCGCGCATTGCCGAACTTGCCGCCACGCTCGATCAGGATTATGCGGGCAAGAGACCGCTCATGGTCGGGATATTGAAGGGGAGTGTCATGTTTTACGCAGACCTTCTTCGCGCGATGACTATACCCTTGGAAATGGATTTCATGGCCATCTCTTCTTACGGGGCGGGCGCGAAATCTTCCGGCGAAGTCAAGCTCATCAAGGACCTCGACCGCAAGATCGAGGGCAGGCACGTGATCATCGTGGAGGACATCATCGATTCCGGCTATACCCTTTCTTACCTCAAACGCATGCTGTATTCGCGCAAACCCGAGTCGGTCAAGATCTGCGCCCTGCTCGACAAATACAGCCGCCGTTCGGTACCCATCGAGGCGGACTACAAGGGTTTCGACTGCGCCGATGAATTTGTCGTGGGCTTCGGCCTGGACTACGCCGAACGCTATCGCAATCTGCCCTACATAGGTATTCTCAAACGCAGCGTCTATGAGAAGTAATACCAGCGCAAGCGTGGAAAAAGCGCCCTGCGTTCCGTTTCAGGAACGCAGGGCGCTTTCGGTTTATCTGTTGTAAAGTTGTTCGGAAAAGTCAGCCGCTTCCGACATATTCTGCGGCGTGGTCGGCGCCCAACAGGACGCTTTCGGTTAAGTTCCGGCAAGGGTCGTTGGACAAAGCATGCGCAGTGCTGAAAAGGTCTGTTTCGGATCAGCGGAGGCCTTCGCTTTTGCACAGGCGGAAGGCCGCGGCGATCACTTTATCCATGTCGTAGTACTTGTATTCGCCGAGCCGTCCGCCGAACAGGACGTCCGGCCGGCTCTTTTTGAGATCGTCGTATGCGGCGGAGAGGCTTGCGTTTTTCTCGTCGTTGACGGGATAATAGGCCTCCATGCCTTCGCGGTATTCGGCGGGATATTCGCGCGTGATGATCGTTTTCGGCTGCTTTCCGAAATTGAAATGTTTGTGCTCGATGATGCGCGTGTAGGGCACTTCGGCGGCGGTGTAATTGATCACGGCGTTGCCCTGGAAATCGGGTATGTCCAGCGTTTCCGTCTCAAAACGGAGGGAACGGTATTCCAGTTTTCCGAGACTGTATCCGAAAAATTCGTCCGCCTTGCCTGTGTAGACGATCTTGCCGAAGGTGTCCTGCGTATTTTTGATGAAGTCGAAATAATCGGTGTTCAGGAGTATTTTCGCGCCTGCAAACATTCTTTCCGCCATGGCGGTGTAGCCGTCGCAGGGAATGCCCTGGTATTTGTCGTTGAAGTAGTTGTCGTCGTAGGTAAAGCGGAGGGGAAGTCTGCGGATGATGAAGGCGGGCAGACGGTCGCAGGGCCGTCCCCACTGTTTTTCGGTGTACCCCTTGACGAGGGTTTCGTACACGTCCCTCCCGACGAGGCTGATCGCCTGTTCTTCGAGGTTTTCCGGCTGTTTCCCGCCCAGACAGGCGCGCTGCGAATCGATGATCGCTTGCGCCTCTTCCGGCGTCTTCACGCCCCAGAGCGCCTCGAATGTATACATATTGAAGGGCATGCTGAACAACTTTCCGCGGAAGTTTGCCTTTACGCGGTTGATAAATCCGTTGAAGGCGGCGAAGCGGTTCACATACTGCCAGACCTCTTCGTCGGAGGTGTGAAAGATATGCGCACCGTAGACGTGCACGTCGATCCCTTCCCGCTTTTCGGTATAGATGTTGCCGCCGATGTGCCCGCGGCGTTCGATCACGAGGCAGGTCTTGCCCGCTCGCAGCGCATGTTCGGCAACGACTGCGTTGGTCAGCCCTGCGCCGACAAGCAGATAATCGTAATGAGCCATAGTACTCCCTAGGCCGCCGTCATTGGGCGGGTTGCATCATGGATTGTTTGTAGCGTTCGAAGATACTTTTTACGTCGCCGTCGGCGATCATGTGTCCGCGCTCGATCCAGATGGCGCGGTCGCACAGGCTTTCCACCACATCGCTGTGGGAAACGATGAGGAAGGTCAGCCCTTTGGCGCGCAGTTCTTCCAACTTTTTGTAACATTTCTGCTGGAAAGCGATGTCGCCCACGGCGAGGATCTCGTCGATGAGCATGATCTCGGAATCCATGTTGATGGCGATGGAAAAGCCGAGCCGCGCGAGCATACCCGAAGAATAGGTCTTGACGGGGGAGTAGATAAAGTCGCCAAGTTCGGCAAATTCCAAGATGTTGTCCAGTTTTTCGTCGATCTCTTTTTTTGTGTAGCCGAGGATGGCGGCGTTGAGGTAGATGTTTTCCATGCCCGTGGCATTGCCGTCAAAGCCCGCTCCCAGCTGCAGGAGGGGGGAGATCCTTCCGTAAGCTTTTGCATAGCCTTCCGTCGGTTTGAGGATGCCCGAAACGATCTTCAGGAGAGTGGATTTTCCCACGCCGTTGCGGCCGATCAGCGCCACCGCCTCGCCGCGGTGCACGGTGAAATCGATGTGTTCGAGGCAGACGAATTTTTCCCGTTTGAGATCCCCTCTGAAGGCGCGCACGACCAGCTCTTTGAGGGAGTCTACGCCCACTTCGTATTTGGTGAATTTCATGGTCACGTCGCGCACTTCCAAAAGCACGTCCGACCTTTCTGCAGCTTCTGTCATATCCACCTCACAGCCGCGCCGCGATCTGGTTGCGCACGGCGGATAAAAATGCGTAGCCGATGATGAACATCGCGATGCCGAACCCGTAACACACGATGTGCGCCTCCGCGGAGGGGATGGTCCCGATCAGAAGGTCGCGGAAGTAATTGACATAGTGGTACATGGGATTGAGGTTCATGAACCTTTCCAGCGTGGCGTTTTTCAGCGCGTCGATGGTGTAAAAGAGGGGGGTCAGATAAGTCCAAAGCGTCAGGATGACCGAATAGATGTGCCTCAGATCCCGGAAAAACACATACAGCGCGCTCAGAAAATAGGAAAGCCCCAGCGAAAAGAGCATGATGGACGGGAGAAGTACGACGGTCAGAATAATCTGCCAGGTAAAGACATAGGCGCCCGCGAACCAGCGGAAGAGCATGACGATGAGAAGGGCGATGAAGGAAAAGCCGAATGTCACCAGCGCCGAAAAGGCATTCGCGGTCGGAAAAAGTCCGATGGATACGTTGGTCTTTTGCAGCATGTCCTGCTGTTCGACAAGGCAGGGGAGTGACCCGGTCGTCGAGGCGCGCATGATGCCGAAGATGATGTTGCCCGAGAGCACGTAGACGGGATAATCGAGGGCGATCCCTTCGCTCCCGAACAGGTTGATGAACACAAACGCCATGACGGCCATGTTGAGCAACGGGTTCAGAACCGTCCATAAAATTCCGATAAACGATCGGTAATACTGGTTTTTGATGTTCCGGCGCACGAGGAGGCGCAACAGATACATCTGCTGCGTCGGGCGCCTTGTCATTGCATTTTCTTTTTTCATTCGGTTCTCCCGTATCATTTTGCCCGCGGAGCGGCGACATCGCACAGTGCCGCGGTGTAAAAATCGGAAAGGCGGTGCGCTTCGAGTTCAATGTCGAAATGCGCGTCCCGCAGCGATTGGGTGTTGTTCTGCCGCGTGCGCGGCTTTGCGAGCGCTTCCGCCCAGACGGACAGGTCGAGGGGCAGAAATTCATTGCCGCTGCCCACGTCCGCTTCGCGGCTCACTTTGTCCGAAAACAGACAGCAAAGTCCCGCCGCCTGTGCTTCCAGGCCGACCATGGGCAGACCCTCATACAGGGAAGGCAGGGCGAATACGTCCGCCGCGCGGTACCAGGGCGCGGGGTCACAGGGCGGCACCCAGCGCACGCTCCCGCTGATGCCCAGTGCCTGCATTTTTTCTTTGAGCGCGGCATGTTCGGCGCCGTCGCCCAGCATCACGAGGGTCATCGGACGGATGCGTATGGCTTTTGCAAAGGCTTCCAGAAGGAAGAAGAGGTTTTTCTGCGGCGCGAACCGTCCGGCAAACAGGACGGTGTATCCCGTCTTGGGGGCGGCGAAACCTTCGGGCGAAAAACGTTTCAGATCGATCGCATTCGGAAGGATGGTCGCCTGTTTGGCGCGCTCTCTGTAAAGATTTTCCGCCGCCAGTTTTCCGCACGCCATCAGGTGCGTGGCGCAGCGCGCCGCAAACGGACGCAATATGGCTTTGGCGAGGTAACGGTCGGACTGCCTGTCAAAGGTGCTGTGCGCATGGCAGATGCGCACGGGCACGCCCGCACGCTTGGCGGCGGGCAGAGCAAAGGCGGAGAGGGTGGTCAGATGCGAATGCGCGATCGCGTAATTTCCGCGGGAAAGGATGCCTTTGAGCTGCGAGGCCGCCTTCAAAAAGGTCGCGCCGTCGAACGGCGCGATATAGTGGATGCGGGCATTTCCGTCGATGCGGCAGACATCCTCATCAAAATCCGAGGGACCGTAAGTGATAAAATCGAACCGGAACTTTTCCCGGTCAATGTGCCGGTAGTAGTTGAGAATACAGGAAACCACCCCGCCCAATTTCGCGTTGCCCACGATCTGCGCGACGTTGACGGGTCCGTTTTCCGGTAAAAGAAACCGCCCCATGATCACAGGAGAGAAGAGGGGCGGAGATGTGCCACCGTTTCGGGGCTCACGGTGTAGCGCCTGCGGACTTCGCATTTGAGCCGCCTGTATTCCGATTCGGAGACGGGGCGCAGATATCTTTTTTCGCCGAAAAGCACGACGCCCACCGTCTTGAAAGCGATCTTGATGTCCAGCCACAGCGAAACGTGCATCACATAATACACGTCATAATATTTTCTGTCCTTGATGCTCAGATGTCCGTTGCCGCAGACCTGGCCGAGGCCTGTCAGGCCGGGCCGCATTTCAAATTTCACCATTTCCCAATCCTCGTAGTCGGTGTCGAATACGGGCAGGAGAGGGCGGGGTGCGATAAAGCACATTTCCCCTTTGAGGATGTTAAAAAGCTGCGGCAGCTCGTCCAGTTTGAATTTGCGTATCACCTTCCCCACGCGGGTGAGGTTGGGGTTGGAATCTTCGATCACGCGTTTGTCTTTGTCATACGAAACGTGGGTGCTCTTCATCGACCGGAATTTATAGCAGCGGAATTTCTTCCCTCCTGCTCCCGTGCGCCATTGGCTGAAGATGACCGGTCCGCCGTCTTCCGCCTTCACCGCGATCGCCACGGCCGCCATTACCGGCGACAGCGCGACCGTCAGGATCAGCGCAAGTATAAAATCAAGCGAATATTTTATTCCGATGTAAACTCTGTTCATTATTCTTACCGTCTGCTCCTTTCCAACAACTCTCTTTCCGTCTTTCGCGACCCTGTCGCATCGGTCAGACCTTCTATTTTTAAGGCGGTATCCGCGCAATCGGCGCCTTCCGCTACGCCCGCGTAAGCGCACAAAAATACATGTTAATACCTTGTCACCGAAATATTATAACATATACGCGCGCGGCAGGCAAACATTTTGAGAGCGGTTTGCGATATTTATGAATCTATTTGCTTTTTTCTTGTAAAAAAACGCAAATTGTGAGGCAATCCCGCCTTGTCTGCCCTTAGAATGCCCGATTTCTATGAGAAATGCGTAACGTATGTATGAAAATCTTGTAAAAAATCTCTGAAAAGGGACGATCCGCGGCGGCATGCGGCGGCAGCCGCGGAAACTTATGGAAAAAAGCGCTTATCCTTCGCTGGAATAGAGCTTGTCGGCGATGGCGCGTGCCGTCTCTGCGGGAGCCTTGGCTGTCGTGTCCAGAAATTCCTGATATACGTTACCGCATTTTCGGCACACATCTTTCTTGTAATGTGCTGCACGTTCCAGACTTCGGGCGATGACCCCGTCCTCGCGGAGGCCCGCGTCGATGTCCCTTTGCAGGCGCCGGCAAAGTTCCTCTCTTTCACAGGTCAGCGTGAAGAGGAAAAAACGGAAATTTCCCCGCAGGCGGCTTCGGATTTCCTCGACGATCGCCCGCTCGTGCATCACCCAGCAGAACAGGATGTTTTCGAATTGTCCGCTGGCCAAAAAGTTGTTCAGAAGCGCACAGATGTTGTCTGTCACCATGCGCTTTGTCCGTTCGTTTACAGTAAAGGGGCGCATGTTCCAGCAGTCGTCGCCGTCGAGAAATACATTGTTCGGTAGAAGCAGACGAAGTTCCCGACAGGTCGCCGTCTTGCCCGCGCCCATCGTCCCGTTCACAAAGATCAGATTGGTCTCCATACCCGACAGTATACCCTATTTCCCGCTCGAAGTAAAGCTTTTTGCGCGCATATGTGCATGTGCGCGCAGAAGGGACGAAGTTGTCAGACTCCATATATACCTTCGCATGACGGAGGTGCATTCCGGGCAGCCGATGTTTTCCGTAAGGTATCCGCGTTGCGGAAAACAGGCCGGAGGAGAAGAAAACTTTTTTTCTTTCTGCTGCATAGTATGGTACAGATTTCTCTTTTCCGGAGGCGGTATGGAGTACATTCTCATGTCGCCGCAGACGTGTACGATCTCGAAAGAGGCGCGTATCGGCGCGGGTGCGGTGATCTATCCGAATAATCACATTCTGGGCAAAAGCGTGATCGGCGCAGGCGCGGTGCTGTATCCGAACAACATTGTGGAAGACAGTGAAGTGGGCGATGGGGCACAGCTCACCGCCAGCGTCCTTACGGGCGCAAAGGTCGGAGGGGGAGCGCACATCGGGCCGTTCAGTTATCTTCGCCCGGGCGCGGACGTAGGGGAAAACTGCCGCGTGGGGGATTTTGCGGAGATCAAAAACGCAAAACTCGGCGCGGGGACAAAGGTCAGCCACCTGTCTTATGTAGGGGACGCACAGCTCGGTGAAAATTGCAACGTCGGCTGTGGGGTCGTGTTCTGTAACTACGACGGCACAAAAAAGTGCCGTACGACGGCGGGCGACGATTGTTTTATCGGGAGCAACGCGAACATCGTGGCGCCCGTAAAGATCGGATCGGGCAGCTACATCGCCGCGGGGACCACGGTCACGCGCGACGTGCCGGAAGGGGCGTTCGTCATAGGGCGCGTGCGCCAGCAGGAAGTCGCTTCCATGTCTGAAAAATACGCATACGTCTTGGCAAAAAAGAGACAAAAGCAGGAAAAGAAAGACGGAGCATCCGCAGATGAAAAGGGCGGAAATGTGAACGGCAGTGCAGAGGCGGCGTCGGAAGATGCCGACGGAAAAGGAGGGGAAAATGCGTAATTATTTCGGAACGGACGGGATCCGCGGTGTGGCGGGGGAAGAGCTGACGGCGCGCACGGCATTTGCGTTGGGGAATGCGCTGTGTCGGCTGAAGAGCCGACCGCTCGTCGTGCTGGGGCGGGATACGCGCACCTCTTCGGATATGCTTTCTCTGGCGTTGGAGGCGGGCGTGTGCGCGGGCGGCGGATGCGTGCGCGACGGCGGGGTGCTGCCTACGGCGGCGGTCGCCTTCTTTGTGCGCAGGACGGGCGCCGATTTCGGCGTGGTGGTCAGCGCGTCGCACAATCCGCCCGAGTTCAACGGGCTGAAGGTGTTCGATTTCCGCGGCTGTAAGCTCTCGGAGGAAGAGGAGGAATACGCCGAAAGGTTTTTCGACGAATATTCCTTTGCGTCGGCGCTGCGCTGCGGGCGATGTTATCCGCTCGCCCGCCGGGGGGCGTATGCCGATTTTCTCGTATCCTGTTGTGAGAGGCCGCTGGCGGGGAAGAAGTTCGTGCTCGACTGCGCCAACGGCGCGGCGGGGGAGATCGCTCCGCGCGTCTTTGCCAGGCTGGGGGCGGAAGTTTTTGTCATCGGACGCAGCCGCAGCGGGCGGAAAGTGAATATGGGCTGCGGCGCACTTCATCCCGAAAAGATGTGCGAGGCGGTCGTGGAAAGGGGCGCGGACGCGGGATTCTGTTACGACGGGGACGCCGATCGCCTGATCGCTGCCGATGAGCGTGGAAACATCGTCGACGGCGACAAGATGCTGTGTATTCTGGCCAAGGACCTGCAGGCAAAGGGGCGGCTGCCGCACTCTCTGGCCGTGGGCACCGCGCATACCAACACGGGCGCGGAACGGGAATTGCAGCGATGCGGCATTTCCCTTTACCGCACGGACGTCGGAGATAAATACGTCGCCGAATATATGCGCCGCAGCGGCGCGGTGGTGGGGGGAGAACAGTCGGGGCACATCATCCTAGCCGAGTATGCGACGACGGGGGACGGGATCCTCACCTCATTGAAGGCGGCGCAGCTTCTTGCGGGCGGCGCGCGCTTTTCGGAACTCGCGGATATCCGCCTCTTCCCGCAATACAATCTGAGCGTGCGTGTCAAAGACAAGGTGCGCGTGCTGGGCAACGAAGAGGTGCGTTCGGCGATCGAGAAGGCGGGCCACGGTGTTTTCCGATTGGTGGTTCGCGCTTCGGGCACCGAGCCGGTCGTGCGTATTTTCGCTGAGGCGGAAGATCTTTCCGCCGCCCGGGATGCTGCCGAAAGGGTGCGCGATGCCATCCTTCGCTCGGAAGAGTAATGCGCTCTCCGGTTTTTGAAGATTCGAAATGTAAGGCGGCGCCGCGCAAAACTTTGCGCGGTGCCGCTGTTCTCTGTTGTTCCGATTTTCATGCTACGTAATGCAAAATATTTGAAATCGCCAGGTAAGAAAGCCGGATTTTTACAGGTACGTTTTCAGCGTTTCCTCATATTTCTGTTCCATCTGCAAGAGTTCTTCGGCGATTTGGATGATCTGCTCGTCGCTCTCCTCGCGGCTTTCGCCCAGCGAGCGCGAAAGCGCCGTGATCCCCATCACCGTTCCCTGCGTCATCATTTCGGCAATGTGTTCGCTGGAATCGTCTTTGAGGGTGTTCATCTTGATGGAACCCCACATCATCGCCTTTTTCACCGCGCCCGGCTCTTTGAGCTCGATGCCGTTGTCGCGCGCGTAGATCGCCGCCTTACCCGAGATCTGCTCGTAGCCGTCGTGCATCTTGATCAGTTCTTCGCGCAGTTTTTCGTCCTCCGTGTCGGGCAGGATGTCCGCGATCGATTGCAGTGCGTAATGCGTGTTGCGATAGACTTCCGCGAGCAGCTCGCTCGCTTTTTTTGTCTCTGCCATGCTAACCTCCTATGCTACCGCGGGATGGCTGCGGTACGAAAACAGTATGTGCGCCGCCCGCCCGTTCTATACCCGTGCGCTCTTTCACAAGGAAATTGCCATTTTGCGAAAAAATGCTTGACTTTCCCGCGCGCATATGTTAATATAACATCCGAGCCGCTCGGAGCGGGCTTTATAAGCGCGCAGTTTTGCGCCGCCTTGGCATACGGCGAGACTGGTTAGAGGAGGTAAAGCATTTTGTACGCGATCATCGAAAACGGGAACAAGCAGTATAAAGTTTCCGAAGGCGACGTCGTGCGTGTCGAAAAACTCGATGCGCAGGTAGGCGACACGGTCGAATTCAAGGCGCTCATGGTTTCCGCAGACGACGGAGTCAAAGCGGGCGCGGAAGCGGCCGGCGCCAAAGTGACGGCGAAAGTCGAAGCGCAGGACAAGTACAAGAAGATCATCGTCTTCAAGTACAAGGCCAAGAAGAACGAGCGCAAAAAGCAGGGGCATCGTCAGCCTTTCACCGCGGTTAAGATCGAAAAGATCACGCTGTAAAAGCGAGGCGAACCGACCCGCGGCGCGGGTCAGAACAGAGACAGGAGGATAAATAAAATGATTCTTATCAGTTTATTTGCTCATAAAAAAGGAACGGGCTCCTCGCACAACGGGCGTGACAGCGAGGCGAAACGCCTCGGCGTAAAGCGCAGCGACGGCCAGGAAGTGCTCGCGGGCAACATTCTCGTCCGTCAGCGCGGCACCAAGTTCCATCCCGGCAACAACGTCGGCATCGGCAAGGACGACACGCTCTTTGCTCTCATCGACGGCGTTGTAAAGTTCGAGAGACTGGGCAGAGACAAAAAGCAGGTAAGCGTCTATACGAAGGCGCAGTAACAAAAAACCGCTCCGTTATACGGAGCGGTTTTTTTATATTTCTGTTCTTCGATACAGTTTTGTCTGTGTTGACCGTATATAATTTCGCCCGGCAATGAGGGGATCCGGGTCCTTTTCGAAATAGGGGTCACGGCTTTGAAACAAGTTGTCTTTGCAAAGCTTTCTTCAGCCGATGCGGGAATATTTCCACTTTTGCAGTTCCGGCAGTGTACGTTTTTCGATCAGATCGGAAAAAATTCTTACCACTTCTGAAAAATCTGTCGTTTCGTAAAAATACATTCCAAGAACATCGGCCTCATTGTATTTTAACAGGTCAATGGAAAAACAATTTTTTTTGAGCGTGTGCGAAAAAAATTTATAACGAATTTTATGGAATACGGTCAGTTCAACTGCGCCTGAAACGGAAGGCAGCATATTGACAATGATGTCTGCGCGCACTTTTGTTGCCTGTTCAAAGGCGGATCGCAGCGATTTGAGCTGTGTGGAAAGATCGTCAAACGAATGCAGCTCTCGCCCGTATTTACGGATCTCTCTTTCATCCGAAAAGTCGATCACAATCGGCTCGAAGCGGTAAAAAAATTTTTGATCGGCCATTTGTTCTCCTTTTTTCAAATTTTATTGTCGTCGAGTGGGGGATGGAAAAAATATGAGCGGAGGCGGAATTATCCGCCTCCGCTCATATAATCAGTATCATTTGATGAGCCCGATCAGGTTTTCGTATGTTCCGTGGAAGAACAGGAACACGACGATCAGCGCGAGGAGCGCGAGGAAGATGAGTTGGAACACGAAGTTGCGTTTTGACATCGCTTCCAGGCCGACCACGGCGATCAGAACGAGCGAGCCGTAAGTGCGGATCACTTCAAATACATTGAGCACGGAAGTGGGTAAAAAACTGAAATTTGCGTTGATGATGAGGAGTGCAAAGACGATCACCAAAACTACCGCGAGGATCTCGCCGATGATGTCGAAAACTTTTTCCAACCCTTTGAACATATTGAACCTCCTTGATTTCCGCTTAGCGGTAATTTTATTCTACACGGCGGGGGAGATTTTGTCAATAATTTTATCAAAATTTATTTCCGGCCTGTCTATTCGCCGTAGCGCTTTCTTGTCGTTTTTTTGGCGGCCGAAAGAGCATCTGCCGCGGCGATCGAGGCGGTGATATCCACTTTGTTTCCCTCTTCGTCTCTGGGAACGGAGGGAATATAGACGCGTTTCCCGAATCCGTCGGAAAATTTGCGCGCGAAATATTCGGCCAGGACGTTCACAAACAGTCCCCAAAGGAGGAAGGGAATGGTCAGGACGGCTACGACGAGCGAAAAGGCACTCGAAGAATGCACGGCGGAAACGAGCAAACTGATCGTGACGGCGGAGGAGAGCAGCTGCGAAAGGTACTTTGCCATCTTGATAAAGCGGTGCAGCCTGGGACGCGGCTTATTTTTAAGATTGATCCGATAGCTGACAAAAGTCACGGCGGCGGTCAGGATGAACGTGGTGGCGATGAGTACCAGAAGCGCGATGCTCAGCCCGTTGCGGAAGGTCCGGTAATAGTACGTCGCATAGGCGGCATAGACGGCATATCCCGCAAAAAATATACAGCTGATAATAAAGCGCGAGCGCTTGATCTTTTCTTTCAGACTCATGGTCACTCCTTGTCCCAACATTATACACTTCCCTCGTCCTTTTGGCAAATGGTTTTGGGGGCAGCCCTCCTTTTCAGTCCTTTTGCCGTACTCTTTTTTGTCGCTTTTCGGAGAAATTTTTCCGATCGCTTTCTTTTTATGGCGGAATGTTCTATAATAGAAAAGCCTGAACGGAGAGAATATGAAAAGGGATTGAAAATTTTCGGCAGCGTGTACGGCGGGGCGGAGCTGCTATTTCCCGTGGCGAAGGATATCACCTGAACAGCTATGAATACGTGCGGAAATACGCCCGGGACGGGACATGGAATCTGACTTCCTCTTTATGGCTGAGGGCGCACTCATCTGTTCTTATCTACGATGTAAACGATGTGCGGCTGACCGCATTTTACGCCTGCCATGGTGTGGAATATATATTTTTTGATTATGGTCTTTGAAAATGCAGACGTTCTTTTACAACGGAGAATTTTTCAGTCCGGAACAGACACTCGGCTGCGGCCAGACCTTCCGCTGGCATCGGAAAGAGGGCGGATGGATGGTCTTTTCGGCGGATAAGGCGTGCTTGTTGGAGAATGCGGAAGGACAGGTCCGCCTCACTTTGCGGGAGGAGGACGCGGAATATTTCCGGAATTATTTCGATCTTTCCCGCGATTATGCAGCTGTCATTGCGCGGTCAAAAAGCTGCGGCAGCGACGCCGTTGCGAGGGCGGCCGCTTTCGGGCAGGGGATCCGCATCCTGAACCAGGATCCCGAAGAGGTCATCTTTACCTTTTTGCTCTCGCAAAACAACAATATTCCCCGCATCCGCGGTATGGTCGAACGGCTGTGCGAAGCGTTGGGTGAGCTGAGAACTTTTGCGGGAGAGGAGTATTTTACCTTTCCGCGCGCCTTGTCAGTTGCCGCCAAAGGAGAAGATTTTTTCCGCACGCTCGGGTTCGGATACCGTGCGGAGTTTATTGCAGAGACGGCCCGCATCCTTTCTGCCGAGAGCGCGGGGGAGTGGGCGGCGCTCTCCACGCCGCAGCTGCGCGAAAAACTGCTCACCCTGCCGGGGGTGGGGCCGAAGGTGGCCGACTGCATCCTGCTTTTCGGATATCACCGCACGGACGCCTTTCCCGTCGATACCTGGCTGGAAAAGGTGTTTCGCGATGAGTTCGGAGGAAAGGAAAAGGACAGGCGCAAGATCGCGGAATTTTTCTGCCGGAAGTTCGGGCAGGATGGCGGCTACATACAGCAGTATCTTTTTTATGCCAAGCGGGAAGGTGCGCTTTGAGCGCGGACTTTACTGCTGCCGGTATGGCAGTTGCCGCGAGAGATTTTACGGGAAGGGGCGCTGCGCAGAATTCTGCGCAGCGCCCCTTCCCGTTTTGAGAGAAAATTTCTTAGTATTGCAAAAAGGGAGGTGTTGATTTCCCGAAATAAGAAAGTTTTGTTTCTGAAAAAGCAGATTCCGATTTTATTCGATCAGCCAGGAAAGGAGATTGGTTTCTCCATATGCTTTGTTCCAGGAGTCGTGACCGGTATTATGAAAAATCGTCAGAGAAGCTGTACCGCCGCAGCGCGTGAGGGCGTCCACCATATCGGATGAATAGGCGGGGTTGACGACATCGTCCCGATCACCATGGAAGGCGCGAACGGGAATATGTTTGAGCGCTGGTACGCGCCAGGCCATCCCGCCGCCGCAAACAGGGGCTAGACGGGAAAAAGTATGCGGATAGCGGAAAGCAAGGTCCCAAACTCCGAACCCACCCATGCTCACACCCGTAAGACTGATTCTGGAAAGGTCAGCTTCATATGTCTTTGCCGTTTCGTCGATGAGGTCTTTCAGTTCAGACAGGTAATCGCTCCATACCCGGTCTTGGTCGGGAATCTGCGGACAGAGGGTGATCGCATTTACGGGAGAATCTTTTTCAAAAATTTTCGGAATGCTGTGTGCCCTTAAAATTGTAAGATCGCTGCCTCTTTCTCCCGCACCGTGAAGAAAGACGATCAGGGGCAAACCTTTTTGCGGCGGATCGCTTGGAAAAGAGATCAGATAATTGAGTCGTTTTCGTTTGTCATCGGCCTGAACATAAACTTGTTTTTGCATGTCATTTCCTCTGAAAAAATTTTTTTGAAATAGTCTTAAGAAAGTGTTTCTCTGTTGTTTAACCGCATCCATTCTGAAGGGGACATTCCGTAATGCTGCTTAAAAAAACGATAGAATGTGGGAATGGAGGGAAAAATCTTTGTAGGAAAGGATTCCCGTACGAAGAACGGTAAATCAATTTATTATTCCGCCGGTTCGCTCGGACAACGGAAGATAGGAACGAACTAGAGGGAAAACCATGTTTGCATTGTTTGAAAAAGAAAAAAATCGTATCGGAAAGGTCGATGTGACACTCTGCTGCTATGGGGAGGACAGAGCGGTGTTCCCGGTTGAATACAGCGTTTGCCGGCGCGGCGCCGTCGTGCGAGCGGAGGGACGAGGGCAGCAGATTCGGGATACGCTGACGCTGACCAGAAGAGGGGCGGGCTATGTCGCTACGCGGCGTTTTCAGAACATCGGCAAAGAGCCGATCAGACTGAAAGAGCTATGCCTGACGGCGAATGGCCTGGATTTCGGCGGTGCGGCGGAGGACGACTACTTTTACAGCAACGAAAATCCGAGGATCTACGGCACTTTTACCCTACCTTTGGATTACGACAGGGCCGCGGCCGCCTGTACGGATAAGGTCAGGACGGATACTCGCTGGGCGGATCCGGAAACGGTCGGCGGCAGGATCGGCGCGTCCCCATACCAGCCATTTCCGGCCCTGCTTGTGAGCAATTATGACTGTTCTTGCGGCCTTGTGCACGGCAGCCTGTCGCAGGACGTGTTTTATCATAATTATGAAGCGGGACATGCCGGAAACGGCGCTTTCTTAAAGGTTTTTTCCTCCTTCAAATCGATCGCGTATCGGATCGTCCGACCGGGTGAAACGCTGACGGACAGATGGTATTTGGGCTTGACGGAGCGCGCGGATGACATCAACGAGATCTTTTCGGAATATACGTCGCGGCTGCGCAGCGTGTTGCACAGGAAGAAGCGATCGGTTTGCGGCAGGGCGTTCGTGTGGGGGTCGTGGAACGACGGCGTGTATCGAGATGTTTCCGAAGATCTGCTGATCGGGCAGGCGGAACAGTTGAAAAAATATTTTCCGCAGATAAAGTGGCTGCAGCTGGATGACGGATACTCTTCTTTTTGTGAAGCGGATCCCGATCGAGCAGCGCATGGCATCGGTACAGCATATGAAGGGGAAGCGGGCACAGACAGAAAAAAATTCCCGGAAGGGCTCAGAGGATTTGCGCAAAAGGTGAAAGCCCGCGGCCTGCATCCCGCGCTTTGGGTGGGTGGGCTTTGTCCCCGACAGACAAAGATCGTAAAAGAGCATCCCGACTGGTTTACCGATTATTCATACCGAATTCCAGATTCTATGCCCATGGACGTGAGTTTGCCGGAGGTCAGACAATATCTTCGCTTTGCACTCGACGAGTTTTTGGTCAAAGACGGATTGGAAGGGATCAAACATGATTTTTGGTCGTACGCCTTCGAAGATTCGCACGACCTTTTGAAAAATAAGGACAAATCGGGTTACGAATACAGAAAATGGTGGCTCCATGAGATTCGTAAGCGGCTTCCCGTATACGGATATATGGAGAGTGGATGCGATATAGGACTGGGGAATCCCTTTCTGGGCGAATATTTCGACAATTACCGTTACGGCCTGGACGTCGGAGCGGGGGACTGGAACAAAATCAGAACGACGATGTTCTGGGGGACGGCATGCATTTCGACGCGCGTCAGCGATCTGATTCTTCCCAACAGCGATGCCGTAGGATTAATGAAAGGGCTTTGCGACGCGGATTTTATGTTTTTGCTAAATTATGCGCTCGCTACGGGAAGTCTTGTCGAGTTGTCCGGGATTTACGATGAACAGAGCGACAGCCGCCGCATTGCCCTATTGCAAAAAGCGACGGCAATGGCCCGAAACGGGATCGACGTGCGTTATATAAAATTTGATTACCGCAGACGGGGAATGGTGTTGTCGGAGATTCTGTTCAGCGACAGCGCAGAAGTTTGCGGGAAAGAGGTTGTCGGGCGGGTCGCGCTGTTCAATGCGGAGGAGAGGCCAAAGGAGATCTCTTTTACGGCTGAGGAGATCGGGGTTCCGCCGGAATGCGAGCTCGTCGACGGATGGACGGGCGAAAAGTCAGTTTTTTCCGGGCGTTGCAGCCGATTTCTTTCCGCACACGGAAGCAAACTTTACTTTTTGAAGAAAAAGTAAAATTGCCGCCGAGACGAGTTTCCGTGGCTTAGCCGATCGTCGGAGAACATCGGAGTTGTCAAAGAGGAGGAGAATATCATTTTTATTTTATGGCGGACAGACCATTGACAATTTTCCGTGTTTTCGATATAATGATAAACAGATAGGAGGGTGCATTTTTTTCATGCGCCCTCTTGGTGTATAGTCAAATGGACAGATGACGCAGGAAAGTGTCTGAGACAGTTCTTGCTGCCGGGTGCCGATAACGGAACTAGGCAGAAAGGAATCGGGAGATAGAGCATGGAATTGAGCGAGGCGAGGGTGGACAAGGGTTATATCGTCAAAAAGATCGATCTTCCCTTCGAGACGGAGCGGCGGCTGCAGGCGCTGGGCATGACGCAGGATGCGCCGATCATCGTTCTCAACCGAAAGGGGAAGGGGATCCTCATTATCAAGCTGCGCGGCACGCGCTTTGCGCTTGGGTACAACATTACCAGGAACATACAGGTGGAAGAGGCGGTAGAAACAGATGAAAAGGACTAAAGGGAAGTGTTCCGCATGCGGCGCGGCATGCGGCGCGCAGTGCGATGCGCCGCGCGCACAGGACAGTGACGTGCAGATGACGATCGGGTTCATCGGCAACCCGAACTGCGGCAAGACCACTCTCTTCAACGCATATACGGGAGCCAATCTGAAGGTGGCCAACTGGCCGGGCGTCACGGTGGAGAAGGTGGAGGGCACCTTCAAAGAGCACGGCGAAAAGATACGGCTGGTCGATCTGCCGGGTACATACAGCCTCACATCCTACACGATGGAAGAGACGGTATCGCGCAACTTCATTCTGAGCGACGAAGTGGATGTCGTCATCAACGTGGTGGACGCCTCCGCACTTGAGCGCGGGCTTTACCTCACGCTGCAGCTTCTGGAACTGGGCAAGCCGGTCGTGATCGCCCTCAATATGATGGACATTGTCCTCAAACGCGGCATGGAGATCGACCTGCACCGACTGCCCGAAATGCTTGGTGTGCCGGTGATCCCCGTCTCCGCGCGCAAGCGCACGGGGCTGGACATTCTCATCCATGCGGCCATCCACCACAAGGACAGCAAGGGCCCCGATCCGCTCGTGCACGAGCACAAGGAGGCTTCGCACCACGCGCATGATCACCATTCCGAATATGCTATGGTCTATTCGGACGGCATGGAAGACAAGATCGATGCGGTGAGCGGCGAGCTTCTGAAAAGGTATCCGGACATCGCCAACGTGCGTTGGCACGCCATCAAGACGCTGGAAGGGGACAAGGAGATCCTCGAAAAATACCCCGTCGAGGTGCCGGGGGTGACGGACAAGAATTACGAGTCGGAGATCATCAACGAAAAGTATGAATTTATCGGCGAGATCATCGACGAGGTGATGGTGCACAAGCAGAGACAGGACAGGCTGACCGACAAGCTGGACAAGGTGCTCACGCACAGGATCTGGGGGATCCCCGTCTTTCTCGGCATCATGGCCGTCGTCTTCTTTCTCACCTTTTTCGTGGGAGATCTGATCAAGAGCCTTCTGGAAATGGGCATCGGCGCCCTTTCGGACGCGGCCTCTTCGGGAATGGAGGCGGCGGGCGTGAGCGTCATCATCCGTTCGCTGGTCGTCGACGGGGTCATCGGCGGCGTCGGGGTGATCGTCACCTTTTTGCCCAACATCTGTATTCTCTTCCTGGCGCTTGCCTTTCTGGAAGACAGCGGCTATATGGCGCGCGTCGCCTATGTGATGGAAGGGGTCATGAGCAAGCTCGGGCTTTCGGGCAGGGCATTCATCCCCATGCTCCTCGGCTTCGGTTGTACCGTTCCCGCGATCATGGCCTCGCGCGCGCTGGAAAATAAGCGCGACCGTTTCAAGGTGATGCTCGTCACTCCCTTCATGAGCTGCAACGCCCGCCTGACCGTATACATCTTGTTTGCGGAGATGTTCTTTGCGCAGTATGCCATGCTCGTGGCCTACTCCATGTATATTCTCGGACTTCTGGTGGCCCTTGCGGTCTGCGCGATCCTGCACCTCATCGACCGGAAAAAGGCAGTCAACTATCTCCTCATCGAACTCCCCGAATATAAGCTGCCCGATCGCCATACGGTGGGCATCTACGTCTGGGAAAAGGTCAAAGATTATCTCGTGAAAGCGGGGACGACCATCTTTGCCGCCACGCTCATCATCTGGGCGCTTTTGCATCTGGGGCCGACGGGATATGTCGACGGTGAGGCGATGTCGAACAGTTTTGCGGCATACGTAGGTAAGTTTTTGGAACCGGTGTTCGGACCTGTGGGGCTCGGATTCTGGCAGATCGTGGTCGCGCTCATTGCCGGGATCTCGGCCAAAGAGGTGGTCGTATCCAGCTGTGCGGTGCTGTTCGGCATCGCCAACGCAAGCTCCGCGGCCGGCATGAGTTCCTTTGCGGCGGCACTGGCGGGAATCGGGTTTGGTCCCCTCAATGCGGTGTGCCTGATGGTTTTCTGTCTGCTGTACATTCCCTGTGCGGCGGCGCTCGCCACCATCCGTAAGGAGTCGAAAAGCTGGCTCTGGATGGGCGGCACGGCGTTTTTCCAGCTGGCCGTCGCGTATGTCATCACGCTCGTCGTGTACCAGATCGGCCTTCTCATAATCTGATGGCGCAAGAAATTTTTGCGCGGCCGTTCGGCTGCGGTTAGAAAAAGATTGCGCCGGCACGCAAAAATGCGTGCCGGCGGCATAAATTAGGGCGGCTCCTGTAAGAGCCGCCCTTTTTTTCATCCAAAAGTTTTGAAGTCGCGCCCATAAGCCTTGTGGCATCCCGCAGAAACAAAGTCCCATACTTCCCGGGTCCGGCAGTATACCTCGGACTCGGAAGCCCATACTCCTTATGCTCGCTTGCCCTTGCTGTTTGTGTTCGGAGTTCTGCGCCCTTTGGTTTTGGGATCTGCGCTGTATATGTCCGGAGTTCCGTATTCCTTTGACTTTGTCATACTCTTTGCGCTTAAATTTTGTGCTCGGAATCCCGTATATGGTGAGGTTTACTGTTCTTTATTCCTTTGCGGGCGATCGCAGAGCGTAAGTGTGTGTAATTAATTTTTTTTGCTCCTCGGTTTGAAGATGAGTGCAAAGAAAAAGGCAAACAGAATGGCGGCTGTCACGCCCGCGCTGGCGGCGGAGAGCGCGCCGGTCAGCGCCCCGAAAAGCCCCCTTTCCGCGCCGCGCATGGCGCCGCGGGCGAGCAGGTAACCGAATCCGCAAATGGGCACGGTGGCGCCGGCGCCCGCAAAATCCACGGCATACTGGTACAGGCCGAGCCCTTCCAGCGCGACGCCCGCCAGCATAAAGAAGACGAGGATCTTGCCGGAGGTGAGCTTGGTGAGGTTGATCACGACCTGCGCCACCGCGCAGATTCCGCCTCCCACGGCGAAGGCTTTCACGAACATCAGGAGGATATCGACGTATTTTCCCATCAGTTTGTCTCCCTGTCAAAAGTGCGTCCCTGTTCGATCGCCACGGCATGGGCGATGCACGGGATGCTCTCTCCCTGCCCGGAAGATACGGTGGACAGGAGAGCGCCCGTCGCGACGAGCAGTACCTTGTTTACCTTTGAACCGCCCCGCAGCAGGTCATAGATATAAGAATTGAACACCACGGCGCTGCAACCCGCGCCGCTTCCGCCCTGAAATTCGTCTTCGTTGTCGGCGTAGATGATCTCCCCGCAGTCCGCATGGTTGGCGGAGATGTCGATGCCCTTTTCCCACAGCAGATCTTTCACCAGGCGGCTGCCGAGCACGCCCAGATCTCCCGTCAGGATCAGATCATAGTAAGAGGGATCTCTGCCCGTGTCGATGAGGTGCTTGCGGATGGTATCAGCCGCCGCGGGCGCCATTGCGGCGCCCATGTTGTTTACGTCCGAAACGCCGTAATCGATGACCCTTCCCACCGTCCCGCAGGTGAGTGCAGGACCTTCCTCGCCCCGTGCCAGGACCGCGCTGCCCGCGCCCGTGACCGTCCATTGCGACTGCGGGGGACGGGTGTTCCCCAATTCCAGAGGGTAGCGGTATTGCCGTTCGGCGGAGGAGAAGTGGCTGCCTGTCGCGGCAACCGCCGTCTGGGCATACCCTCCGTCGAGGAGCATGCCGCCGAGCAGGAGCGCCTCGCTCATGGTCGAGCAGGCGTTATAGATGCCGAGAAAGGGCAAGCCCGTCGCGCGGGCGGTAAAACTTGCCGAGATGATCTGGTTGAGCAGATCGCCCGCGAGAAAGACGTCGGGCGGGGCGGCAAGGTTCGCCTTTTCGATGCTCTTTTGCACCGCATATAAAAACATTTTGCGCTCCGCCCGTTCGAAGGTGTCTTCCCCGAAGGTGTCGTCGTCCAGCGGAAGATCGACATATTTGCCGACGACCCCCGCACATTCTTTCGGCCCCGCCACCGTCGCCGTCGCCGCGATGCGCGGTTTCGTTCGAAAATACACTGTGTTTCCTGTTTGCATGGTTTGTCCTCCGTTTCAGTTTGCCTCTCCCGCGCGTTTTTATGTGCCCCGCGGGCGGCTTGTCCGAAATGTTCGGAAAATATCAGGACGTATGCTTGTTTTCAGAACATTTTACTTTTATGTGGCGTTCATTCCGCGCGTGAACGGGCGCGGCGGACAGGAAGAAAAACAGCGCGGGCGCGGCTAACAGGGCGGACAAAAACGCGGCAGACGGTGCGGGCGGGATGCATCGAAAGGGTCATGCGGATGCGGAAGGCATGGACAAGCAAAGGCGGTCTTTTTGCGGCTGAGCCGCAAAAAGACCGCCTGCGCAAAGACTGCTAGCGCAAAGGCTGCTGGCGCAAAGACTGCTGGCGCAAAGACTGTTGGCGCAAAGGCTGCTGGCGCAAAGACTGCTGGCGCAAAGACTGCTGGCGCAAAGGCTGCTGGCGCAAAGACCGCCTGCGCAGAGACCGCCTGCGAAAAAGCTATTCTTCATTTTCCGGCAGGCGGACGCCCGCAATGTGCAGACAGCGCAGTTTTTCGAAGGAATAGGAGGAGAGGGGGCGGGCGAAGGCGTTGTAGGAGTGTGCGGCCACGAGCGGGATGCCGCCTGCACTGAAACCCGTCACGAGGCAGGTATGGTAAAAGTCTCCCGTTTCCCGTCCCAGCTGCACCACGTCACCCCGTTGCAGTCCGGCGGGCGGAACTTCTTCGGCAAATGGCCCGGCTGAAGCATTCGCGATGAGAAAGCGGTAAAGGTATTCCACTCCTGTCCAGGAGGCGGTGCGGTCGTTCGCCGTCTTGTAATACCAGCCGAAGACGGGAGTGTAGTTCATTACACCGCAGCCCGCATACAGACATTGTGAAATGAAGTTTGTGCAGTCTCCGCCCAGCGCGCCGAAATCGTAATACATCGGGTTACGCCCGAATGCCCATCTGCGCGCGTACAGCACCGCTTTCGGGCGATCGTATTCTATGACTTTCATACCACCAGTATATGCGCAAGGGGGCTTTTTGGCCCTTCGGGCACAGCGGAAAAGCGTTCAGAATCGATTTTTATAAAAATCGTATATTTTGAATAGTTTGTCGTATATTTTGCCGCGGGGAGTCGTTGACGCACCCGCGCGGATTTGTTATAATATGGCGCAGACAGCATTTATAAGAATGGAAATACGTCATGGAACTTTTACAGATCCTGCCGGTGCCGCTTCTGCTCGTGATCACGATAGCGGCAAATCTGGCGGCAAATGTCACAAAAAAACAGTACGGAAGTCCCGCCTGCGGCGGAAAAGACAGCGCTTATATTTACAGCGCTGTCACGAGCGCGATCTGCGCCGTTCTCATGGTCGCGTTTGCGGGGTTCCGCATCTCCATGTCCTGGTATACCTTGGTGCTGGGGCTTCTGTACGGCGTGTGCACCATGCTTGCGACCGTGCTTCTGACCAAGGCGATGACCATAGGTCCCATGTCCTATTCGATGGTCATCAACTCTGCCTCCACGGTCATCACGGCCCTTTCGGGCTTCTTTTTCTGGAATGAATCTCTGGGCGCTCTCAAAATCGTAGGGCTTGTACTGATGGCGGGCTGTTTTATTTTCTCCGTCAAAAAGGACGACAGCGGCAAGCGCGCGTCTCTCCTTTGGCTGGTCATCACCCTCTTTTCGGCGGTCGCAGGAGCGGGGGTCGGACTCTTGCAGAAGATCCATCAAAGCTCGGCCTACCGTGGAGAACTGATGGGCTTTCTCGTGATCGCCTTTGCGTTTTCCTTTGTCGCCTCTATGGTCCCGTATCTGTGGCACAGGCGCGCCTCCCTCTTTTCCGGCCGCACCGCATTGGCGCAAAAGCAGGCGGCTGAGGCGGACATTCCCGCCGGCCTTTCCGCGGCGGAAAGTGATAAAACGGTGCTATCCGTCTCTGCGGAGAATGGCGCTGTGGCATTGCCGCCCGATTCGGCTTTGACAAAGCCTGCGGAGAGCGAGGCCCTTTTGACGTCTTCCGGAGATGCGGAAAATTTGTCGGAACCTGCGGCGGAAGGGACGAAAAAGCGGCGCAAACGCTGGGGCAAAGGGGCAAAGATCGCCCTTTTGGCGGTATCGGGCGTGGCGGTCGCGCTGAATAATGTCATCAACCTTTATTTATCGGGCGTCATGCCCAGCGCCGTCTTTTTCCCGCTTGTGAACGGTATCGGACTTGTGCTCGGCATTGTGGCGGGGCTGGTGATCTTCCGCGAAAAACTGACCCCGCGCCAATGGATCGGCATCGCCTGCGGCGTGGCGGCGACGCTGCTACTCTGTCTGTAAGAAGAAAATTTGTTTTGTATCCCCGTAGAGAGAGTAATGGATGCCTTTTTAACGGCAAAAAGGCGGCGCAGAGTTGCTCGGCGATGCCGAACATCTGATCGAAATGGATTGACTTCAAAATATATACGGCGGGACGCAAACGACTGTTTGCGTCCCGCTTCTTTTTATGCCTGCAACTTCCGCATGCTTTTTGCCGGGCCCTTTTTCCGCGGCTGCGCCGTACCGCGCGTATCTGTGCCGTGCATAAGAAAAATTTTTTTATTTTTTTCGCATAAAACCCTTGACTTTCCTTAACAATAAATATATAATAAGTTTAGCACTTTGGATAAGAGAGTGCTAACATAGACAAAACATAAGTGCCAAAACACAGGGGAGGTGTGGCGCGGCAATGAAGATGTCCGACCGGAAAAAGAAAATTTTACAGATCGTGGTGGATGAATACATCAACACGGCTGTGCCCGTGTCGAGCAAGAATATTGCCGAAAAGCATCTCACGGGTGTGAGCTCCGCCACAGTGCGCAACGAGCTGGCCTCTTTGGAGGAGCTGGGGTATCTGACGCAGTTCCACACATCGGGCGGCAGGGTTCCTTCGCCGCAGGCGTATCGGTTTTATATTGAGGAGCTGATGCAGAAGGGGAATCTTTCCGAAAAGGATCTCGATTATATCGAGAATTCTTTCCGCAACAAAGCGGGGGATGTGGAGCATCTGATCAAGGATGTTTCCAAGGTGATCAGCGATCTGACCGACTATACGTCGGTGGCGATCGGTCCGCACGACGAGGAGGAGCGCATCCGCAGCCTTGCGATGCTTCCCTGCGGGGAAGGAAAGGTCCTGCTTGTGATCGTGACGAACGTGCGCATTCTGCGGGATACTTTCATCGACGTGCCCGAAACGATGGGGGATGAGGAGCTCAGAAACGCATCACAGGTGATCTCCAAGCTCTTCGAAGGCAAGACGCTCTTGCAGGTCAAGGATGTGGAGGAGAAAGTTCTTTCCGAGTTCGGTCAGTACCGGCAGGTGATGAGCGAGGTCATCGAGGCGCTGAAAAGTTACACCCATCCGCGCGACGAGGATATCGTGCTCACGGGCGCGGAAAAGATCTTCAACCATCCCGAATATGCGGACATTGAGAATGTGAAGAATTTTCTCACCGTCATATCCAGCAAGGATAAAATTGCCGAGATCATCGGCGACGAGGACGATGAGATCCAGATCAACGTCAAGATCGGTTCTTCAGGCGATGC
The DNA here is from genome assembly GCA_930990665.1 of uncultured Clostridia bacterium. Lineage (GTDB taxonomy): Bacteria > Bacillota > Clostridia > Christensenellales > Borkfalkiaceae > Borkfalkia. Next base: position 83,605 of record CAKNQN010000007.1, read on the forward strand.
AGACGTGCCGGAAGACTGTTCGGTCGTCACCGCCACCTATTCTGCCGGAGGGAAGAACCTCGGCACCTACGGCGTGATCGGGCCCATCCGTATGGACTATACCAAAGTCATAACGGTGCTTGAAAACGTCGGGCGGGCGCTCGAAGATATCGTAGGCAGCAAAAACAAAGACAAAGAGGATGATCCGAAATGAGTGAACAGCAGAAATCGCCCGAAAAGGACGAAGAAAAAGAGAAAAATTCCGCTCCGGAAGTTCCCGAAGAGGTTCCGGCAGAGGAGAAACCTCCCGAAGATAAGAAAGGCAAACACGAAAAGCTGCGCGAAGAGCTGGAAGAAGCCAGAGCTTCCGCGGCCGATTATAAAGATAAATGGGTGCGCACGGCGGCCGAGTTTGACAACTTCCGCAAGCGCAACGAGAGCACCCGCCGAAACGCCTATCTGGACGGCAAGGCGGATATCCTTCTGAAGATCCTGCCCGTCGGAGACAATCTCGAGCGCGCGATGCTCACCTGCGACGAACAGACGAAGAAGGGCATTGAAATGGTGCTGCGTTCCTTCCGGAAGGTGCTGGAAGACGAGGGCATTGAGGCGATCGATCCGAAAGACGAGGAATTTGATCCCGCTTTCTGCGAAGCGATCATGAGCGAGCCCGCGGCCGACGGCGTGGAACCCGGCTACGTGAAGGAAGTGTTTCAGAAAGGCTATAAGCGCGGCGACAAGGTCCTGCGCTTTGCACAGGTGAAGGTAACGACCTAATTCACGAATTTTTGTGAAAAGGGTTCACAAAAATTCCGTGATTTTCAGGAAAAACCCAACGTTCGCCGACCTGCGTCGGCTCTGCGTTCGGTTTTTCCTCTGCCGCGTTATTTTAAGTGGCTCTCCATTATAGAAAACGCGGCATTCACCTTTTCCGCCAGAGGCGCTGCCGCGCAAATCGGGGGCTTTTTCCGAAAAGTGTGATTTTCGGAAACGCGAGTGATTGTTTTGGGGGGACGGGGCAACGCCCCATAATGGCAAAATAAATGTGCGCGAGGGCGGCAGGGCAGAGCCATAAAGCAATTTCGCGCCCTTTATCAGCCTAAAATCGCAAAATTATGCGAACAGCAAAATTTGTCAAGTATAACTGCCAAAAAAGAATATGGCAGGAATCGATAAAAACCGCCAAAACGGGAGTTATAATAAATTTGACGGGAAACGGTCAGAACGCGGAGCGTTCGGAACGGTTCACGGAAAATTTATTATAAACCATTATAACTCCCTCGGCAAAAAATTTTTCACGAAATTTCGTGAACACTAAAATCGTTGTTATCGGCGAAAGCCGTAAACAAAATAAAAAAATTCGGTAATATCTTTTACCTGAAAAAGGAGTGATATATTATGGGAAAAGTAATCGGCATTGACTTAGGTACAACGAACTCTTGCGTAGCTGTCATGGAAGGCGGCGAGGCAGTCGTCATCCCCAACCCGGAAGGCGCCCGCACGACCCCTTCGGTCGTGGCGTTCCAGAAGGACGGGTCGCGTATCGTCGGGCAGGTGGCAAAGCGTCAGGCAGTCGCCAACCCCGATCGTACCGTTATTTCCATCAAGCGCCATATGGGCAGCGATTATAAAGTCGAGATCGACGGCAAAAAATATTCGCCGCAGGAGATCTCCGCAATGATCCTTTCCAAACTGAAGGCGGATGCGGAGAGCTATCTGGGCAGCAAGGTCACGGACGCGGTCATCACCTGCCCGGCATACTTCACCGACAGCCAGCGTCAGGCGACCAAGGACGCGGGCAAGATCGCGGGACTGAACGTCCTTCGTATCATCAACGAGCCTACGGCGGCCGCGCTCGCGTACGGCCTCGATAAAGACAAGGCCAACCACAAAGTTATGATCTACGACCTCGGCGGCGGCACGTTCGATGTCTCCATCCTCGAGATCGGCGACGGCGTGTTCGAAGTTCTGGCGACCAACGGCAACAACATGCTCGGCGGCGACGACTTCGATAAGCGCATCATGGACTACCTCGTAGAAGAATTCAAGAAGAAAGAGGGCATTGACCTGTCGAAAGACAAGATGGCGATGCAGCGTCTGAAAGAGGCGGCGGAGAAGGCGAAGATCGAGCTTTCCGGCATGACCACCACCAACATCAACCTGCCTTTCATCACCGCTACGGCGGAAGGCCCGAAACACCTCGACGCCGACCTCACCCGTCAGAAATTCGACGCCTTGACGGCGGACCTCGTGGAGAAGACGAGCGAGCCGATGCGCCTTGCCATGAAAGACGCAGGCCTTACCTACAACGACATCGACAAGGTCATCCTCGTCGGCGGTTCCACGCGTATCCCTGCGGTCATTGAAAAGGTCAAACAGATCACCGGCAAAGAGCCCTTCAAGGGCATCAACCCCGATGAATGCGTCGCGATCGGCGCGGCCATCCAGGGCGGTGTGCTTTCCGGCGAAGTGAAGGACGTCCTGCTTCTCGATGTCATGCCTCTGTCGCTGGGTATCGAAACGCTGGGCGGCGTGTTCACGAAGCTCATCGAGCGCAACACCACCATTCCTGCCAAAAAGTCGCAGGTCTTCTCGACGGCGGCCGACAACCAGACGCAGGTGGATATCCATATCCTGCAGGGCGAGCGTGAATTTGCCAAGGACAACAAGACGCTCGGCAGGTTCGAACTCACCGGCATCCCTCCCGCACCGCGCGGCGTACCGCAGATCGAAGTCACCTTCGACGTCGATGCAAACGGCATCGTGCATGTGACGGCGAAAGATCTCGGCACCCAGAAGAGCACGGATATCACCATCACTTCTTCCACCAATCTTTCCGAAGCGGATATCGACAAGGCGGTCAAAGAGGCCGAACAGTATGCCGAAGAGGATAAGAAGCGCAAGGAGAAAGTGGACAACAAGAACCGTCTGGACGGCATGATCTTCACGGTCGAAAAATCCATCGGCGAACTGGGCGACAAGCTTTCCGCCGAAGACAAAGCGCAGCTTGAAGAGAGCGTCAAACACGCCAAAGAAGAGCTCGCTTCCGACGATGACGACCGCATCAAGGCCGCGACCGAAAAACTGACTTCCGACAGCCAGCAGATCTTTGCGAAGGTCTATCAGCAGGCGGGCGGCGCGCAGGGCGGCCCCGAACAGGGCGCTGCCGGCGGCGACGAAGAGTTCCATCAGTAAAACAAGATTATTGCAGCCGGGCGCTTGCGCCCGGCTGCAAAAGGGGAAAAGGTCTCCGCGGTTCCGCCCTTTCGGGCGGGCCGCCGGGTCCCGCTTTCCGCTGCGGCCGTATCCGGAAGCCGAAGTTTCGGGCGAAAGGGGAGTACGGCACAAAAAAAGAATATACGTACCCTTAAAACGGGTGCAGGGAACGGCTGTACATACTTTGACGGCAATTCCCTTTCAGTCACGGAAAATCGTTTTAACGGCTTAAAACGATTTTTGTGGATTTTACAGGGTTTCTTATGGCAGATAAAAATTATTACGAAATATTGGGCGTAGACCGCAAGGCGACGGACGACGAGATCAAGTCGGCTTACCGCAAACTGGTCAAACAGTACCACCCCGATCTTCACCCGAACGACCCGAATGCGGCGGCCAAGTTCAAAGAGGTAAACGAGGCGCACGAGGTTCTTTCCGACCCGCAGAAGCGCCAGCAGTACGATTTTGAGCTCGACCATCCCGGCATGCGCGGCGGAGCGGGCGGCTTTGGCGGCGGCGGAAGCGGCGGGTTTTCCGGCTTTTCCGGATTTTCCGGTTTCGGCGATATTTTCAGTGAATTTTTCTCGGGCTTTGGCGGCGGTTCGACCGCCCGCGCGACGGAGGCACAGGGCGAAGACATCACCCGCGAGGTGGTGCTTTCCTTCCTCGATGCGGCCAAAGGCTGCACCAAAGAGGTGCGCTATACCCGCAACGAGCCGTGCGCTACCTGCAAAGGCACGGGCGCAAAGAACGGCACCGCCTACAAGACGTGCGATAAATGCGGCGGCACGGGCCAGGTGCGCTATCGTCAGGATACCATTCTCGGCACGACGATCCGCACGGCAGCCTGCCCCGAATGCGGCGGCACGGGCAAAAAGATCACCGATGCCTGTCCCGATTGCAAGGGCAAAGGGTATGTGCGTCGGGAAACGGTCGTCACCCTCAACGTCCCTGCGGGTGCAGACACGAACAGCTATATCCGCAAGAAGGGGTACGGCCAGGCGTCTGCGCACGGCGGCGCGCCGGGCGATCTGATCGTCGTCTTCCGCGTGGAGCCGCATAAAATCTTCAAGCGCAAGGATAAAGACCTCTATGTCGAACTCCCCGTCTCCTTCAAGACGGCGGCGCTCGGCGGCAAAGTGCTCGTTCCCGGCATCGACGAAACTTTCGAATACCTCGTTCCCGAAGGCACGCAGAGCGGTACCGTCTTCTGCGTTCGCGGCAAAGGCATCAAGACGCGCACAGGCACGGGCAATATGTACATCACCGTGCGCATCGACGTTCCCGCCAAACTCACTTCTGCGCAGAAAGCTGCGCTCGAACAGTTCGATGCGGCCACCGATATGCGCCAGACGGCGAAGATGCGCGAATATCGCAGCAACGTACAGTCCCTTTACGGCGTGGATCCTTACGATAAAAAATAAATACCGGTTTCTGCGGCATCGCCTTTCGGCGGCGCCGTATAAAACAGACAGGCGGCCCTGCGAATTACTTCGCAGGGTCGCCGTTTTTTCGGCTTGCTTCGCAAAGTACAATTTCCGCAGATAAAACCGACGGAAATAACCCTTTATACGATCGCGTATGTAGATATGTTATATATTTAACAATCGTAATATTTATATGTATAATTTTAAGAAAACAATGTGAGGGAAACAGATGGCGGATTATGACGTCTACGACGGGGATACCTATATCGGTACGATCAGTATAAGCGAAGGCGGCGGGAGACCGCTTTGTTTTGATGAAAAGGAGAAGATCGCGCTTCCGTTCAGGATTCTGAGCTTGCTCTTCATGGCCGCGCTTGCCATTGTTTTAGCGGTGATGTGCTATCTGGTCTATTACAAAAATTCCGATCTTGTGCCGGCGGTCATCGGATCTCTTCCCGTGCTCATAGCGATCGTCTGCACGCTTTGTTTGTTGGGGTATTCTGTTTATGTTTTGGTTTTGCGCTGGCGCGTTGTCCGTCAGATGCAAAAGGATTATTCGCAGTCGGAGGAATGGGCCGGAAAGCAGAAGATCGGATATTACAATCAGATTGCTTCCGATCAACTGGATAAATTGCGCAAATATTACGGAGGCCGTCTGCGCGATTCTATTCTGAAGATCAACCGTACCATGCGGCATCTCCTGATCGTTTGCCTGTGTTTTGCCATCGTGATCGGAAATGTGCCCTCCGTTCGGGAACAGATTCTTCAGTATTATCTCGCATTGATCGGCCCGCTTTTTGCCTATTGCTATCTGTTGGGTATTTTTGAGTATGCAATTCTGTATAAACGAGGCGCTCTGCGTGAGCGCGCATGGCTCAGTTTTCTCATATCCTTTGTCGGAGGCCCGGTTGCCGCCTGTATCGTCATGCTTCTGGTATACTTGGTGCAGCTGCCGTTTTATACGGAAGGGGCGTGGTATTTCACCTTTGAAGGCATCGAAGTGTATGTGATCTTGCTGTGCATACTGATCTTTTTTGAGGTCGGTATGCGGCGGTATCGGAACGGATGAATGAAAAGTAATTTTACGGCGGGGGCGCCCTGCGGAATTTTCCGCAGGGCGCCCCTCGGTATATAAAACAGATTTTATTTGTCGCATAACAAAGGCTGGCACGGTTCGGGCCGATGTGAACGCTGATCACTGAATGTGTTTGCGAATTTTGCGGTTACTCTTTTGCTACGTAGCAAAGGCCTGCGCCGCCCGGGCCTATGTGTACGCCGATCACCGAACAGAGGTTGCTGGCGTTTTGGGTGTATTCCGGGCGGTCGGGATGGAGCGCGGCGGCGAGCTCCTCGCAGCGGGCCTTTGTCTTGGAATAGATGTAATAGACGGGATAGTTCTCGTCGATTTTGTCGGAAAGGACGGCCTGGCGTATGGTGCGGATGGCGCGCCTGTATCCGATCGCCTTTCCGTAAAGCTCCACTTTGCCGGTAGGGGAGATCGTGATGACGGGTTTGAGGTCGATGATCTTTCCGACCAGAGCCACGCCCTTTTTCAGACGTCCGCCCTTGTGCAGGTATTCCAGCGTATCGACTGCGGCGTAAAGGCGCATGCGTGCGCGGATCCCGTCGAGCAAGGCGGCGATCTCTTCGCCCGTTTTGTCTGCATTGCGCAGCGCTTCGACGACGAGGAGCTTTTCCATCACGCTCGCGCCCTTCGAGTCGTAGACATAGACGTTCTCGTAATTTCCGTCCTGTTTGGCGGCAACGGCGCTGTCATAGGTGCCCGAAAGGGCGGAGGAGAGAAGGATGACAAAGAGTTTCTGCCCCTCTTGTCTTGCCTTTGCAAACACTTCGTCGAATGCGGCGACATTGATCTGTGAAGAGCGGGGGAATTCCGTTTCCATCTTTTCATAAAATTCGTCGGGGGTGAGATCCACGCCGTCGCGGTACTCTTTTGTACCGAATACAATCGTCTGCGGGATCACCTGCACACCCAGCTTTCTTGCCTCTTGCGGCGAGATGTTCGCCGCCGAGTCTGTCACGATCTTAAACATTTCCGGCCTCCTTTTCAATGGCGATCTGGTCCAGAAAACGGCGGAAGATCCCGTCTACCTGCCGCAGCTCCTCTTCGTTCAGCCGCTGCCTGAGCCGCGAAAAGATAAAGGAGCCGTAGCTGTCCGAATCGTGGTAATACTGGGTGAATTTTTCTGTCACACGCACGCGATAAGAACGCTTGTCGTCCGTCTGCGTCTTGGTGATGTATCCCTTTTCGACCAGCGAACGGATTTTGTAGGCGGCATTGGGGGAGGAGATCTTCAGATATTCGGCAAACTGGCTGATCGTCGGATTTTCCAGCAGATAGATCACTTCCGCGGCAAAAAATTCCGTCGCGGAAAGGGACCCGGGCCGCTCGCCGACGATGGAAAAGATCCGCCTGTAAAGCTGCAGCCGGAATTCCCGATAGATGCTTTCAAAATCTTCTTCGATGCTTTTTCCGATTTCTTCCTTCGCGGCAGTTCCTGCCAGTTGTGCGACTGCTCCTTCTGCCGCCTTTGGGGAAGTTTCGGTCGTCCTTTGCGTAGCAGCTTCCGTCGCCTGTGCGGCAGTACTATCCGCCGTTTGTGAGGAATTTTTTGCTGCTTGCACGGAGGTTTCGGTCGTCCTTTGCGTAGCAGCTTCCGTCGCCTGTGCGGCAGTACTATCCGCCGTTTGTAATTCAGTTTCGGCGGCTTGGCAGGACTCTCCCATCCGACCGCCGCTTCCGAGTTCGCTTTCTTCATGCCTTTTTTCCGTCATGCGCCGTTCATTTCTCCTAAAAATTTTTAACTAAAAGTTTTTAATTGATTATAGCGCAAAGCAAAGAGGATGTCAAGAACTATTGTAGACATTGAAACTCCGCATGGAAAAGACTATGGCGCCATTCTTATGTCGCGATAGAAAGTCCTCAAAAAAGAATATAAGAAGGACAAAGCAAAGTTGTTTCGTTAAGGTACATAAAGTAAATTTTAAGAAAGCAAAAGAGTAGTATAAGGGGATTTTTTGTTCGGCTCTCCATCTTTTTCAAGGGATTTTCGGCAGTAGGTTGGTGAGAAGGTTGGACAGCTTGTCCTGGATCTTTATAGCATCCAGGACAAGCAAATTCATAGATTTGACAAAAATGGCTCATAGCAAAAATTTGTTTATTCCATACAGAAAAATACCCAGCCAAAATTCTTTGCTCGTCACAAAAAAATTCGACTGGGTATCGTGTGGTGGACACAAAGGTGACGTGTCCGAACACCCCGTTAAAGATAATTCCCGAATGATTTTATCGGGATTATCTTCCGTCGGCGGCATATGATTGAGATAGTTGTAGTAGATTTCAAAGCGGTCGTCGTACAGCACGATTTTCTGTATCAGGTTCTTTATCAGCAGTTTCGGTTGCTGCTTGATG
>CAKNQN010000008.1 GCA_930990665.1 uncultured Clostridia bacterium
CATCTCTTTTGCAATGCTATAATCATGTATGCTGATAATATCCGTCGGATTAACATTCTCAAACCCGTCATTTGTAGAAATGAGCCGCGTTGGATCGAGAGCCTTTGTCAAATAGTACAACGTACGGGCAAAATCTTGCTGTTCTTTATTTGTAGCAATTTCTTTTACTCCCCAGCTTTCATTTAACGGAACATAAAAAATATTACTTGTACAATTACGACCGACTTTTATGATTTCTGACCAATCGCGTAAAACCGCCTGCACTTCTCCTGTGCTGAAAAGATATGCCGACGGCATTTCACACCAAGTAAGAAAACCTAATTCTTCCGCATAATAATAAAAATACGGGTCTTCTAATTTTTGATGTTTTCTTGCTCCGTTAAACCCCATTGCTTTTGCAAGTTCGATATCTTTTTTCAAAGATTCGGCACTTGGCGGAGTAATCCCACTCTCTTTCCAATAGCCTTGATCGAGTATTAATTTTTGATAATACGGTCGATTATTCAAACAAATCTTTCCGTAACTGTCAACCGATATCTTGCGCATCCCGATGCGGGAATGAGCCGAATCAATCACTTTTCCGTCTTTATACAGGGAAAAATCCACATAAAGCAATTTCGGGTTTTCGGGCGTCCATGCAAAATCATCCGCGAAGCCTTTCGGAAGCGCCACGCAGAATTCCGCATTCTTTCCGTACAATGCAAACCGATCACGCCGTAATTCCCGCCCTTCATGGAAAATTTTCACTTCGGCTTCGTCCGCATTGCCGTGTAAAAGCTCCAGCGTTCCGTAAACTTCGCACTTGTCGTAATCGCTGAAAAGAGAATATTCCCTGATGCAGTCACTATCGAAAAACTCCAGCCACACGCTCTGCCATATCCCTGTATTGGGAATATACCAGCAGGCGAACGGCCGATCTTTCCAACATTGTTTCCCGCGGGGGATTATTTCATCTAAAGTATCTTTACAACAAACGACAAGTACATTTTCACCCTTACGCAAATAGCCTGTTATATCCGCCGAAAACGGATTATAGCCGCCGATATGCGTCAGAATATGATGACCATTTACCCATACGTCGGTTATGTAATCCGCCGCATTAAAACACAACAGCGCATGCTTTCTTCTGTGATCGGCGGCTATCTCAAAACTCCGCCTATACCACACCGTATCATGCTTTTCAATGTCGCCTATCCCGCTTGCGGAATATTGATACGAAAACGGAACCGTAATCGTAAGGGGAAAACGAATCTTCCCGCTTGAAAAACCATTCAACTCTCCGCTGTCCGCATCATCAAAAGCAAATTCCCATTCTCCGTTCAGGGGCTGCCATTGGTCGCGGCGAAATTGCGGACGCGGATATTCCTTCCTTTCTAACATCTTTCCTCCGAAATTACATCTGACGATGATTTTTTAGATTTAGAGCACTTTATATGAAGTACACTGCAAATTAGAAACTTTAAATTCCAAATTTTCCGTCATGAAAGTTATATGATAAAAATCATTTACTTCATCTTCAGAAACATAATTTAATGCCTCTTGCGTTGCAAACTCACTGAACGTGACTTCCTTCCCTGTTTCCGCCTGGGTTATCATATAAGTAAATTTCGTTTTCCCGTCTGTATTCAGCGGCTCCATCATGATTTCAATATGGAATTTTGCCTTCTCTGAAACAAAATTCTCACCAAAATCAATTTCTTTATTAGGAAAATGATCCCACTGCTCATCGGTATCGTGTTTTTTATATACCTCTGTAACCGCGGTCTGAGGGATTAGTGCGCCGTTTGAATAACGCAACTGCAGACCATTATAAAAACCTTCCGAATTTGTAGGATCTGATGTCCCCGTTAATTGCTTGATATACATTCTGACAGTTCCTGCTCCGTTCGGCGCATTCGTCAATTCGTAATCAAATTCCACCTTAGATTTCCCGGCAAAAGCCACATTTGCTTTAACCGCTACATCCCACCAACGATTCGAAAAATTCTCCGTCTTTTTGAATTCAAAAGAATTTTCCGTAAACGTAACCGTATCATGCCCATCAAGGACTCGTGCATAGCCGAAATCCTGATAATATTTAGCCGAAGATTCCAACTCCTGAACTTTGGCTTCCGCCTCATCTCCGGTAACAAAATACATATCGGATATTTTACCCGGATATGGCGTAATATCATTTCCGAGCATTAATACGCCGGCACATGTACTCCTGTCGTTCAATCCCGAATAAACAAATTTGTCAGTCAGTTCGTCGTTGATAAAGGAATAAAATACTTCACCTACTCTTGCTACCGCAATTTTGATTTTTTCACCGGGTTCGCTGAATTTCCAATCAGGGTATCCCTGCGCTTTATAATAATCGCTGCTCACAACACAATCGGGCGTCCACCCGTAAACATAATGATGCGACCACTTTTCTCCGTTATCCTCTATACGATAATAATCCCTCAATGCATAACGGCCGTCTGTATCTGTAGCATGCAGCATTCCAATTGCCCATGACATGCCGTTGTTTGCCGCCTTATCTACACTGTCGAAAACCGCTTCCGCATAATATACTTTCCCTTTGTTCATATCAAAATAGTTCAGTGCATAACTTGAAGTGATAGAACGATAGGTCGGATGATCGCTCAGCTCATTTTCCAAAACGGCACGCATTCTTTGTTTTTTTATTCAACTTATAACGCAAAACTGATTCATTATTAACTTTATAAAAAATTTCTCTTTCTCAAGAAACACACAATTATTCTAATACTTTTAAGACCACTTTCCCTGCGCTTTGATTTTCATACAGAAGGGCGTGCGCCTTTTCCGCTTCCGTGATCGGCAACACGGCATAAATTGCTGGACGGACTTCGCCCGAGGACACTTTTTCCCACACTTCGCCCACGAGTTTCTGCAAAATTTCCGCCTTCCTGTGCGGCGGCTTGGAACGGAGCGTGCTTCCGACGATCCGCACATTGCGCACATACAATTTTCGCATATCTATGCGGGTGAAATCTCCCGCCAGCGTCGCGATCATGATCCATTTGGACATGTAGCCCATATAAGGCAGACACTCGCCCATGATCTCGCCACCGAGGCAGTCGATCGTCAGATTCACCGGCGTTCCTTTCGCATCGAACTCGCGCAATATCTGTACAATATCTTCTTTCTTCGTATTGACGATCAGATCCGCACCCGTTTTTGCAACGATTTCCCGTTTGTTTTCGTCGATGATGGTGGTGATCACATAGGCTCCGAACGCTTTTGCCATCGGGATCACAACGCTCGCAAGTCCGCTCGCCCCAGCGTGCATCAGCAAAATATCGCCTTTTTTCAGCCCTCCTTCCAGAAACAGATTCAGATATGCCGTGGCAAAGGCTTCCGGCAAAGCCGCCGCCTCTTCCATACTGCAATTTTCAGGGACGGGCATGACCATATCATACGGCACGGAGGCATACTCCGCATAGCCGCCTCCGCCAAGCAGGGCGCACACCTTGTCGCCCGCTTTGCGGCCGCTTTTTTCCGCCGCGATTTTTCCCATTTTTACGATCGTGCCGGATACCTCCAGCCCCGGCCATTCGGGACACCCTTTCGGAGGCGGGTAGTTCCCTTCCCGCTGCATCAGATCTGCCCTGTTCACGGCGGCATACGCAACTTTTATTAAAACTTCTTCCTCCTGCAAGATCGGATCGGCCACTTCCTGCCACGCCAATGATCGATCTTTACATATTACGATCGCTTTCATTTTTCACTCCACGGTCTATTATAGATTTCCGCAATTACTCTTTGCTCCAATCAAATTGTACTCCGATCGGGAAATTCCTATCATTCGCCAGCCTTGTATAAATCTTCTGACAATCCTTCGGAGAATCCGTTTCCTTGATCAGATTTTTGAGAGGCAAACGTCCGCCGCCGCATAAATTGAGCACCGACTTCATGTCGTCCGCATGTGTAAAATACGAAGGGTAAGATTCAACGGAAGGCCGCGCGTTCGTATGCGCCCCCACAAGCGTGATCCCGGGACCGTGTACCTTACGGTAATAATCAATACAGAAATGACTGTTGCGGGTACAGCCGAGCAATGCAACTCTTCCCAATCTCGCCATACAATCCAGCGTTTCATCCAATCCTTGCCCCACGCCCGTCACTTCGATGGCTGTCTTTACACCGCCGCCCGTTACCGCTTTCACCTGTTCGGCAAAATGTTTTTCAAAAGGATCAAAAGCATAATCGGCACCGTTTTTCAGGACTTCTTCTCTGCGCTCCGCTACCGGATCGCAAGCGATCACGGGATAGGCGCCCGCAGCACGGGCGAGCATCACCGCAAGCTGACCCAGAATCCCCAATCCCATAACCAGCATTGATTCGCCCAGCTCGAGACGAACTTTTCGGATCGCCGCCAACGAAAAACTGGAAATCTGCGCCAATGCCGCTTCCGCATAAGATACCTTTTCGCTTTCGATCTTTACGACATTATTTTCTGAAAGCACATTGTAATTGATGTGCTTTCCCCAGTATACAGCGACCCTGTCGCCGACTTTCACTTTCGTTACGGCAGGCCCCACCGCTACGACCTCACCCGCACTGCTGTATCCCAATGCTCTCGGAAAAGGAGATTTTGCCGTCTTATCGATCGAAACAGCTTCGTCCCCGATCAGGTTCGCGCGTTCCGTGCCCGCGCTGATCGTGGAAACCACAGTCTTGACTGCTACGCTCTTTTCCTCGATTTTGCTCAAATTTATCTCCCCGACATTGAGAAATTCCGCCGTGTACGGCTTCGTGAATACGATCTGTTTTAATTGCACCATTTTCTCTCCTATGAAGCAACGCTTATTTTCTATACTGATTTTCTTCGGCTCAGAATTGAACCGTCTTTGCTTAATAATCTTTCCTTCGGATGATTAAAATTCCTCAATCCGCTGCAACATCTCTCAAAACCTTACCCGTCTGTATCCCCCCGCCCGCATGCGCATAATAATATTTTATATAATTCCAACTCGTAATCAAGCGTGTACGGATTCTCTTTTTCCCCTCTTACCATCTCGGCAAAAGAGCGCATCATGTTTTCATAACGATCGAAGGGTGCACTCGTTTGTTTTTTATGGTCTTCATGCCAATAGGCATTATCCCGGACCACCCTTTGCGTTTGTATACCGCTGAAATCAGGCAGATACCACTCCAGAGGGTTGATCTCTACCGTCGCCTTTGTTCCGCTTACCACGAGCTGTCTCCTTGCAAATCCGCCCAGTTCTACTGCAGAAGTCTTTGCAAAAGATACGCCGTTTTCATATTCAAATACCGCCATACCGAAATCTTCCGCTGTTACGCCGTCGATACCCGAACATTTATTGAGCGGTATGATCCTTTTCGGCTTTCCCTGGATCCTGAAAATCAGATCGACCAGATGACAACCGAGAAAAAACATCATTCCGCCCGGAAAGTTTTTCAGCCATTGACGAATCGACGCATTGTGAAAGCAATTCATCTGCGCTTCAACGCTTATAACCGAACCCAGCTCACCATTGCTGATTTGTCCGAGCAATTCTTTGACATACGGATTGTATCGGTACATATATCCAAAATGCAAAGTCTTTTTTGTCTGTTTCATAAGCTCTATCAGCTTCTGAAAATCAGCCAATACGACTCCGCCGGGCTTTTCCATATGGATATGCTTTCCTGCCTTTGCCGCCATCAGAGCATATTTTGTAAGATATATCTCATCGGTTTCAATCGTTACCGCTTCAATTTCCGGATCATGCAAAATCTCATCTAAGCTCAGCTCTTTATACCGGCACAATTCCGCCGCCCTTTGCGGTAATCTTTCGCACTCGTTTTCCGGTAATGCATACCCTGCTATTTCAAATATTTCGCTCTGCTTTTCAAGGGTTTTGAAAATATCATTTGAATGACTGTTTGTATTGATACCGATCTGTGCAATCTTGATTTTCTTGTTCATATTGATATCCGATTACAAAATTTTCTTTATTATAACACATTGACAATGCTTGTTCAATATGCTATACTATTGAAAAATAGCACGATACTACTGCAAATGAGGCCGAAAATGAAGCTGACTGATATCAATATTTCTACATTGTTTTTACACAAGTGCGCGAGCAGCCACGATTATAAATGTAATTACGAGAACTTACCGAGGCCTTACCATTCCCTTGCGATCATGCTGAAAGGGACCTGTATCCTGCATTGCCAAGGAGAAACCACTCCTATCTATCCCGGAGACGCTTTTTTTATTCCGCAAAACTGTACATATCGTTCCTCCTGGCATATCGATAATATTGATCAGGAGGTAACTTTTTTTTCTATGCATTTCTCCTTTGATGCTCCGGTCAATGACTTTGCCAAGTATAAAAACAAAATACAGAAATTGAATATGGAAGACACTTCTTATTTAATAAAAAAATTTGAAGAACTGCAGGGATATCTTTTGTCTTCTTTAGAAAATAGTTTTTTACCAGTATCGCTTTTCTTTGAGATTCTTTCCGTTGCTTCTTCCGCAATGAACACTTATCAAAAGGGTGAACTCTTTGAAAAAATTAAACCTGCTATCGATTATTTGCAGATAAATTTTCAATCTTCTGTTTCAATCAGATATTTGGCTTCGCTTTGTTTTCTGAGTGAATCACGTTTTTTTACACTCTTCAAAAGGCAGACGGGGATGTCTCCTATCAAATATAAAAATTACTTAAAATTAAACCAAATCGCACAGTATTTACTCCTTTACCCCGACAAATCGATCGAAAATATTTCCGATACGTTTTACTTTTCTTCTCCCGTGTATTTAATCCGACAATTCAAAAAACAATTCGGGAAAACCCCCTATCAGTACCGAAAAGATGCCCGCCCCTATAAAATTTAATGTATGCTTTCGCTATCCACAGCGATCGTGCCTCTCTGATTTGAGAGTTGTTCTAACCTTTTGTGAGAAAACCGCAGGATTCAAGGGATTTTCAAAATTTCAGCCTCAGAACATAAATTTGCGTTTCTGCCACATGAACGGTAAAACCAGGTACAACACCTGATAGGATTTTGTTGCGCATAATAGTATAATTCAGCTGTCAAAGAGAACGCCGCACGTTTCCGTGCGGCGTTCTGTCAATCATATTTTATCGGCCTGTTTTTCAATCGCCGGCTGCCAGAAAACCGCGTTCGGCCAGGAGCCGGCCGATCGCGTCGAGGGCATCCTCGCTGTCTGCCGATACGGTGTGATAATGGTAATCGCCCGTGATGTTTTTGAGGGGGACGGAAACGCCGCCCTCCAGTTTTTTCATGAACTCGTCCGCGTCGCGGCGGGAGGAAATGCCCATGGGCGCGGAGATCTTCCCGTACACCTTGTGCCAGACAAAAACGTCCTCCACCCTTCCGCCCGCGTCGGCGATGAGGTACAGCTCTTCACGCGTCTCCGCATCGGTATGGCGCACCTTAAACACCCGCTGGGCGCGCGGGTGCGGGCAGATATAGCCGCGGCTCGTCGCCACGATCGAATGCCCTTCCGCGCGCAAAAGTGCGACATCCTGCACGATCACCTGGCGGGAAACGCCGAACTTTTCCGCCAGCGCGCCCGCCGTGTGCGGTTCTTTTCCGAGGATCGACGCGATCTGTCTGCGCCGCTCTTCTCCCTTCATCTTTCTCCCCTCTCCTTTACTTTTCCGATACCGGATGCAGATTTTTCAGCGACACATCCAGAATGGGCGCAGAATGCGTGAGTGCCCCGCAGGACACGACATCCGCCCCGATGTTTTTCAGCCGCTGTACGTTTTCTTTGGTGACGTTGCCGGAAATTTCGACCAATGCCCGCCCCGCGATCAGCTGCACCGCCTCGCGCATCTGTTCGTCCGTCATGTTGTCGAGCATGATGATGTCCGCCCCCGCCTCCACGGCGTCGCGGACCATTCCGAGGTTCTCCGTTTCCACCTCGATCTTCATGGTGAAGGGCGCATACGCGCGCGCCGCCGCGACCGCCTGTTTCACGCCGCCCGCCGCGCCGATGTGGTTGTCTTTGAGAAGGACCGCATCCGAAAGGTTATAGCGGTGGTTCCCGCCGCCGCCCATGCGCACGGCGTACTTCTCAAAAAGGCGCATATTGGGCGTCGTCTTGCGGGTATCGACAAGGCGCAGGCCGCTCCCCTGCAGGATCTCCGCGATGGCGGCGGTATACGTGGCGATCCCGCTCATGCGTTGCAAGTAATTGAGGGCGGTGCGCTCGCCGGTGAGGATGGCGCGCATATCCCCCGCCACCCGCGCGAGGCGCTGACCCTTGTGCACGCGCTCCCCGTCACGGGCGAAAAACTCCACGCGAACGGCGGGGTCGAGCAGCGAAAAGACCCGCGCAAAGACGGGCAGGCCCGCCACGACGCCATCCTGTTTGCACAGGAGATCGGCTTCCCCTTCGGCGCGGTCGGGCAGAACGCTCGCCGTCGACACGTCTTCGCTCGTCACGTCCTCCGCGAGCGCCATGCGGATGAGCTCGTCTGCATGGATCTTCATGGAAATTTCGTCAATCATGGTATGCCTCCCTTTCCGCCTCCTCGCGGACAAGTTTTGCGTATTCCTTTTGCAACATTTCGCCGTCTTCATAGCGGGAAAAATCCGCCGAAGGCCTCCTTCGGATGCCGTTTTCACGATTTTTTGTCATCACCGCGGCCGCACGGCGCGCCCAGACAAGGCTTTCGAGCAGCGAATTGCTCGCCAGGCGGTTTTTGCCGTGTACCCCGTTGCACGCCGTTTCTCCCGCCGCAAAAAGGCGGGACATGCTGGTCTTCGCGTCGAGATCCACCTTGATTCCTCCCATAAAATAATGTTGGGCGGGCACGACGGGGATGGGCGCCCCGAAGGGGTCGTACCCCTCCTCGATGCACTGCGCGCAGATGGTGGGAAAATGTTCGCGCAGCGTCTTTTCGCCGACCGGGCGCATGTCCAGCCAGACGTGATCGGTGCCGTCTTTCTGCATCTGCACGCGGATGTCGCCCGTCACGATGTCGCGGGGCATGAGCTCATTGCAGAAACGGTTCCCGCGCTTGTCCAGAAGCACCGCCCCCTCCCCGCGCACCGACTCGGAGACGAGAAAACGGCGGCCCTTCCGCGCCGAGTAGAGGGTGGTCGGATGGATCTGCACGTAATCGAGATGCTCCACGGCCACGCCGTGCCTGAGCGCCATGGCGAGCGCGTCGCCCGTCAGGTGCGGATAGTTGGTCGAATTGCGGAACAGTCCCCCCACGCCGCCCGTCGCGAGCAGAGTAAAGTCGGCATACACGGCATGCAGGCACCCTGCGTCGTCCCGCACGACGCCGCCGAAACATTCGTTTTCCTCGCAAAGGAGATCGACCAGCGTGCAATTTTCGGCGATGCGCACGTTGGGGAGGGTGCGCACCTTTGCCAGAAGGGTGCTGGTGATCTCCTTGCCCGTCACGTCGTCATGAAAGAGGATGCGCGGGCGGGAATGCCCTCCTTCGCGCGTGAAACGCAGGCTGCCCTTTTCGTCGCGCGCAAAGCGCACGCCTTCGGCAATGAGTTCTTCGATCATCGAGGGGGATTCGGCGATCATCTGCCGCACGGCCCCCTCGTCGTTTTCGTAATGGCCGGCGCGCATGGTATCTTCAAAATACCCGGCAAAGTCTTCCTGCCCGCGCAGCATACAGATGCCGCCCTGCGCCAGAAAAGAATCGCTCTCTTCGGCGGTCGACTTTGTCAGCATCAGAACGCGCATATCGCCCGGCAGATGCAGCGCACAGCACAGTCCCGCCACGCCCGTTCCGGCGATCAGGACATCGTATTTTTGTTCAAAATTCTGCATAACGTATCCCTATTTTTTGTCCTGTTCCGCAAGTTCGAGCATGCGCTTCAAGGGGCGGCGCGCCGCCGCGGCGGCTGTCTCATCCACCCGCACTTCGTATCCGCCGCCGGATAGGCAGGCGAGCGTCTTGGCGAGGGTGACGCGCTTCATATCTTCACATACGCCCGTCACGGGATAAAATTTCCCGCCCGGGCACTGTCTTTTAAGTTCATACAGCACGCCCGGTTCGGTGGCAACGATCAGTTCGCCCGCAGGCCTCTTTTTCGCAAAGCCGATGATCTCGGAGGTGCTGCCCACAAAATCGGCGAGGGCGAGGATCTCGCCGCGGCACTCGGGGTGCGCGGCCACCGCCGCCGCGGGGTGCGCCGCTTTCGCTGCCGCGACCGCCTCTGCCGTCAGGCAGGCATGCACAGGACAATGCCCGCCCGAGAAATAAAAGTTCTTTTCCGGGACTTTTTTCTGCACCCAACGGCCGAGATTTTCATCGGGGATGAACAGAATGTTTTTGTTGGGCAGGGCGCGGACGATCTTCACCGCGTTGGAGGAAGTCACGCACACGTCCGAAAGCCCTTTGAGCGCCGCCGAGGAATTGATGTAGCAGACGACGGCCAGATCGGGCACCTCTGCACGCAGGCGGGCGATCTGTTCGGCGCTCGCCATGTGCGCCATGGGGCAGTCCGCACTCTCGTCGGGGAGCAATACCCGCCGGGAAGGATTGAGGATCTTCGCGCTCTCCCCCATGAACCGCACCCCGCAGAAAACGATGGTTTGCTTTTCCGTATCGGCCGCTATCTTGGCAAGATAGAAGGAATCGCCCACACAATCGGCGATCGCCTGCACTTCTTCAGGCACGTAATAATGGGCCAGAACGACCGCGTCTGCCCTCTCTTTCGCCTGCAACAACTCTTCCTTTGTCATAACATCCTCTCTTCCTGCGCCGGATACGCAAGTTTGCCTTGTTCTTTCGCTTTGGAACGGGCGCGCTCTCCGCCGTGCGCGGACGCTTTCGGTTTCCTTGCTCAGTGTGCTTCGCCGCATTGAACGAAGCGTTTGCCGCGCCGCACAGAGCATTGGTCACTTTGCACGGGCCTTTGTGTCGCTCTGCATGAGCCTTTGCGTCTTTCCGTGCCGCCTTGCTGCTGTCGGGACTTTTGCCCCTTTGCACAGAACTTCGCGCCTTTCCGTGCTGACCTGCCGCTGTAGCGGCCTTTGCCCTGTTGCGCAGGGCTCTGCGCCTCATTGCCGCAAACTTTTTATATGCGGTGCCCTTTTTCGGATGACGCTTCGTTTGACGTCCCAAATACTATACACTATTTTTTTACACATGTCAAGACATCTCGCCCGAAAAAGATCATCTTACAAAAAAAGAGAGGGCAGAAAAAAGAAAAGCCGACCAAAGGAACAAACGAGAAGATTTCAAACGAGAAAAAACGGCGCAAGAAGGGAAAGCCGGAGCAAATTACCGACGCGGAGCAAAACTTCCCACACGAGGAGGGGCAAAACTTCCCACTCGAGGAGGGGCAAAACAGCCCACTCGAGGAGGGGGAGGAAAACCTCCCAGACGACGCGGGGCAAAACTTTCCACTCGAGGAGAAAGAAAACTTTCCACACGGGGGGACGAAATGCAACACAGGGAGACAGGAGCCGACACAAAACAGTACAAAAAAACCGCCTTGCGGGCGGTAAAAATAAGAAGATACATGCAAAAATACCATGCGCCGATCGGGGTGCGGTCCCGAAAAAACGAAAAAAACTCGGCTCAAAAAAGAGGAGCAGAAAAACGGACTGATTGCGCCGATCGAGGTGCGGTCACGAAAATCGGCACAAAAAAGCATACATAAGCGCAGGCTCAAAGGAAGATAAATTCGATGCGGAACTTGGCGAAGCGCCCGAACAGGCGGGCGATCTGCGGCTGCATACTGCGGGGCAGAATGACGCGCGCGATAAAGCCGCAGCGGGAAAACACCTTGCGGCCTATGTACGGGATATGCGCAGCGATGGTGACCTCACGCAGGGCGGGACACCGTGAAAAGGCGCGGGAAGCGAGCTCTTGCGCCCCCTCGATGCGCACGGCGGTGAGGGCCGTACAGCGCGAAAAGGCTTTTTTCCCGATCTTTTTTACGCCGGGCGCAAAGGAAACGCGCCCCACGAGCGCATCTTTGCAGGCGGCACGGGCGGCAACTGCGCCGATCGTATCGGGAACACGCACCGTTTCCCCCGCTTCACGCGCGGCAAAACGGAGCAGCACCCCGTCCCTGACCGATGATTCCGCGAGCAGGCGGCGTTCCTCTTCCCGGCTGTCACCCGTAAAGGAATCGGAGACGGCGCGGCTGTCCGAAAGTCCGTAATTGGCTGCCACGATCTCCGCCTTCTGCCGCAGTCGGGATAAAAATCCGCCCGCCTGCGCCCTCTCGCTCTGCAGAGAATATACCTTGCCGCAATAAGGGCAGACGGCGCGGCCGCCCCCTTCCGCGATGCGCAGAGGCGCGCCGCAGTTTTCACACTCGAATTTCTGTTTTTCCATATTTTTCTCTCATCTTAAAATCGATCGCCCGCTCCGGTGACGCCTTTGCATCCTTCCGCGCGGAAAAAGGGACTCAGCCGAGCGTTTCGCGCATCTTTTCGATCGCGGCCGCGCGGCTGTCGCAGCCCAGTTTCATATAGATGGCGCTGATGTAGTTGCGCGCGGTGCCGTCAGAAAGATTGAGCGCCGAGGCGATCTGCCGGTTGTTGAAACCTTCGTAGAGCATGACGGCGATCTCCACCTCGCGGTCGGAAAGGCCGAAGGCGCGGCGCAATTTGATCTCGCGGTCGGAGGTGACCATCTTGGCGGCATCGGTGATCTTGCGGGCGATCTTGGCGGGGAGGATGGTGTCCCCCTTGTAGGCATTCTTGATCGCCTCGATGAGCGCATCCGCGCTGATATCCTTCAGAAGATAGCCGCAGGCGCCGTTGTTGAGGGCATTGAGGATATAATCGCTGTCGTCGAAGGTGGTGAGGATGAGCACCTTCACGTTCGGATAGCGCTTGGTGATCTCGCCGGTGGTGACCACGCCGTTCATGCCGGGCATGCGGATATCCAGCAGGACCACGTCGGGCACGGCGCCCGCCGCCATCCTGTCCAGCGCCTGCTGTCCGCCGCTCTCGACGGCGATGACGTCGATATCGTCGCTGGAGGCGATCACGCTGCGGATGCCTTCGGAAAGTATTACCTGATCGTCGACGATCATCACTTTAATCTTCATTGCTCTGTTCCCTCTTTTCGCCCGCAGGCTGCAATTTGTATTTTCCGGGAAGGCTGAGACGGATCTCAAACCCCTCCCCTTCTTCCGAAGAGAAATTGACCATGCCGCCGAAAGACTCCGCCTTGGCGCGCATGCCCGAAAGCCCGAATCCCTCGCGGAAATTCGCCATGTTCACGCCGCTGCCGTTGTCCGAAAGCAGCATCTCGACATAGTTGCCCATGTCTTTGAGCTCAAAAAAGAATGCGGTGCTTCCGCCGTGACGGATCCCGTTGGAGATCCCCTCGCGCAGGGTGTTGGCGATGAACCGTTCCGCCTCTTCGGTCAGCTCGATGTCGTCGATCTTGCTGCGGATGGTAAACAGGCCCGCCGTCTCCCCGAGAATGTTTTCCAGATACTGCTTGAAAGAAATATTTTCATTTCTCCCGGACAGAAGATGCACCGAAAGGCGCAGCTCTTCCAGGCAATTCTTCGCCTGCATGTGCGCGGCAGCGATCTGGCGTTTGGCCTCTTCCGGATCCTTGTCCACGGCAAGCCGCGCCGCCTCCGTCTGCATGATGACCGTCGTGAGCGAGTGCCCCACCGTATCGTGGATGTCCTTGGCGATGCGGTTGCGCTCTTCGATGACGGTGGCCTCTTCGAGCTTGTCGTACGCGCGCAAGAGCTCGTTGCGGCTCTCTTCCAGTTCGGAAAGATTTTGCTCAATTTGCTTATTCTTGCGGGAAAGCGCCATCGCAAAGTTGAACATGATAAAGTGCAAGACGAGCAGAACGAGCGCCAGAACATATTCGGAAGAGATGTCGAACGCCGAACCGAACTCGTTGTGGATGACCGCGCTGACCGTATACACCACCGTGTAGGAGGCGAGATTGACGGCGAACATGATGAAGTTGTCGCGCAGAAGGGGCGCGGAGAGATAGAACTCGGAAAGGACGAGCGCGTAGATGAGGTAGCAGTAAGAGGAGTGAATGGCGATGGAGACGCGCCAGCCGGAAAAAACCGCGATCACGATGAGAAGGAGGCTGTCGAGCACATACCAGGCGATCTTACGGTGAAAGGTGCCCATGGCGAAGATCTTCACCGCCATGGAGACGATAAGCACGGCGGAGGCGGAAGCCGTCATGATGACGGCGAGAGTCCCCAGGCGAATGGAAGAGACCGCCACGACCACGCACAGAACGCACAGGAGCGCAAAGATGATGACGCGCAAAACCTGCAGAAAGTTTCCGTCGCGGAAGAGGAAATACAGCGCATTCCTGCCCTTTTTCTTGTCCTTTTTCGGGCTCATTCCTCTTTCAGCCAGCCTTCCGCCTGCGACAGGCGCGCAAGGCAGCGCTCCTTTCCGAGCAGCTCCGCCATCTCGCTGGCGCCGCCCGGCGTATTTTCGCGGGCGGTGAGCGCGATGCGCACGCACCACAGCACCTGCCCGTTCTTCATGCCCAGGTCCCCCGCCAGCGCCACGAGCGCGGCGTACAGCTCGGCATTTTCAAATTTCTCCACCCCCGCAAGCGTTTGCGCCGCGGCGGGCAGAACGGTCTTGGCGATCTGCGCATCCGACTTCATCTTTTTGTTGAAATACAGGGCCGGATCGATCTTGCCGTATTCTTCGAGAAAATCCAGTTTGGACGGGATCTCGCTGAGGATGTCCACGCGCGTCTTGACGATGGCGAGAAGTTTCTCCGCATCGTATTTGCCGTACGCCTTGCTCTTTTCCAGAAAAGGCGTCGCCAGGGCCGCGAACTCTTCCCCGCTCATCTCCTTGAGATATTCGCCCGAGAGCCAGCGCAGTTTCGCCTCGTCGAAGATGGCGGGCGATTTGTTCAGCCCCGAAAGGGAAAAATTCTCTTCCAGCTCTCTGAGCGTCATCTTTTCGGTGTTGGTTTTGGGGCTCCAGCCGAGAAGCGCGATGTAGTTGACGATCGCCTGCTTCACATACCCCTTCGCGACGAGATCCTGGTAACTCGCGTCTCCGTTACGCTTGGAGAGCTTGTTGTGCGCGTCTTTCATGATGGGCGGCAGGTGGATATAGACAGGCCGCTGCCAGCCGAACGCGTCGTACATGAGATTGTATTTGGGGGTGGATGAGAGATATTCGCTGCCGCGGATGACGTGCGTGATCCCCATCAGGTGATCGTCCACGACGTTCGCAAAATTGTAGGTGGGCATGCCGTCGCTCTTGAGAAGGATACCGTCTTCGATGTCCTTGAAATCGACGCTCACCTTCCCGTAGACGAGGTCTTCGTAGCTCCCCGTGCCTTCGAGCGGCACATTCTGGCGGATGACGTACGGAACGCCCGCGGCCAGCTTCTCTGCAACTTCCTCTTTGGAGAGATGCAGACAGTGCTTGTCATAGCGGCCGACGCCGTTCTCGTCTTTGAGCGACTCGATGCGCTCTTTGTCGCAGAAACAATAGTATGCCCCGCCCAGCCGCACGAGTTCTTCGGCGTATTTTTTATAGATGGCGGCGCGCTCACTCTGCACGTACGGCCCGCACGGCCCGCCGATGTCCGGCCCCTCGTCGTAGGTGATGCCGGCATCTTTGAGGGTGTCGTAGATGATCTGCACCGCATCCTCCACATACCGTTTGGCGTCGGTATCTTCCAGGCGCAGGATAAACTTCCCGCCCTCTTTTTTCGCGTAGAGATAGCCGTAAAGGGCGGTGCGCAGGTTGCCGATGTGCATATACCCCGTAGGACTGGGGGCAAATCTCGTTCTCACTTCATTCATAGTCTTGACCTCTCAGCTGTGAAATTCTTGAAATTTTTCGGCGCCGCCCTTAAAGCAGCAGCGCTTTGAGGCGGTCTTCCTGGTAATAGCTGTACATTTTGCCGTCGGAAAAGATGATGCTGTCCTGCAGCATCACACCGTGCAGCGCACACATCTCGCCCAGTTCGCGCAGGGACGCGTCGTCCTGCAAAGAGGGCTGACAGTTTCCGCTCGGATGATTGTGCGCAAAGATGACCCCGGACGGACGCATTTCGCCCAGAAGCGTTCCGAGCGTCTTGCTGTCAAAACGGATTTTCTGCCTGTCGGCACCGTCCAGCGTCTTGCAGGCCAGAAGGTTGCCCGCATCGTCCAGCAGATAGACCTCCGCACACTCGTTCTCCGCCGCAGAAAAACGCTCCGCGACAAACGCCCGCACCTGCCCGAAATTGCGCAGGTTCACCCGCCGGCGGCCGGGCATCTTTCCGATGCGCGCAAGAAGCCTGCCGCACAGCCAGATGCGCTCTGCCGTGTGCGGCCCGATCCCCGCCACCATGCACAGAAGCCGCGGCGTGGCCGTAAATATGTGCTGCAGGTCGATAAAACTGTCCAGCAGACGGTGCGCGATGGGATTGGTGTTCTTTCTGTCGATGCTGTCGTACAGCAGGATCTCAAGCAATTCGCAGTCGGTCAGCGATTCGTCGGCAGAAAGAAGGCGCTCCCGCATGCGCTCTCTGTGCCCTTCATGCATCGGCGGTTTTTCCTCCCGGACCAATTACGGTATGTTCGGGAATATTTTACCACATTTATACGCTTTTGTACATCCTTTTTCCGATCCTCTCGAATTTTTTCTCCCCCACCGCCATTCTTTCCGCACAGAGCCGCCCCGCCGCGAAATTTTTTATGCAAAGGTACCTGCCGCGTTGTTTTTTTGCAAAGGTTTCTACCGCGATGTTATTTATGCAACGGCGCCCGACGCGGTTTTCCGATCTGCGGGAAAGCTGCCGCGCTTTTTTTATGCAAAGGCGCCCCGCCGCTGCAAAAGCAGCGGCGGGGCGCCCGTGGGATGAGATGGAGAAAAAATTATTTTTCGTCGTAGTCAAGATAAGCGACGGGGTCGATGCTGGCGCCGTCTTCGATCACTTCGAAGTGCAGGTGTGCGCCTTCGGCGAACTCGTTGCCCATCGCGTCGGCCGCCGCGGAAACGCTGCCGATGGTCTGGCCCTGGGCCACGCTGTCGCCCACTTTCAGGCCGGCCGCCACGTCGATAGAAGCATATTCCGTCTTGAGTCCGTTGCCGTGGTCAAGCACCACTTTCCCGCCTTCGAGGATGGTATCGGTGATGCTT
Organism: uncultured Clostridia bacterium; assembly: GCA_930990665.1. Lineage (GTDB taxonomy): Bacteria > Bacillota > Clostridia > Christensenellales > Borkfalkiaceae > Borkfalkia. The sequence continues at coordinate 17,087 of CAKNQN010000008.1, forward strand.
TCCACCGTGCCCGCATACGCCGCCGTGACAGACGTGCCCGCCTCTGCCTTGAAGTCGATGCCCGTGTGCAGGTTATAGCGGTTGAGCGTCTGGTTGTGCCAGAACGTGAAGGTCGTGCCGAGTTCGGCATTCTGAACGGGCATAGAAAATACCGGTTCCACGTCGCTGGGGGTGTCCGGCTCATCCGGTTTGTCTTCCTCTCCCTGCTCGTCCTTGTCGTCATCGGGCACGGGCTGTTCGATGGATACGCCGTTATCGCGCGTCACAAATACAGCTGTAAGGGTGATCGCTGCGATGAGCACGAGCGCGCACGCCGCCAATACGATTGTATATACGACCTTGCGGCGCGACTTTGCGGGGACTTCGCCCTGCTGCTCCAGTTCTTCGTGATTTTTTTTCATCTTTCTTTCCTCCGAAAAGATTTTGTTGGTTTGATTTTTGACACTTTCGCCGCATTTATACCCGCGGCGAAAAAATTTTTGCAAAACCCTGCTCAATACCCGCCGAAAATGAGCGGCGACCCCACCGCGGCCCTGCCGCCGCGCACGGCCACGTGCAGGTTCACCCGCTGCCCGCCGATCTCCACGCTACCGGGAAGGCGCGGAGAATAATAATAATAGTTTTCCACGTCCGCCGCGCGCTCGGCAAAGGCGAGCGTCGCGCCGTACTTCTGCGCCTGGGAGAAGGCCTCTTCGACGCTCTCATACTGCGCGCTTTCCCCCGTGAGTCCGCAAAGCGTCAGTTTTACGGCAAACGCTTGCTGCGGCGTCGCCTGCACGATCTGCGCCTGCGAGCTCGCACTCTGCGCGTAAAAGGTGTAGGACTGCGCGCCCGCAAACAGCAGCGAGCGCTCCGCAAGCTGGGGAAGAAGGAGTGCCGCCGCGCACAGAAGGGCCGCCGCAAACGGCGCAAAGATCTTTGCGAACATAAAAAATCGCCTCCGGACAGTTTCGGAGACGATTATAGACAGAAATTCATTTTCTTATGCGCGAGGTGCAAAATTTTACTTTCCGTACGCTCGGGCACGGCCTTTTGCCGCGCGACGCCCTGCACTGCGGCGGGATTCGGCGGACGAACACGACGTATTTACAATCCGAGGAGCAGATGCACAGGCGTTCGGGAATGGCGGACGCGCTCGGACGGGCGCCCCCACCCCGATAGCGCGGGCGGAATTACTGTTTTCCCTTTTTGCCGAGGGGGATATGGGCGCAGGCGTTGACGGAAAGGTCGGCAAAATTGCCGGCGCGGTACTGCACGAGGCCTTCGGAGGCAATCATGGCGGCGTTGTCGGTGCAGAATTTCTTTTCGGGAAGGACGGCGCGCAGGCCTTCTTTTCGGCAGGCGGCCGCGAGGTGTTCCCGCAGCCAGCCGTTGGCGATGACGCCGCCGCCCGCCGCGATGACGCCGCAGCCGCGCTCTTTGGCGGCCGCCACCGCCCGCTCGACGAGTGCGCCGCAGGCCGCCTGCTGAAAGGACGCAGCCACATCCGCACGGCTGTACGGCTCGCCCTTCTGTTCCTTGTTGTGGCAATAGTTGATGACAGCCGTCTTTAACCCGCTGTACGAAAAATCATAACCTGCGCCGCGGAACATTTTCGGGAAGGGAATGTTCGGCTCTCCCTCGCGCGCGAGCTTTTCGATGTTCGGGCCGCCCGGATAGGGCAGGCCGAGCACGCGGGCGGCCTTGTCGAAGGCTTCCCCCGCGGCGTCGTCGCGCGTGGAACCCATGATCTCGAAATCGGTGTAGCTCTTCGTGTACAACACGGCGGTGTGTCCGCCGCTTGCAAGAAGGGTGATAAAGGGCGGCTCCAGGGCGGGATCGGCCAGATATGCCGCCGCCATGTGGCCGCGGATGTGATCGACCGCGATCAGCGGGATGCCCAGCGCCCAGGCAAAGGACTTCGCAAAGGACAGTCCGACGAGAAGTGCGCCCAGAAGTCCCGCCCCGTAGGTGACGGCGACGGCGTCCAGCGATTCGCGCGGCGTTCCCGCCTCATCCAGGGCGCGGCGCACCGCCTCGGAAATGGCGTCCGTGTGGGCCCGGGAGGCGACTTCCGGCACCACGCCGCCGTACTTTGCCTGCTCCGCGGCCGAAGAGAGTATGACGGAAGAGAGGATCTCCCGCCCGCGGATGACGGCGGCAGCCGTCTCGTCGCACGAACTCTCGATGCCGAGCAGCAGCGGACGTTCCTTGCGCCGAAGATGCGCAAAGCGCGCGGCATATCCCATGGCGTCCTCCTTTGCCGCACGCGACAGGTGCGGCGGTACAGACGGCGCGCGCCCGCAGGGCGCGCGCCGGATCCTGAGAAGTGAGGGCCCCGCCCTCACTTCAACAATTTCTTTACTTTGCGGGGGATGCGGTCGTATACCTCGATCTCCCCGTCACTGAAAATGCGCCCGAATGCCGGCTCGTACATCGTATAGATGAATTCCGAGACGTACACCTTTCCGGAAAAGCCCGATTCGTGCAGCTGTCTGAGAAAATCGAAATCCAGGCACATATCCGCGACGTGTTCCTTTCGGAAGGTCATGCGGGCGGCCGTGCGGGTGTCGCACAGGTCCAGTTCATCCTCGTCTATGCTGGTAAACAGGCAGAGCGCGGGCACGGTGGCCGTTCCGCCGTTCAGCGCAAAGGTGGCGGGGCGGAATCCCTTGCCGCGGCGGTATTCGTCGTAGGTGCAGACGATCGCCGCGCCGAGCTCTTTCACGTCGAACCTGCGCGGCAGGCCGCAGCAGGTGTAACGGAGGATATCCCCGTCCAGCCAATACCGTGCAAAGACAACAAACTGCGGCAGTACGGCGAGAAGCACCCCGAACGCCGCGAACGCATACGCCGCCGCGCGCACCCAGAAAAAGAAGGAGAGCACGCCCAGCACGACGAATATGCCGCCTAAAATTCCGAAAAACGCGGCGTTCCCGCGCCGACGGTAATTTTTATAGTACCTGACCATCCTGTACGCTCCCCCGTCCTTTCAGCCTCCCCGGCAAAAGCCCGCCGCGGCGCGGCGAAAGATCAGCTCTTTTTCAGATATTCGATGATAAACGGCTGAATGTCTCCGTCCATGACCGCCTGGATGTTGCCCGTCTCATAGCCCGTGCGGTGATCTTTGACGAGCGTGTACGGACAGAAGACATAGCTGCGGATCTGACTGCCCCACTCGATCTTTTTGATCTCCCCTTTGAGGTTCTGTTCCTGGGCGAGCCGCTCGCTCTCTTTGAGTTCGATCAGCTTGGAACGGAGCATCTTCATCGCCATTTCGCGGTTCTGGATCTGCGAACGCTCGTTCTGGCAGGAAACGACGATGCCCGTCGGCACGTGCTGGATGCGGATGGCCGACTCCGTCTTGTTGATGTGCTGGCCGCCCGCGCCCGACGAACGGAAGGTGGTCACTTTCAGATCTTCCGGGCGGATCTCGATGTCTCCGTCGTCCTCGATCTCGGGCATGACTTCGAGCGAGGCAAAGGAGGTATGGCGGCGCTTGTTCGCGTCGAACGGCGAGATACGCACCAGACGGTGTACACCCTTCTCCGCCTTCAGATAGCCGTAGGCGTTCTCCCCTTCGATGCGGAAGTCCACGCTCTTGATGCCCGCCTCGTCGCCGTCCAGACGGTCGATCTCGGTCACTTTATAACCGTTGCGCTCGGCATAGCGGGTGTACATGCGGTAGAGCATGGAAACCCAGTCGCAGCTCTCGGTGCCGCCCGCTCCCGAATGCAGGGTCAGAAGGGCGTTGTAACTGTCGTATTTCCCGCGCAGCAGCGAACGGATGCGCATGTCTTCCAGATCCTCTTCCGCCGTTTTCAGAAGGGCATCCAGCTCGGGAACGAGGTCTTCCTCCTCCGTCTCCTCGATGAGATCGATGACTTCGGTGACCTCGTCGAGCGCCTTTTTCCCCTTCTCGTATGCGCCGATCTTGCCTTCGATGGCGGAAACCTCCCGCCCCAGCTTGGCGGAAAGCTCGAGGTTCTGCCATACTTCCGGCTTTTCCTGCTTCGCCTTCAGATCTGCAAGCTTTACGCGCAGATCGTCGATCTCCAGCGCCGCTTTCGTCTCTTCCAGCGTTTCGGCAAGCGCCTTGGCGCGTATTCTGTAATCGTCTGCCTTGAACATATCTCTTTACTCCTGTATCCTGTCGATTATACCACAGCCGCGCGCACTTTGTCAACGATTCCCGCCCCCGCCCGCACATTGCCCCAAAAGCCCCGGGCGGGCCCTTTTCGTTTTTCGGGCGGGCGCGGAAAAACGCACGGACTGGGGAATGCCGCGCGGCGAAGCGAGCGTCGGCGCAAAGCGCACAGGCTGCGGAAAGCGCGCGGGAAAAGCGAGCGGCACCGCCTTTGAATAATGCCGCCGCGCGGCAAAGAGCGCGGGCCGCCATTCTGCCAAAGCCGCCGCGCGGGGGTCTCGGCCGAAAAATGCTTCTACGCAAAGAGCGCCCCGCGCGGACGCGGCCCGCAAGGCGCTCTTTTCTTTTGTAAATTCAGAGGGTACCCTCGCCGCGGTCGGAGAGCACGTTGAACTGGTTGACCCAGACGTGCTCGTCGTCGAGGAAGCAATAGACGGCGCCGCAATCGTCGCAGCGGTAGAAATAATCCTTGTCTTCGAGGGCGTTGCTCCCGCAGATGAGGCACAGCCTGTCGTAGATCTCCCGCTTTGCCTCGAAGGTAAAGACGGTGCAGCGCACGATCGATTCGAGGTCTTTGAGGGAATTTTTATTGCCCGGCACCACGCAGGCGGCGCGGTCGTTGTAGTCGGTGCGGTGAAGGCTGACGACGAACTGGTTGTCTTTGCCGTACTGTTCGGCGATATTGGTGTGCAGCTCGATGACGGTGGTCTGCTGGGCGCGGATCTTCGGGCACTGCACGAGCACCTCGATCCTGCCCGGCTCCGCATGGAGGGTCACCTTGAACCATTCGTTGGTCAGGACAAACCCCTTTAAGGAAAAATTTTCGTCGATCTTGCCCACAGAGGCGTCCGTTTCGATCCGGAACCCCAGCTGCACATAGGCGGAGATCATCGCAAGCGAAATGAACGCGCAATAGACAGACCGCTGCTCCTCCTGCGAAAGGAGGGAGAGCCCGGCGTTGAACTCGTCGAGGAACAGCCACAGGCGGAAACAGTTGCGGTAATCGGGGTTGTGCAGAAAGAGGTTGGTGACCTCCGGGCGGCCTGTAAAGAGCGGGAACTGCGACATCGTCTTGTAAAAGGCGCCCGAGCGCAGCTGTGCGAGCTTGCCGCGCAGATAAAAGAGCTTTTTGTAATCGTTGAAGGAGCGCGGATCGCTGGCCTTGTACAGATCGGCGTCGATCAGTTTGACGAGGTCGAATTTGTTGAGCGCGGAATGCTGGAAATAGGCCTCGTAGAGATTTTTCACGCCGTCTTTGGCATATTCGAGCGGAAGATTCAAAAACCGCACGATCTTGTCGATGAGCGCGCGCACGACGCGGTTTTCATAGGTGTTGTACTCGTCTTCCCTGCTCTTGGAATAGACGTATTCGGGGCGAAGCTTGCCGTCCTTCATCTTCCACAGCTTCGGGTCTTTGGCCGTCATGCGGATGCCCTGCGGCGTCAGGTTGGCGGCCTTTTCCGTGCGCACCTGCTTGTACTCGTCTTTGAGGACGATGTGCGGCGACTGCGCGATGCTGATAAGCGAAGGGATACAGGCTTCGATGCGGTCGACGAGGGATGCGGTATCCAGCTTGTCCGCCGTGGGGATGTAAAAGGCGAAACTGCCCGCACGCTCCTCGGCGAGGATCTCGGAAACGGTTCGCGGCCCCGTATGCTCGAATTGCTTATTGAACTTTTCCAGAGAGGCGACAGACATATCAGAACAGCTTCCTCTTCAGCCGGGCGATCGTTTCGAGCGTCGCGGAAAAATCCGTCTTGGTGTAGTTCTGCAGGATGAGCTTTTCCAGCTTGACGAGGTTGGCCTTGACGCCGTCGTCGAACCTGCCTTCCAGCTTGCGCATGACTTTGCGCGCGAACATCAGGTCGATGGCCTTGGCAGAGGTGCCGCCGCAGGCCACATAGACGGGCACAAAGCGCACGATCTGGTTGAGGATACGGTTGCCGAAGTTGATGTCGAACGCGTCCAGAACAAACTGCGAAATGGCGGAAAACCGATCAAAATCCTCGCGGGAAAGGTTGTAGTTGGGGTTGGCGACCGCCTCGTCGTACAGCGCCTGCAAGGCCTCCGACCCGATGTGGATGGGCGGCACGTTGCGGCGGATACCGCTCGGCGCGTTGCGCTGCGAGAAGTCGATGATGACGGCGCGGTCATACACCTTGTCGGTGACCGTGAAGGTGGAATCGTCCTTGTTGGCCGTGCCCACAAACCAGACGTTCTGCGGGATGACCACCGAACAGCCGTCCAGCCGCGCGGGGAGCGTTCCGCCCGTGGAGACGGGCATCAGCTCGATCTTCCACTGGCTCTCGTCCAGCTCGAGCACGGAAAGGAAATCGGCAAAATAGTACTCGATACGCGAAAGGTTCATCTCGTCCAGCACCATCAGGCAGACCTGGTCCTTCTCGTAGCCGGCGCGGTAAAGTTCGCGCAGGAAGGGCGTCTCTTTGAATTTGCCGACAAAGTCGTTGTAGTAGCCGAGAATGTCGCTGCGGTCTTTCCAGGACGCCTGCACAGACGTGAAACAGACGTTGGTGCCCGCATATTCGGCGAAAAATTTGGGAAGGGAGGTCTTGCCGGTACCCGAAAGGCCTTCCAGGATCATGAAGTGCGAGCACGCCAGGCCGCTGACAAAGGCGCGGATGGTTTCGGGCGTGTAGTACATTTCATGGCTTTCAAGGTAGGCGTTGAACCCGTCGCACAGCTGGCGCAGGGTGACTTTGGCAGAAGGCTTCGGAACGAAAGGATGCAGAAGATATTCCTTGTCCATCGCGACCAGGTCGGGAAAGACCGCCGTTTCCGGATCCATCTTTTTGGCGAGCTTTTCGTCCGCCTTGGAAGGTTCGGCGGATTTTTTGGAACGCGCCTCTTTTTTGACGATCTTCACCGTCGTCTGCTGTATCGTATTTTTCTTCGTGACGCTCACATAGGCGTAGTCGAAAAGATAGCAAAGCCCCGTGCCCGCGAGAAGGATGAGAAAGCTCAGCCCGAAGTTCCCCCCGCGCACGGCAAAGAAGGAGACTGTGCCGCCGAAGACGGAATATAGAATGATCAGCACGACGCCCAGCACGATGGCAGGCAGCGCCGCGAGAAACCAGTGCAGCGGGTCCATTCTGTACGTCTCGCCGATCTCGTCCGAACGGAAATGCAGGAACACGGCCATCGCTGCCCATTCAACGGCCGCAACAGCCGTGAGAAGGCCGATCAGATACCACGTCTGCGCATCCGCGGGATAGATCCCGAAGACGCTGATCATAAAGAGAACAAAACACCCCACGGCGATAAACAGAATACACTTGATGCCGTTTTCGCACGTCTTTTTTGTGATCTTTTTCATAGCGCGTTTACTCCTTTACAGGAAAATTATAGCATAAATCGCACGGCGCGTCAATCATCATGACCCGGGTGTGCGGATAAACTTCGGTGCCTGATTTGGGGTCAAGCACAAAACGAAACCGCGGCGCGACAGTCAGTACGGGCGCGGCGGATGACGCGGGCGCAATACAATTTTTCGCCGCGGCCAAAACGGGCGCGCCGCGCGGAAAAACGGCGGCTCTTGCAAGGAGGAAAACAAATTCTCATCGCAGCCGTCAAAACAGCACGCAGATAAACTTCGGCGCGTCAATCGTCGAACATGCTCATGAGTTCCGCAATATCGGTCACGCCTTTGAGAACGAGCTTTTTGCAGCTTTCCCACAGGTTGACCATGCCGCCTTTTTCGGCGAGGGTCCTCAGCTCTTCGACCGGTTTTCCCGCCACCACGGCGGACTTGATCTCATCCGTCATGTACATGATCTCGTGTACGGCGATGCGGCCCTTGTAGCCGGTATTGTTGCAATACTGGCAGCCCTGCGGGCGGAACACGGACACGGGCTCGTCGATGCCGAGGATCTTCATTTCCGCCTCCGTGGTCTTGCCGCGCTTTTTGCAGGCGGGGCAAAGCCGCTTGACAAGGCGCTGGGCGATGACGCCCACCACCGCATCGGCCACGAGATAATCGGTGACCTTCATGTCTTCCAGACGGACGATGGCGCCGGGCGCGTCGTTGGTGTGCAGCGTGGAGAAGACGAGATGCCCCGTGATCGCCGCGCGCACGGCGATCTCGGCAGTATCCTCGTCGCGGATCTCGCCGACCATGATGATGTCCGGGTCCTGCCGCAGGATACTGCGCAGGGCGCTGGCAAAGGTGAGGTTGGCCTTGTTGTTCACCTGCACCTGATTGATGCCGGACATCGTGTACTCGACCGGGTCTTCGACGGTGATCACGTTCACCGACGGCTTGTTGATCTCTTTCAAAAAGGAATACAGCGTGGTGGATTTGCCGCAGCCCGTAGGCCCTGTCAGAAGGACGATGCCGTAGGCGTGCGCGAGGATGCGGTCGATGACGGCGTTCTCCTCGGGCGTGAAGCCGAGCTCGGTGCGGGTGAAGTTGAAAGTGCTCTTGTCCAGCACGCGGATCACGAACTTTTCCCCGTACACCGTGGGAAGGGTGGATACGCGGAAGTCGTAATCGGTGCCGTTGATGGTCATGCTGATGCGGCCGTCCTGCGGGACGCGTCGCTCGGCGATGGAAATGCCCGAAAGGATCTTGAGGCGGGCGCAGATGGCGGCGTAGCTCTCGATGGGGAATTCCGCGCGCACCTGCAGATCGCCGTCGATACGGTAACGCACCTTGACCGCCTTTTCGAAGGGCTCGATGTGGATATCGCTCGCGCGGAAGGGCACCGCCTCCTTGATGATGGAGTCGACCAGGCGCACGGCGGGGTTGTTGATGACGTCGTCGTCGCGGTCGATGAGGTTGGCGGGCGCATTGCTCATGGCCGCGTCGACCAGCTCCTTGTCCTTGGCGCGCTGCAGATCCTGCAGGGCGTCCGTCGTGGACTGCACCGCCACGATGGAGTCGATGAACACATCCACCTGCACGGAGGGAACGAGGACAAAGTCGACGGGCCCCACATACACCTGGCTGATCATGGACATCGCGGACATATCCAGCGGCCGCGCAACGGCGACCAGGAGCACGCCGCGCCTGTCCCGCGAGACAGGAACGAATTTGTGCTTGCGCAAAAAGGCAAAGGAGACGTTTTTCAGAAGTTCCCTGTCCGGCTCGAGCATGCCCATTTCACAGTACGGCAGGCAGAAAAATTCGCCCAGCGCCGCCAATGCGGTGACCTGCGTGCAATAACCCTTGGCGATCATGTAATTTTCGACAGGCATCTGCAGGCGGGTGCAATCTTCGTAAATCCCCTTCACCTGCCGGCGCTTGATCACCTTTTTATAGGCGTAGTACTGCAGAATTTCATAGTTCAGGTCCATAGCTTACCCTCAATGTGTTTTTCGTAAAATGCCGCCGCGGCCGAAAAGGCTTACAGCGTGTTCATCACCTGCAGCAGAGGCGAGTAGACGGCGTAGAACAGGATGCCGACACTCGCGCCGATGATGATGAGAATGATCGGCTGAATAAAGCCGGTGAGCGTCGTCAGAGAGCGCTCCACCTGGTTTTCAAAATAGGAACAGGAGCGGCCGAGCACCTCGTCGATGCGGCCGGACTTTTCCCCTACCGAAACCATCTGGATGAGCATGAGCGGAAAGAGCTTGTAGCTCTGCAGCGCCATGGTCAGCGACATCCCGCGGCGCACGTCTTCCGCCGCCTTTCTGAACTGCTGCTCGACGTATTTGTTGCCCATGACGATGACGACCTCATCGAGCGCGTCGGCGATGTCCATGCCGCTGGCGATGAGCAGGGAAAAAGAACGGCTGAACCGCGCGGAAATGTTATAGCGGATGACCTCCCGCACATACGGCAGACTGAACTTGAACCGGTCCCACAGGAGCCTTCCGCGACGGGAATGGATAAAGAGGAGAAAAAGCCCCACAACCGCCGCCGCGATGAGGACGATGTACGTCCAATTTTCGCGGACGTATGCGCTGAAATCGTACAGCGCCATGGTCAGCGCAGGCATCTCGACGTCCAGCGAAGAGAGGGCATCCTGAAAGGTCGGGATGATGAAGACGACCATCAGGACGAGAATGGCGATGGCCATGACCACGAGAAAGGCGGGATAGATGAGCGCCGCCTTGGTCTTGGCGCGGATCTTGGCGTCCGACTCGAAATAGTCGGCGACCTGGACGAGCACGTTGTCGATCTGCCCGGACAGCTCGCCGATGCGCACCATACTGACGAAGAAGTTCGGAAAGGCGCGCTTGTGCTTGGACATCGCCTCGCTCAGAAGTTTTCCCGCCTTGACCTCCTCGAACACCTGGTCGAGAACGCGACGGAAAAAGGAAGAGTACGACTGCCCCTTGAGGATGTTGAGCGAATCGATGATGGACGTGCCGGACGAGAGCATGATGGCAAACTGCCGCGAAAAGTTGGAGAGCTCGCCCACACTGACTTTGCCCGTAAAACTGAAAAAGGGATTGGGCGCCTTTTCCGAATCGGGACGGGAGGACAGAAGATACAGCCCCTGCTTTGCCAGCTGTTCGCGCAGGTCCTTTTCATTCTCCGCCAGAAAACTGCCTTCGAATTTTTTGCCGTACAGGTTGACGGCCTTATACTTGAATTTTCTCAATCGCTCACCTCTTGGTATGATGCCCCGCCGCCCTTTTCGAAAAAAGAGCCGCACCCCTCTTTAATTGCGGGCCGCCGTCTTTTGCAAAGCCGCGCCGCCCCCCTATGAACAAAAACCGCTTCCTTTGGCATCGAAAAAGTATTTTCTGCCATTATCAGACCTTTCTGTCTGTACAAGCCGCCAGCTCTCCGAAAAGGGCCCGGCCTTTCTGTCTGTACATGCCGCCCGCTCTCCAAAGAGAAGCCGACCTTTCTGTATATACAAGCTGCCCGCTCTCCGAAAAGGAGACTTCCGTCTCACTTTGCCCGAAGCTATGCTTTATTTGCCGCGATCATGCGAACAGCCCCATGTACCAGGTGCAGATCGCGGTGCCGAAAAAGAGAGCCAGCGCAATGCCCGATGCGAGAAAGGGCACAAACGGAAATTCGAACTTTTTTTCTTTCTCCACGCAGCCGTCCGCATTTTCGGGTATCGCTTCAGAAGTGCCCGTCTGCGCGGGGGTATCTGTAACATCCGCCTGCGCGGGGGAAGCGAAAACATTCGCCTGCGCGGGCGCAGCGGAATTTTCCGCATTTTCGGAGACGTTTTGCGAAATGTCCGCCTGCGCGGAGGCATCTGTAACATTCCCCTGCGTGAGGTCATCGGATTTTTGCGCATTTTCGGAGACGTGCGCGGGGCGGACAAACGCTCTGCCGATGCCCATAACGAGCACAGCGGCAAGGCTGGCAAAGAGGACGCTGACGATGAGATTCTGCCAGCCGAGGAGAAGCCCGGCGGCGGCCATCAGTTTTACGTCGCCAAAGCCGAGGCCTTCGCGCCGCAAAACGAGAAGGGAGCCACCGTAAAAGAGAGCAAAGAAACCGCCGCCCGCGAGGGCGCCCCACAGCCTGTCCTGCCAGGAGATCCCCGCGCCCAGCCCGAAAACTTCCAGCACGAGCGCCGCGGCGCCGCAAAGGGCGACCCCGATGGTCATGCTGTCGGGAACGGTCATCGTTTCGAGATCGGCAAAGAACTCGACGACGAGCGCGGAAAGGGCGAGCGCACAGACGACCGTATAGCCTATGCCATACCGCCAGAACGCCGCCACGCAGGCCAGCCACAATCCGCAGTTGAGAAGTTCGACCGCGGTATAGCGGAAGGAGATATGCCCGCCGCAATTGCGGCACCGCCCGCGCAGGATGCAATAGGAGAGTACGGGGATATTGTCGTACCACTTTAACCGATAGCCGCAGGCCGGACAGTGGGATGGCGGCTTGGCGATGTTCATGCCGCGCGGGAGCCGATAAATGAGCACGTTGAGAAAGCTGCCCACACACAGTCCAAGAACGCCCGCAAGAACGTAGGCACAGGCGAGATAGTATGTTTCCATAGATCAGAAATTGCCGTCTTTGTTGAACTTGTTTTCGTACAGCCCGCCGATCAGATTGAGATTTCCCTTGAGATCGGGGCTGAGCTTGTCCGCCGCGGCGAAGGGCAGAAACCGCGGCGTGCCCGCCTCTTTCTGCTCCGTATTGGCCATATCCAGCAGGAAATACAGCTCTTTGGGCATGTTGACGAGAATAAACTCGGGAGCCGTCATGTACTCGGTCAAGGCGGCCTGCCGCGCATAGAGCAGGACCCACTTCATGATGATGCGGAAATTTTCATACTGAAACCCTTCCGGCGTTTCCGGCAGAGGGCGCTGCATGAATTTGGGATAGCGGCGGGGCATCTTGCGATAAACCTTGGCCTTGTTGAGATGCGCCCCGACGAGAGTCTCCTCCCCTTCCCCGCCTTCTGCGGCGGAAGGCTGAGCGCCCCCCTCTTCCCTTTCCTCTTCCCTCGCCCACGTTTCTGGCACGTTCTTCTCCTGCGCGGGGTCCATGGGAGCCGTCTGCGCCTGCGCGGCCGCCGCCTCTGCTTCCGCGCGGGACGGGGTGCCGGTGTACTCGTCGCCCGCCTCGGTCACGGCATAGTCCTCAATGGTGGCGCCTTCGGGGATCCCGTCGGACGCATCCTCCTCGGAGAGGGTGAGCGCCTTCGCGCGCGCCGTCTCGCGCGCGTTGATGACCGCAAGCTCGCCCGCCTCGTGATCGGTGCACATGTATTCCTGTTCCACCTTGTCCGTTTTCAGAAGCGCCGTGCCGTGCGGCAAAGAGGCAAAGCCGAGCGTTCTGCCCTTGGATGCGAGCGCGATCTCCGTATGATCGAGATGAATGTCGGCAAACAGAAAACTCTTGCCGCGCGTGCGCGGCATATAGGCAAACGCGCTGTTGATGAGCGCATTTCCGCTGTATGTGGTGGCGCAGGGAAAGACTTTGACCCGCGTGAGAAGTTTGTAAATTTCCGCAACGAGATCTTTGTCAAAATAAATCGCCCCGAAAGTCGAATACTGTTTGCCCCTTTTCAGCAGAAATTTGTTGATCTTGCGCGATTTCTGCCTGCCTTCGTAGAGGTTGTTGAGCTCCGCTTCGAGCGCCTGCGCCATGCGCGTGCGGTTCATGTTGGGGATGTTGAAAGTTTCCAGTCCCACCGCCTCGTCGGGCAGAATGACATACGCCTGCAGATTGCGCAGCGTCGGCTTGCGGGTGAAATAGTCGGAAAGAAGCTCTGCCGCTTCGGCAAAAAATTCCTTCGTGAAGATCCTCTCGTTGAAATGCAGATATTCCGCCCCCGCGGCCGCGTGCAGTTTGTCTGCGTTCATGATCTTGATGTTGCTGTTGTGCATGTCGAACCCGACAAACAGTTTCATTGGCACACTCCTCGTGTAATCAGATATTTCCGGCGCACCCATTCCGCGCCCTTCCCGCCGTTGTCCGTCCGCGGCATACCCGCCGCGGAAAAGATCTGTTTTTTCTCGGTACCCCGCCGCAAAAATAGCTGCGGATTTTTGCGCCGAAAAATAATTGCCCTTGTAAGGTCTCGGCGCCATCCGCTGCGCAAATGCTCCATTTTCTCTCGGCGCCGCCGCAAAGACAAATGTGATCTTTTGCGTCGAAACGCGTTTAGCTGCGGACTTTTGCGCCGATACACGTCCGCCTCTGCAAGGCCGCGGCTCTTCCGCCGCGCGAAAACTCAAGTTTTTTCGGCGTTTTTGCCGAAAATCACGATCAGGCCGCAGGTTCGCCGTAGACGAACGAGACGAGCGACCAGTTCCCTTCGGCATCCTGCCCGAATGTGAGGGCCAGGAGAACGTCGCTTTCGCTGCGGCGGACGGTGACGTTCCCCGCGCCGTCGTCGCTGACCGCATAGCCCTGCGCCTCAAAGTCGGCATAGCTGACCGTGTTCCCCGCGTATTTTTCACAGATGCGGTCACCGAGCGCGTCGAGCGCGAGCTTTTGTTCGACGTAACGGTCATACGTATCCGCCGAGCGGGTGCTCAGCGAAGAGATGCCCAAAAGCAGCGCACTGAAGGCGGTAACGACCAGCATGAGCGCGACGACATAGCCGATCGCCGCGCCGCGGCGCGCATTGCGCTTTTGGCGTTTTTCCGAAAGGTTCCTGAAAAGTCGTTTCATGCGGACACCTCCCCGACAGAATAGGAACAGACCGGCTTGGAATAGCCGCTCAGGTAGCCCTCTGCCGTGATGCCGCCGCCGTAAACAGCCGTCGCCTGCACGCTCCACTCCGACGTACTGCAACGATAGAAAATACTGCCGTCCGCATTCACTTCCGCCTGAAAATCCATTTCGCCGTTGATACCCACACCGGTAGTCCCTTCTGCCCCGTCGCTCACAAACAATCCGTCGCTGAGGGTGAACGGAAAGGTAATCCCCAGCCCGAACGCGAGCTGTGTGTGATAGGCGTTGAAAAATGCGTCTGCATCGGCGGCGTCCTGCCCGACGCGTTCATACGCGGCGACAAATTCGGCCGCCGCACTGCTCGCTTTGGTCGCATTGGAGCCGCGCGCCTGCAAGTTCGCGCTCACGGTGCACGTGGCGATAAAGGCGACGGTCAGAAGGGCGATGAGCGCCATCGAAACCGCCATTTCGACGACCGTAAAGCCGGCGCGGCGTTTCATCCGCGGCGCACTGCGGGCTGTCCCCACAGCGCGGCGACCGCTTTGCAAAACGCGGCGCTCCGCAGCTTTCTGTGCGCTGCGGTTTATAACTATTGCGCGGCGTTTCTGCTCAAAATCGAACGTGCGGCATTTCACAGTTTTTTGTGCGCGGCGGTTTATAACTATTGCGCGGCGTTTCTGCTCAAAATCGAACGTGCGGCAATTCACAGTTTTTTGTGCGCGGCGGTCCGGCGCTGCGCGGAACGGCTCAGACATAGCTCACCTCGCAGGCATACGCGCCGCCCTGCACGCGCATGGACAGCGTAAAGCGGATGAGCACGTTTTCGCCCGAGACGGAAACCTGCCCTTCCGTATAAAAATGAAGGATATATTCGTTCTCAAAGGTGAGCGTCTGTGTGCGCTCCCCGCCGTAATCGAAAGTAAATTCGCTTTGCCCCTCCCCGCGGGTGCAGGAAAGAGACATATCGCCCGCACGGACGAGCACGTCGCCCTGTTCGGGAAATTCGAGCGCGCTTTGGGAAGAATCGGCAAAGGAAAACCAGGTATCCAACTCCCCGCGCAGCTGCGTAAGCTCGCTGACCCGCTGCGACTGCCGCTCGGAAGTGCGGCTGTAATTGCCCATGAACACGATAAAGGAGGTGACCATGCCGCCGACAAGCGCAAAAAGCGCGATCACGACGACAAGCTCGTACAAGGTGAACGCCCTGCGCAGTTTTTTTGTTTTGTTTGCCATGCGCCCCTCCTTGTCCGCGAATTGATCGAAAACAGCCTCTCTCCCGCTTAAATGCGCCCGTCTTTGCGGGAATGACCGGCTTTGCCCTTTGCTGTTCTGCCGCTTGTTCAAATTCTGCCGCTTGTTCAGTACTGCCCTGCCATTGGTTCAAAGCCGCCCTGCCATTTGCCCGAAGGCGGCCAGGCTTTCCGTTTGTTCAGTACTACTCCGCCGTTTGCCCGAAGGTAATGCGGCCGAAAGCCTGCAAAGAAAAAAAGAAGGGAAGAACAAAAAGATTCTTCCCTATCGGAAAAGCAGGCGCGGCCTCTGTGCGACAAACGCCGCGCCTGCTCCCCCCTGCGGGATTCTCTATGCAGATGTATTACCCGCTTTAGCATTTTTTGTTATTATGTAGGATTCTGAGTTTCCCCATTAGGCAACAGTGATGGCATAAATATCGATGTTGTCGTTCTGAATATCATAATCGGTCAAAACGCCGTTCTCTACGCCAACTTGTTTACCTACTTTGTAATTTTTGGTTGTTCCATCAATGTCATAAGTAAAAGGTGTACCTTCTGTGGTAGCGGTAACCGTTGCGGGATCCGTATAGAAAACACCGTCGATCACGACAAAATAATCTTCGCCGTCTTTATAAACAAAGAGATAATCGTCTCCGACATTTGCCTCATCGGTCAAAATCGTTTCAGGACGGAAATTATCGTATTCGGATTTAGCTTCCTGCATGGCGGCGCTCTCGTTGGCGCGCTTGATCACGTTCGAGAAGGTGGGGATCAGCACGGCCGCGAGGATCGCGATGACCGCGATGACGATGACAAGTTCGGTGATGGTAAAACCGCGTTTTGCTTTTTTGGTCTGCATTTTGGTGTTCATAGTGTTTTTTACTCCTCCTATTTTTTTATCGTTTTTGTTTTATCTTACGCGCCCCGCCGCGCGGGGCGCATTGTTTCTTGCCTGTGCCGCCCCGGTGGGGCAGATGTTTATTATGCCGTTACTCTTGAAATTACTTTCTGCCCGCAAACAGTACCCGACGCATCCAAAGCAATTACGGAAATTGTCATTGAATGAGGCTCCGGCTTCGGATAGCCGCTTTCACCCGGATCGGGCAATACAAAATATAACTTGCCGTCGTCGTGTACATAAATTCCGACCATAAATGTGGATTCAAACGAATAGTCGTATGTGAACCCATCCGGCAAGGTCACCGGCATTTCACTCGCCAAATAAGCGCCTCCCGCCGAAACAACATTGCTGCCGACAGTGCCGACGGAAATATCTATCATGATGCCGCGGCCGTCGTAGCCGTTGTGCGAACTTGCCGAAATATGATTCGGCGATACTTCTAACTTATAAGTATATCCGCCGGGCAGGTCTGTTCCGCTGAGCGTAAATCCTTTCGCTGAATCGTAAGACACCTGTAAATCGTTTATATCCTGCAAGATGTTTTTGCTCTGACGATATGTACCGCCGATTTCCGCAAGATAATGATTGTGCAGACGGTTTATCACCTCGTTGTTATTCGGATCGCCGCCGAATATCGTACCGCCGTACGCGCTGGAAATTACACCGTTGTTCTTTACGTTTTCTATCGTCATATGTTCGACGATGTATTCATAAGCGACATCGTTTGTCCAGCCGTCGTATCTTCCGACACCGAATGTGGCACTCGCGCCGTTACCGAAAATAAGCCCTGCCTGCGAAGCCCCATAAACCTCGCCGGAGAAAGTGCAATTTGTAATGATGAGTCGGTGGTCTCTCGTATTGCCTGCACTCTGATTGCTTTGCGCAAGCCCCCAATAGATGCAGCCACCCATAAAGACGCCCGTGCAGTCGCCTGTATTAGTTATGCTTGCACGTACATCGCAGTTCGTAATTGTAAGAGTTAAATCGTAATCGGGATAAAGATGACTATATATCATGAAGCCAGCATTCGAAGCACTGACATAAATCATCTCGTTGTCGATGCTGTACGCGTCGACATTATCAAGAGTAATGCTGCGCAAATTACCGCTACCGCCCTGTGCCGCCGCCATCAGGCAGTCTGCCGCGGAATACAAATTAACGTTTTTGATAACAGCACTTTCGGTAACCGAGAACAGTGCAAAAACAGTGATATTGGAAAAACTTTCGGCCAATTTGATATCGTTGCCGCCGCCGTCATAAATACCGTTGAAATTGAGAGATTTTGCGCTCTGGCTGGCATTATCCCACCAATTTGATGCGTTTACATTGATATCAGCTGTCTGCGTAAAATAAAATGCCGTTGTTTTTTGTTCATCTGCCAAAACATTGACGTTTAAAAGGTCTGTTTCGTCGGAGATTTTGAAAGGATTGTTTTCCGTTCCCATGCCGCCGGAAAAATATTTATTTCCGATTTCAGTAAGCGTATTGCCCCCAACAACTGAATCTTCTGTTATATACGATGTTAGCGCATCGGAAACATCAACGCTCGTCGTTGTTGTGCTGCTGATAACAATCGCGCCCACCTGAGCCGACGAGGAGCCGTCGATTACGATTGAACCGGTTGTTGCCTCGGCCGCAGGCTGGGCTTTTACCGTACTTACCGAGGACGAAGCTTCAAAATAAACGCGGCCTTTTTCTACCGTAAGCGTATTTGTAACACTGCCGTACAGATGATACGAATTGTAATCGACAGAATTTATGGTGACAATCTCTGCGCTGCCATAGTGCTTCACATCGCTCTTTTCGGCATCGATCTCGAGCGTGCCGCCGGTTGTGTTGAATACCACCGTCTGCTCCTTTTTGGTCGCATAGGTGATCTTTTCGATCGTCTGCCCGCCCACATCGAGTCCGGCCTTGACGTTGAGCGTTTTGCCGCCGCTGTAATTATTTCCTAAATAATAACTGTAACCGGCAGTATTGCTTTGAATCTCGCCGTCTTCGTTCGTGATCTTCCAGAACTTGTACGATTCTTTGGAAACGTCTGCTTTTGTGGTGCTGTCTTTAAAGATTATTTTCCCGTCCGATACCAAAACGAAACGGTTGGAATCCTGCTCCCACAGAATGTCGCCGTCGCTCGTGGGCGTGAGTTTATCGACCGTGTAGCCGCCCTCCTGCGCCTGCGCGAGCGCGTCGCTCATCGTCGGCGCCGCTTCCTGCGATACCGTCTGTTCGGACGACAGGATCGTGTTCAGGTTTTTGACCAGCTGCGTATCCGCGCTCTCGTCTGCTTTCTTGATGATGTTCGAGAACGTAGGAATCAGCACCGCCGCCAAAATCGCCACCACCGCGATGACGATCACGAGCTCCGTGATCGTAAATGCCCGGCGCAGCTTTTTTCTGAAAGTGTGCTGCGCTCCCTCCCCGGAATTGTATATTTTTTTCATAAATTTCTCCCCATTGTATATTTTTTTCATAAATTTCTCTCCCCTGTTTTACCTGTTGCGGGAATACAGACGCGCCGAGGCGCCTTTCCCCGCGGCCGGCGGCAGGATAGCCGCAGCCGTTTTTCGTCCTTTCGTCAGCCGGTCATTTTCGCGGCGGCCGCAGGCACGAGGGCGCGCCGCTTTGCCGGCTTCCTGCATATTTTATTCCGCCTGCTGTTTCTGCTGGCGGCTCTGACGGCGAAGTTCGCGTTTGCGCTCTTTGCGGTACTGCTGTTCTTCGAGGATGTTTTCCAGCGTGATATCCACCGTCTGTTTGGCAAGAACGAGATCGATGTCGCTTTCCAGACGGACGACGACGGGCGTGATCTTGATCTTTTTGATCCCCTCTTCGCGCACAAAGCGGTTCAGATCGGTGTTGACGAGCATGAAATTCAGCACCACGGTACCGCGTTTGATGACCGCGCGCATGATCTTGTCCGTCTTGCACTTGAAGGTCACCGCATTGGAGGCTTCGCACTTTCTGCAATCGGGCCGGGCGAGTATGTAGGCGACCAGCTGGTCATAGCGGTTGCGCGTCTCGGGATCGAGGGCGGCATACTTTTCCACGAAAGTCGTCTTCTGGTTCTTGTTGGATTCGAACACGACGCTGTTGTCGGTGATCTCGCCGTAGCGGTTGACCAGCTCTTCCAGCTGCTCTTCACGGGCGGGATCCGCATCGGCCGCGGCCGTCTCGTCCGCCATGGGAACGACGGACGCAGGCTCTCCCTTTTCCTCGGCCTGCACGGGCGCGGCGGCGGGAACGTCTTCACAGATCTCCACGACGCCGTTTTTCACTTTAAGGAGAAGATCGTCGCTTTCAAGACGCATGCCCGATCCGCTCTGGATCTTCTGCGCCACGATTTTCTTGCGCCTGTAATCCATCCGCGCATCGATCACCCACAAAACGAGTGCGGCAATGAGCAGCACGACAAAGATGATGACGATGACGATATAAAACAATTCCATATTCATAGCCGCTTACTCCTTTCCCTCATCCTTGGCGATCAACTCTATGTTGTCGCTGTTGACGTCCTTGCACTCGATGCGCACGGTTTTTCCGTCCTGCACGATGTCGAGCAGATACTGATCGCTGCTCTTGATCTTGGCAAGCTCCTCGCGGAAGCGGCGCATGTCTTTGATCATCGACACCGCTTTGAACACGAGGGCAGCCAGCAGGCCGGCCGCAAACAAAGAACACACCACTACGATTACAATTTCCATGCAGTTACCCTCCCTACTTTTTCGTTTTTTTTGAAAAAAACTATACGCCCGCCCCGTGCCGGGCAGACGCATACGCTTTGCCAAACAGGTATATAAACTATTACATGCTTTCTATGCACTTCAACATATGTTTTAATTATGTAATATTATACACTATATAATATGGATTGTCAATCTTTTTTCATGAAAAACGACATTAAAATTTATCAGTGTTAAAAAAATTTTGGATACGTCCGGAAAAAATTTACGCCCCGCAGCAACGCAGCGGGGCGTACAGACAAGTTCAAAAAGCAGATATTTGCTTAAAGAAGGCATCCGAAACGCTGAATGTACAATTTTTTGACCAACGTAGTCAAAAAAACGTAACCGGCGAGAATGCATGCCAGGACGGCGAACCAGATCGCAGGCGGCGGCAGAAGCTCCACGGCACTGCCTGCGGGAGTAAAGGGCAGAACGCTGAGGCAGACGACTCCTCCGAAGGTAGCCAGGCAGACGGGCAGGGAAGCGTGCGCGCCGACAAAGGGAAAGTTTCTGCCGCGCAGAAGATGGATGACGAGCGACTGCGTGGCGATGGATTCGATGAACCAGCCCGTGCGGAACAGGGCGGCAAATTGCAGGCGCTGCACATCGGAGGCGGCGGCATACGGGGCACCCACGGCGGCAGGGCAGACGAAATAGTACAAGATCGCATAGGTCGCTATATCGAAAACGGAACTCAGTGGCCCGAAACAGAACATGAAACGGACAATGGACCGCGCTTCCCACACGGCGGGACGGGCCACGTCTTCGGGCAGGACGTTGTCCCACGGAAAGGAAGTGCAGGACAGGTCATAGACGAGATTCAGGAGAATGAGCTGCACCGAAAGCATGGGCAGAAAGGGCAAAAACGCGCTCGCCGCCAGCACGGAAAGCATATTCCCGAAATTGGAAGACGCGGTGATCTTGATGTATTTCATGGTGTTGGCGTGCGTCTTCCTCCCCTCCTCCACCCCGGCGGCGAGGACGGTGAGGTCTTTTTCCAGCAGAATCACGCCCGCCGACTCTTTGGCCACGTCCACCGCCGTATCCACCGAGATGCCCGCATCGGCGGCGCGCATGGCGGGCGCGTCATTGATGCCGTCCCCCATAAAACCGACCACGTGTCCCTTTTCGCGCAGCACGCGCACGATGCGCTCCTTCTGCGCGGGGGAAAGTTTGGCAAATACCGCGGCTTCCTCCGCCGCCTCCGCCAGCTGCGCGTCGTTCAGGTTTTCCAAATCGCTCCCGAGAAGGATCTTTTCGCCCGCAATGCCCACCTTCCGGCAGACGCAGGCGGCGACCGTTTCGTTGTCGCCCGTAAGCACTTTCACGCTGATGCCGAGCTTCTGCAGACGGGAAACCGCGCGCGGCGCCGTCGCTTTGGGAGGGTCGAGAAAGGCGAGATAGCCTGCGAGCGTCATCTCCGTCTCATCCGCCGCGCTGAGCGTATGATCGGGTGCGATGCTCTTCTGTGCGACGGCCAGCACGCGCAGCCCCTGACGGTTGAGGACGCCGATGCGCGCGAGGATCTCCGCCCGCAGTGCAGGCGTGAGCGGCACGACGCCGCCCTGCCACTCGGCAAAGGCGCAGACGGAAAGCATCTCCTCGGCGGCGCCCTTGGTGACGAGCAGGCATTTCTCCCCGCTGGCGACAGCCACGCTCATGCGGCGGCGCTGAAAATCAAAGGGAAGTTCGTCCGCTTTGCGAAAATTTTCCAGTGCGGAGAGAGAAAGTTCGCCCCTCTCCCCCAGCTCCTGCGCGCGCTCGATGACGGCCACGTCCATCAGATTTTTCAGGCCCGTCTGAAAGCGGCTGTTGAGGCAGGCGCGGAAGAGCACGGACGCATCCTCCCGCCCTTCGGCGTTCAGGTGCATTTCGAGCACCACCTTGTCCAGGGTGAGCGTGCCCGTCTTGTCCGTGCAGAGCACGTCCATGGCGCCGAGATTCTGGATGCTGTTCAGATTTTTGACGATGACCTTGCGGCGGGAAAGGGACACCGCGCCCTTGGCCAGGCAGGCCGTCACGATCATCGGGAGCATTTCGGGCGTGAGCCCGACCGCCACGCTCACCGCAAACAGGGAAGCCGAAAGCCAGTCCCCTTTGGTGAACCCGTTCAGCAGAAGCACCACGGGCACCATGGCGAGCATGAAGGCAATGAGGATATGCGAGACGGAAGCAACTCCCCGCTCGAACGCCGTTTTTCCGGGCTTTTTGCCCAGCGAACGGGCGGTCTGCCCGAAGACCGTCTCCGCGCCCGTCGCCGCGACGATCCCGACGCCGGTGCCGCTGACCACGTTCGTGCCCATGAATGCGAGACAGGCACAGCCGGTGAGCGAGCCGACCTCCTTCGCCGGGCGGAAGCTCTTCTCTTCGGGGGCGCTCTCGCCGGTGAGGGCGGATTGCGAAATAAACAGGTCCCGCGCCTCCACGATGCGCAGATCGGCCGGGATCATATCCCCCGCGGAGAGCCGGACCACGTCGCCCGGGACGAGCGAGGATACGGGCACCTCCTCCGCCTGTCCGCCGCGCACGGCGCAGGCCGTCGAGCCGACCATGCCCGCCAGTTTTTCCGCCGCCGCGCTGCTTTTCGTCTCCTGCACAAAGCGCAGGACGCCCGATACCCCCACCATGACAAGGATCACGCCGACGGTGACATAGTTGCGCTCGCCGGCCGCGGCGAAAAAGATATCCGTACAGGCGGAAACGAGCGCGAGGGCGAGCAGAATGGCCGTAAAGGGATTGGCAAACGCCAGCAAAAGCCGCAGCGCGGCGCCGCGCTTCTTCTGCGCAGGCAGGGCGTTCTCCCCGAACCGCGCGCGGCGCGCCCGCACTTCCCCCTCCCCCAGACCGGCGGGAGAGGTCTGCAGCAGCGCATATGTCTCCTCCAAAGGCGCCGAAGCCGCGGCGCGCAGCCGCTCCTTTGCCTCGGCCGTGCGAACGACCGTATCCGCCATGCGCGCGAGAACATTCTTTTTGAGTTTTGCCATGAGACACCTCCTTCGATCGGATGTATCGAAGAGAGGCAGCCGTTCCGGATCAGACAACAGGACAGCGCAGACGCTTTCATGCGCGGGCATTTGATGCAACACTCGCAGTCGCGGAGCACGCTATGCGGGCCGCAAGCACAGACGCTTTCATGCGCAAGACATGCCGTGCAACTACACGCAAGCGCGGAGCATTTATACAGCCACTTTCAAATGCGCGGGGTGCGCCGCATGGCCGCATACGGGCAAACGTGCCCGTCCTTTTGGCCGATCCGGGCAAAATAACGGAAAGGCCGGAAATTGCCGTCGATCCGCCTTCGACTGCCAAAACCTTCGTCCATATTTCCGACCTCCTTTTTTGAATTTGAAAAAGAAAAACCCGCGTGCCGCAAACGGCACGCGGGCAAAAGACCCTGCTGCAAGATACCGTTTGAGCTTTGACTTTGCGGGGCGATGAAGCTGTGTTATGCCGCGCCTTGTTTTTCGACGCGGCCTGTTCAAACCTGCGCGCGATGTCTCCATCGCTTTGCGGCAACAGCCCGTATCCCCGTAGTAGCCTTACCTACCGGGTATTCAGTTTTCGCGGACAGTATAACCGATACGGCCGCTTTTGTCAAGCAAATTCACAAATTTTTTTGCAAGACGGTTCTCTACTTCCTCGATCGCTTGAAATTGCCGATGGTCTCGTTGACCGTTTCGACAAAAGAAAAGGTGTTGTCGTATTTCTTGATGATGTTGCGGAACTCGACGAGCTGGCGGCGGTTGACGACGCAGACGATGACGTCGCGCTCCACGTCGCTGTACGCGCCCCAGGCGCGGAAGCGCGTGGCGCTGTGGCCGAGTTTATCAAAGATCTCATGGTCGATCTCGTCCGCGTGCGAGGTGATGATAAAGAATTTATAGGCGGACTTGCTGCCCTTGATGATAAAATTCCCCACATAGCTGGACAAAAAGCAGTAGACCATGCACAGGCAAACGGGCTTGTAGTCGTGGACGAGCACCCCCGTGACGGGATCGGGTGCGGCGTACACGAAGTAGGATACGGCGGCGATGACTGCGTTGATCGCGAAATTGATCCAGAAAAAGTTGAGCTGCGGAGACACCTTGCTGACGTATTTTGCGATGATGTCGGCGCCCGCCGTCGAGGAATTGCGTCGGAAGGTGAGCCCGTAGACAAATCCGCTGACCGCCCCCGCGATGAGTGCGGGAAAGATGGTATCCACGTCTTTGGCATCGTACTGAAAGGCGGAGATGTCCACCGATTGCAGGATGAGAAGGGACGCCGAATACACCAGCGAAAACACGAACGTCTTGATCGCAAAGCCGCGGTCGATCAGAAAAAAGGCAAAGATACAGAGCGGAACATTGACGATGAGCGAAAAGTACCCGACGCTGAAATGCGTCGCATATTCGACCATCGCGGCGATGCCGCTCACGCCCGCCGGCGCAAACTTGTTGAGGGCCACAAACAGCTCATAATTGAGCGCGAAGAGGAAGGCCAGCGGCACCATGATCAGACAATCGGTGAAGACCCGGCCGAAATTTTTTTTCATATTCACCTCCGACCCGTATATTATATCACACCCCCCGCCCGCAATGCAAGACTTGCACGAAAGCCGCCGACCGAATTTTTGTTCTCCCGACCGGCTCGCCGGATCCCGTACAGAAAAAAATCCGCCCCGCCGCTATCTAGCGGCGGGGCGGAACCTTTATAATGTATAACCGTAGACGTAATCGTCCATGCAAAAGCCGCCGCCGATGTCGGTGACGAGGCTCTTTTCGCGCACGAATCCGAATTTTTCATAGGCGCGGATGGCGCGCGCGTTCTGCTTGTTCACCGTCAGATACACCCGCTTCTTTTCCAGCCGACGCGCCGCCGTGATCACTTCGCCGAGCGCCTCCTGGCCGAGCCCCTGTCCGCGGCACTCCTGTATCAGATACAGCTTGGACAAAAAGAGGCTCTCTTCTTCCGGATGCAGCGCGCAGTACCCCACCCGCCGACCTTCCGATTCGAGGTAGAAATACAGATACCCCTCCTCACGCATCTGCCGGCAGATCTCCGCCGCACTCTGAAAATTTTCCGTCATGTAATCTACCTGCTCTTTTCCGAGCAGCCCGTCGTATGCACTGTGCCATTGCGCCGCAATGAAGGGCGCCAGCGCGGGCGCATCCTGTTCGCCCGCCAAAACCAACCTGAGCGACATATTCCGCATGCTCCTTCTTTTGTTTTTTCTTATTATAGCGCGGTGCGGCGGGATTTGTCAAACGGAGTTTTCGACTCTTTTCGACAAACTCTTCCCTGCCCGTGCGGCATTGCGCGGGGCGCGGGAGCATAGAGTATATGCGTATAACGGCAAAAGGAGAGTTTTCTATGACGGATTTTGTGAGCCGGCTGCTCGGGAAACCGCTGATCACGCGGGGCGGAGAACGCATCGGCTATGTGATGAACGTGCAGACAGACCGCGCGGTGCGGCGCATACGCAATCTGGAATGCTGTGACGAGGAAGAGGAAGAGTTTCTGCTCCCTCTCTCGGCGGCGGAAGCGGAGGGCGACGCGATCGTGGTGCGCTCTTCTTCGGCGCGGCCGTGCAAAAACTGCATGCCCGCCCCCCTCGGGATGACCGCCTACTCGACGGACGGCCGGGAATTGGGCAGGATCGCCGACCTCGCGCTCGATGCGGAAAGGCGCATCACGGAAGTCTGCCTTTCGGACGGGAGCAAGGTGGACGCGGAGAGGCTTCTCAGCGTGACGGATGCGGCGATCATAGACCTTTCGGAAGATTTTGTGCCCAAAGGAAGCGGGACGCGCACGGCTCGGCGGATCGGCGGCGCGCCGCAGCCCCGCAGCCCCGGCAGGCGCAAAAAAGCCGCCCAAGCTCCCGACATAGTTACTGGCGAACCGGAAAAGACTACCACGCAGAAAGAGGAATCCGCGCTCATGGAAAAAGAGGCCGCGATGCGCGCCCCCGCGGAGAATGCGGCGGCCGTGCGCGGCACGGCCGCCGCCAACGGCGAACCGGAAGAGGAGCCCGCTCTCTCTGCGGACGAGAACCTCTCCGCCGAGACCGCCGCGGCGGACGCTTCCGAAAGCGCGCCTTTTTACGGCGGCGCACCGCGCCGCCCCGCGCGAAGGGCGGGCAGCGGACTGCTGACGGGAAAGATATTGCCGCGCGATCTCAAAGACGTGCGCGGCAACGTGCTCGCACGGGCGGGTACCGTCGTATCGCGGGAAGTCATCCGCCGCGCCATGGAACACGGCAAACTCTTTGAGCTCACCCTCCTGTGCACCACAGACTTCTTCCGCGGCGTCTACTGATTTCTTTACAACAAATATTCCTTGCATGTGCGGCATTTCAATGACTTATCCGCCATACAGACGGGCGCCCCTTTCGCCAATAGCGAAAGGGGCGCCTGTTTGTAAGAAACTCATATTTTCTGTCCTTCCAGACCGCCTGAAAGCCGAAGACAATACATTCTGCATTTTGCGCTCTGTTATACACATGGGAAAAGCGAAATTCCCGAAAGGCAAAACCCTCCGGTACCCGCCCGGTCTACATCTCGTACTTTGCCATCATTTTCAGGACGGCGGCGAGGACGTCGTTGAGGGCGTCCGCCTCTCTGCCCGTAAGTTCTCCCTTGGCGCGGTAGACGGAGAGCAGGTCGCTCATCTTCTGCGCCTCCAGCCTGTCGCCCGCGCCGAGCGGCAGCGCTTTCAGCCGTTCCAGCGCCGAAGTGACGTGTTCCAGGCGCACGTCCTTTTCCAGCGTGACGCGGTCTTCATCCGAAAAACAGCGCACTTTGGGCGGAGGCAGGGGCGCGGCGGGAGCGGCGCTCTCCTGCTCCGCTCCCTCTTCCCCGCACAGACGCTTCTTTTCCAGGCGGCGGCGCCTGCGCTCCGCCCGCCGCGCACGGCGGGCGTCCTTGCCCCGCACGGGCAAAAACAGAAGTCCGTACAGCCCGATGTATACGGCGCCGACGGCAAAGGCGAGCGCGAATTTTTCGGCCAGGTCTTCGCCCGAAACCAGGACCAGCGCGCCGAACAGCAAAAGGGCCGCCGCGGCAAGACCCGCCGTCCAACCGCGCGGGGCTTTGCGGCAGCGTTCGCAACAAAGCCGCAGAACGAAAAATGCCAGCATCGCCGCGGCGGGCAGAGTCAGCAGCAGAATTGCGGAAAGATCGCAGAGCAAAAACTTCGCGCGCGAAACCGTACGGAGCACGCGGCCGAGAATATCGGAAGACAAGGCGGAATCCCTCCCCCTAAAAAACAGTTTCTTCCATTATATCCCAAAACGGAGCAATCTTCCCGGCGAAAGATGCGTTTTTTTGCGAGATCGTGTCGAATTACACTGGTACGTCTATGCAAAATCCGCGCAAAATGTTGAGGATGCGGGCGGAAACCTTCTTCACGCCCGGGATCCTTCGCGCCGCCGCGGCATAGATGCGCAGCTGCAGCGCGTAGTCGGAAGCGAGCCGCTCCGCCCCGTGCGAGGAGTATTTATAATCGACGATGACGCACTCCTCGCCGCGCACCGCAAGGAGGTCGATCACGCCCTGCACGAGCAGTTCGTCCTCCGCATCCGCCACGCCGATCTCGCGGGCGGGCACATTCAGAAGGAAAGGACACTCCCGCCTGAGCGTATAGCCGGAAAGGGAGGAAAACACGGGCATTGCGAGGATGCTCTCCATCTTTTCCCGCTCCAGCCCCGCAAGCCCTTCGGCGGTAAGCTCCGCATACAGCCGCGCCGATTCGGCGGAAGGGTCGGCCGCAAAATCCGCCCGCTCGAGAAAGGCGTGGTAGGCGGTGCCCGTCAACGCATCTGCGGGCGTCTCGTAGAACTCTTCGGCGTTCTCCTCCTCTTCCTCCGCCGTGCGGTCTTGCAGCAGCTGCGAAGGGGAAGTCTTCACCGGCAGGCCCAGCGTCTCCGCATGCGCATACGGGCGATGGTACCGCGCGCGGACGGCGCTGAGCGCCTCTTCGTCGGGCGGGGCGGAAGTGAGGACGCGCTCGGCGGGCGGAGTGAGCTCCGCGCCGAACACAGGCGTCTCGTTTTCGCGGAATTTGCTAAGGTCGACAAAATCCGCAAAACAGCCCGCTTCCGCGACCTTTTCCGGGTCAAACTTTTTATTTTTGGAAAATACGAGGTGCAGCCTCTCCTTGGCGCGCGTGACCGCCACATACAAAAGCCGCATCTCGTCTTCGGCGCGCTTGCGGCGTATGCGCGTCTTTAAGGCGGTGCGAAGTACCGTTTCTCCGCTGACGTATGCCGAAAAATCGTACGCGGGGAAGGCAAACCCCCACTCGTCGTCGTAGATGACGCCGTGCAGATCATCGTCGTTGAAGTCGTTGTTCATGCCCGAAAGGATGACCACGGGGAATTCCAGCCCCTTGGAAGCGTGCACCGTCATCAGCCGCACGGCGCTCTCTCCGCCGCTCTCGGAAAACCCGATCTTTCCGCCCGTTTTGAGGCGTTCGAGAAAGTCGTGCACGGAAAGACAGCCGCTCTCGGCGATCAGCCTGCCCAGCCTGCGCACCCGCTCGGCGCCCATCGGGCGGGCGAGGAGCGCCGCCTCCATGCCCGTGCGCGAGAGGACGGCCGACATGATCTCGGCGGCGGTGCGCACTTCGGAGAGAAGGCGCAATTCCTCCGCCAGCGCATAAAAGGCGGAAAGTTTTGCAGCGAGCGCATCCCCCGCCGCGTGCGCGTAGTTTTCGCACGCCGCATAAAAGGCGTCGTCTTTGCCCGCGAACAGGCGTATTTTTGCCAGTTCCTCGTCCGTCACCCCGCCCATCTCGCTGCGCAGAGCCGCGGCGAGCGGAATGTCCTGCGAGCCGTTGTCCAGAAATTGCAGGATGCAGATCATCGTCTTGACTTCGGGGTAGTCGCGCACGTCCACCTCCGTCTCCGAGGCGACGGGAATGCCGCGCCGCACGAGCTCCGCCAAAAGCCGCGCCGCCTTGGCCGTCTTGTTGCGGGTGAGCACCACGATGTCACCGAATCCGACGGGCACTTCCACCCCCTTTTCGACGCGCGTTTTCCGACATTCCTCCGCTATGATCGCGGCGATGAGCGCGCCTTCCGCATATTCCTCGTCCTCGGGCGGGGTGAGATGCTCCACCACCGAATACACCTCCCGCGGCGCCTCCTCTTTGACCTCTTTCTCCTTCTCCGGGACAAATTCCACGCACACTTCGCCCCCCGCCTGCGCCGACGCGTCGCCCGCCTGCATCTGCGAGGTGCGCGCATAGTCGACGGCGCCCGTCTCCTCCGTCATAACCCCCGAAAAAAGGCGGTTCACGGCGTCGAGGACGGCCGTCTTGCTGCGGAAATTGCCGTTGAGGGTGAGCGCGCGCCCCTCCTTCGAAAGCTGCGCGTATTTGCGCGCGAAAAAGGCCGCGCTGCAACCGCGGAATCCGTAGATGGACTGCTTCATGTCCCCGACCATGAAGACGTTCTTGCCCGAAACGAGGGAAAGAATTTTCTCCTGCGCGGGGTTGATGTCCTGGTACTCGTCCACGAACACGTACGCATAGCGCGAGCGCACCTCTTCCCCCACGTCCGGCAGGAGTAAAAGCTCGAGGCATTTGTGTTCGAGGTCGGAAAAATCCAGGATCCCCGCGCGGCGCTTGAGTTCGCCGTAACACTCGTAAAAGCGGCCGAGCGCCTCGCACATGGCGGCGGCCGTCTTTCCCGCTCCCTCGAAAGCGGCGTATTCCTCCGCGCGCGGGCGCAGGGACTCCACCGCCTTTTTCATGCCGTCCACCGACGTTTTCAGGGCGGAAATGCGCTCGTCCAGAGCCAGCACACCCTCGTCGCCGCTCTCGTTCATCTTGCGGTTGGAAGGCTTGCGCATGGGAGCCGCGTTTTTCAGAAGGGATGCCGCGGAAAACAGATCTTCGGCGCCGCGCACCTGCTCGGCCAGAAGGGCGATGCCCGCAAGGTAAGCCAGGTGCGCCGCGCTGACCAGCCCGTCCGCGAGATAGGGCTCGGCGTCCTTTTCGATCTCCGCGCATTCCGCGGCCAGACGCCCCGCGCGGGCACGGAGAGAGGCAAATACCTCCCCGCACACTTCCTCGAAACGCGCGGGCGTGTACAGTGCGGGCACCGACTGCAGAAACGCCTCGAAATCCGCCTTGACGATCAGCTTTTCGTACGCTTCCAGCACCGCTTTTTTCAGGTTTTTGAAACCGCGGCTGCCCGCATATACGGCGCAGAGGCGAGAAAACCCCTCCGACTTCGCCTGCAACAGCTCGTCGAATGCGAGGTCGACCGCACGGGCGCGAAGCTTGTCCGCCTCCGACGTGTCCGCCACGCGGAAATCGGCGGAGACGCCGATGCGGTAAAAGTAGCGGCGGATGACCCCCGAACAAAAGGCGTGAAGGGTGGAAATATCCGCCGTGCCGATTTCGGGGATCTGCGCCTTCAGGCGGGCGCGCACGGCGGGATCCCGCTCTTCGTTGACGCGCGCGACGATGGCCGCGCGCAGCCGCTCCTTCATCTCGGCGGCGGCAAGATTGGTATAGGTGACGGCCAGCACCGAACTCACCTCCGCTCTTCCCGAAAGGATGAGCTCGATCATCTTTTCGACCATCACGAAGGTCTTGCCGCTCCCGGCGGAGGCGGAGACCAGGATCTCCCCCTCCGCCTCGATGGCGGCTCGCTGTTCGGCTGTGGGTTCTCTTTTCATCTTTCGGCTCCTTTTCGCATTCACGGCCGCCCGCAAACAGGCGGCAAAAGGAATAGATCGGTATCTATGCGCGGTCTGAACATGGCGGCAGACGGGTACGCAGTCCTTCGCGGGCAGACTTATGCGGACCGCGGCGGATGGACACGCAGCAAGCGGGCAACAAAACGGCGCTATCGACTGCGGACACAAGCGGACGGGCACACCGTCCTTTTCGCGGGCAAACTTATGCGGACCGCGACAGGTAAAAATTGTCTGCGCAGGTCAACGTATCATCGGGCGCAAAATTATGGGCGGGAAAACTTTTCAGAGTTCTCCGCGCTTTTCGCCGGCGATGCGCGCGATCTCCTCTTCGGTGATCTTTTTTTCCTGCCGCGCGCCGTCGGAAAGATCATAGCCGCACAGCCCGCCGTACGGGCAGTAGTCGCAGGCGCCCTTATAAGGAGAGGCGGCGATGCAGCCGCGCTCCGTCTCTTCCGCGCCCTTACGTGCGGCCAGCACGGAATAAGCGATGAAGTCTTCAAACTGCTCCCCGCTCATCGACTTTTTGCTCTTTTTCCCGTAATATGCGTCGATATAGCGGCTCTTTTTGCCCGGTTCGACGGTGCTGTCGTTCATGCGGACGACGGCGTCGTCGCCCACGGTAAAGCCCTGCATGCGGAAGGGCGGCTCCTCCGCGTCCGTGCGGAAGGCGACGCGCGCGGGGAAATAATAGGCGCCCGCCGCCCTGCCTTCCCCTTTGGCCGCCGAAAGGTACAGTTCCAGCTGCAATTTGCGGCCTGTGTAGTAGCTCTCCGCCTTCGCTTCAAACCGGCCCGTCTTGTAATCGACCACACGCGTATATTCGCCGCACCTGTCCACGCGGTCGATCTTCCCCGCCAGGAAAAGTCTGCGCCGCCCAGACGTGAGGCGGATGCCCTTGAATTTCGAATCGGGATACCCGAAGGTCTCCTCCGCCGCGACGACGGAAAATTGGGAATTTTTCAGCTGTTCGAAAACATTTTTGCCGACGATGACCGCCTCTTCGAGGAGCGCTTCCGCCGTGTAGCCGCCCGCCGCGGTATCCGACAGGAAACAGTAGGGCGGCGCGGAGAGGAGTTTTTGTCCCTGTTCGCGCAGGAACGCCTCGCACGCCGCCTCGTCGGCAAGTTCCGCCACCTTCCCTGCGAGCAGGCAGAGCAGATCGTGCACGAAATTGCCCGTATCGACGGGCTGGACGAGCATCTCTTCGTGCTCGGCAAGTTTGAGGCCGCGTTCGGCAAAATTGCGGTACGGGCAGGCGAAATACCCCTCGATAAAGGTCGGCGAAACGGTATTTTTGCCGCGGAAAGCGACTTCCGCCGCGTTGGAGATGAAAGCCGTGCGCTTCGGAGGGTCGAACAGGAGGCCCGCCGGCGCATCGCCCGCCTCGCGCAGCACTTCGTAGACGGCGGCATGGACGGAAAAATCCCCCTTGCCGCGGCGATAGGCGTCGGCGCGGGTGAGGATCTCGCGCACGGCGGGAACGCGCTCGCTGGCGGCACAGCCGAGATAGCGCAGATAGGAAGAGGCCGCGCTGCGCTCGCTCTCTTCCAGCTTGCGGCGGGTGAGCACGGGCAGCGGCTTGCCCGCAGGCGTACAGAAAAGCGCCGCCGCCCCGCCCACGACTTCGCTCCGCTTGCATTCGTCGCCGCCGAGGGAGAGCGGATAGGAGAGATACAGCCGCCCCGTGAACCCGCACAGCGCCAGCCCCGCATTCTCGCGGGCGCGCGCGTTGACCTCGCGGATCTTCGGGCGGATCTCCACTTCCAGCGTGCGCAGGCGGTCGATGTCCCGATCGGAGATCAGCGCGGTGTCTGCACCGCACATGGGCACGGCGTCGGTCAGCCGACCCGCAAAAACCGCCTTGGCGGCACTCTTTTTGCTCTCCGAGATATCCCCCACATACACCGCGTCGAGATATTGCGGGATGAGGGAGATCTCCAGCGACGAAAGCCCCTGCGTGAGAATAGCAGAAAACTCCTCCGCGCGGAGGCGTGTGTTTTCAAGCAGCGGCTCCGCTTCGTCCAGCACGCGGAAGAGACTTTCCAGCCCGCGCGAAAAATACCCGCTCTCGGCGAGCATCCCCTTTTCGCGGAAGGCCTCGGACAGGCGGGTCTGCGTCTTTTCGCAGTCGAAGGTGCCGACAAGCGCGCGCACCAGGCGGCAGTACTGCCCGCCCGTCATCGCGGCGGAAGCGCCCTCGAAAGCGGTGAGAAAGCGCTCCCGCACCGCCAAAAGCACGAGCGGATCCTGCATGCCCTTCTCCGCCGATCTGTCCGAAGGCTGCAGGGCGGCCTCCTTGATCGGGCGGAGCGCACCGCCGCGATAATTGGCGTATTTGGCAAGATAATTGCGGTAACGTTCCCTCGAAACGCGGTCACCGCCGAAAAATACATTGCCCACAAACGCGTCCGCATCGGCCGGGTCAAACCCCTCGGACAACAGCGAAAACCAGCGGGATACGAACGCCGCGAGCGGGTGCGCGGCGGCGCTCCGCTTTTCGTCCGAAAAATAGGGTATGTTGTACTCGGCAAAGGTCTTCTGCAATGCGACGGAATAATCGGCCACGTCCGACAAAAACAGGGCAATCTCGCCGTAACGGGTGCCGCGGTCGAGCACCTCGCTCTTGATCATGGCGGCGATGAACGAGAGCTCGTCCTCCTTGTCCGCCCCTTCGAAGATATGGACTTTATCCGTCTTCACGGGCTCGGCGGGCAGGACGGGGTCGAAGATGCCCCGGCGAAGGGTCTCCGCCTCCCTGCACAGGGTGGAAGGAAGAGGGATCCTCTCGCATTTTGCACCCGCCATGCAGCAATACCGCTCGAAATCGGATGCGGCCTCATCGGTATACAGCTCCGCATCTCCGCCGAGAAAGACCCCCTCGACCTTCTTTGCGGCCGAAAGCGCGGCGCGGATCCCCTCCGCCGCCTGCCGCGTGAAGGAGGTAAACCCCGCAAAAATTACGTTCGCGCCCGAAAGCGAACCGCCCGCGATCGCCTCCGGCAAGAGTGCCAGCTGCCCGCTCTCGTCAAGAAAACCGCGGTCGAGAAAGGCAAGATACCGGCGGTATATGAGGGCGATGTCTGCCAGCTTTCCCGCCAGCACCCCCTCCGCCTGCTCCCGCGCCGCATCCAGCATGTCCGGCGTGACGCAGGCCGCCCGCAGCTGGGCGATCGTCTCGTACAGGCGCGCCGCACTGCCCGCAGGGTTTCTCCCGAACAGAAGAAGGTTCTCCCGCTCTTCCAGCAGTGCGTTGCCCACCACCATCACCGAGCCTTGCTTGGAAATGGTCTTCTTGTCGTGCGTTCCGCGCAGAAAACGGGCAAAGGTGGTGACCGTCGTGTCAAAGGCCGCGCCCTGCGCGCGGGCCACCGCCCGCTCCGCTTCCAGCGTCAGCCTGTCTTCACAGAAGATCACGTTCTTCTCCCCACGCGGCAACGCCGCGAGATGCGCCAGAAGCTCCGTGACCGTCGGTGCAAGATATATCGGTACTTTCATTTCCTCTCCTCCCGTGCGCCATAGCGCCCGCGCATCTTTCCTTCCCTCGCCGCAAAACAGCGTGACGACCGAAAAAACTTTTTAAGTCATCGCGGCATGCGGCGGCCCGCGCCCGCACAGCGCGGACCGCCGATCGGTTTTTTGTAAAGACAAATCCAGTATAGCACAATTTTACGTTTTTTTTAAGCGATTTTCACCTTTTTTGTTTTTACAAACGGCGGGATTTGTGCTATACTATAAAATATTGAAGTTCGCATTCCCGCCGGCCAAACGGCCGTGTTGTGCAGATTTGCGCAAAGAAACGAGGTTTTTGCCCATGAAAAAACTCATCTCCGCTTTGGCGGCCGTCACCGCCAGCCTGTTTTTGTTCGCCGCCTGTTCGGCGCAGGTCGTGCTTCCGCTCGACCCCAACTGGACGGACAACGGCAACGTCGCCGCCGCGGCGGGTTTTTCCGAGACGCTTACCTACGGGGTCTCCTTTGAAAAGGGAGAGCTGAGCAACCTCACCATCGAAGTCGGCGAAGGCAGTTCCTACGTCATGCAGACGAGCGTGCTCGAAAGCTACCGCGCGCCCGACGGAAACAACTATGCGGTGTATGTGCTGCGTTCCGAGCTGACACTGCGCGGCGCGTTCGTGAACGAGGCGGGCACCGCCATTGCCCGGTTCGGCATGTCCGGCGACGACACCGTCGACCCGCCCGACACCCTAACAACGACTGTCTGGTTCCACTCTCTCGACGGCGGCCGCAACCTGCGCCCCATCCGAAGCGAAACGTCGGGATATTTCCACGCGGTCGACTCCACGTCCGGTTCCGCGCTCGTGCTCACCAATTACACGGCGACCATCAAATACAACAACTCCGTCAGCACGGCAAACGTGAATCTGACAAACCGCTGGACGGAAGAAGAGCTTTCGAAAGAAAACGCTGTGATCGACGACTATACCGTGCGCTCTTCCCTGCCGCGCACGCAGACTTTCACCATCAAAGACCTGCAGAAAAATTACAGCGGGTTCGATGCGGGACAGCTGTATTTCGTAGGCAGGGGCATCAGCTACAGCGAGAACAGCTCGAACACGCTCACCCTCGCATCCCTCTACGGAAAAGTACAGTGCGGCGTTTCCTGCAGTGAATTTGCAGACCTTTCCTGCAACTTCACCGTGACCGGCCGCGAAACCCCCGTGACCACCGTCAACACCGCGC
The DNA here is from genome assembly GCA_930990665.1 of uncultured Clostridia bacterium. Lineage (GTDB taxonomy): Bacteria > Bacillota > Clostridia > Christensenellales > Borkfalkiaceae > Borkfalkia. The sequence continues at coordinate 52,525 of CAKNQN010000008.1, forward strand.
GCGTCACCTTCACGAACAGGGGCAACGGACAGAACACCGGGCCTTCGCGCACCGTCAATTACGCCCGCGCGACCGATTCCTCTTCCGGCTATTACAATGTGCCCGTGCGCATCGCCGAAACTTTCGCCTATGACATGGGCGACATCGTGTTTACCCTCCAGAGCGTGGTGCGCTGAACAAAATGACATCGCAAAGGGCCGTCCGCAGACAGCGGACGGCCCTTTTTTCTGCCGCGGCCCTTGCGTGCGACCGCGGCGCAAGGGCCGCGGCAATTCCACGCAAAAGCCGTCTGTTTATTCCGATTTCCGTTTATTCCGATTTTTGTGCGCCCGAAAAACCTCACTTGCGGGTGAAGGTCGTGCCGGCGGGAGTATCGGTGAGAAGGATGCCCTGCGCGGCGAGCTCGGCGCGGATCCGGTCCGCCTCGGCATAGTTTTTCGCCTTCTTTGCGGCGGCGCGGGCGGCGATCTGTTCTTCGATCTCCCCGTCCGAAAGTCCGCCCGCAACTTCCTTCTTCTCCTCTTTGAGAAGGTCGAGCGAAAGCACGCGGTCAAAGTCCGCAAAGAGCGCGCGCTTGGTCGCGCCGTTCAGATCTTTGGCTTTGAGCACGTCGTACAGGCAGGTGATCGCCTGGGCGGTGTTCAGATCGTCGTCCATCGCGGCACAGAACGCCTGTTTGTAGCGGGCAAAGCCCTCCGCATCCACAGTCCCCTCCTCCGCAACGGCGAGCGTGCGGCTCTTGAGCTTGCGATAGGCGTTGGCGGCGTTTTCAAAGGTGTCTTCGCTGTATACGAGCGAGTGGCGATAGTGCGAACCCAGACAGAAAAAGCGGTATTCCATCGGCGTTTTGCCCTCGTCGCACAGCTTTTGCAGGGTGAGGAAGCCGCCCTTCGACTTGCTCATCTTGCCGCCTTGCGTGTTCAGATGCAGGACGTGGAACCACCAACGGCACCACGGGTGCCCGAGATAGGCCTCGCTCTGGGCGATCTCGTTGGTGTGGTGCGGGAAGACGTTGTCGATGCCGCCGCAATGGATGTCCACATACTCGCCGAGATACTTCATGGCGATGCAGGAACACTCGATATGCCAGCCGGGATACCCGACGCCCCAGGGACTATCCCATTTGAGCGCCTGGTCCTCAAACTTGGACTTGGTAAACCAGAGCACGAAATCGTTCTTGTTGCGCTTGTTGCCGTCCTCTTCCACGCCCTCGCGCACACCCACTTCCAGGTCGTCTTCCTTGAAGTTGAAAAATACATGATACTGTTTGAGTTTGGACGTGTCGAAATAGACGTTTCCGCCCGCCTTATAGGCATAGCCCTTTTCCATGAGCGAGGAGATGACACGGATAAAGTCCTCCACGCACCCCGTGGCCGGCTGCACAACGTCCGGACGCTTGATGTTCAGCTTCTCACAGTCGGCAAAAAAGGCGTCGGTATAGAACTTGGCAAGCTCCAAAACCGTCTTGTGCTCGCGCTTTGCGCCGAGCAGCATCTTGTCCTCGCCGCTGTCCGCATCGCTCGACAGATGCCCGATGTCCGTAATGTTCATCACCCGCGTCACGTCGTATCCGGCATAGCGCAGATATTTTTCCAGCACGTCCTCCATCAGATAGGTGCGCAGATTCCCGATATGCGCAAAATTGTATACGGTGGGGCCGCAGGTGTACATCTTGACCTTGCCCGGCTCGTGCGGTACGAACTCTTCTACCGTGCGCGTAAGCGTATTGTAAAGTTTCATGTTCTTCTCCGAAAAATTGTTTGCCTCTATTATATGCTAAACCTCGCCCGCTTGTCAATGAAATTTGCAGCTCGCTCCCCCGCAAAGCCCGTTCCCTCCCCGCCTTGCGGTCGGGGGTTGCTTTTACCGCGGGCTTGCTGAAATCACAGGCCCGCTTTGGGGCACTTCTTTCCGTCGCCGAGCAGCTATGATTGCTCCCAGCCTTACGGATCGGGGATACTTTTACCGCGGGCTTGCTGAAATCACAGACCCGCCGCTTCCGCGACGGCGCGAACCGTATCTTCGACGCTCAGGCCCTCGCAATTCACGGTGACGTCGGCGTATTTTTCGTACAGCGGCACCCGTTCGGCATAGAGGTCTGCTACCGTTTCGCTAGGCCTCCGCATGACGACGCCGCGGCGAAAAATATTTTTCAGACGGCTTTCAAGCGTCTTTTCGCTGAGGCGCAGATAGACGACGAGGCCGAGCTCTTTGAGGTGGCGCATCGCCTTTTCTCCGTACACGACGCTGCCGCCCGTGGCGATGACGCACCGCTCCGCCCAAAGATCCGCATTGACCGACTCCTCGATGGCGATGAACTGTTCCGCCCCCTTTTGGGCGATGATGTCGCAAAGGAGCGCTTTCCGGTCGTTCTGGATGAGAAGGTCGGTGTCGATGAAACCGTATCCGATCGCCTTTGCAAGCAGGACGCCCGCCGTGCTCTTGCCGGAAGCCGGCATGCCGATGAGAATGATATTGCTGCCTTTCATACAGCGCCTCCCGTCGTTTCTTACGAATTTTTTCAAGTTGTATTATACGTTTTTTCGGCAGAAAAGTCAATTTCTGGTTTGTTTTTCCGAAAAAACGTGCTACAATGTTCGCATGGAAGAAAAACAGCGAAAACAGATACTGCAAAGCCTGCCGCCCCTCCTGTTGGAATGGTACGACCGGAACAAGCGCGACCTGCCCTGGCGGAAGGACACCGACCCTTACCGCGTGTGGATCTCGGAGATCATGCTTCAGCAGACGCGCGTGGAGGCGGCCAGGGAACACTACATCCGTTTTCTGCGAGAACTGCCCACCGTGCAGGCGCTGGCCGACTGCCCCGAAGACAAACTTCTCAAACTCTGGGAGGGGCTCGGGTATTATTCCCGCGCGCGGAATTTGCAGAAGGCGGCCGCGATCGTGGCGAAAAACGGATTTCCGCACACGGCGGCGGAGCTGAAAAAACTGCCCGGGATCGGCGAATATACGGCGGGCGCGATCGCCTCCATCTGTTTCGAAGAATCCGCCCCCGCTGTGGACGGCAACGTGGTGCGCGTGCTTTCGCGCGTGCTGTCGGACGGGCGTAGCCAGGACACCCTCAAAAAGGTGCTTGCCGAAGAACTTTCCGCGTCCTATCCCCCTGCGCGCCGCGGCGATTACACGCAGAGCCTGATGGAACTGGGCGCCACCGTTTGTTTGCCCTCTTCCCCCCTCTGCCTCACCTGCCCGCTGCTATGTGTATGCGAAGCGAAAAGCGACGCCTTTCCTCTGCGCAAAGAGAAGCCGAAACGGCGCATTTTTTATAAGACGTTGTTTGTTTTTTGCGACAAAACGCGCATCGCGCTCTACCGCCGCGAAGAGGGAGTGCTGCGCGGAACGTACGCCTTTTTTTCGATCGGACGGGAGATGGACAAAGGGCAGGCAGAGGCGTTTCTGCGCCTGGCGGGGCTGAAGAATTTTTCCCTCGGCTCGCCGCTAAGGCATACGCACGTCTTTTCACATCTCGAATGGCATATGACCGCCTACACCGTGTACTCCGAAGAAGACGCGGCAAAGCTCACACTTCCCGTAGGCGAAAGCGCCGACGCGCCCTTTTCCGCCCTGTTCTATGCCGAACGAAGCGCCGCAAAGCGCGAATTTTCTCTGCCCTCCGCCTATCGCTGGGCGCTGCCGCCTTCCGACGGCGACAAAGATTGAAAATCCCGGCAAAGCGAGAATTTTCTCTGCCTTCCGCCTATCGTTGGGCGCTGCCGCCTTCCGACGGCGGAAAAGTCCGGCCGTAAAAATTTATTTTGTCCGATCGCAAATACAGCGCAAAGAGGAGCGGCGCCCCGAACGGGGCGCCGCTCCTGTCTTTTTTACTTTTTCAGGACGAATTTCGCGGGATACTGCGTCACGTCCGTTCCGTTGTGGTTGAGCAGGACGACAAAATCGTCTGCGGGAATGACGCAGGGACTTCCCTCCTTTTCTTCCGGCGCGAGCGCCGCATAGTGGTTGCCGAAAGGCTTTCCTTCCCGCAAGACACTGTACGGCTCGCTCCAGTGGATCATATCCTGCGAAGTGCGCAGTTTCAGCTCGTCGATCACCACTTCCCCGATGTTTCCGCTCGGCTGCATAGGACTGTAAGACAGAATATACTGTCCGTATTTCTGCAGATACGCGATGCGCGCATGCCATGCGCGGTGCAGGATGGCCGTCTCTTTGCCGAGGTTCCCCGGCTCGCAGAAACTTCCCTCGTAATACTTTACAAAGTCGCCCATCAGGCCGTCGTCGCGCTTGCGCGTGCGGGCAAGATACACATCGCAGTCTTCCCAGGCGGACGTCTCGGTGTTTACCCAGACTTTATTGTAGACGAGATACATATATTCGCCCTGCGGCTCGACGAACAGTGAAAAATCACCGCTGCCCAGACAGATACGACCGCGCGCCTGGCCGCGAGCGCGGCCTGCACCCGGGTCATAGATCTCCGTAAAGCAAGGCTGTTCGGCGGTGAGCACCCAGCGGTCGAACACCCACGATTTCCCCTCGTCGTCCGAATGCATCAGCCCGATGTGGCGGAAATCCGAATCATAATGCGGCGTATCGCACAGCCCGAGTGCGTCATAGGCAGTTCCTAATCCGAACCAGCCCGTCTCATTGTGGAAAAAACAGAAAAAACGGTTGGTCTTGGGGCAGATGTACAGCCCGAAAGGCCAGACACTCCCGCGCGCGCGCACCCCTTCGGGATAGCGTATGCCCGAAAAGGCATAGTCGGAATGGCTGGTGCTGAACAGCATCTGAATGGGATAAACCTCTTTCAGATCGTCCGGACAGCTGCCGCAGAACATGCCGATGTGCCCCAGATGGGAGATGCCGCTGATCGCCCACAGCTTGCCGGAAGAATCCCGGCACATGGGCAGCGTGCCGTCCTGGTAGATGTCGTCCGCATTGCGGAAAGCCGTCGGCCTGCCCTCCCCCACATTCACACCGTGCGTCTTGAAAAAATCACTCATGATCGTTCCCCTTGCATGTAATTTATTGTGACCTGCCGTATGCCGCGCGAGCGGGATAATATCCCGTTTGCCGCGGCAGTATTGCGCTCAAATAAGATTCTGTTTGCCGCTACAGCTTTGCGTTCGGATAAGCCGCTTCTGCGGGCAGTTTTAAGCTAAAAATTACCCGTCCGGCGATTCGCCGGGCGGAAAAATCCCGATACATATAAATTTCGTAATGGTAATTTATCGTTGCAGGTTTTCCGGCTGCGAGACGGCGTGCTGCATGCGCGAAGCGGAGATGACTTTTCCTGCGGCAGAAGCGAGCAGGCAGAAAACGAGCGCACAGCCGATACACACGAGCGAAATGCGGACGGACAGGGTGAGCGCCGCCGGGAACGCCGGCAAAAAGAAGAGGGCCGGCACGGCTGCAATCAAAAAGATGACGGGCTGCGCCATGGAATTTTTGATGTGTGCCGCGATGCGCGCGCTCTCTTCCCACGCGCTCACGCCGTGCAGCGCGTTCATGCCTACGAACAGGCTGATAACGCCGAGCACCGCCGTAAACGCCAGCGCGCCGAGCACATAGATCACATAGACGAAGGAGTGCAGCATGGCGCCGTACCCCGTCTCACCGGCGAGCGCGCGTTCTTTATCCGCGCTCACGGCAAGCACCACCACGAATGCCGCCGCAAGTAAAAATGCGGCGATGTCCGCAAAGCCGCCCCATCGCAGCGGACGGCGAAAACTTTTTTGCATATCTTTGCTCCCTCATACGGGTCCAAAACCCGCTTTTTTGAAAATATGTTCGATTTTTTCTATTACGTTCCCTGAAAAACAGCTACATTTCCAATTTTATTGTTCTCTTTTATTGCCCGGATACGGGAGGATCGTTCTCCCCATCCGCGCCCTTTTTCTCCGATGAAACACTTAGAGGCGCGCTTTTCCCTCCGTTTATTTCCGTCGGCAAAGCCTCCGGGAAGGCGCCGCGACCGATCGCACGCAGGCGAACAAGGGTGAACGCGTGCAAGGCAATCAATGCGACGAGCACCGCGCCGAGAAGCACATCGATGCACGCGAACGAGAGAAATACAGGCCTATTGAAAAACTGCAAACCGCTATGCATCGAAAAGAAGCAACACAAAAAGAAAAATTCCGCCGCAAACGTCACGGCCGATACAATGAGACCCGCGGTCGTGAAAAAGAGGGTACGGCGCCCGAAATTGCGCTTTGCCGCCGCGCGCAGTGCGCAGCCACCCGTTCCGAGAAGAAGGGCCGAAAGCAAGGCCGTAAGAACGCCGACGCCGAGGCACACGGCGGTGATGATCACAAGAGCTGCCACCGCGGCCACTACCCCGTTCGTGTACGGGTTCTGCCAGAATTTCAGACCGATCGCAAAGAGGATGACCTGCAGCGCCGCCAGCAGAAACACGGCGACATCCGTCCATCCTACCGCCCGCAACAGGCGTTCTGTCTTTTGCGGCATACCTGCCCCCCTATTTTTCTGTCGGCATACGCACCGGACCCGGATCGCGCCCCACGAATGCCAAAGCAAAACGCTGTACAAAGCGCCGTGCGAGATGCGAAACGCGCGCACCAAAGGTAGCGATTGCGGGTTTTTTATGACGAAATAATTAAAATATATGACAAGTATAGCACCCGTTTTGCTGTCTGTCAAGTAAAAATAAAAAAATTCCGCCCTGCGGCCATGGCCGCAGGGCGGAGAAACGTCCGTTTTTTTCATCCGGTCATTGATTTGAATCCTTCCGCATTTGCATTGCGTTTGCGGAAATTCATCCGTATATTACATCACGTCGTTGGCGTAAAGCGGGTGCTTTTCGCACAGTTTTTTCACTTCGGCGCGCACAAAATCGAAGGCGGATTCCTTTTCGGCGATGATCTTGGAGATCAGCCGCGCCACGAGGCGCGCATCCTCCTCGGTAAACCCGCGCGTGGTGATGCTGGGAGTACCGATCCGCACGCCGCTTGTGACAAACGGGCTGGTCGTTTCAAAGGGAATGGTGTTCTTGTTGACAGTGATATTCACCTCATCGAGCATCTTTTCGAGCTCTTTGCCCGTCATGCCCTTGTCGCGCAGGTCTACGAGCATGAGATGGTTATCCGTGCCGCCGGAAACAAGGCGCACGCCGCATTTGGTAAATTCGTCCGCCATTGCCTGCGCATTTTTTACGACCTGTTTCTGGTATTCTTTGAAAGCGGGCGAGAGCGCCTCTTTGAAGGCGACCGCCTTGCCGGCGATGACGTGCATGAGCGGGCCGCCCTGCATGCCGGGGAACACCGCCTTGTCGATGGCTTTGGCGTACTGTTCCTTGCACATGATCACGCCGCCGCGCGGGCCGCGGAGCGTCTTGTGCGTGGTCGTGGTGACGATGTCGGCATACGGCACGGGCGAAGGGTGAAGCCCCGCCGCCACGAGGCCGGCAATGTGCGCGATGTCTACCATGAGATAGGCACCCACCTTATCCGCGATCTCGCGCAGACGAGGAAAATCGATGATACGCGGGTATGCGGAAGCGCCTGCCACGATCATCTTCGGCTTGTTTTCCAGCGCGAGTTTTTCCAGCGCGTCGTAATCGATGCGCTCGTCGCTCTCCGAAACGCCGTAAGGGACGATCTTGAAATATTTGCCGGAAATGTTCACAGGCGAACCGTGGGTGAGGTGCCCGCCGTGCGAGAGATTCATGCCGAGAATGGTATCGCCGGGCTGTAAAAGGGCAAAGTACACGGCGGTATTCGCCTGTGCGCCGCTGTGCGGCTGGACGTTCGCATGATCACATCCGAACAGCTGTTTGCACCGCTCGATGGCGAGATTTTCGACGATGTCCACATACTGACAGCCGCCGTAATAGCGTTTGCCGGGCAGTCCCTCCGCGTATTTGTTGGTGAGATGCGACCCGACCGCCGCCATCACCGCGGGGGATACAAAATTTTCGCTCGCGATCAGCTCGATGTTTCCGCGCTGACGGTCGAGCTCGAGTTTCATCGCCTCGTACACTTCGGGGTCCGCGTTTTTCACTGTTGTAAGATCAATCATTTTTTTCTCCGTTGCAAATATAAAAATTCGCCAGACGTGCAAAGGGCGCCCTGCGGACTGTCCCTTTCCCCCGAATGGTGTTCCCCTCTATTATAGCGCACTTTGCCGTATTTTACAAGAAAATCAAAGGCGGGGCCGCAAAAAACTTTGCGGCCCCGCCCGTAAATCCCTCTGTTTTCCGGCAAAACCGGACGCCTTGTGCCCGCACCGCCGTCCGCAAAAGTCAGTTCTTTTCCGACGCCGTCTCTTGGCGGACCTTGCTCATCAGGATCTCATCCCTCACCGAGGAAACATCCTTGATCCCCCGCACTTTGACCTTCCTCCCGCTCCGCAAAAGGATGCGCAGTGTACCGCTGCGCAAGGTCCCGCCATTACCCGCCCGGTCATGTATCTCGCCCAAAGAGGCTATCTCCGACAAGGGGATATCGCACCAGCCGATCCTCCACACATAACAGCGGAGCGTATCACCCTTGCGCAAGATCAGGACCTGCGGCGACCGCGCGATAAGGATTCCGAAGACAAGAGCGACTGCCAGAAACGCCAGTATGTACGCCGCAAAAAGCCAACAAAGCGCGACAATCCACGCCTCCTCCTTTAACCGCATCGTATAGACGCTGCACCAGGTCATAAACCCGAACAGGATCAGATAGATTGCACTGAGCATGAAATAATAATTGAATTTGACCTTATACGCAATGACTGTCTCTTCCATCGCTTTCCTTCTCCTTTCTGCCCAAACAATGCCCGACCGTTCAGACAGGCAAAGACCGCTATTCAGCTTTTCGCCTTTTCCTCCGGGGATTTCCTCTGCTCGTCTGCCCCGTTTGTCCCTCCCTTTCGGACTTCGGCCGCGGCCTTGCGGCGCAAAATCTCTTCACACGCGGCAAAGGGCCGTTCGATCTCCACCGCCTCGATCTTTTCACCCGAAAGCGTACTGACGATGACCGTGCCCGCACGCACGTCGCGCGGCGCCGTGCCCGGCAGCGCGGATGCGATCTGTGCGATCGGCACACAGAGATAATCTTTCTTCTTATAACGATAGAAAAAGAGGCTGTCCCCTTCGGCATAGATGAGCACGGCGGGCAGGCACCTTTGCAGGAAATAGGCGGCAAAGCAGTAGCCTGCAAAGAGCAGCATCAGCGCCGCAAGCACGGCGCACACGGCGATAAACGCGCCGCCCCGCCCTGCATAGACGCCCGCCGCGATCACCGCGAGCGCCGCCAACGCCACAAGCACACAGCCGTATGCGCACAGCCGTCTCTGCGGCAGGCGTTTTGTCGCCAGAATCTCCCTTTCTGCTTCCACGAATGCTTCCGCCGCGCCATGGCGGCTCCTCCTTTGCAAGTCGATTATAGCACCCATCTCTCCGCCTGTCAAGCGCCGCCCGAAATTATACGATCGTCCCCGCCGGAAAGCAAAAGAAAAAGGGAGGGGGGCCGCGCAAAGCGCGGCCCCCCTCCCTCACAAACCGTTCGGTTTACAGATTCTTTTCGATGAACTCTTTCATCGCGGCCTTGGGCACGAAGCCGACGTTTTTGCCGGCGAGCTCTCCGCCCTTAAAGACCATCACGCAGGGAATGCTCATGATCGAGTATTCGCGCGCGAGATCGGGGTTGTCGTCGACGTCGATCTTGACGAACTCCGCCTTCCCCTCCAACTCCTCGCTCAAAGCCTCCATGACGGGCGCAAGCATGCGGCAGGGACCGCACCATTCCGCCCAGAAGTCGACGACGAGCGTCTTCTTTTCCGACATTGCCGCAGAAAACGCCGCGGCGTCAAATTCCTTTACCATCTTGGACTTCCTCCGATTGAATTTTTTGTTCTGTATCTTTATTCTGCAGAATTTCCGTGATTTCCATGCCGAATCCGCGCGTCTTGCCGAGGAGCTTGTCCAGCGCGTACACGGCGACAAAGCCGAGCGCGAGCCCCGCAAGGCAAAGCACGGCCGCCCACACTTCTTTTCCGACCGCAAATGCCCCGATGAGCGCCCCCGCCCCCGCAAAGAGAACGGGAACGATGTAGACGATGAGGGAGGCGAGCAGGCGGTTGTCCCGCTCTGCCTGCACGGCGACGGCATCGCCGACGCGCGCGCCGCAGCGGTTATACGCCTTCACGCGCACGCTGCTCTTTCCGTTTTTGAAAGCGCAGATCTTGCATCCGTCGCATTCGGGGTGCTTTTCGATGCGGACAAAGGCGATCTTCCCCGACGTCTTTTCGACGATGGCGCGCTCTTTCATTGCAGGCGCGCGCCGAGATAGGCGGCGACCTCTTCCGCTTTGACCTGTTCCGAGGTGGAATCGGCCATATTTTTGACGGTATATTCCCCGCTTTCCAGCTCGTTCGAGCCGATGACGACGACATACCGCGCGCCGATCTTGCCCGCATATTTGAACTGCGCTTTGACCGAGCGGTCGGCGTGGTCGAAATCGGCGGAGATCCCCATGCCGCGCAGTTTCTCAACGAGCGCAAAAGCGGCCGCACGGCCCCTTTCGTCCAGCCCCGCGGCATACACGCCGAGCGCGGGCTCTTCGGGAATGGCCTTGCCGGTGTTTTCCAGGACGAGGAGCATGCGCTCGATGCCGCTGCCGAACCCGACCGCCGACACGGACGGCCCGCCGAGATTTTCGATGAGGGTGTCGTACCTCCCGCCGCCGAGCACGGTGCCCTGCGCGCCGATCGAGGTGGAAACGAACTCAAACACCGTCTTGGAATAGTAGTCCAGGCCGCGCACCAGCTTCGGGTCGAGCACATATTTCACGCCGCACGCGTCGAGAATGGAGGTCAGCTTTTCAAAGTGTTCGCGGCATTCGTCACAAAGATAATCGAGCGTTCTGGGCGCGCCCGCGTTGATGGCGGTGCACTTCTCTTCCTTGCAGTCGAGGATGCGCAGCGGGTTCTTTTCAAACCGCGCGTTGCAGGTGGGGCACATTTCGGGAAGGTGCGGGCGGAGGTATTCTTTGAGCGCCTCGTTGAACTTCGGGCGGCAATGCTTGCAGCCGATGCTGTTGAGGTGCAGCTCCACCCCCTCCACGCCCAGCGCCGCGATGTAATCGCGCGCGAGCAGGATGACTTCCGCGTCCGTCTCCGGGCCCTTGCCGCCGAACAGCTCCACGCCGAACTGATGGTGCTCGCGCAGTCTGCCCGCCTGCGGGCGTTCATACCGGAATACGGGCGTGATGTAGTACATCTTCGCGGGCAGAACGCCGCCCGCCATGCCGTTTTCGATGAACGAACGGGCCGCGCCCGCCGTGCCCTCCGGCTTGAGCGTCATCGAGCGGCCGCCCTTGTCGAGAAAGGTGTACATCTCCTTGTTGACGATATCCGTCGTGTCGCCCACGCCGCGCGCAAACAGCTCGGTGTGCTCGAAAACAGGGGTACGTATCTCTTTTAAGTTGTACAGCGCCGCGATCCTGCGCGCCGTGTTCTCGATAAAATGCCACTTGTACGCCTCGGAAGGCAATACGTCTTTCGTTCCCTTGGGAATGCTGATCATAGTAACTCCTTTCTCACACGTTCACGATCGTATGAGCCCGCATCGCCCGCCCCGCCTGAAGTGGGGCGCTCTGCGAAGATTTGCGGGCCGCTGAAAATTCTATCCGGGCAGGCCCGAACGGAGAAAAAGCCGATCGCCGCGTCAAAGCGCGGCAGGCGGCGGTTTCTTCAAAATCGGGCGAAAGCTTTTCGTCTGACCGAAAAGCTTTCGCCGGGACAAATTTCCGTGAACTTTACAATACGTATTTTTTCAGATCTCTGTTCTGGATCATGGTGGCGAGGTGTTCGTCGACGTACTTCTTGTCGATCTTCACCTGCACGGTGGGATAATCGCCGCCCGCGTTGAAGGAGATGTCTTCCAGCAGGTATTCCATGACCGTGTGCAGACGGCGCGCGCCGATGTCTTCGCTCGTGGCGTTCATGTCCTCGGAAATGGAGGCGATCTCCTCGATGGCGTCGTCGGTGAATTTCAGGTCGATGTTATCCACGGCCAGCAGTTTTTCGTACTGCGAGGTGATGGCGTTCTGCGGCTGCGTTAAAATTTTGATAAAATCTTCTTTGGTGAGGCTTTCCAGTTCCACGTTGATGGGGAAACGCCCCTGCAATTCGGGGATGAGGTCTTCCACCTTGGAGATGTGGAAGGCGCCCGCCGCGATGAACAGGATAAAATCCGTTTTCACCGGCCCGTATTTGGTCATGACGGTGCAGCCCTCGACGATGGGAAGAATGTCGCGCTGGACGCCCTCGCGGGAGACGTCTGCGCCCTGGTTGGCTTTGCCGGCGATCTTATCGATCTCGTCGATGAAGATGATCCCCTGCTCCTCCGCACGCGAGAGCGCCTCGGCGTTGACGGAATCGTTGTCGATCAGCTTTTCCGACTCCTCGTCGATGATTTGCTGCATCGCCTGCTTTACGCTCATCTTGCGGCGCTTTTTCTTTTTGGGGAGCATATCCCCGAAAATGGAACCGATGTTGATCTCCGCACCGCCCGGCACGATCTCCATGCTCTTGGGCGCATCGACGACCTCGATCTCGATCTGGGTATCATCCAGTTTGCCCGCCCGCAAGTCTTCCAGAAGGCGCGCATCGAATACTTCCTTGGAAAGTTCGCCGCGCTCCGCCTTTTTCATTTCGGAAAGGACGGCGACGATCCTCTTTTCCGCGACGCCTTCCGCCTTGACGGCGACTTCCTTCATCTTCTCTTCGCGCACGAGGCGGATGGAACACTCCACCAGGTCGCGCACCATGCTCTCCACGTCCCGCCCCACATACCCGACTTCGGTGTACTTGGTGGCTTCGACCTTGATGAACGGCGCCTTCACCAGCTTTGCTAGCCGCCTGGCGATCTCCGTTTTGCCGACGCCCGTAGGGCCCTTCATGATGATGTTCTTGGGCGTGATCTCCTCGCGGTCCGCCTCGGAAAGCTGACTGCGGCGGTAACGGTTTCTTAGCGCGATCGCCACCGCCCGCTTGGCCTTGTCCTGCCCGATGATATATTTATCCAATTCGTTTACGATCTGTTTGGGTGATAAACTCATAAAATCCTCCTTCATTCGCTCGGCGAAATCTTTTCGGGCTGCCGAAAATATTTCGTCCGATTTTAATGGAGACACCGCCGCACGGCGCGTTGCGCCTAACGGCGTTTTCTCCCTCTTTTTGCCCTTTTTAAGGGCTCACCTTTATAGAACGGGCAAAAATTCACCCTCTTCCCATGAGCCAAAGCGTTGGCAAACAGGGTTGCGCTGCGGAAAAATGTGATTTCCCTTGCGCGAGGAAATAATTTTAACTTCGCGCAAATCTCCGCAAAAGAGATGCGGATATTTGCTTGATATTTAGAGAAAACCCGCGGGCACGCGGCTTTGCCGCCGGCCGCCTGTTTTCTCTCTTTGCGCGATACTTTATTTCGCTCTCGATTATAGAAATCGCGCAAATTCACTCTTTCCGCAAAAGCCGTAAGAATGCGGCAAATGAGGTGCGCTTTCCGTAAATTGCGATTTACGGACGCGCAGTAGATTATCTATAAATAATTATTTGCGTTTCCGCAAACCACGCTTTGCGGAACAAGCCCCCGATTTGCGCGAAGGAACCGGAGATTTTTGCTTGCTTGCAATGGCAAAAATCGATGGTTCCGCAATATCGAGGCTTGCCTCGATATTACGAGCGGCCTCTGGCGGAAAAGGTGAATGCGCCGCATTCTATAATAAGAGAGCACCTAAATGCGGCGCAGAGGAAAAACCGAACGCAGAGCCGCCCCTTTTTCAAAGCGGCGGCTACGCCAAAGTTTTTCCTAAAAATCACGGAAATTTTACGAACTCTTTTCGTAAAATTTCGTGAACTTAGGGTCACACTACTTCCACCGTGATGTGGTCGTTGGTGAATACGCAGATCTCGCTGGCGATCTTGAGCGCCTTGCGCGCGATCTCTTCGGCGGAATAGTCCGTCTCCTGCATGAGCGCGCGGGCGGCCGCCAGGGCATAGTTTCCGCCGCTGCCGATGGCGCATACCCCGCCGTCCGGCTCGATCACTTCGCCGTTGCCGCTGATGATGAGAAGCTGGTCTTTGTCCGCGACGATCATCATCGCTTCCAGCTTGCGCACCATCTTGTCGTTGCGCCACAGCTCCGCAAGCTCGACGGCCGAACGCATCAGGTTGCCCGAAAATTTGTTGAGCATCCCCTCGAAACGCTCGGAAAGGGAAAACGCGTCGCTCACCGACCCCGCAAAGCCGAGTACGACCTTGCCGCCGTAGATACGGCGCACTTTTACCGCGCTGTTTTTGAATACGATCGATTCGCCCATCGTGACCTGTCCGTCACCGGCGATCGCCGTTTTGCCGCCACGTTTGACGGCGCATATCGTTGTGCCTCTGAATTCCGGCATAATATTGTTCCTCCTGTTCGGTTCTTTCAGATGGTCAGCTCCCGCCCGAGTTCTGCCGCGATCTCCCCGATGCGTGCAAGCGAACGCTCGGCAAACATCCGTTTTTTGAGCGCCTTGTCCCGCACGGGCGAAGGCAGCGGTTCGAGCACACCGTAATTGGCGTTCATGGGCTGAAAATCGGCATTGGGCGTCGAGATATGTCTCAGAAGCGCCCCGCAAACGGTGCGGGCATCCCACGAAACCGGCGCTTTGCCGCGCAGTTTCAGCGCGCAGGCGATGCCGCACAGCAGCCCGCTCGCCGCGCTCTCCACATACCCTTCCACGCCCGTGATCTGCCCCGCAAAAAAGACTTTTCCGTCCTCTTTCAGGGAAGAATCGGGCGATAGCACCTGCGGCCCGTTCAGAAAGGTGTTGCGGTGCATCACGCCGTAACGCAGAAATTCCGCGTTTTTCAGCGCGGGGATCATGGAGAAGACACGCTTTTGTTCGGAAAATTTCAGATTCGTCTGGAATCCGACGAGATTGTACGCCGTGCCCGCAAGATTTTCCTTGCGAAGCTGCAGAACCGCATACGGACGCTTTCCGTTCTCGTCGTACAGCCCCACAGGCTTGAGCATGCCGAAACGCAGCGTATCCTTGCCGCGCTCCGCCATGATCTCCACGGGCATACACCCTTCGAACACGTCGCGCTTGTCGAATTCGTGCTGCTGCGCCCGCTCGGCGCCCAAAAGCGCCTCGACAAACGCCTCGTATTCCTCCCGCGTGAGCGGACAGTTCACATAGTCGCCGCACCCCTTGCCGTATCGGTCCGCAATGAACGTGCGCGAAAAATCGATGCTCTGCGCCGAAACGATGGGCGCGGCGGCGTCGTAAAAGGCAAGGTTGCCGCCCAGCCTTTTCTGTATGTCCTCCGCCAGAGCCCCCTGCGTGAGCGGGCCGGTGGCGACGATCGCATACCCCGCGGGAATGCTTTCCGCCTCCTCGCAGACATATTCGATCAGATCGCTTTGCGCGATCGCGCGGGTCACATAGTCGGAAAATGCCTCCCTGTCTACCGCAAGCGCGCCGCCCGCAGGCACGCGCGTCGCGTCCGCCGCGGCAATGATCAGCGATCCCAGCCGCCGCATCTCCTCTTTCAGAAGTCCGCACGCGTTGCCGTATACGTCGTCACTCTTCAATGAATTGCTGCAGACAAGCTCGGCAAGTTTTTCGCTCGAATGAGCCGGCGTGAATTTTTTCGGCTTGATGTCGGTCAGCCGCACGCGGATGCCACGGCTCGCCAGATAATACGCCGCTTCGCATCCCGCCAGCCCCGCACCGACGATCGTCACCTCGTTTTCTGCCATCTCTTCACTCACCGTTTGCAAATTAGCACTCTCAAATCAAGAGTGCTAAAAATATTATAAAACGATTGGGCGGATATGTCAAGAGATTTTTGTGAAAATTTTCAAAAATCCGTAAAACCGCGCGCCGACAGGAACAAAAAAGCGTCGAAAAAAGGCGTGTTCGACCCTTGCGCGGCATCACAGGTTGCGGGAGACGGCAGCGCGGAACAGAAATTTTCGGACAGACAGAGCGATCGCGGCGAAGATAATTTTTGAGCGGACTGGGCGGCCGCGGCGAATTGGGCCGCAGGCGCAAAAACCGCTGCACGGAAATTTTCGGACAGACAGAGCGATCGCGTCGAAGATAATTTTGAAGCGGACTGAAAAAGTATCCATAAAAAGCCGCAGTTCGGGAATTGCCGAACCGGGCTCGGAAAGAACCCGGCGCGGGGCGCAAGGATTCCGAATCCGGCCGAAAACAGACTGCAAGCACAAACCCGGCGCAGACGGGGGCAAGCAAAAACGCGAAAAAAACAAATGCGGTACCGCCCCGGGGCGGGCGATGCGCAACAAAAACGCAAAAGCGGCCGCGCGCGGCTGCGAAACAGAAACGCAAAAGCGGCCGCGCGCGGCCGCTTTTGTTATGCTTCTTTTCTGTCTCCGTCCTCGTTCCCCTCTTTTTTGCCCTTCTCTTCGGGGGGGAGATCGGCGACGTAGTCGCAGGTCGAGCAATGGATCTGCTTGTTTTTGCGCACGAGGTAGCCGCCGCACTTGGGGCAGTGCCCGCCCGTGGGCATATCCCAGCTCATGAACTTGCATTTGGGATAGCCGGAGCAGCTGTAATAGATCTTGCCCGCCTTGCTCTTCATGCGGCGGGTGGGTTTGCCGCAGACGGGGCACACACCCGCAAGCTCGGTGATAGGCTGGTTTCCGCCGCATTTGGGACAGCTGAGATATTTCCCGTAACGGCCGTTGCGCACGATCATGTTCACGCCGCACTTGGGGCATTTTTCCTCGGAGACCTCGCTCTCAAAGGGCAGGATCCCCTTGCACTCGGGGTAGTTGGGGCAGGCAAGAAATTTGCCGTATTTTCCGCTCTTGACCACCATGTTGGCGCCGCACTTGGGGCACTTGGTGGCGGAAACCTCCTCTTCGCCCGTGCTCTTGATGTTGGAGCAGGCGGGATAATTGGAACAGGCAAGGAATTTTCCGTAACGGCCCGTCTTGCGCACCATGGGATGGCCGCACTTTTCGCAGAGGATGTCCGTCATCTCGTCGCCGTCGTTGGCGGCATAGACGAGCTTTTCGGCAAAGGGCGGGTAGAAATCCGCGATGATCTTGTGCCAGTCCACGTTTCCGTCCTCGATGCCGTCCAGCTTATCCTCCATTTTGGCGGTAAATCCGACGTCCATGATGTCGGTAAAATACTTGACGAGAAGGTCGGTGATCTCGAAAGCGACCTCGGTGGGCACCATGAACTTGCCCTCTTTGGTCACATACTTGCGCTTTGTGAGCACGGAAATGATGGACGCGTAGGTGGACGGGCGGCCGATGCCCTTTTCCTCCATCGCCTTTACGAGCGACGCGTCGGTATAACGCTGCGGGGGCTTGGTGAATTTCTGCTCGGACGTGAGGCGGATAAGATCCAGCTCCTCCCCCTCTTTGAGGTCGGGCAGAAGTTTTCCCGTTTCGCTCTCTTCGTCCTCCTTGCGGATGTCCTGGTAGACGGCGGTAAATCCCGCAAATTTCAGCGTTCTGCCGCTCGCCTTGAACCCGTATTCGCCGTTTTTGATCCTCATCTGCACGCTGTTGTACACCGCCTCGCTCATCTGCGAAGCCATGAACCGCTCATAAATGAGTTTATACACCCGCAGATGCTTTTTATCCAGCACCCCTTCCAGGCTTTCGGGGGTACGGTTCATGTCGATGGGACGGATACATTCATGCGCGTCCTGCGCGTCCTTCTTGGATTTATAGAAATTCGGCTTTTCGGGGATGTAGTCCTTGCCGAACCGTTCCGCAATGTAGTCGCGCGCCTTTGCCTGCGCCTCCGCCGAAACGCGCACGGAGTCGGTACGGATATAGGTGACGAGCGCGATGTGCCCTTCCTTTTCGGTGTCCATGCCCTCGTACAGATGCTGTGCCACCAGCATCACTTCGGGGGAAGTCATGCCGAATTTGTTGGAAGCGTCCTGCTGCAAGGTGGAGGTAGTAAACGGCGCGGGCGCGTGCGATTTGACCGTGCTCTTCTTGATGTCGGAAACGACGTACGGCTTGCCTTCGAGCTCGGCGCGCGTCTTTTCGTTCTCCTCGGCGCTCGCGGGCTTGAACTTCTTGCCCGCCTTCTCCGACAAGAGCGCCTTGAAGGGCGCATACGCCTTGGGTTTATCCTGCAGCTCCGCGTTGAGGTTCCAGTATTCTTCGGGGACGAAGGCGCGGATCTCGCGTTCCCGGTCGACGATCAGCCGCAGCGCCACCGACTGGACACGGCCGGCCGAAAGACCGGTGCGGATGCGCTTGACGAGAAGGGGGGAAAGTTTGTAACCGACCAGACGGTCGAGCACCCGCCGCGCCTGCTGCGCGTCGACCAGGTTCTGATCGATCTCGCGCGGATTCTGCAACGCCTTGTTGACCGCAGAAGGGGAAATTTCGTTGAACTCGATGCGGTATTTGCCGTCTTTAAGCTTCAATACATTCTTCAGATGCCAGGAAATGGCCTCACCCTCGCGGTCCGGGTCGGTCGCGAGATAGACGTTTTCCGCCTTGGCCGCCTCGTCGGCAAGCCGCTTGATCACCTGCTTTTTGTCCGGATTGATGACGTAAGAAGGCTCAAAATTGTTTTCGATATCCACGCCCAGGCGTTTTTCGGGCAGATCGCGCACATGGCCGCCGGAGGCGTCTACACGGTACTTGCCCTTGAGATATTTTGCGATTGTTTTCGCCTTGGACGGCGATTCCACGATGATAAGATCCATAAATCACTCCGAATCCACGCGGTCCCTTTGCGGGACCGTCCGTGATCTTTCCGGAAAGGCCTCCGCCCGCAAAGGGTCCGCTTTGAGTAGCCTTTCCTCTCCGATACATTCTATATAATATTAGGATAGCGCACCGGCAGGTTTGCGACCTGTCTGAGCCGAGCATTGCGGGGAAAACAGATCCTCGCCGTGCGGGGAAAACAGGCCTGCGGCCGCGCCGGAAAAGGACCGCTATTTGAGTGCGGCGTAACGGTTTCCGCCGCAAGATACGACGAGCCCTTTCATTTCCAGGAGCATGAGTACGGACGACAGCTCGTGCGGCAACAGCTTGGTGCGTTCGCTCAGCTGCAGCAGGTGGGTCTCCCCTTCGCGGAGTGCCTCGTACACGGCGCGCTCGGGAACGGTCAGCTCGATTTCCTCCGTTTCGGTCAAGTTTATACCAAAAGTCTCGGCGATGTCAACTAAATTATCGGTCAGTTTCGCATATTCTTTGATGAGAGCGTTGCATCCCGCGCCCGCCGAAGCGCCCACGCCGTACGGAAACGCGAACACGTCACGCCCGTAAGACATGGCAAGATCCGCCGTGATGCGCGTACCGCTCTTCTCCCCGCCGCTGACGACGAGCACGCCCTCCGCAAGCCCCGCGATGATGCGGTTGCGCGCGGGAAACAGGTAACTGCGCGGCTTGACTTCGGGGAGATATTCGGTGACGAGGAGCCCCTCCTTCCCCACCCGCTCGCACAGGTCGCGGTTGCATTCGGGATAGACGTGGTCCAGCCCGTTCGCGAGGACGGAGATCACCCTGCCGGACGGGAGTGCGCCCGTGACGGCCGCCGTGTCGCCGCCGTCGGCCATGCCCGATACGATGACAAAATGCCGCGAAAGCTCCGAAGCGTACCGCTCCGTGAGCCGCGCGATCTGCGGCGGCGTGTGGCGGGATCCGACGATCGCAAACTTGCGCTCGGCAAGGAGGGAGGTATTCCCTCTGCAATACAGCACGAGCGGCGGGTCGGCGATCTGCCGCAGATCTTCCGGATACAGCGGGGAGGAATACGCCACGCACTCGATCCCCTTCTTCGCGTATTTTTCCGTCAGCGAACGGAAATATTCCCCGTTCAGCTTCTTCTGCATGCGTTCCGCCGTCTCTTTGCCCACAAGCGCCGCCGCTTCGCCCGATCGGCGGGATAAAAATTCCGCCATCGCGTGCGGCGTCGTCGCCAGCTCGCAAAAACGCATCTTCTTATTGTATTCCACGCCGAATGAATCCAGCCAGATCTCGGCGCGCTCTTCTTCCGTCATCCCTCTCTCCCTCGTCTCCGATCTTTACCGTCCTTCGTCCGCGGCAAAACTTGTTTTTTCCCGCAAGGTTTTTGCCGCGGCTCTCTTTGTATCAGGCAAAACTTTTTGTCTGTTTTCCGCCCGAGGCGACACATTTACCGCGGCGAGCCGGACCTGTTTGCTCCCTGCGCCTTACTTTGCCTGCGGCAAAACTTTTCGTCTGTCTTCCTCCCGCCGAATAGGGAAACGTCAGCTGAAATTATCGTAACTGCGATAGGAAACGGCTTCGAGGAGATGCTCGGGGCGGATCTCCGCCTCGCCGGCAAAATCCGCCACCGTCCGCGCGACCTTGACGATGCGCGAACGGGCGCGAGCCGAAAGTTTGAGGCGGTCGAACGCAAGGCGCAGGATCTTTTCGCATTCGGGGGAAAGGCGGCAGAAGGCTTTGAGCTCGCGCTCGCCCATATCCGCATTGGTATTCACCCCCGCGATCCCTTCAAAGCGCGCGCGCTGTATGCCGCGCACCCGCTCCACCCGCTTTTTCACCTCGGCGGAGCTCTCCTCCCGCGTGTCGGAAGCGAGGTCTTCGTATTTGACGCTGTCCACCTCCACCTGGATGTCGATGCGGTCGAGCAGCGGCCCGCTCACGCGCGAGCGGTATTTGTGGATGGCCGCGGGCGTGCAGGTACACACCTTATCCGCGCTGCCGTAGTTGCCGCAGGGGCAGGGATTCATGCTGGCACACAGCATGAAGTTGGCGGGATAGGTGACCGCACCGCCGCTGCGGGTGATGGTGATGACGCCGTCTTCGAGGGGCTGGCGCAGCGCCTCGAGCGTCGAGCGGTGGTATTCGGGCATCTCATCGAGGAAGAGCACGCCCCCGTGCGCGAGGGAGATCTCGCCCGGCTTGACGGTGCGCGTGCCTCCGCCGCACATGGACACGGTGGTCGCCGTGTGGTGCGGGGAGCGGAAGGGCCGCGTGCGCACGATCCCCTCTCCGCCGAGCACGCCCGCCACCGAATGGATCTTGGTCACTTCGAGCGCCTCTTCGAAGGTCATGTCCGGCATGATGGTGGGAATGCAGCGGGCGAGCATGGTCTTGCCCGTGCCGGGCGGCCCCACAAGCAGCAGGTTGTGCCCGCCGCCGACCGCCACTTCGAGCGCGCGCTTGGCCGCCGGCTGCCCCTTGACAAAGGCCAGATCGAACCTTCCCTCCCCGGCGGGCGCCCCCTCGTATGCGAGGACAGGGAGCGGAGACATGGGCGCCTCGCCCGTCAGGTGAGAGAGCACCTGTTTCAGGTTTTCCGCCGCATAGGCGGTGATCCCCGCGATATACGACGCCTCCCGCGCGTTGCCTTCGGGAAGAATAAATGTCTTGTAACCCTTCGCCTTGGCAGAGATGAGAAGGGGCAGGATGCCCGCCACCGGCCTGAGCTGTCCGCCGAGCGAAAGCTCGCCCAGAAACACGATGCCCGCAAGATCGGTATGCGGCAGCTGTTCCGTGGCTTTGAGGATGCCCACCGCGATCGCGAGATCGAAATAGCTCCCCTCCTTTTTGAGATCGGCGGGGGCGAGGTTGACGGTGATCTTCTGCGCGGGGAATTTGCGCCCGCTGTTTTTCAGGGCGGAACGAACCCGCTCCCGACTCTCCTTGACGGCGGCATCGGGCAGGCCGACCAGCTCATAGGACGGAAGGCCGTTGTTGATGTCCGTTTCCACCTCCACCGGCACCCCTTCCAGGCCGGAAAGCGCAAAACTGCATACCTTGGATAGCATATTTCCTCCTCTTCCGCGTACCATTTTGCCGCGGCACCGCACAAAAGACAAGCCGGCCCGGCCGCACGGCCGGGCCGGCAAAGATACATTCGGCGCACCGGCCGTAAAAACGGAAAAATCCGCCGCGCGGGCGGAATTTTTCGCTATACTCTGTAATAACCGTTGTTCACCAGGCTCGTCCAGCCGAAACAGATCTTGGCGGCGAGCGGGGCGATCGGGATATTGAAATACATGGGCACCGACAGCGCGAACAGCACCGCGTACACGATACAGACGGCAAACAGAACTTTGCCCGTCACGTTGAGGTGCATGCCCAGAATTTTCTTCTTTTTGCTGGCGTCGTGCAGGTCGCAGGTATAGAACAGGAGCGGGATAAAGAGGAAATAGAATACCTGGAACACAAGACCGTCTGCCGCAGAGACCTTTCCCGCAAAGGCAAAGGACAGCAGGGATGCGAGCACGGCCAGCGCCAGCAGGGCAAACAGGCCGAACACGCGCGGCGCATGCTCGGAAGCATACGCGCCTTTGCTGCCGCCCGTGGCGAGATAGAGCACGGAATAGGAAGCCATAAAGAGCAGGCCGACGAGCGCCGTGAGCGTCATGGCGATGTTCGCCTGCACGTTGAGCGCGGAATAGACTCCCTCCGCCGATGCGGAGAAGAGGGTGGCGCCCTTGTACCCGATCAGCCAGCCGAACGCGCCGGACGCGTTGACGGCCGTATATTGCGTGAAATTGCCGACGCTGAACGCATCGCCGATGGCGCGGCCGACGAGCGCGAAGAGCCCGAGCGTGGGCGAAGCGGGGTCGGCCTCGTACAATTTGATATAGGTGTAGTTGTACGGAAGCGCAGCCAGCACCGAAAACAGGGCCGCGGCCACGATAAAGGAAAGTATGAAAAAGAGATAGACGATCCTGCTCTCATAGCCGTATGCGGCGGAAAGAGCCCGTTCGTGCTTTTCGCATTCCGCGATGTTGGCGAGCATGACCTCGTCGGAAGATTCGTTTGCGTTCCTGTCGCTCATCTCCCTACGCGCGGCGCGCATCTGCGCGGCATGGGCGCGGGAACGGCGCACGGCGCCCCACACGAACATGACCAGGAGCGGGAGCGCGAGCCACACGCTTTTCGGATCGCAAACAAATGCGAGCGAAAAGCACAGGCCGGATGCGAGGATACCGGATGCCGCGCTCTGTACGGGATGCACGCCGTCTATGCCCTCTTCGAGGAAGCGGTACATACAGCCGAATGCGCAGACTGCGAAAAATGCGAGCGCCGAATAACCGAGTCCCAGCCTGCCCACGACGATCGCCATACCGCCGAAAGCGGCAAGCGCGGCACTGAGAAGGCCAAAGCCGTCCTTTTTGAACAGACGTTTGCCCAAAAAGTACGCCGCAGCCACCAGGGCGGCCGTAAACAGCACGGGAACGACGCGAAGTCCGAAGGGACTGCGGCCGAACACCAGTACACCCAGAAGGGGCAGAAGCACCGAGAGCGGACCTACGTCCGTGTTGGCGGTGAAGACCCCGCCCGCATTGAAATTGCCGAGCAGGATGTGATCGATCTGCATGAGCGTGTACATCTCATCCTGCGTAAAATTGGAATAGACGGTCGAACCCGTGCGCAGGGATTTTTGCGCATCGACCAGCGAAGAGACATTGAAAAATCCACCGTGCGCGCTCTGCCCGTCGCCGTAATGCTCGTTGGCATAGAAGGTGTCGCGGAAATCTTTCCAGTTGCTTACCACACCCTCGAGGGAGGTGTGGTCGACGTACGTCGGGATCACCTTTCCGTCTTCATCCAGAAAGATGATCTCGTTGACCAGCATATCGCAGGGGAAAGTCGCCTTGATCAGCTTGTAGGTGGTGCTGAGCTTGTTCCCGTTCTCCCCGAGGTCGTAGAGTTTCACCCAGTTGTAGTTGGCAGAGCTGATCCCCGAACCGTCGGCAGAGTAGATGTTCCCCACTTTCACGTTTCCGAGATAGGTCGCCGACCACGCGGGCGACGAGAGATTGGAAGTGCTCGCGCGGCGGAAGGTGAGCTGTTGGTTGGAGCCTGCCTCCGCGTAGATGGTGCCGACATCGATATAGATCTTGTCCAGCTTTTTGTTGTTCTGATAATCCAGATAGAAGACAACTTCGGCGCCTTTGGCCGCATAGAAGGCGCGGCCGGGCGCCTGCGCCGTGCCGATGGTGGCCAGGCCGACGACGAGCACTGCCAGAACGAGCACGAATGCCGCCTTGGCAAAGCCGGAGAATTTCGAGAAAAATGCGCCGATACGTTCTTTCACAGATCTTTTCGTGTTGTAATTTGCCATATCTTTCCGCCGTTGACAGAGATTTTACACGCTCCCCGCACCCGATGGCCCGGCCATGCCGGCAGACCAACCGCACGGGGCTTGCGTAGTTCATTATACCGCAAAAACAAGCCGATGTAAACCTTTCTTATTGATTTTCAGGAAAATTTGCAAAAAGCCGCACTCCGCTCCGGAAAATCACCACTTTTGCGCGCCTTGCCTCTCAAGGCTTCAGCGCGGCGGGGACCGCCTCATCCGTAAAAGTGCAGAAAAATGTTTTTATCAAAGCTCGCCCGCGGCGGGGCACCCCTTTCCGAGCGTGATGCGAAAGAAGCTTTTTTCAAAGCTCGCCGGCGGCGGGGCACCCCTTTCCGAGCGTGATGCGAAAGAAGCTTTTTTCAAAGCTCG
>CAKNQN010000009.1 GCA_930990665.1 uncultured Clostridia bacterium
CGCCAGCGTTCATCCTGAGCCAGAATCAAACTCTTAAGTTTAATTGCTTAAAGCCCGTTCTTTCGAACGTCTGCTCTAACGTTATTATTTGCTGACTGTTCTTTGAGTACTTTGTACTTAAAGTATAATTGACAGAAACTTTCAAACATTTTCTTTCGAAAATATTTAATTCATTTCCTTCTATTCAATTTTTAATCTGCGTTGAACCGAACTTCGTTCGGTGCTCTCTTGCGAAAGCCTATCTATCATACCATATTCAAAATCTTTTGTCAACTGTTTTTCACAAGTTTTTTGAACTTTTTTTGACAAGTTTTTTGAATCGGCTGCAACAGATCGTTCTCTCGTGCGACAGCTTGATTATAATATCATACCTTAAAGGAAATGTCAACTGATTTTCGCAAATTTTTTGATTTTTTTTGAAGTTTTTTGTCTGCTACAATCTATGGTGGTTCCCCGCCCGGACAGACACGAAATATGTCTTTTTATCTCCTTTTTGCTCTCCTTTATTTTCATTAAGATAGCTTTTTGTTTTCCTTATTAATATATATCTATAACTTTCTTCCCTTTCCCGCTTATCTCCAGATTTCTTTTTGATCACAGAAAAATGGGAAACACTTCTTTTGTTACATAAAAAAAGACCGTATTTCACATGCTGGAAATTCGGACTTTTATCCATATCAACTTTTATAAATTAGATGAGCTTTTAATACAGACATCAAAAATGTAAACCAAGAACTAACTGCGATAACCTTTTTCGAACAAAACTTTTGTCCAAAAACACCCCTTCATTTTTATAAATACAATTAATTATTTCCCTGGTTCTTAAAAATTATGATTTGCGTTTTTACAAATTCCCTTCATTTTTATCATCTTTTTTATCTTTTTCATCCTCCAAAGGAAAATCATAAGGAGAAATATCAAGATCTTTCGGAAGATGAGAAGACTTCTTAAAAGAACCGGTAAAAACACACCGCCACAATAAAATTATAGCAGGAATAATCAAAAGCAATAAAAGCAGCTCCATAACATGATACCCCCCTTCCTATAAAGCATTATAAAGAATTAACATTAAAATGTCAAGAGCTTTTATAAAATACAGCGTTTCTACCGACTATTTATCAGGGCTTAACTACTATTGAGAGTCAAGCGGCGTCCAAATATAGGAGTA
Source organism: uncultured Clostridia bacterium (assembly GCA_930990665.1). Lineage (GTDB taxonomy): Bacteria > Bacillota > Clostridia > Christensenellales > Borkfalkiaceae > Borkfalkia. Next base: position 1,169 of record CAKNQN010000009.1, read on the forward strand.
TCCGACACCTCTGTAACTCAAAGTATCTTAGCCTCTTTGCATCTATGGTGTCATTTACTCTACCATAACCTTGATTTTTCATCACTTTGAATTATATGTAATAACAAATATTCTGAAAAACGCGAAACATAAAACAACTTTCCATCGTCCACTTTAGATTTAAATAAAAAGCAGACGGCCGTTTGGACTGCCGTCTGCTTTTTATTTAGAATTTATTTGCCTTTTCGGCGAGTTCCACGATCTCGTTGATGCGGTCCAGGTCGTCGGTGTTGTAGTAGTCAATGTAGATGCGGCCCTTGCGGTCGTTGCCGATGAGGGAAACTTTCGTCTTGAAAGCGTGGCGCATCCGCTCGACGAGATCTTTCAGCTCGATGGAGACCTGCTGTTTTTTCTTTTCCTTTTTGTCGGCGAGTTCTTCGGGCGAAGCGAAATAGTCGCGCACGCTGCGTTCGATGTCGCGGACGGAAAGGCCGTCTTTGACCGCGTCGGTGGCAAGCTTGTACTGCGCGTCTTCGGGCAAGGTGACGAGCGCGCGCGCATGGCCGGCGCTCAGCCTGCCCGATGAGACCATGGTGATGACCTCGGGCGACAGCGAGAGAAGGCGCAGGGTGTTGGTGACCGCAGGACGGCTCTTGCCGATGCGCTCGGCGAGCTCTTCCTGGGTGAGATGGTACTCGTCCATCAGCTGTTTCATGGCGTTTGCCGCCTCGATGGGGTTGAGGTCCTCGCGCTGCAGGTTTTCGATGAGGGAGATCTCCTTGATCTCGCGGTCGCTGTACGAACGGACGACGACAGGTATGGTCGTCTTGCCCGCCATCTTCGCCGCGCGGTAGCGGCGTTCGCCCGCGATGATCATGTACTTGCCGCCCTCCATGTTGTTGACGACGATGGGCATGATCAGCCCGTGCTTTTTGATGGAATCGGAAAGCTCCGCCAGCGCCTCCTCGTCAAAATGCTTGCGCGGCTGGTTGGGATTGGGGCGGACGAGGTCGATGTCTACCTCTTTCAGACCCTTGATGTCCTCGGGCAGGGGCGCAGAGGGAATATCCTCGGGAAAGGGGGATTTGGCGGCGTTTTCATACGCCTCCTCCGTATCCGAAAACAGCGCCGAAAGACCGCGGCCGAGCCCCCTGTTCATCTGTTTCATTTTTTACGCTCCTCCCTCTTCAGATATTCTTCGGTGAGTGCCTTATAGGCGCGCGCCCCCGTGCATTTGGGGTCGTGCAGGAGGATGGGTTTGCCGTAGGACGCCGCCTCTACCAATCGGATGTTGCGCGGTACGACGATCTCGAACAGCCGCTTGGTGAAAAATTTCTTGATCTCTTCGGCGATCTGACGGGAGATCAGCGAGCGGCTGTCGTACATGGTCAGAACAACGCCGTCCACTTCCAGCCCGGGGTTGAGATGCTGTTTCACGAGCGTGATGGAATTCATCAGCTGCGACAGACCTTCGAGCGCGTAATATTCGCTCTGGATGGGGATGATGACCGAGTCGGCCGCCGAAAGCGCGTTGATGGTCAGAAGCCCCAGCGACGGAGGACAGTCAATGAATATGTAATCGTACTTGTCCTTGACCTCTTCCAGCTTGGATTTGAGCACCTTTTCGCGGTTGCGCTTATAAACCAGCTCGACTTCCGCGCCCGCCAGGTCGATGTTCGAGGGCAGAAGGTCGAGATTCTCCATCTCCGTCTTGCGGATGTTGGCAGACGCCTTTTCTTCGTCCTCGATGAGAACATTATACACCGATTCTTTCAGCGAGCTCTTGGAAAGCCCGAAACCGGTGGTCGCATTGCCCTGCGGGTCGATGTCTACAAGCAGTACTTTCTTGCCGAACGACGCGATGTACGCCGCCATGTTCACGCAGGTCGTCGTCTTTCCGACGCCCCCCTTCTGGTTGGAAAACGATACGATCTTTCCCATTTTTCATTACCTCTCTTTGGTATTCGGAGCGGCTCCCGCCGCTATGCTTTTGCAATCCCCGCCCGCGGCCGGCTACGGCCGCGGGCGGGCCTTGTCAGTTGTTGCCGTCGCCCTTGTCTTTCGGCGCGCTCTCCGATGCGGAGGACCCTGCCGGAGCAGAAGGCTTTTCATCGTCGGTAACGAAACGCTTGAACGGGTTTTCCTCTTCCTGCTTCTCGTATTTGTCCATGTGCGCGTACACCTGCTCGGTCGTCGCACCGTCGAGCAGCATATCCACCTCTTCGGTGTAGATGGTCTCGCGCTCAATGAGGACGCGCGCCATGTTGTCGAGCACCTTGCGGTTTTCGGTGAGAAGTTTCACGGCGCGGTTGTGTGCCTCGTCGATGATCTTGTGCACCTCTTCGTCGATGATGCCCGCCGTCTCTTCGCTGTACGTGTTGTGCGCCTCCATGTCCCTGCCGAGGAAGATGGGGCTGTCGCTCTGGTAGGTCACGAGGCCGACGCGGTCGCTCATGCCCCATTCGGTGACCATCTTGCGCGCGATCTCGGTGACCCGCTGCAAGTCGTTGGATGCGCCCGTCGATACGTCTTTGATGACCAGCTCTTCCGCCACGCGCCCGCCGAGAAGCTCACAGACGAGGTCGGTGAGTTTGGCTTTGGTCATGTGGTTGTCGTCGTTGTCCGGGCGGGTCATCGTGTAGCCCGCGGCCATGCCGCGCGCAATGATGGAAACTTCCTGCACCGGATCGCAGTTTTTGCAGAGCTTTGCGATGATCGCATGGCCGCTCTCGTGATAGGCGGTGATCCGCTTATCCGATTCGGTGACAAGGCGGCTCTTTTTCTGCGGGCCGAGCAGCACCTTGTTGATGCCCTCGAACAGTTCCTGGTTGCCGATCATCTTTTTGTTTGCGCGCGCGGTGAGAATGGCCGCTTCGTTGAGAAGATTTTCCAGGTCTGCCCCCGAAAATCCGCTGGTCATGCGCGCGAGGATCTTGAAGTTGACGTCCGGCGCGAGCGGTTTGTTGCGCGCGTGGACTTTGAGGATGGCCTCCCTTCCGCGAACGTCGGGAAGGTTGACATGGATCTGACGGTCAAAACGCCCCGGACGCAGCAGGGCCGGGTCGAGGATGTCGGCACGGTTGGTCGCCGCCATCACAATGATGCCTTCGTTGGTCTCAAAGCCGTCCATCTGGACAAGCAGCTGGTTGAGCGTCTGCTCGCGTTCGTCGTGACCGCCGCCAAGGCCGGTGCCGCGCTGGCGGCCGACCGCGTCGATTTCGTCGATGAATACGATGCAGGGCTGGCTCTTTTTCGCCGCGTCGAACAGATCGCGCACGCGCGACGCGCCGACACCGACAAACATTTCCACAAAGTCGGAGCCGGATATGGAGAAGAAAGGCACGTTCGCTTCGCCCGCGACCGCCTTCGCAAAGAGCGTTTTACCCGTTCCCGGAGGGCCTACGAGAAGAATGCCCTTCGGAATGCGCGCGCCCAGATCTGCAAATTTGCGGGGGCTTTTGAGAAATTCGACCACTTCCGCAAGCTCCTGCTTCTCTTCCTCCGCACCCGCAACGTCGGAAAAACGCACCTTGATGTTGGAGTTGACCCGCGCTTTGGTCTTGGCAAAGCTCATCGCCTTGCTCCCGCCTCCCTGCGTCTGGCGTATGAGCAGCCAGAATACCACGCACACGAGGATCACGCCGAAAAGCGGGATCAGATAGGACATAAAGCTGCCCGCGTTGGGGTCGGTATAAGTATAGGTGATGCCGTACTGCTTCGCCCAGTTGTCCAGCAGCTGGGCATCGAATTCCATGCGGCCGAACGTCGCCTCATACACGACGCGGCCACCCTTGTAACAGAGAAGATTGTAATCGTCCACAACGATGCGATCGATCTCCCCCGCCACAACGTGCTGCTCGACTTCGGAATAGTCGATCTCCTTGCCTCCGCTGAGCATGCTCGTGAGCACGATCGAGAGGATCAGAACCAATACCACGCCGAGTACGACCCAGAGCAGTATTTTGGATGTTTTACTCATTGATAACTCCTTGTATGAAAATTGCTGTTCCTTTTTTCAGGAAAATATGGATCTTCCGCCGCTTTTCCGCAGACGGTGAATCGTCTATTGTCTGTTTCGGCTTCGCCTTTGCTTGGCCGCCCCACCATCGCGACAGTCTCTCTTTTTTCGCCTTTACGAGGTGCCCCACCATTTTAGTAATCTGTTTTTCGGCTTTTTCTTCACCGGGCAAGGATTGCCGTTTTCAGCTTTTTCTTCGCCAGGCAACGATTGCCGTTTTCAGTTTTTTCTTCACCGGGCAGGGTTTGCCGTTTTCAGCTTTTTCTTTGCCGGGCAGAGTTTGCCGTTTTCAGTTTTTTCTTCACCGGGCAGGGTTTGCCGTTTTCAGCTTTTTCTTTACCGGGCAACGATTGTCGTTTTCAGTTTTTTCTTCACCGGGCAGGGTTTGCCGTTTTCAGCTTTTTCTTCACCGGGCAGAGCTGTTGCGTTTTTTTACAACTCCGCTTCCCTCTTCTATTTATGATTGGGTTTGTACTTTTGCCGCTTTTATCCGACTCTTTTTTTCACGTAGTTTTACGATCTTTTTCCCGTCGTCGTTCTAGGAGACTGTTCTTTTTCGTTTTTCTCCTGTACCGCAGAAATTCTTTCCCCTTCGTGCCGTCCGTCCTTTCGCCGACGCTGCCCGCCCCAGTCTGTTCCAGGGGGGGGATTTGCCTTACTCCTCTGTCCGTTTCTGTATTACAACCCCTTCTCGAAAAACTGTCGGCGTCTCCTCCATACCGCTCCCCTTTTGACCAAGGCCGTCCGCTCCCCTCTGTATTTTGAAAAAGGCATCCGCCTTGCCATATTTATCTCTGTCCTTTCCGCTGTCCATGTTGATTTTCCAAGGTCTTCATGCCCCTACCATTTGTCCTTCTTTCCTTGACTTAGTAAATCCAGCCTCATTGTTTTCAAGTTTTACATTTGTATTGGTTCGGACTTGAGCAGTTACCTAATATAGGATACTGCGGATTTCGAGGTCTCCTCGATTCTGACAACCTTGCCCTCTCTTCCTCCTGCCTTCACATGCCTTAGCTGCTGGTCCGCATTTGTCGTTTTCCAAATTTGTACGGCAACCCGCCACAAGGCCAGCCCCGTACTTAATCTAAATCTGTTCGCCTCGTCAGCCCTTTTAGCCTCATCGGTCCTTTCGGTCTGGCTAAGTTCCTGTGTTCTTGAATTTACATACATCCATTCGCGACGCCCGAACCGTGCAACTAAAGCCCAAAAAATATTCTGAAAAAATTCTCAAGGCTTCCCTTATCTTTCTCCCCTTACTCCTCATTTCTCTTGTCGACAACAATAACCCACAACTCTTTCAGACGCACTCATTCGTAGAATTGCCAAATCAGCTTTCACCACCCTATCATCCAGCCAAAAACAGACATCTCGGCTCGCAAAAAATACTTTCGTCCTTTCAGCCACTACCCTCGTCGCGTCGCTTGCCGTCAATCCCAACCGAGAATTTTCCGTCTCTTCCTAAACGTCCGAAATCACTAAATCGTATCATTAAACCGAAAAAAATTTTTTCAAAAATCCCTAAAACCCTCTCGCGCAGACTTGTACTCGCCTGCTTTGTAATGAAATTTGCCTGCTCTAATCGACACAAACCTATGAAAGTAATTCCGACACACTAAAAGTTCGTTCTGCGACAAGCGCAAACCCTAAATTTTTGTATGTGCATTCCTTATTCTATTATAACACTTTCAATAAATAATAATAAAAACTATTTAGAAACATCCAAGTCATGCAACTTCAAAACGCCCATGTCATGCAACTCTGAAACGTCAAAGTCATGCAACTTCAAAACGCCCATGTCATGCAACACACGCCGAGCCTTCAAAAAAAATTTTCCCCTGCAAGATCTCGAAAAAACCGACACGCGTTCGTTTTCACCGAATCAAATCGCAAAGCGATTCCATGCCTTAGCCGTACTCCGAAATTCTCTTCGGCGATCCGGGACCTCGACCTCGCCGAGCACACCTTTTACGTATTGCAGAGCGAACCCTCCCTCCCGAAGCCGCTAATGAGTCTCTTCTAAAAAACTTAAAGCCGCAAAGAGCAAAACAATCAACATCGTTCTTCGTATACTGAAAAATCTACCCGAATCACAACATAAAGGCAAAAATCAACGAAGTTTTGAATACTGCGCTATATTTTAGAAAATCAAAAATACCCGATTTTTCATTAAGCGCCATCAATATTCTAATGCGCCAATAAATTACGCAAAGATCATATTAAACAAAGAATAAAAAGTATTAAATAAAGAGTACAAAAATCCGCAAAGAAAATTTACGTCGGAATTTAGGCCTGTTTTTCCACGCCTTTCATGAGGTCAGAAAAAGTCAAATCACGACCGGACAGCAGTAGAACAGCCAACCCGATCAAAAGCCTACAGACAATAAAAGTAATTCTGCTTTTCTCCGTAAAGAACGCCCACGCTTAAGAGACCTGCATCTCTTTTCCCTTCCGCAGATTGCCCGAAAGCGATTCTTGCTTACTCTTTCAGGCTCGTACCCTTCTTCGTCCTCGTATAGAACTTCGTACAAAAAGGCAACAAATAATTCATCCGCATAGTTTTGTCCTTCTTCGTCCTCGTATAGAACTTCGTACAAAAAGGCCGGATTGGAACAGCCTACCCCATCATCATCCCAAAACTGAAAAAAACTCCATTCAAAGGAAGATGACGCCGTTAAAGCGTCGCCGGGGCACAGGCCCTCGGCCAGGCAGCCAAAAGATCTTTTTTACAAAGAGACACCGCATCCCGTTTTCGGCAAAACCTTTTATTCTCTATAAAAAGTTCTGCGCCGATTTACCCTTTTGCGCCCATTGCTCACGCGCGCGTCTATACTAATGTAGCAAACCTTCTTTTTTTTAACAAAACAACAGAAGTTTATACAATTTTGCGCCAACAGAACTTTATAGGCAATTTTTTGCTATGGTATTATCATATCATAAAGAAGACAAAAATTCAACTGTTCTGCATCAAAAAGTTCTTAAAAAGATTTTTTTTATCATTTTATCATCTAAAGTCCATAAATTACCTCAAAAAACGATGATAAAATTGGTTGCGCTCCATAATTTTTGCCTTTTTATAGCCTTAAAAATGTTTCATATGAAACTTTCCATAAAACTCTTATGTTTCACGTGAAACATTATTTTTGTTAAATTTTTTCTAGCGCATTTGATACAAAGGCAATGTTTCATATGAAACATTGCCTTCAAAAGATACTTTTTTGACTTGATCGATATTTTGCACGTATTTTTTGCGTTCTTAAACCTATTCGCATACCATCGATGTCTCCGCCCCTATTTCAGATCTACAAAATCGGCATTTTATACAGCACGCATCTAAAACGCGTAACTCGTAATTTTGAATTTTTTTGCGCTGATAAAAATAAAATATTGGCGTAAAGGGCCATAAAGGGACCGTGATAGCTTAAACAAGTAATTTGCGTTTCTTTACTGATTAGACGCAATACTTTTTTTGACTGCTTGAATTCAAAAAAAGAGACGCAATCGAATAAATTATCGGAAATAAGCTTTTTAAGTTCAAAAATTCTAAACTGTTTTTAGATATTTTTTTGCGCTTGCTTTATATAATATTAAGACGCAAAGCAATAAAACTGCACTAATATTTAGCGTATTACGAAACGCTATACTTAAAAACAGCATACTCCTTCTTTACATTTTATATCTATTCGCGACTGCAATAAGATAATTTTATGCGCTGTTTTACTTTCGGAATGTTTCATATGAAACATTCCGAAAAGACCTCACTTGGCAAAATTACAGACGTAAAATTTGGTAAAAATCATGCTTTGTGAAGAAAAATCAAGGTTTTTAGGTCGCTTTTTTCGGAAAAATGAAAAATTATTCTGTCTGAAATCGTCTGAGAGCCTTTTTTTGAGCATGAATTTAGCTCTTATCCCTTGAAAAACGGCAATTTAGGCCTATTTTTTGATGGGCGCACTGCAATTTTTTCGAAAAAATTAACTTTAAGTCATTTGAACAAAAACCACCTCAAAATGATGAAAACGATTAAAATCTAGCCTAAAAATTACAAAAAACAGGTTGCGCTGAGTTCTAGAAATGGGGAATTAGCTTATGCCAAACTTAATATGAGAAAAACTAAGAAAAATCGTTAAAAAACAAGAAGATTTAGATCACTTTGTATACTTGTTTCCGTGCGCCAAAATAAATTTTTTCCTTGCGCGTTCATTTACTCAAGGCGCACAGGTATAAATTTGCTCTGAAATATTCAGTGCCATTCAAATTCTTTAGAATCGAATGAAGTGATCATGCGTCTTTCATTATGCAACCTTACTGTTCGAGCGCAATAATTTTTGCGCTAAAAAGTTATCCTAGTGCGAAAAAAGTATTTTAGCGCAATTATATTGTGCGCCTTCTAATTTATTGGCGCACAATATAATTGCGCTAGTTAAAAATAATGCGCTAAAATTTTTGAGCGCTCATAAGTTTAGTTGCGCTATCTTTGGATAAAAGAAAACTTATTTAATCATATCATTATTAGTGAGCAGCTTAACATTGACACAAAAAAATTTTTAATATCAATAGACCTGGATAAAATCATCTATTTTGCATTTTTCCCATCTTAATGTGCTTTCGTTTTCGCTCAATCAAATTTTGGTCAAAATTTTTTTAGGTTTGTACGCAAAAGCACGTTGATAACTTTCTCAGATTAAAGTTATCCACAAAAGCGCTTTTTGATTTGTGGATAACTCATATATATCTATACATCAATTATCGTCACGAAAGTTAAACAGAAAACGTTTTTAATGTGGTCGTTTTATCAACGCCCTTGCGTTTTCGCTGAAGGGACAAAGCACCGGTCAAAAATATTAAATTTTAGATCTGAATCCTGAAGCAGTGGCGAACGCCGCAGCAAACAAAAAAATATAACTTAGAAGCACCCTGAGAGCAATCGAAAATAGCTTAACATTTCGGAAAAGGTGCAAATAATATTTAATCGACCTAAAAAACTTAAAAATCCAAGAAGTGACCATCGGAAAACAGATATCTAAAACCCGCCATGGGAAAAATTTCTTATCAATGAAAAACAACTTAAACGGCCTTGGAGGTAACAAAAATAGCCTTAATAAAGGGCCAAAAAACTAAATTTTCAATTAAAATGAAAACACATTTCGAAAAAGCTGGGATGTATCGATTGAAATAAAAATGAGCGATAATTTTCTTGGCGCTAGAGGCAAACAGTGATAATAATACCAAATAAAAAGTGATTTTTTATAAAAATAAACAAAAAATTTAACAAATTAAAAAATAGGAAATTAAAGAATTTTGACGGAAGCGGACAAAATTTTCCTGAACAAATAACCAGTAATATAAAATCCTACAACTGATTCAAAAACGAAACATAAAATGAAAGGTATAATTTATCTGAAAACTGGAAATAACCATTTCAAAAAATTCAGGCAGGAAAAAAATGGATTACACCTTTAACGTATGCAATTCTCTGGCCAGAACAGGCCTTGTCATGGCCTTGCACAAAGCAATCGCGAGTGATCGTCCGCCGGTTGCCCTGTGCATCGGGAGCGATCTTGTCATTGGTGATAGTCTCGGGCCCGTCTGCGGAACCCTCTTGCAAGAAAAAACAGGGGCGGGAATTTTCGTATACGGGACACTCCGCCATCCGATCACCGCAAAAGAAGTAAAATATCTCAACGAATTTTTGAAAGACACGCATCCCGGATGTCCGATCATCGCCATAGATGCGGCTGTCGGCGACGCCGGCGACATAGGGCTTTTGAAACTCACAACCTCGGGCATTCGCCCGGGGCTTGGCGCGAACAAAAAACTCTGTAGGGTGGGTGACGTCGGCATCATGGGTATCGTCGCCGAAAAGTCTATCTTCAATTATTCTCTGATGAACCTTACCCGTCTTAATCTCGTCTATAAAATGGCCGAAATCGTCGCAGACGCCGTTGCAGACTTTGCTCTCGAAAAAAAATCTGCGACCGCACCATTCCGCGGACTCGCCGGTTAACCTCCCGCTTTTCTGCACAGGTACTCTACTTCGCTTTCAAAAAATTTGCGACCGCACCCTTCCGCAATCTTGCCGGATGATCCACGCTCTTCCCTCCGCTCATACGCAAAAGTAACAAATATATCCATAGAATCAAAGATTTGCTGTGCTCCTTTTCCGAGAGGCGCAGCTTTTTCATTTTTTGCGCCCTTGAAAATATATAGCATATTTATGTATAAACGTAATATTTTATCGTAAATCTTGACACTGTCACAGAGGCATACCGCTTGCCAAAAGTCATTGCTGTGAACACCCCGTTGTGCCGACCTGCTATTTTTGCATAAACTCTTGGAAAGAAAACTCAAAAGATTTTGCAAAAAGTTATGCGCGAATAAGCCCTACTTGGACCACGTATTATCGACCTAACACGAAAGCAGGAAGCTGATTTTATGAAATACTGACGTTTTCTGAAATATTAATCTGATTGCAAAATCTAAGCTTTTACGCCAAATATCCGCAAAAAAGCGTATATTATTGTAATAAGATTTATAATTTTTTGGAGCAAAAAAAATAAAAAATTGTTACAAAAAGCTGTCAGTTGTCCTATTATTTTGTTGCACAAGATGAATGATTGTGATATAATTTACACTGTTAAAAATTCCGATAAAAATCAATGCAGAAAAATTTTTGAAGGAGGGTATTTTTATGATGTTTTTGCGTCATAAAGCCCCGCTAAGTGAGGAAGAAGCGGGGAGTAAGCGCACGGTAAAGTCGGCTTTGCGGCGCGCGTTCACGATCACCGAGCTTGTGATCGTAATCGCCGTGGTGGCGATCCTGGCAGCGGTGCTGATCCCGACGTTTGCCAATATCATTGACAAGGCGAACGAATCGGCGGACACGCAGACGGTCAAGAACCTGAACACGATCCTGGAAGCGAACGAGACGCTGGGCGATCGTGCGGATACGGTAGAAGAGGCTCTTGCGCAGGCGCTGGAAGGCGGCTACAAGGTGGAGAACCTGACCCCGACCAGTGACGGATACGATATCGTATGGGATGCAGCGAACAACCGTTTTGCGCTCATTGATAAAGACGGGAACAAGATCTTCGGCGACCCTGCCACGCCCGACAACGTCGCGGGAACGGGGTGCTGGCAGTTTTCCGAAAACTACTCCGACGTTTCCGACGATAATTATCTATGGTATATGTCGCCCGAAGCGCAGCTTCCTGTAGACGGAAGCGGCAATCTGAATGTCAGCACCAGCATCAATCTGAGCGCCTTCCCCGAACTGGAAAGCGTGACCGTCCCCGCTGATGCGTCCGGAAAGATCGATATCACGCTGAACAGCGATCAGACAAATGTGATCGTTGGCGGCTCCAGTACTGCTACTGCTAACGAAGCGACTGTTAATGTTTACGGTTCTATGAAATCCATTCAAGGGCCAAAACCTACCGCCAGTTTCCAAAATGCCATCGGCGGAAATTATGGGATGAACTCTCTGCATATTTACGGAAATGTAGAGTATCTCTATTATGCTACGGGGCACGTGGTAATTGAAAACAATGCTTTTGTCGGAGCTTTGGTCGCCACTTCCGTATTCTCTTCTAACGCCGATAAAATTGATATTGAAATCAAAGCGGGCGGAAAGATTGATTATTTGGCAACATCAAGTCAAGTCAACTTGTCTACTTTCAAAGATCCCGCAAAATTGATGAATTATATAGATGATCAAAACGCTGTATCCTCTGTAAATATTCTTTCCGATTACAATATTTCCATCGATTCATTCTTTGTTTCCGGTGGTTTAGGGGTCGAAAAATATCCTTATTCTATAACTACGAATTCTCAGTTTGGTTATATTAACTCTATCAATTATAGCGAACCCGTACCTTATTATTTTGAATTATCCGCAGATATAGTAATTAGTACTCAATATTTTACTCAATTATCGAATATGTATCTTGACCTCAACGGTCATACTATCACAATCAACGTAAAAGATTCGGATACCGTCGCCTCTGCGTTTTTGGTCCAGAAAGGGCACGAACTTACCATCAACGACTCCGTAGGTACCGGCGGTATTATCACCCCTGCAAACTATTCGACTGTCGGGAGTGTTGGTTATATCTTTGCACTTGTAGGAACTTCCGGCAATAGCAAACTTACCATCAACGGCGGCAATTTTGTTTGCGGTCTGACCGCTGTACAGACAGACGACAAATGCACGGCTGTCATCAATGGCGGAAAATTCTCTTCGCTTGTAGAAGAAGGGGAGGTTTTCCTGCTCAACCGAATAGACCATGCTGACGACGGCGGTCCTCTCTCCACCATTACGGTAAACGGCGGTCGGTTCAAGGATTTCGACCCCGCATCCAACAATGCGGACGGCGCAAAGACCAATTATTTGGGCAGCGGCCATACTTCCACAAAAGATACTTCTGTTGCCGGAGAAGTGTGGTATGTAGTTGCATAACCCCAAAACCAAAACGCGGGAGCGCCGAATGGCGCTCCCGCTTCTCTTTTCCGTTAAAATACCCGCCGCGCTCTTTGCGCGGCGGGTTTCCTTTGTCTATCTTTTTTGCTCCACGGGCGTCCCGCAATAGGGGCACCACGCGTCTTCCGTCTTCTTATACGAGAACTTGGCGCCGCAGGCAGGGCAGGTGACCGTCTCTTTCTGTTCGCTCAGCTGGCGGTTTGTGTTCAGGATCAGCTCGTCTCCGTTGCGACGGTATCCGATCAGCCACCGCTTACTGAAACACACCTCGATGCGGTTGCGCACTTCCTTTTCCGGCAGTCCCAGCTGCGAGGCCAGCTCCTGCACCGTATACAGGTGCTCCTCCTCGATGGCCGTGATAAACCGAAAATATTCCCTCTTGTTGCCATAGCTCACCCATCCGATCGGGCATCCGTAAAATCCGGCCGCCAAAAATGCGATCCCCACCGCCCAGATTCCGGGCTGGCCGATCCCCAGCCCTACGCCGAGCAGAACCCCGCCCAGTGGCAATGCAAATGTCAGAAGCAGCGCCAGCGTCAGACTGGAACGAACTGCCTTGCGTATGGGTTCCATTTCCATACCTCCCTGATTTTGTACGCTATCATTATATTTTCTTTGACGGGTTTTGTCAATTCCTTTGGCCTTTTTCCGCCCCGTTTGATAAATTTTATCACACTGTTGACTTTTCCGCGTATTTATGGTATAGTAAAATAGCAGGGGAAGGGCCGTATCACGGCAACGAACATCCCCCTGAAAGGAAGGTAATTTGCAATGGCGTTGCTGAAAGTGATCGAATGGACAGACAATTCTTCCGATACGATCGTCTATAAAGTCAATATGCAGGGCAACGAGATCAAGCGCGGCAGCGCACTCACCGTGCGCGAGAGCCAGGTCGCCGTCTTCTGCGACAAGGGCAAAATGGCCGACGTCTTCTTGCCCGGTTACTACAAACTGGATACCGACAGCCTGCCCATCGTGACCAAACTCCTCTCCTGGAAATACGGTTTCGAAACACCCTATAAGTCGGATATCTATTTCGTGAACACCAAACAGTTCACCGGCCAGAAATGGGGCACTTCCAACCCGATCATGATCCGCGATGCCGATTACGGCGCCGTGCGCGTGCGCGGGTTCGGCACCTACGCTTTCCGCGTGAAAGACGCCTTCGTGTTCATGCAGGAGCTTTCGGGTACCAATTCCAGCTTTACCACCCGCGACATCACCGACCACATCCGCAGCATGCTCGTGATGGGCATTTCCGACGCGATCGGCGAGAGCGGCGTGCCCGTCCTCGACATGGCCGCCAACCTCATGGAACTGAGCGCCGCGGTCAAACAATCGCTCTCTGCACGCTTTGAATCGATGGGCCTGGAGCTGACCGCTTTCAACTTTGAAAGCTTCTCCCTCCCGCCCGAACTGGAAAAGGCGCTCGACGAGAGCACGCGCCTCGGCATGATGCGCAAAAATATCGACATCTACACCCAGCTCGCCCAGGCCGACGCGCTCAAAGAAGCCGCCAAAAACCCCGGCATGGCGGGCGGAACCATGGGCGCGGGGATCGGCCTCGGGGTCGGCATGCAGATGGGCCAGATGTTCGCAGGCATGGCTCAGCCGCAGAATCGCGGCGCCGCCGGCGCGCCCGCAGCCTCTGCCGCGGGCGGAAAACACTGCCCCAACTGCGGCGCGCAGCTTTCGCCCAATGCGAAGTTCTGCCCCGAATGCGGCACGCCCGTGCAGCCGAAATGCCCCAACTGCGGCGCAAATTTGCCCGCGAACAGCAAATTCTGCCCCGAATGCGGCTCGAAAGTCCGCTGACACAGGAGGAATGCCATGCTTACAGCCGTAGCGGTCCTGTCCGTGACCACGGGCGTATTTCTCATCGCTTCCGTCGTGCTCGGTCTTCTGTACGCGCGCGAACACGCCGCAAATGACAGTCAGCGCGCCGGAAAAGTCAAGATCAAAAAGGGCGTGCGCTACTCCGCCGACGATCGCATCGCCGACGAAAAGGGCCCCGTCGTCACCCTCGCCGAAGGGGACGTTCTCCTCGAAGCGGGCAAAGTCTACCGCGCCGAACGGGGCGGAACGCTCCTTCCCGGAACGTACACCGCGCTTTCCGCCAGCGACGCTACCCATACCTTTAAGCTGCGCGTCGGCGGGTATGTGCGCGACTTCTCACACGGCGAAACGCTCGTCCTTTCGGACGGAGACGAGATCTGTGCCGTCTCCTCCAACGTCATTCTGCGCTGATTGCGCCCGAAAATAAGGAGATCTTTATCATGAGTAAAAATTTCTTTGTGAAACTTCTCGTCGCGCTCGCCTTCCTGGCCGCCGCGGTGTTCTTCTTTCTCTCCGTGCTCGAAGTGGAACCCTTCACCGAGTTCTCCGCTTCCTGGGCGGGCGTCATCTTCGCGGGAGTGAGCGGCCTCGCGCTCTTGCTCTCTTCCATCGGCACCAAAAATTCCACGCAGCTGAAAAAATTGCAGCTGACTTTGAGCACGGCTTTGCTCGTCGTGGCACTCGTCTGCCTCGTCTTCGCGCTCGCCCTGCCCAAAAACTGGATTTTGCCCCTCATCCTCATCCTCATCGGCGTGATGCTCGTGCTCAGCATCCTCATCACGGGCGGGAAAAAATGGGACGAGGGCGACAACCACAAGGTCGGCTATAAAAATTATTACCAGCGCAAGGCCGAAGAGGAAAAAAATAAAAAAGATCAGGATAACCAATAAACTGCATTTGTGCAATTTTGTCAAAGAAAACAGCGCCGTTTTCCACATTTTTGTGTATTGCGCGGTGAACAGCGCAAATTTTCTTTCTAATCGATCGGCGCACGCGGCTTTCCTTTTTTGAAACTCCGACCTCAGCCGTACAAACCTTTGTTTCCGAAAAAGCAGCCTGTCCAGGTTTGTCCGGTTCGCACCCTTTCATTCCTCCTGCCATAATTTTTCAAAAATCATTGACAAACAAAAATTCCGTATTATAATAGAAAAAAACTCCGGAGAAAATAAAACTATGCCAAAGGCGGAAGATCGCGGCGAACGGGCAATTTTGCCCTCGCTGTTCGGGAAAGACAAGACCGAAAATTGGGAAAAGCGAAGAAAAGAGCTGGGAGAGATTCTGGCCGGGGAAGAGTACGGCAAGATCCCGCCGCCGCTTCCTTTTCGCGCGGAAATTCTCAAAACACAGGAAGAGTTTGCCGGAAAAGGTTTCATGGAGTGGCTTTCTCTTCATTTTGAAAGGGAGGAGGCCGCCTTTTCTTTTCCCGCAAGGCTGATTTATCCGAAAGGCGGACGGAAGTTTCCCTTTTTTATCTTTGCGAATTTTTCCGACGCCGTTCCGGACAGATATTTCCCGGCCGAAGAGATCATCGATCACGGTTTCGGGGTCCTTTCTTTCTGTTACCAAGACGTTTCCGCTGACCTTGATTCGTTCGGGCAGGGTGCCGAAAAACTCTTTTTAAGCGGAGATCGGGCGCCTTCGGATTTCGGAAAGATCTCCCTCTGGGCGTGGGCAATGTCGCGGCTTCTGGATTATCTTCTGCAAAGGGGTCTCGCCGACGAAAACCGCATCGCGGCGATCGGCCATTCCCGCCTGGGAAAAACCGCCTTGTGGGCGGGAGCCAACGACGAACGCTTTTCCTTCGTCTTTTCCAACAACTCCGGCTGTTCGGGCGCTTCCCTTTCCCGCAACAAATCGGGCGAAACCGTAAAGATCATCACAGATGCCTTTCCCCACTGGTTTTGTAAAAATTACAGAAAATATGCCGATCACGAGGCGTCGATGCCCTTTGATCAGCACTTTCTGCTCGCCATGATCGCGCCAAGGACCGTCGCAATCGGGGCGGCAAAAGAGGACACCTGGGCGGATTCCCGCAGCCAGTATCTCTCTTGCAGAGCCGCAGAAAGCGCCTATCGCCTCTTCCGACCGGGCACCTCGTTCGAAGATGATTCGCCCCGGACGGGAAAAGAATATGGAACCTCCGGCATTTTTTTCCGCGAACGGGAGGGGACGCACTACCTCAGCCGCGCAGATTGGCTCTATTATCTCCGCATCATGGAAAAATCTGCCCCCGCAAAATCCGAAAATTTCTGAGAAGAAAAAGCGGCATCCCGCCCTTTCGGCGGGATGCCGCTTTTTTGTCTTTTTTTACTGCTTTTCTCTTCTTTGTCTGCGTGTTTTATCTGCTTTCGTCTTCGTCTGAAAGATCGGATGCGCCGTCTTTTTTCGTTTCCGCGGCAATCGGATCGTCCAAAGCGAGAGAATCGGCGGCAGATGCGCCCCCCATAGGCGCAAAATCTTCCGCAGGTACAGAATCCGAACGGTCGGCGATGTCGGCGGCAGGCACGATATCGGCGGACACGGGGACCGAAAGATCGGCGATGTCGACGGCAGGGGCGGTATCGGCGGACACGGCGGCCAAAAGATCGGCGGCGTCGGCGGCAGGCACGATATCGGCGGACACGGGGACCGAAAGATCGGCGGCGTCGGCGGCAGGCACGATATCGGCGGACACGGGGACCGAAAGATCGGCGATGTCGACGGCAGGGGCGGTATCGGCGGGCACGGCGGCCGAAAGATCAGGGACGGGGGCAGGGGAGGCTCCCGCGGCGGAAAGGTCGGAGGAGGCCATTTTGGCGAACTCCCTGCGGCGGACGTATGCGAAGAGGCAGACGGCGTGCACAAACGAGGTTACGACCCAGCTGATGGGGTAGGAGAGGTAGAGGTTGAAGAGGGTGCGATTGGCGGCGAAACAGGTAAAGATGTACACGATGCGCAGGCCGCACACGCCCGCAATGGAGACGAGCATGGGCGTGACCGAATGTCCCATGCCGCGCATGGAACCGACGAGGACTTCCATGATCCCGCAGAGAAAATAGGTGGTACAGATGACGGAAATGCGCTGCATTCCGAGGCGGATGACCTCTTCCGATCGGGTGTAGATGGAAAGGATCTGCGGCCCCGCAAAATACACGCCGAACCCGAGCAGCAACCCGAGCACCGTCACGACCAGCAAGCTGTCGATGAGCACGACGTCGATGTTCTTTTTGCGGTGTGCGCCGAAGTTCTGCCCGGTAAAGGTGAGGCAGGCTTGCGAAACGGCGTTCATACAGGTATAGACGAACCCTTCGATGTTGGCGGCGTCGGCGTTGGCGGTGATGGTCATATCGCCGAAGGCGTTCACCGAGGACTGAATGACGACGTTCGAGAGGGAGAAAATGCACCCCTGCAGCCCCGCGGGCAGGCCGATGCGGAGAATATCGCCCAAGGCGTCTTTATACAGCCGCAGACGGCGCAGGCAGACCTTACAGTGCCCCTGCAGGCGCATGAGATGCCCCATCACGAGGGCGGAAGAGATGATCTGCGAGATGACCGTGCCGAGCGCCACGCCCGCCACGTCCATGCGGCACACGGCGACAAAAAAGATGTTCAGCCCGACGTTCGCCACCCCCGCCGCACAGAGAAAGAAGAGGGGATGTTTCGAATCTCCCCGCGCACGGCAGAGAGAGGACCCGAAATTGTAGAGCAGGTTGAAGGGCATCCCCGCAAAATAGATCTGCAGGTACATGGTCGAGAGGGGCAGAACGCTGTCGGCAGGGACGTTCATCAGAAGCAGGAGGGAACGGGCCGCCAGGATCCCGAAAATGCCGATCGCCACCCCGCCGATCAGCGCGATGAGGATGGCGGTATGCACCACGCGGTCCAACCGCTGTTCGTTCTTCGCCCCGATCCACCGCGCGGCTGACGTGCACGCCCCCACCGACAGCCCCAAAAACAGGTTGACGGTCAGGTTGATCAGCGAGCTCGTCGAGCCGACCGCGCCCGCCGATACGTCGCTGGCGAACTGGCCGAGGGTGATGATGTCCGCCGCATTGTACAAAAGCTGCAATATTCCCGTCGCCATGATGGGCAGCGCAAACAAAATGATCTTGCCAAGCAGCGGCCGCGAACACATATCTAACTCGCGCCGCTTTTTCACCTTTTCTCTCATGCGCCCCATTATACTACGCCCGTCCCGAAAAGTCAAAGGCTTTCCAAAGCCTTTCTGCCTTTCTTTTCCTCCCCTTCCGCCGGAAAAATCTTTGACAGAAACCCAAACTCGTGCTATAATCGTACCGTTATGGAAAGGACAAAAAATGCGCCGGCGCTCGGCACCGCGCCGGTAGGAAAACTCGTCTTCAAACTCGCCGTGCCCGCCGTGGTGGCGCAGATCATCAATCTTTTATACAACCTCGTCGACCGCATGTATGTGGGCAGCATCGAGGGCATCGGCACAGACGCGCTCGCGGGTCTCGGCGTCGTGTTTCCCATCGTCATCATCGTCAGCGCCTTCGGAAACCTCGTTGGCCTCGGCGGCGCGCCCCTTTCCAGCATCTTTTTGGGCGAAAAAAAGAGGGAGGAGGCCGAACGCACCTTTAACACGGGCGCCCTTCTCCTCGTCCTGTTCGGGGTGGCGCTGACGATCGTCGTCCTGTCCGCGGGCGACCCGCTCATCCGCCTGTTCGGTTCGCCCGATTCCAGCTTCTCCTACGCCAGCGAATATCTCTTCATCTACGGCTTCGGAAGCCTGTTTGTCATGCTCTCGCTCGGGCTCAACCCCTTCATCACGGCGCAGGGCTTCAGTCTCACGTCCATGGCGACCGTCGCCATCGGCGCGGGCCTGAACATCGGGCTCGACCCCCTGTTCATCTTCGTCTTCGGCATGGGCGTGCGCGGCGCGGCGCTCGCCACCGTCCTCTCGCAGGCGGTCTCTGCCGCGTGGGCCGTTCTCTTCTTCTTCGGAAAGAGGTCGCAGTTCCGCTTCACGGCAAACTTTCTCCATCCC
This sequence comes from uncultured Clostridia bacterium, assembly GCA_930990665.1. Classification (GTDB taxonomy): domain Bacteria; phylum Bacillota; class Clostridia; order Christensenellales; family Borkfalkiaceae; genus Borkfalkia. Next base: position 20,462 of record CAKNQN010000009.1, read on the forward strand.
GACTTCCGCATCGCCGGAAGAATGCTCCTGTTAGGGCTCTCGCCCTTTATCATGACGGCCACCGAAAGCGCCATTCAGATCGTCTTTAACGTCAATCTGCGGCTGTATTCGGGCGGCAACAGCGATTATACCGCCGCCCTCACCGTCATGCTCAGCGCCATCCAGATCATCTCCCTGCCTCTCAACGGCCTGGGTTCGGGCGTCCAGCCCCTCGTCAGCTACAACTACGGCTGCGGCAACTTCGACCGCATCCGCAAGACGGTCAAGATCATTACACTCGTCGCCCTCGTGTGCAGTACCTCCGTCTGGCTGGTTTCCATTCTTTTCCCGCAGATCTACGGCTACATTTTCAGCGCCACCGACTCCGTCATGCGCCTCATCGTCCGCTATACCCCCTTCTTTATGATGGGTTCGATCATGTTCTTTGCGCAGATGACCCTGCAAAACGTCTTCGTCGCACTCGGCCAGGCCAAGATCTCCATCTGCCTCGCCTGCCTGCGCAAGGTCATCCTGCTCATCCCGCTGTGCTGTCTTCTCCCCCTCTGGCTGGGCATTGACGGCGTCTATTACAGCGAAGGCATCTCCGACCTCATCGCCGGCATCATCACCGCTCTGACCTTCTTCCTCCTCGCTCCCCGCATCCTCCGCAAACGCGAAAAACAGCTCGCCGCCCTCGCCGCAAAGCAAGCGGAAAGCGCGATTGCAGGGGAGGCCGCCGAGGAAATTTCTGCGGAAAGTTTTTCTGCGGAAAATACGGTCGCAGAGGAAGCCACCGCGAAAAGTTCTTCCATGGAAAACTCGGTCGTAGAGGAAGCCACCGCGAAAAGTTCTTCCATGGAAAACTCGGTCGTAGGGGAAACCCCCGCGGAAAACTCGTCCGCCCGGGATGCGGACGGCGCGCAGGCGGCGCCCCGCGAAGAGTAAAGGGTTCCGACAAAAATCTTTTTTGACATTCTGCCCCGCTGTAAAGCGGGGCTTTTTGTTTGCAGGAAAGAACAAAAAACAAGCAAAGGAGGAGCTTGCAAAAGAGCGAACGCAGAAAAGGGATTCAAGCATAAAAAAACATGAAAGAAAGGCCGCACAAAAAAAGGAGCAAAAGAGCGGACGGTAAAAGAGATTCAAGCATAAAAGGGCGTAAAAGACGGGCCGCGCAGATTTGCGCGGCCCGTCGTATCCTTTCCATGCCAAGGATGCGCGTCCGGCGGCCCTCGGCTGAATCATCACCGCTTACATAGCGTGTGGTTTATTTGGTCATAGCCCTTGTTCACGTAATTCTTTTGGGCATAACGCTTGTTCACGTGGTTTTTTTCGGGCATAGCCCTTGTTCACGTGGTTTCCCTTATATCAAAAAAAACGCCCCCTGCGGCAGCAGGGGGCGCACTTTTTTATTCTTCCTTATTTTCGGGAGCTTTGTTCTCCTGTTCGGCCTTTTTGTTCAGATCGTTGCTGTTGCCGAGGAAAGTCCCGAAGTAGGGCTGACGCTTGGAGCGGGGGAGACCCGATGCGCGCGGCCGCTCTTCTCTGCGGCGGTCATATCCGCCCTTGCCGCCTCTGTCCGAACGGCGGTCGTCATACGGCCTGTCCGAACGGCGGTCGCCGTAGGGTTTCTCCGAGCGGCGGTCGCGTCCGCCGCGCTTGTCAAAGCGGCGGTCCGGCTTGTCTGCGCCCGGGCGCAGGTTGTTGGGCACCACCACGATATAGCGGTTGGGTTCCTTTCCTTCGCTCACCGTCTTCACGTCGGGGTTATCTGCAAGGGCCGCGTGAATGATGCGCCGCTCATAGGGGGTCATCGGCTCGACGGCCACCTTCCTGCCCATGCGCACCGCCTTTTCGGCGAGCTTCTGTGCCAGACGTCTGAGCGTCTGTTCGCGCTTTTCACGATAGTTTTCGCAGTCCACGACCACCCGCTCGTATTCCTCGCGGCCGATGTTCGCCACCGCGCCCGCAAGCACCTGCAGGGCGTCGAGAAGTTCGCCCCTGTGCCCGATCACCGCATAGGTGTTCGGGGTGATCACGTTGATGCGGGTGTGCTCTTCCGTCTCATCCAGCTCGGTGGTGGCGGTAAAATGCAGGATGGAGAACAGCCCGTCCAGAAATGCCTGTGCACGTTCGCCGTCCGTCTGCCTTTTGCCGACTTTGACGCGCGCCTTCACGCCTTTGCTGAACAGTCCGCCCTTTTTCCCCTCTTCCAATACCTCGATCTGCGCCTCTTCGCGCGTGAGTCCCAGCGTCTTGAGACCCTCTTCCACGGCTTCTTCCACCGTCTTGCCCGAAAACTCAAATTGCGTCATTTTTTCTTTCCTCCGTTCCGCACATCCGCATCTTTGGCGGCCTGCGGGATCCTCTTGTTGTATTTTTCGCGGATCTCCTGTTCCTCGATCTTGCGGAACTTTCTGTCGATAAAGAAATTGATGGTCAGCGTGCTCGCGATGCCGAATACGTTGCTCGTGATCATGTAGATACTGAACGCCGAGCTGTAAAAGAAAGAGAATATACCGAAGATGATCGGCATCATGATGAGCATGACTTTCTGCGTCTTCTGTCCGCGCCCGTCCGCCGTCTGCAACTCGTTCTGCGCCTTCTGGCTGCGCGAGATGATAAACTGCGAGAGGAACATGGTTCCGATGGAGATCACGATGAGAATGTAATACCCGTTGGGAGCGCTCTTTTCGCTGCCGAGGTTAAAGGTGAGCTCTTCGTAGACGTTGTTCATGGTATTCAGCTCCGTCGGTCTCTTGACGGGATGCTCGTAGGAAGTATCCGGATACCATATGTTTTTCACCCACAGGAACTGGAAATGTTCGGTGCGGTACTGCGCCTCGGCGGCGTCTCTCCCCACCTGTTTGATGATCTCCGCCGCCCTTGCGTCTTCCGTTTCATACGTCTTTTCTGCAAAGGATTCGCGGATCGCGGCGATCTTTTCGTCGCCGCTCTGCAGCACTTTCTGCGTCTGGATATAATAAGTGGCGGTGCCGTCCGAATAGGGGATCTGTTCAAACAGCGTCTCCATCGCGGCCGTATCTTCCACGTTCTGCGCGCTCTGGGCTATCACCGTGCGCACGATGCGCACTTCGATCAGCCCCGTATCGGCGTTTTCGTCGGCGGCGTACACGATCAGACGGTCATAGGCAAATTTTCCGTTCGCTTCGTCCGTCTGCGCGGCGTTGACAGAATAGGTGATCACCCCTTCCGCCCCGCTTCGGTAATCTTCGGGGGTGTATTCGGTGATGGCGGCATTGTACTGGCTCGCCATCATGCGGTACACGTCCACGTTCATGAATTTGGAATAATCGTCGAACGCGCCGAGCACGATGATGAACAGCACCAGCGTCACGATCATGGGCAGGCAGGCGCCGAACATGGAGTAGCCGTTCTTTTTGTACAGCTCCATCATCTTCTGGTTGTACGCCGACTGGTCGTTCTGGTACTGTTTCTGCAATTTTTCCAGCTGCGGCCGCATCTTTTCCATCTTCAGGCTGTTTTTGCGCATGGAAGCCTTGGAATAGATGTCGAGCGGCAGGGTGATGATCTTCAGCGCGAGCGTGAACAGCACGATGCCGAGCCCGATGTTCCCGGCAATGCCGATGATCCACTGTATCAAGCGGCCGATCCAGTTCAGCGATTCTCCGAAGTCGCTGCTGAACAGCACGATTGTGTTGTCAAGCAATAATTCGATCATTCTACTCAATCCAAAAAATGTCCCGGCGAAAGGTCCCGCACTTAGGGACCCCCTTCTTTCTCCCGAACGGGGGCACCGCCGCGTGCCGCCCCGGATGCTTTCGCGCCGCCCTTTCGCTTCCGGGCGGGACGCCTCTTTCTGTGTCCGACCCCCCGCCTTTCCCGCAGGGCCTGTCCTTACGAGCGCGGAAAAGGGGAGCGGAAAAGTTCAATAGAGCCACCGCACCTTGAAATAATTTTCGGGCACGGGGTCATAGCCGCCCTTGGAAAAGGGGTTGCAGCGCAGAAGCCGCCAGCATCCCAGCAAAATCCCGATGATCACGCCGTGGTTGTTGATCGCCTCCAGCATATACTGCGAGCAGGTAGGGCGGTACAGACAAGTCTTTTTGGAAAAATATTTCTGGTAAAAGACGATGGCGTGCATGCACAGCATTTTCAGATAGGGGCGAAAGACCGTCCGCCGCAGATATCTGTACGCGGCGCGGATGCGGGCGCGGTTCACGGCAGCAGCCCTTCGCGGCGCAGCGCGCCTTTCAGACTTTTATAAAAGGCGGCATAGGAATACTCCTCCGCCTGTTTGGGTATGAGCACCACGGCATACTTTCCCGTAAGCTCGGGGCAAAGGGCGCGGAAAACTTCGCGCAGCAGCCTCTTGATGCGGTTGCGCCGCACACTCTTGCCGTGCTTCTTGCTCACGCAGATGCCCAAAGATGTCTCTTTTGCCGGCATGTACAGGACAATTAAAGCAGGGGAAAAAGATTTTTTTCCCCTCGTAAACAATTTTGAAAATTCATTGTTTTTCTTTAATCTCTTATACAACAAAGCGCGGCCTTCCTGTCATCAGGCAGAGATCTTCTTTCTGCCCTTGTTTCTCCTTCTCTTGAGCGTGTTCCTTCCGCCCTGCGTCTTCATCCTCTGGCGGAATCCGTGTACTTTGCTTTTCTGCCTTTTTTTCGGTTGAAATGTCCTTTTCATGGGAAAATGTATCTCCTGTCAAAATGTTTGCTATTTATTATACATAAAATTATTTGTGCCTGTCAACCGTTTTTATGCAGTTGTTCGCACAGGAAGTATCAAATAGAGGTAGGCATCGCCGTCGACGGGAGTGATCACGCAGGGCGCGACGCTGCCGTTGAAGCCCATGCGGATCTTTTCGTCGGCGATGGCGCCGAGGCAGTCGCTCACATATTTGCAGTTGAGCGCGATGCTCACGTCCTTGCCTTCCAGCATGACGCCGATGCTCTCGTCCACCCGCCCGATGGAGGTGTTGGAGGAGATGCGCATGCCCTCTTCGCCGATGTCGAACATGACGACGCTGTTTTTATCCGTGCGGGCGAGCACGGCGGCGCGCTGCACGCTCTCGTCCAGCTCGTTTTTCTCGACCACCGCCTCGCTGACAAAGGTGTGCGGCACGATGTTCCCGACGTTCACATACTCCCCTTCGTACAGGCGGCTCGTGAGAACTGTATCGTCGATGCTGACCATGAGCAGGTTCTTTTTCAGATAAATGCTGATCTTTTCATCGTCGGCGCCCAGCATGCGTGCGATCTCGTTGAGGGTGCGGCCGGGGCAGATGATGCGGATATCCCCGCCGATGCCGAGCACCGTCTTTTTGCACACGGCCATGCGGTAGCCGTCCAGCGCGGTGAAAGTGATCCCTCCCTGCTCGGTGCAGATCAGACACCCTTTGAGCACCGGCCGCGAATCGTCCTGCGCGCAGCAGAAGGTCGTCTTGGCGATCAGCTCTTTGAGATCCTTGGCAAGGATCTCCACGCGGTTTTCATCGATGGAAAAGTCGATCTTGGGGAAATCTTCCGCCGAAAGGGTCTGCATGCTGCTCTGCGACTCCCCGTAACTGATCTGAATGCTCCCTTCCTCGGAAGAGATGGTGATCTGTTCCCCCTCCAGCCGCTTGACAAAATCGGCAAAGAACTTGCCGGGCACGCACACGGCTCCCTCTTCGTGCACGTCCGCGCGTATTTTTTTCAGCATCGCGATCTCGCCGTCCGTCGCCAGAAGCGAAACGCCGTCGTTTTCCGCCGCGATGCGCACCGTTTCGAGTATGGGATTGGTCGTCTTCGTGCTGCACGCCTTCACGACCTTCATCACCGCATCCGAAAGGTCGATCCCTTCGCAGATAAATTTCATGAAAATTCCTCCTTCAACGCGAATAATATATATAAGTATTTATTTTTTAAGGTAGTATTTAATAATAAGCGGTGTGGAAATGTGGACAGCTTTCCGCACTCCCCATTATTATATAAGAAAACGCGGCAAAAAGCAAGTTATTTTTTCCCGTTTACGCGGTGGAAAAGTGTGTGGATGCCGTGTAGAGAATTCGGGCATAACTTTCCTTTTTCTTGCGGGAAAGGGAAGGAAGAGGGAAAAAACGAGGGACGCGCATGGAAGATTTCCGCCGAAAGAGGGGGTTGTCCACCAAAAATTCCACAATGTGGATAAAGATACAAACAGGTTGTAGACAAAACTTTCGGGAAAAATGTTGAAATCCGCGCGCGGTTATGGTATAATGAAAATGTATGCAGGAAATTGCGATCGAAGAGTATGAATCCCTCTTTGCAGGGGGAGAGAGCGCGGAAAAATTCGAAGAATTCTACCATTTGCTCTCGGAATGGAACAAAAAATTCAATCTTACCCGCATTATAGATGCAAACGACTGCCGCGTCAAGCATTTTTTGGACAGTTTGCTGGGCGAAAAGCTCTTTCCGGAGGGCGCGTCGTGCATCGAAGTGGGCAGCGGCGGCGGGTTTCCGTCCCTGCCGCTGATGATCGTGCGGCAGGATCTGCGGTTCGTGCTCGTGGAGTCTGTGGAAAAAAAATGTGAATTTCTGCGCACGGCGGTAGAAAAGCTCGCGCTCGGCGCCCGCGTGGAGAACGCCCGCGCCGAAGACCTCGCCAAAAAGGCGGAGTTCCGCGAAAAGTTCGACGTGTGCTGTGCCCGCGCGGTGGCGCGGCTGAACACCCTTTCCGAATACTGTCTGCCCTTTGTGAAAGTGGGGGGCATCTTTGCGGCGTACAAGGGGAGCTCGGCCATGGAGGAGCTTGCTCAGGCGCAGCGCGCCGTCCGCCTTCTCGGCGGCCGAGAGGAAGAGGCCCTGCACGCCCTTTTGCCGGGGGGCGCGGGGGAGCGGACGGTGCTTTGCATCCGCAAGATCGCTTTGACGCCCCCGGCTTATCCGCGCGGCAGGGGAAAGGAACGCAGCGCGCCGCTGTAATTGAGCACTAATAAAATAAGAGGAAAAATAGAGAAAGAATATGGAAGATTTTCAACTGACGTACGGGCAAAATGCGGTTTCCGAAAAAATTCCGCCCTGTAAGGTGGTTTCGGTCACAGGGCACAGGGATCCGGAGTCCCGCTTTTCCGTCGCCTCCCTGCAGAATTTGTTTGATCGGCTGGTCGCGGCCGGGGCGGATACCTTCTGCATCGGCATGGCGCGGGGGTTCGACCTTCTCTGCGGCAGGCTTCTGTGCGAGATGAAGGAGCGGATTCCCTTGAAGCTGGTGGCGTGCATCCCCTGCGCGGACCAGAGCGACGGTTTCCGCCCGCGCGACAAGAGCATTTACGAGATCGTGCTCTCCCGCTGCGACGAAAAGATCGTGCTCTATAAAAAATATGAGAAGGGATGTATGCTCGAGCGCAACCGCCTGCTCGTCAGAAAGTGCGACGTGCTTGTAGCCTACCTGCGCAAGCGGGAAGGCGGCACCTTTTATACCGTCAACTACGCCGAAAAACTCGGCAAACCCGTCCTTTTCGTCTGAAAAGGGAAAAAAGGAGAAAAAGAAAATGGAATGGTTCCGACAGCTTTCCGGCCTGGAGATCGCCTATTTTATCATCGCCTGTGCGGGAACGCTACTGCTTCTCATACAGATCATTCTGATGCTCGTCGGAGCGGGCGGCGATGCCGACCTCGACACCGACACGGATGCGGACGGCATGCCCGACACCCATACCGATACGGGGGTATCCCTCTTCACGATCAAGGGACTGACCGCCTTTTTTGCCATCGGCGGCTGGATGGGGCTCGTGCTCCTTTCCTATGATGTGAACGTGGGTCTGTCCATCGGCCTTTCGGTGCTGGCGGGGCTTGTGGCCTATTTTGTCGTGTGGCTTCTTGTCCGGCTCGTCCTGCGCCTGCAGGAAGACGGCACAACGGATTATGCGTCTGCGCAGGGCAAAACGGCCACCGTGTATGTGAGTATCCCGCCGCGGCGCACGGGCAGGGGCAAGGTCACGCTCACCCTGCAGGGCCGCTATACCGAGGCAGACGCCGTCACCGACGACGAGGAACGCATCCCCGTCGACGCCACGGTCGAGATCGTCGGCTCCGCGGGCGACTTTTTCGTCGTCAGAAGAAAAGAGGAAAACTGAGCGCAAAAGGATTTTCCCTTTCGCGTTTCCCGGCACATTTGGGTAAAATTTCCCGTTCAGAGGGAACGCCCCGGCATCGCTGTCCCGCGGCTTGGCCGGAATACCCCGGAATGGCCGGGAAAACCCTCCGTTTCAATGAAAAAAATTCCGGCGTGAGCCGGAAAAAATAAAAAAAAGGAGTTAATATGGAAGCCTGGATCGTCATACTTATCATCGTAGCGGTGCTCGTGCTCTTTATGATCTTTCTCATGGTCGTCACGCGCTACAAGAAATGCCCGCCCGACAAGATCATGGTCATCTACGGTAAGGTAGGGGCAGACAAAGAGGGAAATGCGCGCAGCGCCAAGTGCATTCACGGCGGCGCCGCGTTTATCTGGCCGCTCGTGCAGGCGTTTACCTATTTAGACCTCACGCCCCTTTCCATCAGCGTGGATTTGAAGAGCGCGCTCTCGCGGCAGAACATCCGCATCGACGTGCCGTCCATCTTCACCGTCGGCATCTCCACCGAGCCCACGGTCATGGAAAACGCGGCCGAGCGTCTGCGCAATCTCAAGATGCAGGAGATCCAGGAGCTCGCCAAGGACATCATTTTCGGTCAGCTGCGTCTCGTGATCGCGACGATGAACATCGAGGAGATCAACACCGACCGTGATAAGTTTCTGGAAGCGATCTCCCGCAACGTGGAAGGGGAACTGAAAAAGATCGGTCTGCGCCTCATTAACGTGAACGTGACGGATATTTCCGACGAATCGGGGTACATCATCGCGCTCGGCAAAGAGGCGGCGGCCAAGGCGATCAACGACGCGAAGATCTCCGTGGCCGAGGCGAACAAGATCGGTTCGATCGGCGAGGCGAACGCCAAGATGGAAGAGCGCGTGCGGGTGGCTGAAGCGGAGAGCGAGGCGATCAAGGGCGAAAACAAGGCGAAGGCGGAGATCGCCAAGACGCAGGCGGAACTGCGCGAAAAGGAAGCGGAGGCGCTCAAACTGGCGGTCACCGCCGAAAAGGTGCAGGCGGCCAAGGCGCTGGAAGAGAGCTACCAGGCGGAAAGATCGGCCGAGCTTTCGCGCGCGGAGAAGGAAAAGGCCACGCAGGAAGCGGACGTCATCGTCAAACAGGAGATCGAAAAGCGCCGCAAAGAGATCGAGGCGGACGCGGAAGCGGAGCAGATGCGCCGCACCGCCAAGGGCGAAGCGGATGCGATCTATGCGAAGATGGAGGCGGAGGCGCGCGGTCTGAAAGAAAAGCTCTCCAAGCAGGCGCAGGGTTTTGACGCCCTCGTGCGTGCGGCGGGCGGCGAGGCGGACAAAGCGGTGCGCATGCTGATCGCCGACAAGATCGAACAGCTCATTGCCGAACAGGTCGAGGCAATCAAGAACGTCAAGATCGACAAGGTCACCGTCTGGGACGGCGGCGAAGGCAAGGACGGAAAGACGGCCACGGCGGGATTTTTAAGCGGACTTCTGAAGAGCCTGCCTCCGCTGGAAGAGATGTATAACATGGCGGGGCTGTCGCTGCCCAAAATCGTGGCGCCGCAAAAGGCGGAGGACGGCGGAACAGAATCCGAGAAAGAAAATTCCGCACCGAAAAAAGAATAGACATACAAAAAAGGGCGCATTCTGAAAAGTTTGCTCCCTTTTATTTTTTTTTGAAAAAGAGGAAAAATTTTCTTGACAAAGAAAAAAAGAAGTGATAGAATAAAGCAGAAAATTAACCATGGTTAAGTTTTAGGAGGTTTTGCGGCATGCCTTTACCGATCGCGCCGGAAGATACGGAACTTACGGTCAAAAAAATACTGGCAGACGAAAAGAACAAGCGTCATTTTGAAAACCTGGGCATATTGGTGGGCAGCAAACTCACGGTACTGTCGGCAGTAGGGGGGAGTGTCATCTTAAAAGTGCAGGGCGTGCGTCTCGCACTCGACAGGACGCTGGCGATGAAAATACTTGTGTAAAAAAACTCTCGCGCAAGGAAAACCGCACCATAGCGATAACAAAGTTGTCGCACAACTTCGTCAATTTTGCATGAATGCCCGCAAGCGGCCGCTCCGCAAAATTGACTTCGTCAGCCCGCAGAGCAACCCTGTTTGCCGACACTTCGGCTCATGGGAAGAGGGTGAATTTTTTGCCGTAATCAATCGTGCAAGGGAAATCGAATTTTTCCGCAGCACAACCCAATTTGCGCGTGAGCGCTTAACGGGTGAATGCGGCGCGCGTATGAATGGAGAGCACCTAAAAATGCGCGCCGCAGAGGGCAGAGCCCTCTAAATCACGGAAAATTTGTGAACTCTTTTCGCAAATTTTCGTGAACAGTGTGGTGAGCCCTTAAATTAGGGCAAAAAAAGGGAGAAAACGCCGCACAGCCGCCTTTTTAAGCGGCGCGCGGCGGTGTCGCCCTCAAATCTCGGCATTTCGCAGCCGGCAGCCCGGCGAGAAATGCGAGAATAAGGAGTTTTTTATGGAAAAAAAGCTGAACGAATTTGCCGTCGGTGAAAAGGGCATCGTGCGCCGCATCGAGGGCGAAGGCAAAATCAGGCGCCGCCTGTTCGACATGGGCGTAACCCCCGGCGCGGAAATTTATCTGCGCAAACTCGCGCCCCTCGGCGATCCCGTCGAGGTCACGCTGCGCGGGTATGAACTCACGTTGCGCAAAAGTGAGGCGGCCTGCGTCGTAATGGAGGTAAACAATGCTTAAATTCGCACTCGCCGGCAACCCGAACAGTGGCAAAACCACCCTGTTCAACGCGCTTACCGGCAGCACCGCGCACGTCGGCAACTGGCCGGGCGTCACCGTCGATAAAAAAGAGGGTACCTATAAAAAACTCAGCGTACCCGTTTCCATCATCGACCTTCCCGGCATCTATTCGCTGTCGCCGTACACGCCCGAAGAGGTAATTTCGCGCAACTTCATCATCGACGAAAAGCCGGACTGCGTAATCAACATCGTCGACGCCACCAACTTAGAGCGCAACCTGTACCTCACCACACAGATCATGGAGATCGACGTCCCCATCGTGCTGGCGCTCAACATGATGGACGCCGTCAAAAAGGCGGGCGACAAGATCGACGCGAAAAAGCTGGAAAAAGAGATCGGCCTGCCCGTCGTGGAAATTTCCGCGTTGAAAGACGAGGGCATCCAAGAACTGATGGAGCGCGCCTACAAGGCGGCGCAGGAAAAGCGCGAAGGCACCACCGTGCTCAAAGATTCCCGCCTGGCTCACGTCGTCGACGACGTGAAGATCGCGCTGAAGGGCAAAAATGTGCCCAGCCCCCTCTTTCATGCCGTAAAGCTGGTCGAGGGCGATGAACTGGAAGTGCAGAACCATCCCGCAGAAGTGGCGATGGTCGAGGAGTTCAAAAAACAATTTTCAGACGATGTGTTCGAAGGCGATTTCGAAGCCATGGTCGCCGACGAGCGATATAAGTACATATCCGCGCACTTCTCCGGCGCCGTAACGCGTGCCGCCCGCACGGAAAAGCTGACCAAATCGGATAAGGCGGATAAGGTGCTCACGCACCGCATTTGGGGCATTCCCATCTTTCTCGTAATCCTGTTCGCCATCTTCCACCTCACGTTCAGCGGCGATTTTCTCTATATGAATACCATCGCCGGCTGGTTCAACGGCGGCGCGGGTTTCGCGTACGACGTAGATACCGGCAACGAAGTGCTCAACGCCTTCGTGGCGGTATTCTTTACGGCAGACGGCGTATCCACGCCCGGCGCCATCGTATTCAACCTGATGGGCTTTATCTGCGATCAGATCGGCGGCGGCATCGCCACCGGGCTGGAAAACGTCGGCGCGGCGGCCTGGGCGCAGGGCCTGGTCAACGACGGCATCTGGGCGGGGCTTTCGGGTGTATTGTCCTTTATCCCGCAAATTCTGTTCTTGTTCCTTCTCATCTCCATTCTGGAAGATTCCGGCTATATGGCGCGCGTCGCCTTCATTCTCGACCGCGCATTCCGCAAATTCGGCCTTTCCGGCCGCGCGTTCATTCCCATGATCATGGGCTTCGGCTGCTCGGTGCCCGCTGCCATCAACACGCGTACTCTCGTTGACGAAAAAGAGCGCGTCATGACCAACCGCGTCATTCCGTTCTTCACCTGCGGCGCCAAAGCGCCCATTCTCGCCGCCGTGTGCGGTGCGATCGTGCAGGTTTGGAACCCCGGCATCGACGCGGGGCTTATGACTTTCCTGCTGTATGTGTTCGGCATGGCGATGGCCATTATCATGGTCGCATTCATGCGCCAAACCTCCATGCGCGGCGAAGTGGCCCCCTTCATCATGGAGCTTCCCGCCTACCACGCACCGCAGTTTCACAACCTGATGGTGCACCTGTGGGATAAACTCAAACACTACATCAAAAAGGCGTTTACCATCATCGTCGCCTCGGCAATCGTTATCTGGTTTTTGTCGCACTTCTCGTGGGAGTGGCACTACCTCGCCGACGAGCAGATGAACGAGAGTATTTTGCACGACATCGGCTCGTTCGTGCAGTGGATCTGCACGCCGATGGGCTTCGGCTACAACAGCCCTGCCATGCGTGAGGTCGGCTGGGTGTTCGTCGTGGCGGCTGTCACCGGCCTCATCGCCAAAGAAAATGTTATTTCCACCTTCTTCGTGCTGGGCAACTGCATTGCGGCAGTTTCCGGTGCGGACGGCGTGCTCGATGAAGATACGATGGAAGGCTGGCAGGCCGTCAGTTTCCTGGTTTCGGAAACGGGCATTACCTGGCAGGGGCTGATCTCCTTCACCGTCTTCAACATGCTCACCGTGCCCTGCTTTGCGGCGGCAGCAACGGTCAAGGGCGAATTACCCAAAGGCAAATTCCGCTATACGGTCGCATTCTGGCTGCTCACATCTTACATCACGGCGAGCCTCGTGTTTGTAATTTTGAGCTGGTGGTGGACGGTGTTCATCGTAGCCGCCGCAGCGGCGCTGGTAATTGCGTACTTTATTCTGCGCAATAGAGGCAAAATCAACCTTTCGCGTAAGCATAAAAAAGAAGTACAGAAGCGCGAATAAAAAGCAAAAAAATATCTGCACGCGGCGCCCTGGCGAAAAAATTTTCAATCGGGTGCGCCGGCGGGTGCGGAAAAGGAGGGCATTATGCTGCATAGTTTGCTGTCGGCTGCCGGAACGGCCGTATCGGTCGTTATCGCCGTCGTCGCCGTCGGGCTGGTCGTGTTTGCAATCGTGCACCACTTTGTGCGCAAAAAGCAGGGCAAAAGCGGGTGTGATTGCGGCTGTTCGAACTGCCCCGGCCATTGTTCTTCCTGCCTGCCCAAAAAAGAGGAAGAAAAGAAATAAGTTCACACAACTGTAATCTCCAAACAGACCTTATACAAACGCCCCGCGGAATTTTCCGCGGGGCGCTTGTGGTTTATGGATTTGCAAAAGGATGTTTGCGCGCGGTTTATGATTTTGCATAAGGCGGTTTGCGGATAAGGCGGCAGGAAAAAAAGGACGGTTTTTCTGCCGACGTATGCCGAAATTTGTGTTTTTAAGGGATTATTTCCGTCCGCCGCGGCTCCCGTTTTTCGCTTTACCGCGGCGGCCGCGCAAAGGTTTGTGCTATTTTTCGCCGCGCAGTTTTCGAAGCAGCTCTTCCAGCGTCTGCAGGTGCAGCTTTTCGTCGAGGATGATGCGCTCAATTACGGCTCGGATGCGCTCGCTCCGGAGCTTTCCGAGCATGCTTTCGTAGCCGCGGATGGCGTTCTTTTCGCCGCGGATGTCAATTTCCAGCATCTTTTCCGGCTGTGTTTCGTACGACACGGCCGCCGTCGAATAAAAATCAAACTTGCGCGGCGGGCGGGATGTGTACACCGGCAGGGCGCCGAGCTGCAAGATCAGCTCGCCCAGCGTATCCAGGTGCATCATTTCGGAAAGGGAAATGCGTACGAGCGTGTCGGCATAGTCCGCCATGCCCGCCTTCCGGAACAGGAAAGACTGATAAATATACAGCAAAATAGCAGTCATCTCGCTCTCGCGGTCGGCATAGGCGGGCGAGAGGATGCGTACGGCGGCGGGGTCTTTTCCGATTCCGTCGAGCGAAGGGTAGGGCTGTTCGGCGCGTAAGGCTTCCATGAAAATCACCTCTTGGGTTTTTCTTTCATTGTATGCGCACGGACTTGAAAAAGGTGCAGGCGCACAGCCGCCTGTACGGGGGAAATCCCGCCCCGACCGAAACAAAAAAACCGCTGTAAAAAACGGCTCCGCTACCCCGCAAAAATTACAGCTGTCCTGAAACCCGCCGTGCCCGAAACAACAAAAATTTGTGTACTGAAAACCGTTCCGACGAGAATGGTATGAAAAAACGCCCAAACCCGCCGTGCCCGAAACAACAAAAAAGCCGCCGCGCGGGCAAGCCGCGCGGCGGCGTCCCCTTGGCAGGGGCGAGGGCGAAACAGGCAGATCAGGAGATCTGCAAGATGAACACTTTCAGGTAGCTCGTCTCTTCGGCGGCCAGGAGCGCGGGGTGATCGGGCGCCTGCACGCGCACTTCGAGCACCTTTGCCCGCCGCCCGGCAAGGCGCGCGCTCTCGGCGAGCATCTTTTCAAAGAGTGTGGGGGTCATGTAGTGGGAACAGGAACAGCTCACCAGAAATCCGCCTGGCCGCACCAGCTTCATCGCCGAAAAATTGATGTCGCGGTAGCCGCGGTAGGCGTCTTTTACCTCCGCCGCGCTCTTGCAGAAGGCGGGCGGGTCGAGCACGATCGTATCAAAACTTCTGTTCTCGGCGCGGAAGGCGCGCAGAACTTCAAAGACGTCTCCTTGCAGCGTCGCAATGTTTGTGAACCCGTTCAGCCGCGCGTTCTCTTCCACGTTCTGCAGCGCAAACTCGGATACGTCCACCGCCGTCACGCTCTTTGCCGCCGTCGCCGCGTTCAGCGAAAACCCGCCGCTGTTACAGAAACAGTCCAGAACTTCCGCCCCGCGGCAGTACCTCCGCACCGCCAGCCTGTTTTCTTTCTGGTCGAGAAAATACCCCGTTTTCTGCCCGTTCTTCACGTCGACACACATGGAAAGCCCGTTCTCGCGCACGACGATCTTTTCGGGCACTTCCCCGTACAGAAGGGTGTTTTCGAGGGGCAGGCCCTCCTTCTGCCGCACGGCCACGTCGCCCCGCAGATAGATGCCTTTGGGCGAAAACAGCTCGCACAGCGCCTGCACCGCCCATTCTTTGCGCTTGTCCACGCCGAGAGAAAGGCATTGCAGCACAAAATAATCCGCGTAGCGGTCGATGATGAGCGCGGGCATGTCGTCCGCCTCGGCAAACAGCAGGCGGTAACAGTTGTGCTCTTTGGGCGAAAACAGCTTTTCGCGGAGGGCATGGGCGGCGGCGATGCGCTCTTTCCAGAGCTGCGGCCCGTCTTCCTCCTGTCCGCGCACAAAGATGCGCACGAGGATCTTGGAAAGATGGTTGATGTATCCCTTTCCGATGAACCGCCCGTCCGCGCCGTACACTTCGGCCAGCGAACCGTTCGCGTCTTTGCCCTCGATTTTGGCCGCCTCGTTCGCGTATACCCAGCTGTGCCCGCCCAGAATGCGCTTCTCTTCGCCCTTTTTCAGAATCACTTTGTACGGCATGCTCTCCACCCCGCAGAAAATTTCCGCCGCGGCAGGCGCGGCGATCACGTTTATTATAACAGAACGCGCGCAAAAACGCAACTGCCCCGCCCGCGCGAAGTCTGAAAAGCCGCCGAAGGGGCGGGAAGTTTGCCTGCGCGAAGTTTTAGCGGAGTTTGCAAACGTCTTGACAAAAGGGGGCAAAAAGGCTAAAATAAAGTGGTACGGCGCTGTTCTTATCCGCGGGCGGCGGTCGTATGATAGAAGAGGAGGCGCGGCGATGCTGGCAGAAGAGATCAAAAATTACAACGTGCATCAGCTGCGCGAACTTGCGGGCTCTCTGCGCGCGGAGATGGTGGAGGCCGTCCGTGAAAACGGCGGGCATCTTTCTTCCAACCTCGGTGCGGTGGAGCTCATTCTCGCGCTCTACAAGGCATTCGACTTCCCGCGCGACAAATTGCTGTTCGACGTGGGGCACCAGGCGTACGCGCACAAGCTTTTGACGGGGCGCAGCCTGCATGATCTGCGCAAGCCGGGGGGTGTGAGCGGGTTTCCCGACCCTTCCGAGAGCGAATACGACGCATTTATCGCCGGCCACAGCGGCAACTCCATCGCCGCGGGGCTGGGCTATTGTGCCGCGCGCGACATCCGCGGCGAAACATATAAGGTGGTATGCTGCATCGGCGATGCGTCGCTGGCCAACGGAACGGCGCTGGAGGCGATCTTCGGCTCGGAAAGCAAGCCGAAAAATTTCGTCGTTGTGCTCAACGACAACGGCATGGCCATCGACAAGAACGATTCGGCGCTGTACCGTTCCCTATCCAAGGCCACGGCGCGCCGCCGCTACCGCAAATTCAACGCCTTTCTCGACCGGCGTTTCCGCACCACGAGCCCCTTCGGCCGCAGGCTGCGCCGCTTCAAGTACATGGTCAAGGGCTGGCTGAACAAAAATTACTTTTTCGAGCGCTGCGGGTTCAAGTACGTCGGCCCCGTCGACGGGCACGACCTTTCCGAACTCGTCGGCGTGCTCACGGAAATATCCAAAATCGACGAGCCGGTTTTGCTGCATGCGGTCACCGTCAAGGGCAAGGGGCTTGCCGAAGCGGAAGGGGATCCCACCCGCTATCACGGCGTCGGGAAAAATTTTGCCCCTTCCGACCATTCCTTTTCCACGGCGCTAAGTAGGCTCCTGTGTGCGCGCGCGGCGGAAGACGGGTCGCTCGTCGCCCTCACCGCGGCGATGGCCGACGGGGTGGGGCTTGCGGAATTTTCCGAAAAATTCCCGACGCGCTTTTTCGATGCGGGCATCTGCGAGGGCGCGGCGGTGACGATGGCGGCGGGCATGGCGATGGGCGGCCTGAAACCCGTCGTGTGCGTGTATTCCACCTTTTTGCAGCGCGCCTACGACCAGATCGTGCACGACGTGTGTCTGCAGAATCTGCCCGTCGTGTTCTGCATCGACCGCGCGGGACTGGTGGGTGCGGACGGCAAGACGCACCAGGGCCTTCTCGACTTGTCTGCCCTGCGGTCGGTGCCCAATCTCCGCATCTTTGCGCCCAAGGACTGCGCGGAGCTTGCGGATATCTTTGATTATGTCCGCGAGACGGGCGGGCCTGCCGCCATCCGTTATCCCAACGGCTATTGTCCCAACCTCGGCGTGCGGCAGAAAATTTCCGACTATTACCTTTGGGAGACGATGTCGGAAGGGGACGGGTTGGTCGTTCTCGCCTGCGGCGCGCGCGCCGTGGCGCGCGCGCTCGAAGCCAAGCGCATTTCGGGCTTGAAAAATGCGCAGATCGTCAACTGCCGCAGCGTCTACCCGCTCGATTGCCGCCTTCTGGATTATTTTTCCCGCCGAAAGATCCTCACCTTCGAAGAGGGATACGAAAGCGGCGGGTTCGGTGCGGCGGTCGCCGAATACTTTGCGGAAAACGGCAAAGCGGTGCGCATCCGCATCGTCGGCGCGCCGCGCATCTTCGTGCCGCACGCGAGCGCGCAGCAGCAGGCGCAGCTCTGCGGCCTGACCGCCCAGGACCTCGCCCGCAAAATGCAGCAATTCGACGCCCAGGAGTAAATTATGGAAGAAAAAAAAGTTCCCCCCTCCGGTGCGCCGGAAAGGGCGCCCGATGGGGCGGACGGGAAAAATTTGCCGATCGCAGAGCCCGCCTCGACGCCTGTGCAAGGGGCGGACAACGCGCCGAATGGTGCGAAAAATGCACCGACGTGTGCGCAGAATGGGGACAACGCACAGAAAGGGGAAGAAAAGCCGCAGGCGGCCGCAGACAGTGCGGTTGTTCTGGCGGCGGACGAGCCCGATCTGCATTATAAAAACAAGCGCGAGGCGGCCAAGGGCGGCCTGCTCGGATTTTTCATCGGGCTGGCGGTCATCGTGCCGGGCGTCAGCGGGTCGGCGGTGGCGATCATTTTCCGCCTGTACGACAAGCTGCTGTACGCGCTGGGCAACATTCTCAAAAAGTTCGGCAAGTGCGTGCGCTTTCTTCTGCCCATCGCGGCGGGGGTGGCCGTCGGGTTCGTGCTCGGCTTTTTCGCTGTGCAGAAGCTCATCGATCTCGTGCCGTTCATCGTCATCGGGCTGTTTGCGGGCCTGATGCTGGGCGCCTTTCCGGCGGTTTCCGCCGAGATCGCCGGGCAAAAGAGAACGCCGCCGCGCCTTCTTCTCTTTCTGGCGGGACTGGCTGTCCCCATCGCTTTCGGCGTCCTTTCTACCCTGTGTGTGCCGGGCGGCAGGGGATTGGAAAATCTGCAATTCTATCATTATATCATCTTTTTCGTGCTGGGAGCGGCGGTCGCCGTCACGCAGATCGTGCCCGGCCTGAGCGCCTCGGCGCTTCTGATGATGGCCGGCTATTTCTCCGCGCTGATGGATTCGGTGCACCTCTCTTACTGGCAGCAAAACCCCGCGGTGTTTGCGGTGTATGCCTGCCTCATCGTCGGCTTCGCCGTGGGGCTTGTCGGCTTTTCCAGGCTCCTTTCCGCCCTCCTTTCCGGGCGCAGAAGGGTCCCCGCCTTCTTTGTCATCTGCGGCCTCTCCCTGGGTTCGGTCGTCACGATGTTCTTCAATCCCGACGTCTTCGCCGTTTATCAGAGCTGGGCTTCGGGCGGCGTCGAAACGCTCGATCTGGTCCTCGGCATCCTCCTCTTCTTCGTCGGCGCGGCGTGCTCCTACTATTTCGTGCGCAAGGAGAGAAACAAAGTGAAAGCTCTGCAAAAATGACACATCCGCACCGTCTGTAAACAAATTGTGCGGTCGGAAATGTCATGATATTTATATAAGAGGAAATGATTTTTATATATAAATATTTATAAAGAAAAGAATTTCATAGAAAGTCATAAAAGCGGAAGCGTCCCTGTGCGGGGCGCTTTTCTTTTTTGTCCGCGATCGGCTTTGCTATGCGGCTCGGGTTTTCGGGGAATTTTGTCCGTCGCGGGTGTTTTTTTCGCACCTTTGAGAAATTTTGTTCGGCGCAGGAGGGCATACTTGGAGAGGGTGATTTTGCGCAGATGTTTGCCCGCGGGGGCGCCGCGGTTGTGCCTGTCGCCGTTCGGTTTTCCTGCCGCGATCGGTTTTGCGCGCGGCTCGGTTTGCCTGCGGCCGCGCGGGAATGTTCGCCGCAATCGAGCTTGCCGCGAATCATTTTGCCAGCCGCGGCCCGGTCTGCCTGCGCGGATGCTTTTCCGCACTTTCGCGTCAAAGGGGGAAAAAACGGGCAAAAAGCCAAAAAAGAAAGGGAAAACGGGCGATTTTATTACAAAAGAGTGACAAAAGGAGGAAAATTTTTTTACAAGGGGGAGATATAATGAAGGTACAAATTTGAAAGGAGAAAAGTAAAAATGAAAAAAATCCTTCTGGCAGTGATGTCGCTGGTGTTGGCGTGCGGCATCGGGTTTGCGGCAGTGGGCTGCAACAGCGAAAACGAAAAGGGCGGCTCGGATGCATCCGGAGCGATCATCGTCGTCAGCCGCGAAGACGGTTCGGGCACGCGCAGCGCGTTCATCGAGCTGACGGGCATCGAGACGGACGAAGAGGGTGACCGCACGATCGAATCGGCGATGTTCACCAACAGCACGAACATGGTTCTCACGACGGTGGCGGGCGCGGCGGACGCGATCGGCTACGTTTCGATGGGTTCGCTCAACAGCAGCGTCAAGGCGCTGAAAGTGGACGGCGTGGAAGCGACGACGGAAAATGTCCTGGCGGGCACCTATAAACTTTCCAGGCCCTTCAACATCGCCTATGCCAAGAACGCGGCGGCAGATCCCATTCGCGACGATTTCATCAAATTCATCTACAGCGACGAAGGGCAGCAGATCGTGACGGATCAGAAATACATCGCGCTCCCCGAAGGCGATGCGCAGCGCACGGGTGCATACACGGCTCCCGCAGGCCTGTCCGGAACGATCACGGTGGGCGGATCTTCTTCCGTATCCCCGCTGATGGAAAAGCTCATCGAGGCATATGAAGCGAAAAACAGCGGCGTGACCATCGACCTGCAGACTTCCGATTCGACGGCGGGCATGACCAATGCGGCGAACGGTTCTTACGACATCGGCATGGCTTCGCGTGCGCTGAAAGAGAGCGAATCGACCTCCCTCAACGGCATGGCGATCGCGCAGGATGGCATCGCGGTCATCGTGAACAAGAACAATTCCCTTTCCGAGATCACGATGACGATGATCTGCAACATCTACATCGGTCAGGTGACGACCTGGGAGCAGGTGCGCGGCGACGCCGAATAAAGTCGCAGTCAAAAAACAGGGTAAAGGCGGGGCTGCAAAGACCCGCTTTCGCCGTGTTCGGAAGAAAAAGCTCTGACAGGTAAATCGTTGTCGGAAGAACGGGCGGCGGGCCGGCAGACGCGCGGCCGATTGCAAGAGGAGAAAAAGTTATGACGGAAGAAGTGATGCAGGAAGAACGGGCGGTGCGCCGGCAGGCGCGGGTGGATCCGAAAGA
Organism: uncultured Clostridia bacterium; assembly: GCA_930990665.1. Classification (GTDB taxonomy): domain Bacteria; phylum Bacillota; class Clostridia; order Christensenellales; family Borkfalkiaceae; genus Borkfalkia. The sequence continues at coordinate 41,067 of CAKNQN010000009.1, forward strand.
GCTGATCATGAAGATCGTTTTCATCGTGGCGGCGATCGTTTTCATCGTGGCGGTCGTAACCATCTGCGTGTTCATCTTTGCGCAGGCGGTGCCCGCGCTGAAAGAGATCGGCCTGTTCAAATTCCTGTTTACGACGACGTGGAAGCCGGACACAAGCGGCGCGGGCGGCGGGGAATACGGCATTGCCACGATGATCGTGGGCAGCTGTTACATCACGGCGGGCGCGCTGATCGTGGGGGTGCCCATCGGATTTCTGACGGCGGTGTTCATGGCGCGCTACTGCCCCAAGCCCCTCTATAAAGTCATGAAGCCGATGACCAACATTCTGGCGGGCATTCCCTCCATCGTGTACGGCTATTTCGGCGTGCAGGTCATCGTTCCCTTTGTTCGCGAAAATTTCGGCGGGTACGGATTTTCCATCCTCACCGCGTCGATTGTACTCGGAATCATGATCCTGCCCACCATCATCAGCGTTTCGGAAAACGCCATCCGCGCGGTGCCCAAGAGCTACTTTGAAGGCGCCGTCGCGCTCGGCGCCACCAAGGAGCGCGCCATTCTCCTCACCGAAGTCCCCGCGGCCAAGTCGGGCATCGTGACGTCCGTCATTCTGGGGCTCGGCCGCGTGATCGGCGAAACGATGGCGGTGGTCATGCTCTGCGGCAACCAGACCGTCCTGCCCGATTCCGTGCTCGACGGCGTCCGCACGATGACGGCGAACATCGTTCTCGAACTCGGCTACGCGACGGACCTTCACCGCGGCGCGCTCATCGCCACGGCGGCGGTGCTGTTTGTGTTCATCCTGGTCATCACGCTGCTCGTGTCGCTCATCCGCAAAAAGGCAAAATAAGGAGGTCAGGTATGGAAAACGCAAAGGCACTTCCCCTCGGAAAGGAACCGGAAAAAGAGCCGGAAATCGACGTATCCAAGATCGTCGCCATCAACCGGCAGAGCCTTACGGACAAACTCCGGGCATATTGCAAAAAGCCCTTTTCGCTGGTGCTCGTCATCCTCGTGCTCTGCGCCGCCCTCCTCACGGCGGCAGCGGTCATCTTCATCGTCGTTTACACAATCATACAGGGGCTCCCCAACCTCAAAGGTTCCCTCTTCGCGTGGGAATACAACTCCGACAACGTGTCTATGATGCCGGCAATCATCAACACGCTCTTTCTTGCCGTTATGACGCTCGTCATCGCCGTGCCGATCGGAGTCTTTGCCGCGATCTTCATGGTAGAGTACGCAAAATCGACCAACGTATTCGTAAAAATCGTGCGCATGGCCGCGGAAACCCTATCGGGAATCCCGTCCATCGTGTTCGGTATATTCGGCATGATCTTCTTTGTCGAAGTGGTGGGCTGGGGCTTTTCGATGCTGGCGGGCATCTTCACGATGGTGCTGATGGTGCTGCCGCTGATCATGCGCACCACCGAAGAGGCGCTCCTCGCGGTGCCCGATTCTTTCCGCGAAGGTTCTTATGCGCTCGGCGCGGGCAAACTTCGCACCATCTTCGTCATTCTTCTGCCGGCGGCGCTCTCGGGCATCATTTCGGGCATCATCCTGGCGCTGGGGCGGGTGGTCGGCGAAACGGCGGCGCTCATCTATACGGCCGGTTCCTCGCGCAAGCTGGCGGCGGGATTTCTGCAGAGCGGCGAGACCCTATCCATCCATATGTATTTCCTCGCCAACGAGGGCCTGCATGTGGGCGAGGCGTGGGCGACGGCCGTCGTGCTCATCGCGCTCGTGCTCATCATCAACGGCGCGGCGGAATTCGTAGGAAACAAGTTGAAAAAGGAGTATTGAAAGTTGGAGAACGCAAACACGATCAACGGCGCACAGGCCCTTGCGGCAGAAAAACCGGACAAATTCAACGTGCGGGATCTGCACCTCTATTACGGCAAATTCCACGCGCTCAAGGGCATCACCATGGATATCAAGGAAAAGGAGATCACAGCCTTCATCGGCCCGTCCGGGTGCGGTAAATCCACCTTTTTGAAGACGCTCAACCGCATGAACGACCTCATTCCCGACTGCAAGATCACGGGCGAGGTGCTCATCGACGGGGAAGATCTGTACGGCAAAGTGGATATCAACGTGCTGCGCAGGCGGGTGGGAATGGTCTTTCAGAAGCCCAACCCCTTCCCGATGAGCGTGTACGACAACATCGCTTACGGCCCGCGGACGCACGGCATCCGCAAAAAGGGCCGTCTGGACGAGATCGTCGAGCGGTCGCTGCGGCAGGCAGCCATCTGGGATGAACTGAAAGACCGGCTCAAAAAGTCGGCGCTCGGCCTTTCGGGCGGGCAGCAGCAGCGGCTGTGCATCGCGCGGGCGCTGGCGGTGGAGCCGGAGGTCATCCTCATGGACGAGCCGACGAGCGCGCTCGACCCGATCTCCACATCCAAGATAGAAGATCTGGCGCAGGAACTCAAAGACAAGTACACCATCGTCATCGTAACGCACAACATGCAGCAGGCGGCGCGTATTTCCGATAAAACGGCGTTTTTCCTGCTGGGCGATCTCATCGAATACGGCGAAACCGATCAGATCTTCGACCGTCCGCAGGACAAGAGAACGGAAGACTACATCACGGGGAGGTTCGGTTGATATGGTACGCAAAGTATTCGACGAGCAGCTTTCGGAACTGAAAGCGTTGCTCACTAAAATGGGGGAACTCAACTGCGAGGCGATCGCCGACGCGGTCACCGCGCTGGAAACGCAGGATACCGAGCTTGCGCGGCGGACCAAGGGGGTTGAGATCCTGGTCGACGAAAAGGAACAGCAGATCGAAAGGCTGTGCCTCAAACTCATCCTCAAACAGCAGCCGGTGGCGAGCGATCTGCTCTTTATCACCAGCGCGATGAAGATGATCACGGACATGGAACGCATCGCCGACCAGGCGGCGGACATTTCCGAGCTCGTCATCAAGATGAGCCGCCTGCCGTATGCGGAGGCGGTTTCGGAGATCTCGGAGATGGCCGAGCAGGTACAGAAGATGGTGCGCGACGCGGCGCAGTCCTTCGTCGAGCGTGACGGCGACCTCGCGAAAGCGGTCTGCCGCGCGGACGACAGGGTGGATGATCTGTTCGACGTGATCAAGGGCAAGCTCACCGGCATCGTGCACCGCGACGTAGACGCCGAAGAAAACGGCGAACAGGCGCTGGATATGCTGATGGTCGCAAAGTATCTGGAAAAGATTGGCGACCACGCCTCGAACATCGCCGAATGGGTGCTCTTCATGCTCACGGGCGAACATAAAAAGCTCAACTGATTTTTCTTCGCCGCCCCGCGCGCCTTTTGCGCGCGGGGCTTTTTTGTCATTTTTGCGCCCTTCGACTCGCCGCGTCCGCCGTCACCCCGCGCCCGCTGTAACCCCCGTGCCCGCCGTTGCCTCTGTCACCCCCGTGTTCGCCGTCGCCGCCGCGCCCGCCGAGGTGCTCTGCCTCAAGCGCTTCGCTCTTTTCACCGCTCCGCGCGCGCCTTCTGCCGCGCGGAGCACCTTCCCCGTGGGGCAAAAGCTTTTTGTATTTTTGCCAACGCGGGGCCGTCGGGCGCCTCCGAAAAGGCAGCGATTCCTTTTTTATTACAAATTTATTACAAATTTTACAAGTGTATTATACATCTGTTTTTTACAATAGAAAAGAAGTGTAAAAACGTAAGAGAAAGGGATAAGGAGAAAGTTGCAATGGATGGAATGAGCATGAGCGCGCTGCTGATCGCGGGGGCGGAAAGCTGGGGAGCAGGGGAATACCTGCTCAAGATCGTTTCGCTTCTGGCGGGGCTGGGCGCTTTTTTGCTGGGATTCAAGATCCTTTCGGACAACATCGAAAAACTCGCCACGAACAAACTCCGCCGCTGGTTCGATAAAACCAGCAAAAGCCGCCTCGCCGGCGTCGGCATCGGCGCGGGCGTCACGGCCATCATTCAGAGTTCGTCCGCCACGACCGTCATGGTCGTCGGCTTTGTAAACGTCGGGCTCATGTCGCTTTTCCAGGCGACGGCGGTCATCATGGGCGCCAACATCGGCACCACGGTCACCGCCTATTTTTCCGTCATCGCGGATATTCCCTTCATCGAGATCATCACCGTGTTCACCTGCGTGGGCATCTTCATGGATATGCTCTGCAAAAAAGACAAGAGCAAGACCGTCGGCATGATGCTCGCAGGGTTAGGCCTCGTGTTTTTGGGGCTCGAATACATGGGCATGGCGATGGACGAATTCGCGCAGCAGCAGATCGTCAAAGATTTCCTCGTCAGCGTAGACAACCGCCTCGTGCTTTTGCTCGCGGGCGTCATCATCACGGGCATCGTGCAGTCGTCGTCGGCGGTCACCACGCTCATCGTGCAGATGGTCGGCGCCGGCCTCGTCATCGGCGATCCGTCCAACAGCGGCGTGCTGTTTCTGGTGCTGGGCACCAACATCGGCACCTGCGTTACGGCGCTCCTTTCGTCGATCGGCGCGAACACCAACGCCAAGAGGGCGGCTTTCATCCACCTCATGTTCAACGTGTTCGGCACCGTCATCTTTTCGGTTTTCCTGCTCTGCTGGCCGGGTTTCATGGATGCCACGATCGGCAAGTGGTTCGCAAACGATCCGGGGTTGCAGATCGCGCTGTTCCACACCTTCTTCAACGTGGTATGCACCTGCATTTTCCTGCCGTTCGCGCAGGTGTTCGTAAAGGTATCCACCACGATCATCCGCGACAGAAAGGGCGAACAGAAACCCGCCACGGACACCGTTCTGCTCGACGACCGCTTTCTGGCCACGCCGTCGGTGGCGGTGGAACAGGCCAACAAGGCCACGGCGCGCATGGCGGATATCGCCATGGAATCGCTCAAAGGCGCGTTCGACGGGTTCCTCGCCGAGTCGGAAGAGGCCAAAGAAAAGGTAGACGAACTGAACGTGCGCGTCGCGGAAATGGAGCGCGCGATCGTCGCGTATCTGATCAAAATTTCCTCGCAGGACGTTTCCATGACGGACGAAAAACTGGTTTCCGCCATCCACCACGCCACGGGCGACATCCTGCGCATCAGCGAACTGGCGGATAACATCACCAAATACACGCGCAACTGCCGCCGCGACGGCATCGAATTTTCGGCGGGCGTAAAAAAATCATTGCAGGATATGTACGCAAAAATCGACGAGTTGTATCAAAAAACGCTCGACGTATTCGATAAAAAGGACATCACCGCGATCAAGGCGGTCGACGCCGTGGAAGACGAAGTCGACGCCGCGCGCAAGTCGATGGTGCAGGACCACATCCGGCGCCTCAACGAGGGCAAGTGCAAGCCCGATTCCAGCGGCGTGTTCATCAACCTCGTCGGCAACCTGGAACGCGCGGCCGACCACCTCACTTATATTGCGCACGCGTTCGATTAAAAAATTGACTTGCCTTTCGGTGTCCGCTGTGGTATAATGAGAGCGCGGTAAGCCGCAGGAGAAAAAGATCGCGGCAGGAGAAAGAGATCTTGGATAAAAAAATCTACTTGCTGGAAGACGATAAAAATATCGGCGAACTGGTGCGGTGTGCGCTGGAGCTTTCGGGGCTGCAGGTCGAGTGTTACGAGACGGTGGCGGCCTTTACGGAAGCGGCGGACAGGCAGCCGCCCGCGGTGGCGCTTCTGGACATCATGTTGCCGGACGGCAACGGGCTGGACGTGCTTGCCAGGCTCAAGCAGAAGAGTCCCTCGACGGGGGTGATCATGCTTTCGGCGCTGGGGCAGGAGACGGACAAGGTGCGCGGGCTGAATCTGGGTGCGGACGACTACATATCCAAACCGTTCGGGGTATTGGAGCTGGCGGCGCGCGTGAACGCGCTTCTGCGGAGGTACACGCCCAACGCCTCTATCGTGCGCGGAGATCTTTCCCTCGACGAGGACACGATGACGGCGACGCTGCGCGGGGTGCGGCTGGAACTGAACAACAAGGAATTCAACCTCCTGAAATATCTCATGCAGAAGGAGGGCAAGGCGCTCACCCGCGAGAACATACTCAACGCCGTATGGGGATACGACGAAGGGGAAACGCGCACGGTAGACAACCACATTGCCCGGCTTCGCAAACTCGGCATCGACTACATCGAAACGGTGTTCGGCGTCGGCTATAAATTCGTTTACAGGGAGTAAGCGGCAGGCGGAGATCAAATCTCCGCCCTTTTTGCTTTTCCGGCAAATAAGCCGCAAATACGGTTATGAAAAGAAAGATCATTTTCGCCGCCCTCGGCATCTCGCTGGCGGCGGCCCTCTTTTCCTCAATGATCGCCGCGGCGGCCTGCCGCAGCGAGGCGGCGGCGCAGGTCGGGCGCGCGCTTTCGGGGTACATGAATATTTTTGAAGAGCAACTCGCCGGTGCGGAAAGCGAGGGGAGTTTGCAGGCTCTCGCCGAAGACTTTGCGGCGGAAACGGGCGTGCGCGTCACGCTGCTCTCGGCGGACGGCATTGCCGTTGCAGACAGCGGCGGCGAGGCGGGCGAAGACTTTTCCGGCCGCGAAGAGGTGGCTGCCGCCGTCGAAACGGGCGAGGGCAGGGCGGAAGGGCCGGAAGGCGGCGACACCGTTCGCCTCTGCCGCAAAACGGGGCAGAATGCGCTCGTGTTGCTCGCGGCGGATGCGCCTTCGTTCGGCGCCGCGTGGGGCGGCGTGTTCCCCGCTTTTGCCGGTGCAATGGCGCTCATTTTGCTCTGCGGGCTGGCAGTGGCCTGGATGACGGCCTCGTTCGCGCTCAAACCGGTGGAAAAACTTACCCGCGAGGTAGCCATCGGTGCGGGGAGGGAGATCCATACCGACGCGCCCCCGCTGCAGCCGCTTGTGAAGATGCTCAACGAGATGAACGCCGACCTCGAATCGAAGGTCGCCAAAATGAAGGAAGACCGCAGCATCGAAAAACTCATCCTCAACAGCATGGAGCACGGCATCGTCATTTTCCGCAGCGCGTCAGACGTCATCCTCATCAACCGCACGGCCGAGCGCCTGCTCGATTACGAAAAGAACGAGCCGATACGCTGTTTTTCTGAAGACAGAGAGATCGCCGCCATCCTCGAAGAGGGCGAGGCCGCATCCGTTTCCCGCCGCATCGAAGGGCGCGATTACAGTTTCCGCTTCACCTTCAAAAAGCAGGGCAGCGTGCTGCTCATCACCGACGTCACCGAAACGGTGGCGGCGGCGCGCTCGAAGAACGATTTTATCGCCAACGTCACGCACGAAATGAACACGCCGCTCACCAGCATCCGCGGCTTTGCCGAACTCATCGCGGCGGACGGCGTGCCGCCCGAGCGTATCGGGCACGCGGCGCGCACCATCATCCGCCAGAGCGACCGGCTTTCGGCGCTCATCCGCCGCATCATCAACTTTTCCGCCATCGACAGCGACGCCCTGCCCGATTACGAGGTAGACCTCTCCGCCCTGCTGGGCGAGGTTCTGCCCTCGTTCGAGCCGCGCATTGCCGAAAAAAAGATCGCTTTCACGCAGGAAGTGGAAGAGGGCGTAAAGGTGATGTCGCGCCGCGAGCGGCTCATCGAAATCGTCAACAACCTCGTTTCCAACGGGATACGCTACAACAAGGAGGGGGGCACGCTCACCGTCCGTCTTACGGGCGGCGCGCACCCCGTTCTTTGCGTGCGCGATACGGGCGTGGGCATTGCCGAAGAGGACAAAACGCGCATCTTCGACCGCTTTTACACGGTGGATAAATCGCACGGCGGCGAGGGCGGCGGGTTTGGTTTGGGGCTTGCCATCGTCAAAAAACTGTGCCTGCGCGCCGGGTGGAAGCTCTCGGTCGAGAGCACGTTGGGCGAGGGCACGGAGTTTAAAATCGAATTCGCGCCGGAAAAATAGCGGCGTTGCAAAACCGCGCAACAACGGCACGCAAATTTTACGCAAAAGGCCTCGGCGAAAACCGAGGTCTTTTGCTTGATGGCGCTTCACGGCGCAACGTGTGCGGTATGCAAAGTTTAGTTTATTCTTTTTACTTTACTCACACTATAATAAAATGCTTAATGAAAATCTGACTTTGGATTAAAAGAAAAACAACGGAAACCAAACCTTTCGGTTCAAATTACGTTGTAAATAGAGCATCAGATTTGTAGTAAATACACCACAAACGCAACGCGGCGGCTGCCCGAACGGGCGGCCGCCGCGCCGCGTTTGAAAAATAAATCTCATTGTAAAAACTCCCCCGCGATAGCCGCAGGGGAGTAAATTTTGCAAAAATTCAGTTTTTCAGACTTTCCAGATACAGCGATGCGTTCGTGGCGGCGATCGCCCCGTCGGAAACGGCGGTGGATACCTGCCGCACCGCCTTCGTGCGGCAATCGCCCGCCACGAACACGCCGGGCGTGCGCGTCTTGCAGTTTTCGTCCGCAAGGATGTAGCCCGCCTCGTCCAGGTCTGCCACGTTTGCGAACGCCTTGTTGTCGGGCACCTGCCCGATCGCGATGAACACCGCGGGGATCTCCTGGCGGCAGAGGTTGCCGTCCTCGTCCGTATACTCGATGGCTTCCAGCTCGTTTTCGCCGATAAAGTCGATCACGCTCGTATTCGGCCGCACTTCCACGTTTTCCTTGGCGCGCACCGCTTTCACGAGGCTCTCGTCGCCGAAAAACTTGTCGAAGAGGGTGTACATGTACACCTTTTTGCAATACCCCGAAAGGAGCAACGCGTATTGCAGGGCGGAGTTCGCGTCGCCGATGAGCGCCACCTCCCTGCCTTTATAAAAAGGTCCATCGCACACGGCGCAGTAATAGACGCCCTTGCCCACGAGATCTTCTCTCTCGTGCTTAGTCCGAAGGTGCTTGTGCTTCACGCCCGCGGCGATGATCACGCTCTTTCCCTCGTAGCCGCCGTACTCGGTGCGCACGAAAAAGTCCCCTTCGCCGCGCTTTTCGATGCCCGTCGCCTTCTCGATCTCCACTTCGGCACCGAGGTCGGTGATCTGCTCGAAGAGGTTGTCGGCGAACTGTTCGCCGCTGATCTGTTTGATGGAGGGAAAGTTTTCCAGCCGGGGGGAAGTGGCGATCTGTCCGCCCAAGCTGTCGCCTTCGAGGACGAGTACTTTTTTTCCGTTCCGCAAAGCGTAGAGCGCGGAGGTCATGCCTGCCGCGCCCGCGCCGATCACAATGATGTCGTACATATCAGCCGATGCTCTCGATGTATTTGCGGATGTCGCTCGCGTTGTCAAAGGTTTTGAACCCGTCGCCGTCGGGAACGAGCAGGGAAGGCGCCTTTTTCACCCCGTATTTGCGGGTGGCGGCCACATCCTGTTCCGCGTTGATCACGCGGTATTTCACGCCCGCCTTGTCCAGCATGAGCTTGCTCGTCTTGCAGTTGGGGCAGCCGTCGCGGGTAAAGAGGACGGGCCCTTCGAGAGCGGGCGCCGCGCAGACGGTCTCCGCCTTTTCCTCTTTCACCTTGTGCGTCTTGAGGGTGGAATGTTCGATGTCGTAGACTTTTCTGTCCTTGAACTCCTGCGCCTTGCCGTCGTTCCAGTTCTGCACGGGGCGGTAGTAGCCGGTGATGCGGCTGTAAACTTCCGTCTTTCCGCCGCAGTGCGGGCAGGTGAACTGCTCGCCCGCGAGGTAGCCGTGTTCCTTGCAGATGGAATAGGTGGGCGACAGGGTGTAATAGGGCAGTTTGTAGTTATCCGCGATCTTCTTGACCAGCGAAGCGGCCGCTTTCCAGTCGGGGAGTTTTTCGCCGAGGAAGGCGTGGAACACCGTGCCAGAAGTGTACAGCGTCTGCAGATCGTCCTGGATGTCGAGGGCGTCGAAGATGTCGTCGGTGTATCCGACGGGCAGGTGCGAGCTGTTGGTGTAGTAGGGGGTGCCGTGCTCGTTGGCCGTGATGATGTCGGGGAACTGTTCTTTGTCGTGTTTTGCGAAGCGGTAGGTGGTCGACTCGGCGGGCGTCGCTTCGAGGTTGTACAGATCGCCGTACTTTTCCTGGTAATCGGAGAGGCGTTCGCGCATATGGTTGAGCACCTTTTTGGTGAACTCCTGCGCTTCCGGCCGGGTCATATCCTTGCGGATCCAGCGGGCGTTGAGCGCCGCCTCGTTCATGCCGACAAGTCCGATCGTGGAGAAGTGGTTGGCGAAGGTGCCGAGATAGCGCTTGGTGTAGGGATACAGGCCTTCGTCGAGCAGTTTCGTGATGACCGTGCGCTTGGTTTTGAGGGAGCGCGCGGAGATATCCATCAGTCTGTCGAGACGGCGGAAGAATTCATCCTCGTCCTTGGAAAGGTAGGCGATGCGCGGCATATTGATGGTGACGACGCCGACAGAGCCGGTGGATTCGCCGCTGCCGAAGTAACCGCCCGATTTCTTGCGCAGTTCGCGAAGATCCAGGCGCAGGCGGCAGCACATGCTGCGCACGTCGCTGGGCTGCATATCCGAGTTGATGTAGTTGGAGAAATAGGGCGTGCCGTATTTGGAGGTCATCTCGAACAGCAGGCGGTTGTTTTCGGTGTCCGACCAGTCGAAATCGCGGGTGATGGAGTAGGTGGGGATGGGGTACTGGAAGCCGCGGCCGTTCGCGTCGCCCTCGATCATCACCTCGATGAACGCCTTGTTCACCATGTCCATCTCTTTCTGGCAGTCCTTATATTTGAAGTTCTGCTCCTTGCCGCCGACGATCGCGGGAAGCTCCGCGAGGTCCTTCGGCACGACCCAGTCCAGCGTGATGTTGGAGAAAGGCGCCTGCGTGCCCCAGCGGCTGGGGGTGTTCACGCCGTAGATGAAGCTCTCAATGCACTTTTTCACCTGTTCGTAGTCGAGGTTGTCCGCCTTCACGAAAGGTGCGAGATAGGTATCGAAGGAAGAGAAAGCCTGCGCGCCCGCCCACTCGTTCTGCATGATGCCGAGGAAGTTGACCATCTGGTTGCACAGGGTCGCGAGGTGTTTGGCGGGTGCGGAAGTGATCTTGCCGGGGATGCCGCCGAGGCCTTCCTGGATGAGCTGTTTGAGGCTCCAGCCCGCGCAGTAGCCGGTCAGCATGGAGAGGTCGTGGATGTGGATGTCCGCATTGCGGTGCGCATTCGCCACTTCCTCGTCATAGATCTCCGAAAGCCAGTAGTTCGCGGTAATCGCGCCGCTGTTGGAAAGGATGAGCCCGCCCACCGAATAGGTCACGGTCGAGTTCTCCTTCACGCGCCAGTCGGTCGCCTTCACATAGCTGTCGACGAGCTTTTTGTAGTCGAGCATGGTCGACTTCATGTTGCGGATCTTTTCGCGCTGTTTGCGGTAGAGGATATAGCACTTTGCCACGTCCGCATATCCCGCTTCCGAAAGCACCGCCTCCACGCTGTCCTGAATGTCCTCCACGGCGATCTTGCCCTCTTTGATCTTGGGCTCGAAATCCGCGGTTACTTTCAGCGCCAGCATGTCGATCACGCTCGGATGATACTGCTTCTGCATGGCGTCGAACGCCTTCGTGATCGCGACGGATATCTTTTTGATGTCAAATTCCGCGATCTGCCCGTCTCTCTTGATGACTTGGTACATAATCCTCTCCTTTTCCCGCCTTGTAAAAATGCTTGCGGTCTCTTTTTCGTGTAGGCCTTTATTATAACACCGCCATACCCCGTTGTCAAGAGGTGACAGACAATATCTTGTAAAAAATTTTTGAGTTATCCACAATATATTGTGTATTTGTGCATAACTCGGCGTGAAACAGCGGGGCGCAGGAATGTTTTTCGGCGGAAGGGGGGATCGCCCAATACCCCGCCGAAAACGGCGCGGATTATGCGCGGGCGGCAAAGTGCTGCGTACTTCTCGCGGCGCGTGTCCCTGTTTCATGCCGCCCGCGGCCGCCTGTCCCTTGCAGTCGTCTGTTGCCCGCGGTTGCCAGGCGCCGTATCTGCTTGGCGTGCGCGGCCGCCTGTCCCTTGCAGTCGTTTGCCGCCCGCGGTTGCCAGGCGCCGTATCTGCTTGGCGCCCGCGGCTGCCTGTTCTTCGCGGAGGAATTCTGGTCTGACCGGAAAGGGGTAAAATTTTTGTGAAAAGACAAATTTTGCAATGGGAATTTCTTGCCCGATTTCCGCAAAGATGATATAATTTATGCGGAACTTTGGTAAACGGCCGGCCGTTTCTTTTTTGCAAGCAAAAAAGAAAACAAATTTAAGGGACACAAACGGGCACAGGCTCGAAAAAGGAGAAGCATATGGCAAAAAGATGGAAACGTGCGTTTACGATCACGGAGCTTGTCATCGTGATCGCGGTAGTGGCGATTCTCGCCGCGGTGCTGATCCCCACTTTTGCGAACGTCATCAAGAAGGCGGACGAGAGTGCGGACACGCAGATCGTGCGGGAGATGAACACGGCATTGTCCATGGGCAGCGCGGAAGGAAATCCCGATTCGATCGGCGAGGTTCTGGACATTCTGCTCGAAGAGGGCGGTTTTGACATGGCCAAGGTCAATCCTTCATCGGAGGGATATCTGTATGCGTGGGAAAAGGCATCCAACCAGATCTTGCTGCTCAACGAAAAGGGGGAGGTAGTATACAGCAACCGCGCGTATGATACGGCGGACTGGGAGCTGTATGTTCCTGTCGGGAACAACACGGCGGCGACGGCGCTCAACGTATTCAGCGGCAAGGCGAACGTGTATGTTTCGGAAGATCTCACCTTTGATTTTAAGTTCAAGAATGCGATGTCTCTTATGGTGGCGGAGGGCAAGACGCTGACTGGCAGCGTGACGCTGGGCGGAAGCGCTGCGGCGTCGGCCACGATCAGCGGACAGATCGACGGAGCGCTCGTAGTCAATAACGCAGCGGCGGAAGTGTCCCATTACGGCATGGTCGAAAGCGTCGATCTGCAGGCGGTCGCGTCGAACAGCTATCATGAATACGGCACGGTTTTGGGCGAGTTCAGCGTATCGCAGGGGCGCGTCGTGGTCGAAAACGGAGCCAACGTATCGGAAATTTCCGTACCCGCGGGCGCGCAGAACGTAAAGATTCTTTCCAATGCGTCGCAGAACGTCGTGGTCACGACGGAATCTTCTTCGGTGACGATCGAAAAGGGCGCAGGCAAAGTGTTTGTCGGCGGCTCGCAGGCGAGCGGCGTTGCGGGAAGTGGAGCGATCACTGTACAGGAAGTCGGGGATAAAGCCTCGTTGAAAGCTGCCATGCAGACGAATTCCTATGTGCGCCTTACACAGAATCTGGTATTCACGACGGCAGATATTATCGATATCCCCGCGGAAGCGGCTGTCGTCTTGGATATGAACGGCAAGAGCATCACGGTGGAATCGGATTTTGAAGGCCATCCGTTTGTCAACAACGGTACGCTTACCGTCACCGGCAACGGAACGATCGATTCTTCTGCTTCAAGTAAAAACGGGAAGGGAGCCATAGAAAATTATGGTACTTTACTTATTGAAGACGGTAATTATCGTGGTGCCTATGCCGCAGGCGGATCAGTTATACGTAATATGGGTAAAGATGCTGTATTAATTATAAATGATGGAATTTATGAAGAGGCCCCTGTTGCAGTATTTAATGAAGGCACAGCAACTATAAACGGAGGCTCGTATACAGGAACGACATGCAGTGCTTGTGATAAGGATTATTGGACTTATACAATCAGAAATACTACGGTTGACAGTTATATGATTATCAACGGCGGTACGTTTATCGGAACGCAGGGCGCTGTTTCCGCGGCGATCGGTACATTGATTGTAAACGACGGATATTTTAAGAGCGTTGTGTGCGAAAACAATCATACCGGAGCGGTATTTTATGCTCTATATGCAGCCGGTGAAGCCGGCAGAGTTCGTTGCGTGATCAACGGCGGCACCTTTGAAACGGAAGGAAATGTTACTGCGGTTTCAATCGGTAACGATAACTCCGGCGGCGACGGCGGTATCAAAGCGCCCGCTACGGGAGAAATTTACGGCGGCACGTTTATTGCACCGGCTGGTGTGGATGCATTGCGTGTTGCGGACGTAACGGGCACTCCGTTTATTTTCGGCGGTTCTTATACCAAGGCTTTTGATGAAAAATATTTAATGACAGGTTATGAATTTGTTCAAGAAGGCAACTACTATGTCGTGCGCGCGATCGCGTAAAAAAATAAAAAATATAATAGGGGGGGACGCTGAGGCGTCCCCCCCCTATTATATTTATAATGTCTGACAGTCAGTAAAAAAAGACAGGCGTTCAGTTTTCCCCGCGGATGAGCACGTTCGGGATAAAGGGTTTCATGAGCTGTTTGAAGACCTGCATCTCTTCGTCCGAACAGGCGGTGAGGCCGCGGCGCAGGACGGCGTCGCCGTCGCGGAAAGCCTGCAAAAAGTACCGTTTGGCTCCTTTCAGCCACTGTCCGATGCGCACGAAATCCTCGGCGCGGTGCAATTCTTTCACCACCGTGGTGCGAAATTCGTATTCGATGCCGCTCTCCATCAGAAAGGCTGCGCTCTCGCGGACGGCGTCCAGATTTACGGAAACGCCCGCCGTCGCAGCGTAGCGTTCGGGCGAATTTTTGATGTCCATCGCCACGAAATCCACCAGCCCTTCGGCGCAGAGCTCTTTCAGCCGCGCGGGAAAGGACCCGTTGGTGTCCAGTTTGACCGCATAGCCGAGCGCGCGGATCTCGCGCAGAAAGGGCGCAATGTCCTGCACGAGCGGCTCGCCGCCCGTCACGCACACGCCGTCGAGGATGCCCCGCCGCTTTGCAAGAAAGGCAAAGAGCTCCTCTTTGGATAGCTTTTCCTCTCTGCCGTCGAGGATCTCCCCGTTCTGGCAAAAGGGGCAGCGGAAGTTGCACCCCGACAAAAAAACCGTGCATGCCACCCTTCCGGGAAAATCCAGAAGGGTCGTCTTTTGCAGTCCTGCGATCTTCATTTTTCCTCCCAGCGGAAAGTTCCGCCCCGTCTTTTTCTCTCACATTATACTCTTTCGCCCCGCAAAAGTAAAGATTTTTTGAGAAAAGGCGCCGAAATCCGTGCAATTTTTCGGAAAATGGTTTATAATACAGGCATCCGAAACGGGCATACGTGCGGCATTTTTTCACAAAGTAATCATGAAAATGTGCCTTTTGCCGTCATATGTTCCGTTTACAATAGAAAAAAGGAGGGAACCAGTATGAAAAGGAAGTTCCGTTATCTCATCGCCGTCATCGCGGTCGTGTGTGCGCTCTCTTTGGCACTGGCGGGCTGCACGCAGCAGACTTCCCGCTACATCACGAGCATCACTCAGGTCGGCGGGAACATCGTCGCCTACTATTCCGACGGCACCAGCCAGACGATCGGCAGCGCCGGCGGGGAATTTTCCCTCGAAGATGTCTACGAGGCGGCCAAGACGATCGAAGGGGAAGACTATACTTACGAACAGTTTCTGAAAGATTACGTGCAGGTGGAGACCGCGGTCGACAACTCCAAGGCGATCAACCGCGCGCTCGCGTCCAGCGTGAAATTCTATACCGAGTTCAGCGAGACGGCGCCGCGCGAAGGTTTTCCGATGATGACCGAGCAGCGCACGGGCGTGTACACCGGTTCGGGCGTCATCTACCGCAAGGATAGCGATTACACCTACATGATCACCAACTATCACGTCGTGTACAGCCAGTATGCCAACAGCGACAACGGTTCGACGAAGATCGCCAAGCGCATCCACTGCTATCTGTACGGGAGCGAGAGCCAGCCTGCGCCTTCCAAGACGCAGACCAACCGCTATTACACCACCTATGAATACGATTCGTATGCCGTCGAATGCGAATATGTCGGCGGGTCTCTGACCAACGACATCGCGATCGTGCGCGCCAAGACGGCGGACATGACGGCGATCAACCCCGATTTCCTCGTGGCGGAATTTGCCGATTCCTATCACGTGGGGCAGACGGCCATCGCCATCGGCAACCCCGAAGGGGAGGGCATCTCCGCATCGCAGGGCATCGTGTCCGTCGCCGACGAATACATCAGCCTGAACATCGACGGCACGGCGCGTTCCTACCGTTCCATGCGCATCGACACCGCCATCTACGGCGGCAACTCGGGCGGCGGCCTGTTCAATACCGAGGGCAAGCTCATCGGCATCACGAACGCGGGCGACGGAGAAGACCAGAGCATCAACTTTGCCGTGCCTCTGGAAATCGCCAAAGGGGTGGCGGATAACATTCTCGACGCCTTCGGCGACGGGTCGGGCGGTTCCGTTTCGGCGCAGACGCCCACGCTCGGCGTGACGGTCACCACGTCCAATTCCCGCTATGTGTACGATTCCGGCCTCGGGTACGGGGAGATCGTCGAGACGATCACCGTGCAGAGTGTGGTGTCGGACTCCATCGCTCAGACGCTCGGTCTGCAGACGAACGACGTGCTCACGGGCATCTCGGTGGGCGGCGTGTCCTATGCGCTCAACCGCAATTTCGACATTTCCGATGCCCTTCTCACGGCGCGCGTCGGTTCTGAGATCACCGTCACCTATTTCCGCGGCGGCCAGAGCCAGACTTCAGGCAGCTACACCATGAAGGCGTCCGACTTCTCCGCGGTGCAGTGATCGGGTTTGTTAAAAATAGAATTTGCTTCTTCTTATCCCCCGGCCCGGCCGGGGGATTTTTTGTATATCGTTTTTTTTCGTATAAGAAAATATCCGATCGCTGAAAAAATCTTTCGGCAAAGATAGGCGCCGCGCGTTCGTCCGTCCGCCGTCGCTCGTCTGTGCCTGCTTGTCCGTCGCCTTTTTGTTGCCGCCGCGCACCGGTTCGTCCGCTTGGTTGCATATTTTGGCGCCGCGCGTTCGCCCGTCCGCGGGGGGGGCGCCGCTCGTCCGCTCGACGGTATGAACCCGCGGCCCGACCATCCGAACCTTCCGCTCTCCTGTCATCATTCCTCCCTCTTCCTCGGCTGGATGCAGGGCGTCGTACAGGCCCTTGCCGCACTCAGCGGGGTCGAGGAACTGAGCGTCACGGTAGACGGCGACGGCGTGAGCCTCATTTACCTCCACGGTGTGGCTGTCTCCGACGGAGCGGGCCGGGTCGATATAGAGGTCACGATCGAGGCGGAAGAGATCGGCGGAAGCGTGACCATCGAATTTCCGTCCGACGTGACAAGCCTTGCCGACAGCTACTATGAAGCCATGTATTCTTGACCGCGGCGGAGCGAGCGATCCGAGCCGGCCCCGCAGCGGGATGCGATCTTTTGGTTTATAGCCGCGGCGGGTCGGCAAAGCTTTGTTTGCCGATCAGCCGCGGGAAAAGTGCGGCCGCCCCCTGCGCCTTCGGGCGCAGGGGGCGGAATTCATAAAATTGCAGGAAGGGGAGGCCTTACGGCCTCCCCTTCCTGCAAAACATCTTTTGCAGAAGCGCAAAAGCAGAATTTTTCGCGAAGAGGGGTATTACAGGATGCCGACGGTGAGAATGACCTGCGCGAAGACGATGGCGACGACGGAGATGAGTTTGATGAGGATATTGATGGAGGGGCCGGCAGTATCCTTGTAGGGGTCGCCCACGGTATCGCCCACCACGGCGGCCTTGTGTGCAGGGCCGGTCTTTCCGCCGAAGTGTCCGTCCTCGATGTATTTTTTTGCGTTGTCCCATGCGCCGCCGGCGGAGGACATGAACACGGCCAGCAGAAAGCCCGTCACCGAAGAGCCGAGCAGCATGCCTGCCACTCCGTTTGCGCCGAGCAGGATGCCGAACAGGACGGGGGAGAGCACCGCTACCAGCGCGGGGGCGATCATCTGTCTCTGTGCGGAGGAGGTGCAGATGCGCACGCAGCGCGCGTAATCGGGCTTGTCGGTGCCGTTGAGAATGCCGCGGTTGGAGGCGAACTGCTGCCGTACTTCCAGCACGATGCGCTGTGCGCTCTTGCCGACGGCGGACATTGTGAAGGCGGAAAAGAGAAAGGGGAGCGCCGCGCCGATGAACACGCCGATGAGCACGACGGGATTGTCGATGCCGAGTTGAAAGGAAAACTCGATGCCGCGTTCGGCCGCGACCGTCTCCACTTGCACGATGAAGGAGGAGAGGAGGGCGAGCGCGGTGAGCATGGCCGAACCGATGGCAAAGCCCTTTCCGGTGGCGGCGGTGGTGTTGCCGAGGGAATCGAGGGCATCGGTGCGGGCGCGCACCTTCTCGTCCATGCCGCTCATCTGCGCGATGCCGCCGGCGTTGTCGGCCACCGGGCCGTAGGCGTCCGTGGAGAGGGTGATGCCGAGCGTGGAAAGCATTCCCACGGCCGCGATGCCCACACCGAAAAGTCCCATCGCCGCGTTTCCGCCCCGCCCCATCAGGAAATAGGAGGCGAGCACTGCGGCGGCGATGATCAGGACGGGTGCGACCGTCGCGAGCATGCCGAGCGCCGTACCGTTGATGATTACCGGCCCCGTTCCGCTTTCGGCCGATTGTGCCAGTTTCTGCGTCGGGCGGTAGGATGCGCTGGTGAAAAGTTCGGAGAAAAATCCGATGAGCACGCCTGCCGCCAGGCCGATGAGCACGGGCGCCGCCGCCATGCGGTACTGCGGGGCGGCAAACCAGATAAACAGGAAGGAGGCCGCCGCCGTGCCGGCGGCGGCAAACCACGTTCCCGCCCGCAGTGCGCGGAGGAGCTGTTTTTGCGAGGCGCCCTCTTTGGTGCGCACGAAAAAGGTCCCGATCACCGAAAAGACTACGCCGATCGCGGCGATGCCGAGCGGGATGAGCGCGCCCAGGATATCGAGCCCGGCCGCCACGCCCAGCGCCATCGCCGAGAGCAGGGATCCGACATAGGATTCATACAGATCGGCGCCCATGCCTGCCACGTCGCCCACGTTGTCGCCCACATTGTCGGCGATCACGGCGGGGTTGCGCTGGTCATCTTCGGGTATACTCCGCTCCACCTTTCCGACGAGATCTGCGCCCACGTCGGCGGCCTTGGTGAAAATTCCTCCGCCCACGCGCGCAAACAGCGCCATGCTCGAAGCGCCCATGCCGAAGGTGATCATGTT
>CAKNQN010000010.1 GCA_930990665.1 uncultured Clostridia bacterium
GGCGACAGGGTGGAGGCGGGCGAGATCATCGCCGACGGCCCTTCCACCAACAACGGCGAACTCGCGCTCGGCAAAAACATCCTCATCGGCTTCATGGAATGGGAAGGCTATAACTACGAAGACGCGATCCTGATCTCCGAAAAACTCGTCCGCGAGGACGTGTTCACCTCCGTGCACATCGAAGAGCATGAGACGGAGGCGCGCGACACGAAGCTCGGCGAAGAGGAGATCACCCGCGACATCCCGAACGTCGGCGACGACGCGCTCAAAGACCTCAACGAAGACGGCATCATCCGCATCGGCGCCGAAGTGAACAGCGGCGACATCCTCGTCGGCAAAGTGACCCCGAAGGGCGAAGCGGAACTCACGCCCGAAGAGCGGCTGCTCCGCGCCATCTTCGGCGAAAAGGCGCGCGAGGTGCGCGATACCTCCCTGCGCGTCCCGCACGGCGAAGGCGGTATCGTCGTCGACGTGAAGATATTCACCAAAGAAAACAAAGACGAACTTTCGCCCGGCGTGAACAAGCTCGTGCGCGTGTATATCGCGCAGAAGCGTAAAATTTCCGTCGGCGACAAGATGGCGGGCCGCCACGGCAACAAGGGCGTCATTTCGCGCATTCTGCCCGAAAGCGACATGCCTTTCATGGCGGACGGCACCCCCATGCAGATCGTCCTCAACCCCTTGGGCGTTCCTTCCCGAATGAACATCGGGCAGGTGCTGGAAGTACACCTCGGCCACGTCTGCAAACAGCTCGGCTGGAAGATCGCGACCCCCGTGTTCGACGGCGCGAGAGAGGAACAAATCCGCGAACTTTTTGAAAAGAACAACATCGTCGGCCCGAACGGCGAGGTGGACGGCAAGATCCAGCTCTACGACGGGCGTACCGGCGAGCCCTTTGAAAACCGCACCACCGTCGGCCAGATGTACATGATCAAGCTCATCCACCTCGTCGACGACAAGATCCATGCCCGTTCCATCGGACCTTACTCCCTCGTCACGCAGCAGCCGCTCGGCGGCAAGGCGCAGTTTGGCGGCCAGCGTTTCGGCGAAATGGAGGTCTGGGCGCTCGAAGCGTACGGCGCGGCGCACATCCTGCAGGAGATCCTCACCGTCAAGTCGGACGATATCGTCGGCCGTGTCAAGACGTATGAGAGCATCGTCAAGGGCAACAATATTTCCGAACCGGGCATCCCCGAGGCTTTCAAGGTGCTGCTCAAAGAGCTGCAGTCGCTCGCGCTCGACGTGAAAGTGCTCAACGAGAGTAAGGACGAGCTCCAGCTCAAAGACCTCTCCGAAGCGGAGTACGAGGAAGAGGAGCGCGAAGAGAAGCATCCCGAAGAGGAAGAGATCGACTTCTTCGGCGACGAGGACGACGAGGACGAGATGGGCGTGGAGTCTATCTTCGAAGAGGACGAGCCGGAAGAAGACGAGGATTTTGCCTCTTCCGATCTCTTTGCCGACGACGATCTCGACGACGATCTCGACGACGATCTCGATGACGATCTGGATGATCTCGACGACGATTCGGACGAGGATGAACAGGCTGGCGAAGAGGAAGACGGCGAAGAGAAAGGGGAGGAGAAAGACGCCTCCGATCTCTTTGATGACGAAGACTGATTGTCGGGAGGATTGAAATGTTCGAATTAAATGATTTTGACTCTATACAGATCGGAGTAGCATCTCCCGAAAAGATCCGCGAGTGGTCTTACGGCGAAGTCACCAAGCCGGAAACCATCAACTACCGCACCCAGAAACCCGAGCGGGACGGCCTTTTCTGCGAAAAGATCTTCGGACCGACCAAGGACTGGGAGTGCCATTGCGGCAAATACAAGCGCATCCGTTATAAGGGCATCATCTGCGAGAAGTGCGGCGTGGAAGTTACGCGCGCCAAGGTGCGCCGCGAGCGCATGGGCCACATCGAGCTCGCCGCGCCCGTATCGCACATCTGGTATTTCCGCGGGGTGCCTTCCCGCATCGGCCTCCTGCTCGACATGGGGCCCAAGCAGCTGGAGCAGGTCATCTACTTCGCCGCTTACACCGTTCTGAACGTCGGGTATCTCAACAAACTGGCGGCATGGTACCGTCCCGAACCCGAAGGATTCCGCGCCTGCACGCTCGGCTTCACCGAGCCGAAAGTGATCGGACAGTTCAAGACGAAAGAGGAGGCGCGCGAAGCATATCAGAAACTCGCCGCCGAGGGGATCGAAGAGGACCGCTTCATTTTCGAAGTGCGCAACGGCACCAACCAGAAACTTCTGAACGACGTCTTTGAAAAGGTCAAAAGCGGTGCCGTCAAGTATTCTTACAGCATCAGCGACAAATCCCTGCGCGACGGCGAAAAGCAATATTTCGTCAACCGCCGCGAAGTGAAAGTGCTCAGCGACAAGGAATTCACGGGCGAAGGAGCCGAAGAGTCTGCCCGCTCTTTCGTCGCCAATGTCGAAGATGCGGAGCTTACCTATAAAAAAGTGATCACCGACCGCGATCTGCGCGATCTGGAAGACAAATACGGCGACGAAAAAGTCACCGGGCTGAAAGTGGGCATGGGCGCGGAGGCCATCCGCGAGCTGCTCATGGCCGTCGACCTCGACAAAGAGAGCGCCGAAACCAAAGAGATCATCGAAAACAACCCCAGCGGCAGCAAGCGCCTGCGCGCGGTCAAGCGCATCGAGATCATCGAGGCCTTCCGCAAGAGCGGCAACCGTCCCGAATGGATGGTGCTCACAGTGCTGCCCGTCATCCCGCCCGAGCTGCGCCCCATGGTCCAGCTGGACGGCGGCCGCTTTGCCACTTCCGACCTCAACGACCTGTACCGCCGCGTCATCAACCGCAACAACCGTCTGAAAAAACTGATGGAGCTGGGCGCGCCGGACATGATCGTCAAGAACGAAAAGCGCATGCTGCAGGAAGCGGTCGACGCCCTCATCGACAACGGCCGCCGCGGCAAGGCGATCTCCGGACCTTCCAACCGCGAGCTGAAATCCCTTTCCGGGCTGCTCCGCGGCAAACAGGGACGTTTCCGTCAGAACCTCCTCGGCAAACGTGTCGACTATTCCGGCCGTTCGGTTATCGTCGTCGGGCCTGAGCTCAAGCTCTACCAGTGCGGTCTGCCCAAAGAGATGGCGATCGAGCTCTTTAAGCCGTTCATCATGAAAAAGCTGGTCGAAAGCAACCAGTGCCAGAACATCAAGAGCGCCAAGCGCGCCGTGGAAAAGGCGAAACCCGCCGTCTGGGACGTGCTGGAAAGCGTCATCAAGGAACACCCGGTGCTTCTGAACCGCGCGCCGACGCTGCACCGCCTGTCCATTCAGGCGTTTGAGCCGGTGCTCATCGAAGGCCGCGCCATCAAGATTCACCCGCTCGTCTGCGGCGCATTCAACGCCGACTTCGACGGCGACCAGATGGCCGTGCACGTACCTCTGTCCATCGAGGCGCAGGCGGAAGCGCGCTTTTTGATGCTCTCCTCGAACAACATTCTCAAGCTTTCCGACGGCAAGCCGGTCATGACGCCGACGCAGGACATGATCCTCGGCGCCTACTATCTGACCATCGTGCGCCGTTACGACGGCCGCTGGTACGACAAGGACCACAACGAGGTGCCCGAAGGCACCGAGGGCGCCGAGCTGTACCGTGCGGGCCTGTACTCCTCGGAAGACGAGGCGATCATGGCCTACCAGACCAAGTTTATCACCCTGCAGGATGAGATCTGGGTACGCCGTACGGTCAAACTGCCCGAGGGCAGGTTCACCGCCGAGGACGGCACCCCGCTCACCGAGATCTGCGGGCGGGTCAAGACGACGGTCGGCCGCATCATCTACAACGAGGCGATCCCGCAGGATCTGGGATTTGTTCCCCGCGAAACGAAGGAAGACTTCCTGCAATACGAGATCAGCGGTTACAAGAAAGACAAGGACGGCCGCGACAAGAGCGTGCCCGTCGACAAAAAGATGATCTCCAAGATCGTAGACCGCTGCTTCAAGACGGGCGGCGCGCCCAAAGCGGCGGACGTTTTGGATAAGATCAAGGCGCTCGGCTTCAAATACTCGACCATCGGTGCGCTGACGACTTCCGTCTTCGACATGCACATTCCCGACAGCAAAAAGACCAAGATCGAAGAGGCGGAAAAGCGGGTGGAAGGCATCGAAAAGAAGTATGCCCGCGGCACGCTGACCGACGAAGAGCGCTACAACGCGGTGGTGCGCGTCTGGAAAGACACGACCGACGCCGTGACCGAAGAGCTGCGCAAGGACGCCGACGATTTCAACCCCATCTGGATGATGGCGAATTCGGGCGCGCGCGGTTCCATTGACCAGATCAAGCAGCTCGCGGGCATGCGCGGCCTCATGGTCGACCCGCAGGGCCGCATGATCGAGATCCCCGTCAAATCCTGCTTCCGCGAAGGACTTTCCGTTCTGGAATACTTCATCTCTTCGCACGGCGGCCGCAAAGGTCTTGCCGATACCGCTCTGAAAACGGCGGACTCCGGTTATCTGACCCGTCGACTGGTCGACGTTTCGCAGGACGTCATCGTGCGTGAGGACGACTGCTGTGCAGGCAAAAAGCCGCGCGGCATGAAGATCTCCGCCATCATCAAACCCAAGAACCCGCACGTCGAAGCGGACAAAGAGGAGGAGATCGAAAGCCTCAAAGACCGCCTCGTGGGCCGCTTTGTGGCCGAAGACGTGGTCAATCCCGCGACCGGCGAAGTGATCATCCCCGTCAACGAGATGATCACCGAAGACATCGCCGATACGATCGTGGCGGCGGGCATCAAGGAAGTTTCCATCCGCAGCGTATTCACCTGCAATTCCCGTCACGGCGTCTGCGCCAAGTGCTACGGCAAGAACATGGCCACCGGCAAACCCATTCAGGTGGGCGAGGCGGTCGGCACCATCGCCGCGCAGTCCATCGGCGAACCGGGCACGCAGCTTACGATGCGTACCTTCCATACGGGCGGTATCGCCGCTACGGGCGACATCACACAGGGTCTTCCGCGTGTCGAAGAGCTTTTCGAGGCGCGCAAGCCGAAGGGCGTCGCCACCCTCTGCGAATCGGGCGGCATCGCTTACGTCAGCGAAAAGGACAATCAGCAGTACGTCGTCGTCCGCGACGAGCTGACGGGTGAAGTGAAAAACGAATACGTTCTTCCCTTCAACGCGCAGCTCAAAGTGAAGACGGGCGACAAGGTCGAACCGGGCAAACAGCTCAACGACGGCTCCGTCAACCCGCAGGACATCCTGCGCATCCAGGGCGTGAAGGGCGTGCAGGACTACATTCTGCGCGAAGTGCAGTCGGTCTACCGTTCGCAGGGCGTGGATATCAACGACAAACACGTCGAGATCATCGTGCGCCAGATGATGCGGAAAGTCCGCATCGAAAACTGCGGTGATACGGAGATGCTGCCCGGCGAACTGGTCGATATGTTCACCTTCGAAGACGAAAACGAAAAGACGATCGAGCGCGGCGGCAGGCCCGCCACGGCCAAGCGCGTGCTGCTCGGCATCACGAAAGCCGCACTTTCCACCGACTCTTTCCTGTCGGCGGCCTCCTTCCAGGAGACGGCGCGCGTGCTCACCGAAGCCGCGATCAAGAACAAGGTGGACCCGCTCATCGGACTCAAAGAAAACGTCATCATCGGCAAACTCATTCCTGCCGGCACGGGCGTGCGCGAATACAAAAACGTCAGCCCGCAGCTCGTCATGGGCCGCCGCGAGAGCGACAGCCTGATCGAGGAGACAAAGGAAGAGTTCGGAAAAGATTCTTGATCACATCCGATTTTCGGCCGCGCGGCATCCGCCGCGCGGCTTTTGTTTTGTCCGTATTGCCCGTGCGGGGATCGCGCCACGCCGCTTTGCCGCGCCGCCTTTGCATGGTCAGTGTGGGGGACATTGCCGTTTTGCCGCGCGGCATCCGCCGCGCGGCTTTTCTTTTTCTTTTGCGCGGGCTTTTGCCGCGAAAGCAGACATTGCGAATCCGAAGAGCGTACAGCTGTTTTCGCCGCATTACGCCGTTTCGTTATAAAATATATATTTCTTGTCATGAATTTCGGCGTTTCGTTTGACAGGAAGTATTTTATCCTTTATAATAAAGACAGACTCGTAATGAAAAAGGGGTACCCCTTTTTCCTTCTGCACGCAGAAGGAAATATCGTTATGAGAATACGAGGGAAGGGAGAAAAGATGGCAAAGAAGAGAAGAAAGGGATTTACGATCACCGAGCTTGTGATCGTGATCGCGGTAGTGGCAATTCTGGCGGCTGTGCTGATACCGACGTTTGCGAACATCATCGACAAGGCACAGGAATCGTCGGATACGCAGGCGGTGGCGAACATGAATCTGTCACTGCAGAATGCGGAGCAGATCGACGGCAAGCCCGCCACGCTCAGCGAGGTGCTGGACATACTGGAAGGGGACGGAATGAACGCCCATAAGTACTCCACCCTGAAAAAGGGCACGGAGTTTGTGTGGGTCCCTTCGATCAACCGCATATTGTATGTCAGACAGAGCGATTACAGTGTACTTTATCCGGAAGAATACAAAAGTTTGAAGTGGTCGGAGCGGAAGGAAGCGTGGCCCACGCTTGAGGGCGCGATCAAGGGCGACAACGCATGGCAGGATACCGTTCTGACCGCAGAACAAATGCTGAGACCCGAATCGGGAGAAGATGCGAATCCTTTCGGCGTCGTCAAACAGGATGAAAAGATCGCGGCGATCAAGGTGGATACGCCCGAAAAACTCGTTTCGGCGGTGGAGTATCTCGACGCGCAGGAAGATAAGGACGTCGATCTGTATCTCGGCGCCGACATCGACCTCGCGGGCGCCGAGTGGAACTCGATCGACCGCCTCGAGGGCAATTTCAACGGGAACCGCTATAAGGTGAGCAACCTCCGCATGACGGACACGACGGCATACAGCGAACAGATCGTGGGTGGAAGCGGAAAGAATTACACCTTCTTTGCGTTTGTCTCCGTTTTCCAGGGAGAGCGCTTTGAAAACGTGACGATCGAAAACGTCGACATTCAGAGGCCGGGCATCGCCGGCGACGATAACGACGGAGGTGATTCTTTCGCCAACCACACGGTGGCGGGCGCCATCGGCGGCATCTATAAGCTCGGCTCGAAAGGAAGCATCAATACCATCGTGTCGAACGTCACGGTCAGCGGCTATATCTCCGGCCACAGCCGCGTGGGCGGCATCGTCGGATTTATCGGCGGCGTGGGAGGCAACGATGCCAACGGAAAATCCAATCTCATGACGGGTTCCGTCACCATCGAGAACTGCACGAACAACGCGACGCTTTTCGCCGATTATACCGATCCCACCAAGGCCGGTCACGCCACGGCGGGCGGCATCGTCTCCATCGTCATTCAGACTGCGAGCAATACGAACAGCGACGGTTTCAAACTTCTGATCGACGGCTGCACGAACAACGGGTCCGTCACCGGCATGCATGCGGCGGGGATTTTGGCGCGCCTCTCCATGTACGGCGCCGTCCTTGTCAACGACTGCACGAACAGCGGCACGATCACCGCGCGCGTGATCGAAGGGGTGATCAATACGAACACCGGCGTAATCGAAAAGAGCCTTCTGAACAGCCAAGGTACGGATTATCTGGATCTGATCGGCACCGCATCCGGCATCTTCGATACCTTCCAGCAGAAAGATTATTTCAAGGACTTAAACGTATCCTTCACCGTGCCGGACGAAGAGCCCGTTGACGTCAACGGCGTTCTGCTTCGCAACTGCGCCAACAGCGGCGAGCTCAAAACGGAAGTGCAGCAGAACGGCGGTGCGACGTTTACGAGTGAAATCTGCGTGCACGCCCGTGCGGATGCGAATCCCGCTACCTTGCGCGGCGACACCCTCACTTTCGTGAATTGCATCGGAAAAGACGGAGAGTCCGTCCTCGTCGCGCAGGCGTGACGGCGTGCATCTTCGGGAATATCCATAAAATGCAAAATTTCGGCCCGGCTCTGCCGGGCCGAATCTTTTTATCGTGCGGGGCGGAGAATCGCACGGAGCAGCTTCTTAATTTTTCCAATCCGCTTTGAAAAGGATGCGGAAGGGAAAGATCATCTGTGTGTGCAGCGGCCGACGGAGTTTGTCATCGGCCTTGCGCGCGAGGCGGAGAACGACGGCGGGCAAAAACTGGGGAACCTGGCCCTTGCGTTTGCCCGCAGGTATGTGCAGGAAGGCAGGCTTGCGGAAGGCAGGCGGCTTCTGATCGTGAACGGGACGTATGGCGGAACGGGCTTTGCGCGCAACGAATGGGGGGTGACGGGCTGCCTGTATCTGCGCCTTTGCGACATGCTCGACGAGCTGTTTGCGCTCGGCGTGTCCCGCCGCGTCGAGGCATTTCTGTGGCATCAAGGGGAGTGCGATTCCTTTGAGAACGCCTCTTTGACGCCCGAAGAAAGGTACCGCAAGCACCTTTCCGATCTGACCATGCAGATGGAGAACTTCCGCGGAAAATACGGCAAAGTCCCTTTCGTGTGCGGGGGCTTTACCGACGAATGGACGCAGGCGAACGGGCCGCAGTGCGGTGCGATCCTGCGCGCGATGCAGGAGTATTGTCAGAATGCCGGGAGGGCGGCGTTTGTCGGAACGCAGGGACTTGCTTCCAACGACAAGGCGACCGGGAACGGGGACAGCCTGCATTTTTGCCGCGCTTCGCTGTACGTGCTGGGTGAAAAATATTATAACGCCTATCTTTCGCTGCTGAAAAACTGAGTGTCTCTTTGCCGCCGCGCATAAGCGCGGCGGCATTTTCTTTTCCTTCGGCGGGGCGCGTCTCGCCGTGCAAAAGATTGACGAAAGGGAAAAAATCGGGTACAATAGTGAGCGAAGAAAAGCGAGACGGAGAACAATATGAAGTTCATCGAATTTACCGTACACACGACGACGGAGGGCAGCGAACTCGTCGCCGATCTTTTGTGGAATTACACGAGTTATGGCGTGGCCGTTCGCGACGCGGCGGATATCATCGCGTTGCAGCGTGACAAGAGCACCTACTGGGACTACATGGACGAGGACGTGGAAAAGAGCGTTTCCGCCCCGCAGGACGTGCTCGTGAAATGTTTTCTGCCGGTCGACACCGCCGCTGAGGACATCCGCGGCATCGAACAGGACCTGGCGCAGCTTCGCGCGCGCAGCGAGGGCTTTATCCCGCTCGGCACGCTGGAAACTTCCCGACGGGAGATCGAGGGGGACGACTGGCTCAACGTCTGGAAGGAGCATTTCCGCCCCTTGCATATCGGCGGGAGGGTGGTCGTCTGTCCCGAATGGATCGCGTACGATCCCGCGCCCGGCGAGGTGATCATCAAACTCGATTCGAACATGGCGTTCGGCACGGGCGAACATGAAACGACGGCCATGTGCCTGGAACTTCTGCAGAAATATCTCCGCGAAGGGGATACCCTCATCGACGTCGGCTGCGGCAGCGGCATTCTCGGCATCGCGGGCGTGAAGCTGGGCGCGAAATTCGCCTATCTCACCGACATCGACTATGTGGCCGTGCAGAGTGCGGCGCACAACGCGGAAAACAACGGCGTGGCCGATCGTGTGCGCGTGGCCAGAAGCGACCTTCTGGAAGATGCGTCCGTGTGCGGTGAGATCATGACGGCCAACATCACGGCAGATATTCTTTGCCGCCTTTGCGACAGCATCCCCAAAAATCTCAAAGCGGGCGGCACGCTCATTCTCAGCGGGATCATCGGCTCCAAACTTGCGCTCGTGCGCGAGGCCTACACCGCCATCGGCCTTACCGAGATCGAAGCATGCCGGCGCGGCGAATGGTACGCGCTCGTCTTTCGCAAAAAGGGAGAAAAGGACTGAAAAGATGGCGACGTTGCACAGATTTTTTGTAGAGAAGATCGGGCAGGAAACCTATCTGACGGGCGACGAATATTCGCACGCAAAGAATGTGCTTCGCCTCAAAGAGGGGGACGAGGTTCTCCTTCTCGACGGGAGCGGCCGCGAGTACGACGCGGTGATCGCGCAGGTGGGCAAGCGCGAAATGCTGCTCAACGTGTTGGGCAGCAACCCTTCGGACAAGGAGTGTTCGGAAGACGTGCGCCTTCTGATCGGCGCGCTCAAAGGGGACAAGACGGAACTGGTCGTGCAGAAGGCGACGGAGCTGGGCGTTTCGGGGATCTGCGTCTTTCATTCCCGTTTCTGCTCGGCGTACATGAACGAGAACAAGCTTCAGCGCCTGCAGAAGGTCGCGCGGGAGGCGGCCAAACAGTGCCTGCGCGCCACCGTTCCCGAGATCAAATATATGGAACTGCCTGCCGCACTCGATTCCTGCGCGGGTTATAAAAACAAACTTTTCGCCTGCGAATTTGCCAAGAGCTCGGATGCGGATCTGCACAAACTTTCCGGTTCGTGTGCGCTCGTGGTCGGCAGCGAGGGCGGGTTTTCTTCGGAGGAGGCGGAAACGGCGAAGGAGAAGGGCTTTGCCCTCATCACGCTGGGCAGGCGCATCCTGCGCGCGGAGACGGCGGCGATCGCCCTCACGTCCGCGGTCATGTTCGCTCTGGGAGAATGGCAATGAAAGCGGTCGTGTTTACGCTCGGATGCAAGGTCAACGGCGTGGAGAGCGCGTCCATACTGCGCGGACTGCAAGAGCGGGGCTGGGAAGTTTCCGACGAACTGGAGCCTGCAGATCTGTACATTCTCAATACCTGCGCCGTCACGGCGGAGGCGGAAAAGAAATCCCGCCAGGCCATCGCGCGCATCCGCGCCGTTTCGCCGCACGCGCGCATCGCGGTGTGCGGCTGTGCGGCCGAACGCACCCCCGAGGTCTTTGCAAAACGGGAGGGCGTCTTTCTCGTCACGGGCGCGCGGCAGAAGGGGGAGATCCTGGACTTTCTCGACGCCGCCTGCACGGGCGTGCGCCTGGACGAATCTGATCGCTCTTACGATGAGATGCTCCCGCCCGTCCATCTCAAAACGCGCGCCTTCGTCAAGATCCAGGACGGCTGCAACAACTTTTGTTCCTATTGCATCATACCGTATCTGCGCGGTCGGAGCCGCTCGCGCACGCTCGCAAGCGCCGTAGAAGAGATCCTTTCCAGCCCTGCGGAAGAGGTCGTGATCACGGGCATCGACGTCTCCTCGTACATGGACGGCGAAAAGGACCTTGCCGATCTTCTCCTGGCTGTGAAGGACGCAAAGTGCCGCATCCGCCTGGGTTCGCTCGAAGCGGGCGTCATTACCCCACGCCTTTTGCAGGCGGCAAAGCAGGTCGCCGACTTCGCGCCGCATTTTCATTTGTCTTTGCAGAGCGGATCGGACGCCGTTCTCAGAAAGATGAACCGCCATTATACGGGCGAAGAATTTCTTGCGCGGGTGGCGCTCATCCGCGAGTATTTCCCGAACGCCGCCGTCACGACGGATATCATCGTCGGCTTTCCGACCGAGACAGAGGAGGACTTTCAGGCGACCCTCTCTCTCGCGCGGCGGGCGGAATTTTCGCAGATTCACTGTTTCGCATACAGCCGCCGCACGGGCACGGCGGCGGCAAAGCTGGCAGAACTTCCGCCGCAGGTCAAACGGGATCGGCTGCACAGGCTGATGCAGTTGGGCGCACAGCTGCGCGCCGCCTACGACGAAAAGTTTGTCGGGAAGGTGCTGGAACTCGTGCCCGAAGAGAGAAAGGACGGCTATACCGTCGGTTATTCGGAAAATTATATCCGCCTGTATCTGGAAAAAGAGGCGGACAGCCGCTGCCTCGTGCGCGCCCTGCGACCGTATGCGGACGGGCTGCTTGCCGAACGCGCGGAGGAGAGCGGCAAAGAATAAAAAAACGAAGGCGCATATGCGCACGGGATAGAAAAAAGGAGATAAAAAAATGGAAAACTGTATTTTTTGTAAGATCATCGCGGGGGAGATCCCCTCGAACAAGGTGTATGAGGATGAAGATATGCTCGCCTTCCGCGACATCAACCCGCAGGCGAAAGTGCACGTTCTGGTCGTGCCGAAGTCGCATTTTGCCATGCTCGCGGAGATGAACGAAGCGCAGGCGGAGCTTGTCAAAAAGTGCCTGCAAAAGATCCCGGAGATCGCGGGGAAGCTGGGGCTTTCGGGCGGCTACCGCCTGATCATCAACCAGGGCAAGGACGCGGGCCAGACGGTGCATCATCTGCACATCCATATCCTCGGCGGGCAGGATATGGGGGAGAAAATGCTGTAATTTTTTTCGGCAATGCTTCCGCGTTGTGGGACGCGGTGAAAGGAGGGGATGCCGCGTTTGCGGCGTCCCCTATGAGAATTTTTCTGCCGCCCGGGGCGGCAGATGCGGCGGAAAAGGCCGCCAGTGAGGGGATATGGCGCCTGCGGGCTTGGAACAACTGAATTCGCTCTTGCAGGCGCTGCGCGAAGGAAATGCGGAAGCGCTCGACGGCATTTATTTCTGTGTCGGCGGGCGCATGTTTGCGCTCGCGCGCGGCATCGTGAAAAACCGTGCGGACGCCGAAGACGTCGTGAACGAGAGTTTTGTCAAGCTCGCCCGCGGGATCGGTGGGTATCGCGTCGGGACGAACGGGTATGCGTTCGTCATGCGCATCGTCCGCAACTGCGCTTTTGACCTTCTCCGAAAGCGGAAGGTGCGCGCGGAAGAGGACATAGACGGGTTTTTCCATCTCACGGACGAACGGTACGACGCATACCGCATGGAGCAGGCCGTCCTGCTCGAAGACGCCGTGCTCCGACTCACCCCCGAAGAGCGCAGGATGATCTACTATCGTTACTATCTGGATTTTACCGTGCGCGAAGTGGCGAAGGAGACGGGAATGAGCAAGTCTGCGGTACAGCGGCTGACCGCCCTCGCCGAAGAGAAACTGCGAAAACTTCTTTCCGAGGGACAAAACGAGAGTTAGAACGTTGTAATCATGAAAGGGATGAAAAAGGACAAGACAATCGAAAGCGCATTCCGCGGCTATTTTGAGGGCGCGGAGCTGCCGCCCTGCGACTTGGAGCGGATCAAGCGCCGATATGTGCGCAGAAAGAGAGGGATCTTCTGGAAGGTCACCTCTGCCTTCGCGTGCGTTCTTTTCCTGTGCGTACTCTCTGTCGGCATCTTTCTCGGTCGGGGGGCGTCCGATCCCGCCCGTACGCCCATAATCTATTACACGCTCGCTTCCGCACAGGCGGAATCCGCGACTTACGCGCAGCTTTCCGATCGATACGAAAATCAGCTACGCGGGCTTTCGCCCTTCGCGTGGGCGGAGAACGCGCAGGCGAGCTATACCCTCTATTTTGTGGACGGGGAAGAGGCGCTCATCGGCGCGCACCTTCGGTATCTGCGCGGTCTCGACTATTGGGAGGGAGAACTTTACATCGATCTTTCGGGCGGAACCCTCCTTCCGGAAGAGCTGCGCACGCTTGCGGCGCTGGAAGAGAGCGGCAGCATCGGAGGCCGGCCTTACGCCTTGTCGACGGAATACACCGACGGCGAATATCTCTCCGAGGCAAAGCTCACCCTCCCCGCGGGCGAGTATTACATGACGATCATGGGTTCGCGGAAGAGCTCTGCCGATTTCCTTTTGCAGCTTCTGGCAAAAAATTCCTGAAAATTTTTGGATGCAGCGGGACAAAGGGACGCGAAGAAACGTTGTAATCGTAAAAGGAGGGAAAAAACATGAAAAAACGTTTTGGTCTGGCAGTCGGTTCCGTGTTCCTCGCGCTTTGTCTGATGAGCGGTTGCGGCGCAGCTCCGAAAGCCTCGATGGATGGAGCATGGGCGCCTGCGGGAGGGGATAGTTTGCCCTGGATCTCGGAGGGCGAGAATTATCAGTATGACAGCGTCATCGAACAGGGATTTTACGATGTTGCGACGCAGCCTTCTTCCTATTTCTCGCTCGATCGGAATACGGCGGGCTATTCGCTGGTCCGCGCGCAGATCCGCAGGGGGAGTTCGGTGAGCCCCGATTCGGTGCGGCTGGAAGAGCTCGTCAACTATTTCGATTATGATTATCCTGCGCCCGAAGGGGAGGAGAGCATACGCGTGAGCGCATACCTTTCCGACTGTCCCTGGAATGTAGAGCACAAACTGATGACGCTGGGCATCAGGACGGAAGAGGCGGCCGCCGAGGGGGATGCGAACTATGTTCTGCTCGTCGACGTGTCCGGTTCCATGAGCGGTTTCGTGAGCGGAACCGAGAAAGCGATGAGCCGTCTCGATCTCGTCCGCTACGGCGCCGAAAAGCTCGTAGAAGGTCTCGGCGAGAGGGACAGGGTCTCCATCGTGACCTACGCGAGCGGGGTGAAGACGGTATTGGAGAGCACGGCGGCGACGGAGGAGGGCAAGAAAGAGATACGCAATGCCCTTTCGCGTCTGACGGCGAACGGTTCGACGAGCGGTTCCGCCGGTCTGGAGCTCGCCTACGAGCAGGCGGAGGCGCATCGGGCGGAAAACGGCAACAACCGCGTGATCATCCTCACCGACGGCGACTTCAACGTCGGGATTTCCGACACCGATGAGCTGACCGAGTTCATACGGGAAAAGGCGGCAAGCGGCATCGCGCTTTCGGTCGTCGGCGTCGGGCTGGGCAACACCCGCGACGACCTGATGCAGACGCTCGCCCTCAACGGCAACGGAAACTATTGCTACATCGATACGCAGCTCGAGGCGGAAAAGGTATTCAAGGAAGAGCTCGCGGGAACGCTGTATACCGTCGCGAAGGACGCAAAAGCCGGCGTGACCTTCCGGGAGGATCGGGTCACTTCCTACCGCCTTTTGGGCTACGACACGAAACTGATCTCCGAAGAAGATTTTGAAAATTCGGAAAAGGATGCGGGCGAGATCGGCAGCAACCTCTGCGTGACCGTCCTGTACGAATTGGAACTGGCCGAACCGGACGCGGAAGGGACCGCCGGTGCGCTCGCGGAGGTCGCCGTGCGTTACAAGCATACGGAAGGCGAAGACCGCGAGACAGCCCTCACCGTGACGGGAGAGGAGGGCGAAACGGATGACGCCCGCTTTGCCGCCTGCGTCGCGGAGTTTGCGCTCGTGCTGCGCCGTTCGAAGTACGGGGCGGGCGCCTCGCTCGAAAATGTCCTGTCCCGCCTGGAATCGCTGGAAAGCTACCTTGCCGGCGACGTCTACAAGCAGGAATTCCGACAGCTGGTATCCGAGGCCGATGCGAGCGGATTTTACCCCGCTCTCCGTCCCGCGGATGCGGCGGGATCGGACGCAGAGGACGTAATCTGATGTGTGAATAAAATGACAATGCCGGCCGGATCATCGATCCGGCCGGCATCGTTATGGGGGTGGGTTTTGGTATGTACTTTCAAGATCAGAAATCGACTTCCGTGTCGTAGTAGCAGCACTTGAGGAGTTTTTCCATTTCTTCGACGGAAGGCTGACGAGGGTTCGAACCGGTGCAGGCATCGGCCAGAGCGTTCACGGCGATGTCATGCAGTTTGGCGAGGAACTCCTCTTCGGGAACCATGCGATCCTTTTCGTCGACGATCACGCCGCCGTTGCCGTAGTTGTGAATGGACTGCGGGATCTTCAGCTCGTCGTTCATCTTGCGGATGAGGGCGATGAGTTTATCCACTTTCTCGTCGTCGTTTTTGCCGCCGAGGTGCAGGTAGTCAGCCAGCTGTCCGTAGCGTTTTTTCGCCGTGGCGTCTTTCGAGTTGAATTTGATGACCTTCGGCAGATACATCGCGTTGGCCGCGCCGTGAATGATATGTCCGTTCGCAAACGCCGCGCCAGTCTTGTGCGCCATCGAATGCACGATACCGAGCAGCGCATTCGAGAACGCCATGCCGGCCAGGCACTGCGCGTCGTGCATCGTGTCGCGCGCGGCCATGTCGCCGTTAAAGGATTTAACAAGGTTTTTCGTGATCAGCTCGGCCGCGTAAACGGCGAGGGGATCGGTGTACGTGCAGTTGCAGGTGGAAACGTATGCCTCGATCGAGTGCGTCAGCGCGTCCATACCCGTGTGCGCCGTCAGTTTGGCGGGCATCGTTTCCGCGAGTTCAGGGTCGACGATCGCCACGTCGGGCGTGATCTCAAAGTCCGCGATGGGGTATTTGATGCCTTTCTGGTAGTCGGTGATGATGGAAAACGCCGTCACTTCCGTCGCCGTGCCGGAAGTAGAGGGGATGGCGCAGAAATGCGCTTTCTGGCGCAGTTTGGGCAGCCCGAACACTTTGCACATATCTTCGAAAGTGGTCTCGGGATATTCGTATTTGATCCACATCGCCTTTGCCGCGTCGATCGGCGAGCCGCCGCCCATCGCCACGATCCAGTCGGGTTGGAACTCTTCCATCTTCTTCGCGCCCGCCATCACCGTTTCCACGGAGGGATCGGACTCGATGCCCTCGATGAGGTCTACTTCCATGCCCGCCTCTTTGAGGTAGCCGATCGCCCTGTCGAGGAAGCCGAAACGCTTCATCGAGCCGCCGCCTACGCACACGATCGCGCGTTTGCCCTGCAGGTTCTTCAGGTTCTCGAGGGCGCCCTTGCCGTGGTACAGATCTCTGGGCAGTGTGAATCTTGCCATAATCGTTTCTCCTTTTACAGAAATTTTTTCGCTGTGTTTTGCGGTTCCTTGTCTGAAACCATATGTATTATAATACGAATTTTCAAAAAAGTAAACTGTTTGAAGGGTAATAAGTAAATTTTTATCGATAAATTTTTATTGAATTATCGGCGGGCGGAAAGGCGTCCGCGGGGCGGCGTGAGGATGTGTCCGCGGTCACGAAAAAAGGTGAACGTTCACTTGACTTTTGCACAAAAGCATACTATAATAAAAACAGAAAAACGCAAAAGGAGGCGTTCAAAGATTATGAAAAAAGGCAAAATTTTGGCGTGGCTCGCGGCGGTTTGCGCGCTGGCGCTCTGCGCGGGCGTGCTCGCGGCCTGCGACGACGGCGGCGAAAACAACGGCGGCGAGCCGCAAACGTACACGATTACGGCGGCAACGTCGGAAGACTGCACGCTCACGCCCGATAAAACGTCGGCGGCGGCAGGGGACACGGTCACCGTTACGGCGGCAATGAAGAATGCGGATAAGTATCTCACCGGCGTAAAGTACAACGAAGAAGACTGCGACGAAGAGAACGGCAAATACACGTTCACCATGCCCGCCGCAAACGTGACGCTTTCGGCGGTGACGGAGGCGTATGAAGAGGTTCTTGACGACGGCATGGCGACGTTCGCGTCTTCGAATATGAAAACAATCGCGAAGACGGAAACCGCCGATACGGCTACGCTTTTGGTCTTGTTCGATCAGAACTATATGACCGGTATCAAATACGAGATCGCGTCGTCAGATGAAAGTGTTATTCCCGTATCAGCCATTACTGTCAGAGAGGTAAAAAATTCCGATTTGGTGGGTTCGTCCGGCAGCAATACGATTGAGCAGGCAGAAGTCAATATCGATACATCCAAAGTGTCGCTCGGCTCCACTTGGCTCACGATGTACTTTAAGGGAACGGCAGGTTCTTCCGCCAGCGGCACGATTACCGTAAAAATCACTGTTGCCGAAACCGTTACGGTAGAAAAGTGGACGGAAACACTGGTATTCGATGTTTCTTCTCTGCGCTACGGCGAGGACGCACTCTATTATATTAGAGTAAATGATAACAATTATATTACAGGCTCCGACGCCAAAGAATCGCAGATATTTGACGAGGTGGCCGCCGTCGATGAAGAAGTTACCGTACAAATCGAATATGTGCCGGGGCATACTTACAGTATAACATTTGGGTACATTGATGCGAAAGCAGAGCACGGTTACACCTGGCATAATCTGGACCAGGCGGTAGGACAGGGGAGCAGTGCAACCGGCGGATTTTCTCAATACAAAGGCGGCGAACTTTCCTTTATAAGCGACGGTCAAAGTTTGAAAATCAAGGTCGCCAAAACGACGCATACCTGATCGCAAAGCACAAAAAACTTTTGTGTTTCTTTCTCAAACCCCTTAAAAACGGCTTGACAAACTTTTGCTTTTCCGCTAAAATAATACCGTTGAATAAGTGCGTAAGGCGAAGGAGGGTTGAAAGGAATGTCTACCGTAAAAGTCGGAGAAAACGAGTCGATCGACAGCGCTCTGCGCCGTTTCAAGAGAAAGTGCTCGCGCGACGGCATCATCGGAGATCTTCGCCGTAAAGAACATTACGAGAAGCCCTCCGTCCGCAGAAAAAAGAAGTCGGAAGCGGCTCGCAAAAGAAGCAACAAAAATTAACTACAAAAGCCTGTTATGCAACGATAACAGGCTTTTTGTTTTCGCGAAATTTGTCGAAAGTTGTCCGTCCGCGATGGGGCGGTAAAATCCGCCGATTTGCGGAATGTTTTTGGCGCAAAGCAGCTGCGGCAAAATCCGCCGCTTTGCGAAATCTGCGGAAAGATTTTTTCGCACGGAAACAGGATGATCGGAAAGGGGGAATCGGATATGGAAAAAGCTAAGAGTGCAAAGAGCATCAAAAGTGCCGCCAAGGAGGCAAAGCGGCGCCTCAAGAGCGGATTCTGGGAAAATTGCCGGCACGAGCTTTCCGCGGAACTGGCGCGTGCGCGCGACGCCGGCGTTTCCGAGAGCCGGGCATGCCGCTACTTCACGGGCAAGATCAGTTGCACCATCCGCGGCGGCGGGGAGGACGACGCTTTCTACGCGCGAGTGAAGGAGATGCTCCTTTCCGAGGGGGAGGTCTCCGATGCGATCGGCCGCCTCACCGACCGCGCATATTACAACACCCTTTCGTACGAGGAGCGCCAGCGCTATACGCTCGCCCTGTCGGAGAGATACCTGCGCGCGCTCGAGCGTTTTCGCCGTGAGCGGGAATTTGAAAGCATTCGGAAAAACAGTTAGTCAAAGGTTGCCCAAAGCCGCCGTTTGTGGTATAATAATTTTGTACCAAACTCCTTTCCGCAAAAGTGCCCCGCGGCAGACAACCCGCCGGGCGTCGTCCTTTTTAAGAAAGGGATAGTCGAGGAGAGACCCCGCCGCACTTCGCCCTTTAAGAATAAGGATAGACGCGGAGAGTATTCGCCGGGCGTCGTCCTTTTTAAGAAAGGGATAGTCGAGGAGAGACCCCGCCGCACGGCGCCTTTTTTGGCAGAAAGATTTTGTCGGAAGCGACTGCCCCCGCACCCTGCCGGCGCGGGGGCGTATTTTTTCCCGCGGGGAATAGAGTGCAGCCTCTTTGCGCCTTTGCGGCGGAGGCAGGGGATTTATTTGCAAAAGCGGAGCATACGAAATGGATAAAATTTTGCAGAAACTCAATGAAGAACAACAGAAACCCGTCCTGGATACGGAAGGGGCCGTGCTCGTGCTCGCGGGGGCGGGCAGCGGCAAGACGCGCGTGCTCACCTCGCGCATCGCCTACCTTGTCGAGGAAAAGGGGGTATATCCTTCGGCCATCCTCGCCATTACCTTTACCAACAAGGCGGCGGCCGAGATGAAAGAGCGCCTTTCGGCCATGGTCGACGGCGCGGAGAGCATGTGGATCTGCACCATTCACAGCATGTGCGTGCGCATTCTTCGCATGTTTGCCGACCGTCTTGGTTTCAACAAAAATTTTTCCATTTACAGCGAAACGGAGCGAGCCAGCGTCATCAAAAAATCCTTTGCCGAGTGCGGCTATGACGACGAGAAACTGCTCAAAAATGTAAAATTTCACATTGCCAACGCCAAAATGCTGGGGCAGGAACCGAAGGAATATGCCCGAAACAATGCCGACCTGAAGGGGATCGCTGAGATCACGGAGGTGTATGCCGCCTATTGCGAACATCTGCGAAAGAACAACGCGATGGACTTCGACGACCTCCTCACGCAAGCGCTCCGCCTTCTGGAAACGGACAAAGAGGCGCTGGAATACCTTTCCGGGCGCTTCCGCTACATCCATGTGGACGAGTTCCAGGACACCAACGCCGTGCAGTATGAGATCGTAAAGCTCCTTTCCACCGTGCACGGAAATCTCT
The DNA here is from genome assembly GCA_930990665.1 of uncultured Clostridia bacterium. GTDB lineage: Bacteria > Bacillota > Clostridia > Christensenellales > Borkfalkiaceae > Borkfalkia. The sequence goes on from CAKNQN010000010.1 coordinate 19,933, forward strand.
TTGCCGTGGGCGACGACGACCAGAGTATCTACGGCTGGCGGGGCGCAAAGATCGAAAACATCCTGGAATTTGAAAAGGATTTCCCCGGCGCCAAGGTGTACAAGCTCGAACGCAATTACCGCTCGACGAAAAATATCCTCAAACTCGCCAACACCGTCATACGCAACAACGGCCGCCGCAAGGACAAGGTCCTGTGGACGGAAAACGGCGAAGGGGCCCCGGCACAGTACTACCAGGCGGAGACGGAAAACGACGAGGCGCTCTGGGTGACGCGGACGATCAACGACCTCATGCGCTCGCAGGGCTACAAATTTTCCGATTTTGCCGTGCTCATGCGCATCAACGCCCTGACCCGCGCATACGAGCAGGAATTCACCAAATATTCCGTACCCTTCAGGGTGTACGGGGGCTTCCGCTTCTACGAACGCAAAGAGGTCAAGGACCTTCTGGCCTACCTTCGCGTCATCAACAACCCCTTTGACAGTGAGGCCGTCTCCCGCATCGTCAACGTGCCGAAACGCGGCATCGGCATGCGCACCGTCGAGATCCTCGAAGAGTACGCCGCCGAAAACGATCTTTCCGTGTACGATGCCGTGCTGGATGCGGACGAGCTTCCGCTGAATGCGGGGGGCCGGCAAAAAGTGCACGCGTTCGGCGCCCTTCTCAAGAGCCTCGTGCTCAAAGGGGCGGAAATGAGCGCCGACGAACTTATCCGCGACGTCATCAACGATTCGGGCATCCTCTCCATGTACGCCGACGATTCGGACGAGAGCATCAGCAAAAAGGCGAACATCGACGAGTTTGTCAACTCCGTCGACGAGTTCTGCCGGATGAACAAGGACGCGACCCTTTCCGATTTTCTTAACCAGGTCACGCTCAGCTCGGACACCGACGACATGGACGAGAGCGACTACGTCACCGTCGCGACCATCCACTCCGTAAAGGGCCTGGAATTCAAGGTCGTTTTCGTGGTCGGTATGGAGGAGAATATCTTCCCCGTATCGCGCGCGGCTTACGACGATCGGGAGCTGGAAGAGGAGAGGCGGCTCATGTACGTCGCGATCACCCGCGCCCGCGAACGGCTGTTCTTTACCCGCTCGCGCAGCCGTTATCTGTACGGCGAGCGCAGTATGACGCTGCAATCCCGCTTCATGAACGAACTTTCCTCCGTCCTCGACATCGAGCCGCCCCGCCGCGCCTATGCCCCTGCCTCCGATTACAGCCGCAGAAGCTACGGCGATCAGAGCAGCTACGGCGGACGCAGCTACGGCGGTTACGGCGGCAAAACGTATGGCGGCTACGGCAGCCGCGGCAGCTTTTCGCGCTCTTCCCGCCGCGATGAGGAGGAGTACGGCTACCATAGCGACCTCCCGCCCGAAGAACCCGCTCCCTCTTCCGGCGCCTATGCCTCGGTCGGGCATTCCAATATCATGGGCGCGCGCAAAGCGGCCGCCGCGCAGGGCGCGGGCGAAAAAAATTACGCGTCTTTCCGCGCGGGCGTCAAGGTGCAGCACCCCAAGTTCGGCGACGGCGTCATCGTCTCCACCCGCGGCGAAGGCCCTTCGATGATCGCCAATGTCAGCTTCCCCGGCGTGGGAATCAAGTCGCTCTCTGTCCAGATCGCGCCCCTGCGCATCCTGCATTAAACCTTCGCGTCGCGGCGGCATGAAAACCCTCCGCGGCAGAATAAAAGCCGCCGAGCCGCGGCCTGCGTCCGTTTTCGGCGCTTACCATCCTGCACGAAAGCCCGCCGCAGGGCAGATCGCGTCAGTGAATCGCAGGCGGAAGAGGCGGATCTTTTGCAAAAATTTTGCGGGCGGAAGGCCGCGCGGAATTTGACGGCGGCCTGCCGTCAGGGAGAACAAAATGATCGAAAAACAAGAGAACGTAGCCGCAGAAATGCGCAAACTGGTGGATACGCTCAACCGCTGGGGGTATGAATATTACGTCCTGGACGCCCCTTCCGTAACGGATGCGGAGTACGATCGGCTGTACGACCGTCTGCGCCGTCTGGAAGAGGAGAGCGGGACCGTGCTGTTCGATTCGCCGACAAGGCGGGTGGGCGGCGAGCCGATCAAGGCGTTTGCCCGCCACGAGCACATAGCGCGGCTGTACAGTCTGGACAAGGCGGTCACCGACGACGAGCTGGACGCCTTTTTCACGCGCGTGGAAAAGGTCTGCCCGGACGCGGAATATACGGTAGAATACAAGTTCGACGGCCTCACCATGTGTCTGACTTACGAGGACGGGCGCTTTGTGCGCGCCACCACGCGCGGCAACGGCGTCGTCGGCGAAGACGTCACGGCGCAGGTGCTCACCATCCGCAGCTATCCGCTCTCCATCGGCTACAAGGGCACGCTCGAAGCGAAGGGCGAGGCGATCATCCGCCTTTCCGTGCTGGCCGAATACAACAAGACGGCCGCCGAGCCTCTCAAAAATGCCCGCAATGCCGCCGCGGGCGCCATCCGCAATCTCGACCCGGCCGTCACGGCGGCGCGGAGGCCGGAGATCCTGTTCTACGACGTCAACTATATGGCCGAGCCCGTCGTATCTTCCCAGGAAGAGGCGGTCGCGTTTCTGGAAAAGGAGGGATTCAAGACCTTCCGCCATATGCGCCTTTGCAAGAGCGCGCGGGAGGTGAAAGATGCGATCGCCGAGATCGACGTGCGCCGCAAGACGCTGGACGTGCTCACCGACGGCGCCGTGATCAAGGTCAACGATTTCTCCGCGCGCGAAAAGCTCGGCTACACCGATAAATTTCCGCGCTGGGCGATCGCGTTCAAGTTCGAAGCGGAGGAGGCGATCACGACCGTCCGCCGCGTCGTCTGGCAGGTGGGCAGGACGGGAAAACTGACCCCGCTTGCCGAGGTGGATCCCGTGGAGCTCGCGGGCGCCACCGTGCGCAAGGCCACCCTCAACAACCTCGGCGATATCCGCCGCAAGGACATCAAAGTGGGCAGCCGCGTGCTCATCCGCCGCAGCAACGAAGTGATTCCCGAGATCTTAGGTGCCTGCGAGCATACCGGACAGAGCGTGGACGTCCTTCCGCCCGCAGTCTGCCCGTATTGCGGTTCTCCGCTCGTCGAAGAGGGGGCCAATCTGTTCTGCCCCAACCGCGGCTGCCGTCCGCGCGTGGCGGCGGCGCTCGCGCATTTTGCGAGCAAAAACGCCATGGATATAGACGGCTTTTCGGAGATGACGGCTTACCTTCTGTACGATAAGCTGGGCGTGCGGCATTTTTCCGACCTGTACGCGCTGGACAAAACCGCCCTTTCCGATCTGGAAGGGTTCGGCGAAAAGAAGGTGCAAAATCTCCTCTCTGCGATCGCGGCGAGCAAGAACGCGCCGCTGGACAGGTTTTTGTTCGCGCTCGGCATCGGAGGCATCGGCTCCGTCGCCTCGCGCGACCTCGCGCGCCGTTTCGGCAGCACGGAAGCGCTCGCTGCGGCCGGCGTCGAACAGCTCGTGGAACTGGAAGACATCGGCGAAAAGACGGCGCAGAATATCGTGGACTGGTTTTCGGATGAAGAAAACCGCGCCGAGCTTTCCCGCCTGTATGCGGCGGGCGTGCGCCCCGCCGTGCGGGAGCAGGCTCCGCAAAGCGGGCCCTTTGCGGGGGAGAGCGTCGTGCTCACGGGCACCCTCGCGCATTTCAAGCGCAGCGACGCGGAGAAACAGATCGAGAGCCTCGGCGGCGTCTGCCAGAGCTCCGTCACCAAAAAGACCACCCTCGTCCTCGCCGGAGAGAGCGCGGGCAGCAAGCTGGACAAGGCGCGCGCGCTGGGGATCCGGGTCATCGGCGAAGAGGAGTTCATAAAAATTCTCGAAGAGAACGGAATCCCGGCAAAATAGCTTGAAATTTTCCGCGCTTTCTGTTATAATGGAATATGCGAAAAAATAGGGCGGAAAGGCGGGAGCGCGGCGCTTCCGGGCAAGAGCGGAAAAATCTTTGTCCGGGCGTCCCTGCAAAGGAAGGTTTCTATGTTCAGCATGACCGGCTACGGCAAAGGGGAATACAGGCAGGGCGGCATCGAACTGACGGCGGAGATCAAGACGGTGAACAACCGCTATCTCGACGTATCCGTCAAGAGCCCGCGCATTTTCAGTGCGCACGAAGACGAGATCCGTTCCGCCGTGCGCGAAAAACTCACCCGCGGCCATGCGGATCTGTTCATCTCCTTTGTGGATAAGCGGGAACGCTCCAAAGATCTGTACATCGACGAGGGCGCGGCGGCAGGGTATGTCGACGCGGCCATCCGGCTTTCATCCCTTTTCCCGCAACTGCCAAACGATTTCACTCTCTGCGCGCTCATGCGCAGCGCGGACGTGCTGCGGCAGGAGGAGACCCCGGGCGAAGACGAAGAGCTGTTCGGCGCCCTGAAGAGTGCGCTCGCCGCGGCGCTCGAAAATCTCAACCGTATGCGCGAAAAGGAAGGGGAAAAGCTCGCGGCGGATATGCTCTCGCGCATGGATAAGATCGAAAAACTCGTCGAGGAGATCGCCGCGCGCGCGCCGCTCGTCGCGGAAAATTATCGCGTGAAGATGAGCGAACGCATCCGCGAAGTGCTCGAAGGGGTCGAGATCGACGAAGGGCGCATCCTTGCGGAAGTGGCCGTTTTTGCGGATAAATCCAACATCGACGAGGAGCTGACGCGGCTTCGCTCGCACATTGCGCAGTTCCGTTCCATCTGCAGCGAAGAGCGGGTGGGCAGAAAACTGGATTTTCTCGTGCAGGAATTCAACCGCGAGGCGAACACCATCTGTTCCAAGAGCAACGACATCGCCGTCACCAACGCCGCCCTCGCTCTCAAAAACGAGATCGAAAAGGTGCGCGAACAGGTCCAGAACGTGGAGTGATCTCCCGTTTCCGGACGTGAAATAAAAAACATTGTCAATCGCAAAGAGGTGAAAATATGATCAACGAACCCGTAGTAGACAGACTGGTTGAAAAACTCGGAACGCCCGAGCATCCCGCATCCCGCTATGCGCTCTGCGTGGTGGTCGCCAAGCGCGCCCGCCAGATCATCGATCAGGAACAGAACCAGGGCATCAAAGAGCTCCCCGGCGGCGTGAAAGAGATCGCGCTCGCCTGCCAGGAGATCGTTTCCGGCAAACTGACCATGGTCAAAGACTGAGGCCCCGCCGCCATCGGCGGCGCATCGGCCCGGCGGCTGTTCCGACGCGCGTCGGGGCAGCCCGTTTTTTTTGCGCCGCGCATACCGTGCGGGCTCGCTCGTATGCAGTTTCGAGCCGCCCCGCCGATCGGATGCGCGCGCCGCGCATTGAACGGTGCGCCGTGTGCGCCATATCGGGCTGCGCCCGCACGGAGCGGGCATTGCTTTTGCGGAGGGCACCAAGGAGAAGAAGGATCTATGAAGACGGCGGAAGTGATCGTGGACATCGGTCACAGCGAAGTGGACAAGATATTTGAATACAGCGCGATCGACGGCGTAAAGGAAGGCTGCCGTGTGCGCGTCCCCTTCGGCCGCAAGGTCATAGACGGGTATGTGATGCGCCTGAAAGAGGGGAGCGAGATCGACCCCGCGCGGCTCAAGCCGGTGGCCGAAGTGGTGGACGAGGCGCTCACGCCCGAATGTCTGCGCCTTGCAGAGCATCTGGCCGCGCGCTATCATTGCCCGAAGGCGATCGTTTTGCGCCTCTTTCTGCCGGCGGAAATGCGGCGGGGAGCGGTGCATGCGCGCTATACGCGGCTGGTGGAGATCGGCGCGCCCGCCGAAATTCCCGCCCGCGCCAAGGCGCAGGCGGCGGCGTATGCCTGGGTGCAGGAAAAGGGCGCTTGCGATTACACGCGGCTGTGCGAGAGGTTCGGCCGCGGCGCGGTGAACGCGCTTTTGGAGAAGGGGGCTCTTTCCGAGCGGAAAGAGCGCGCCTTCCGCAGACCTTACGAGGGGGCGGAAGGGAACTTTGTGCCCCGCCCGCTCACGCCGTCGCAGCAGGAGGTGATCGAAAAGATCGGCGCATCCGAAAAGACGGTGCAGCTTCTGCACGGCGTCACGGGCAGCGGCAAGACGGAGGTATATCTCAACCTGATCGCCGCGGCGCTCGCGGCGGGCAGGAGCGCCATCTTTCTGGTCCCCGAGATTTCGCTGACGCCGCAGATGCTCTCGCAACTGCGCGCCCGTTTCGGGCGGCAGGCGGCCATCCTGCACAGCGGGCTGTCGGCGGGAGAAAAGTTCGACGAGTGGCAGAGGCTGCGCATGGGCGAGGCGAAGATCGCCATCGGCGCGCGCAGCGCCGTGTTTGCGCCCGTCGAGAATGTCGGCGTCATCGTCATCGACGAGGAGCACGACGGCAGCTATTCCAGCGAACAGAACCCGCGTTACAATACGGCGGAAGTCGCGCTCATGCGCGCGCAGTACAACGGCTGCAAGCTCATCCTCGGCAGCGCCACCCCTTCGGTGGAGACCTATCGGAAGGCGGTGGAAGGGGAGTATGAGCTTCTGGAACTTCCGGAGCGCATCAACCGCCGCCCCATGCCCGAGATCGAGATGGCGGACATGCGTCGGGAAGTGCGCCGGGGCAATGATTCCGCCTTCTCATCGGCGCTCCGCGAAGAACTGGAAAAATGCCTGCAAAGCGGCAACCAGGCCATCATCTTTCTCAACCGCCGCGGCTTTGCCCAGAGCGTGGTCTGCCGCGAATGCGGCGCCGTGGTCAAGTGCGCCCAGTGCGACGTCCCGCTCACCTATCACAGCGAAGAGGGGTGCCTCAAATGCCACTATTGCGGCACGAGTTACCGCATGCTCACCGCCTGTCCCGAATGCGGCGGCGTGCATCTGAGCTACCGCGGCACGGGCACGCAGAAGGTGGTCGGAGAGCTGAAAAAGCTCTTTCCCGCCGCGCGCATCCTGCGCATGGACGTGGATACCACAGGCGGCAAGGAGGGGCATTTCCGCATCCTGAAAAAGTTTGCCGCGCACGAGGCGGATATCCTTGTCGGCACGCAGATGGTCGCCAAGGGGCATGATTTTCCGTCGGTGACGCTGGTGGGCATCCTCGATGCGGACATGAGCCTGCATTTTTCCGATTACCGCAGCGGCGAGCGTACCTTTCAGCTGGTGACGCAGGTCGCGGGTCGGTGCGGCCGTGCCGAAGAAAAGGGGATCGTCATCCTGCAGACGTACGATCCGGAAAATTACATCCTGCGCTTTGCCGCTCATTACGATTACAAGGGCTTTTTCCGCCACGAGATCGAACTGCGGAAGGCCACCGCTTTCCCGCCGTTTGCGCGCATCGTGCGCGTGATGGTGGTGGGCGAAGAGGAAAAAAAGGCGCTCGAAGTCCTCAAAGAGGTGTATTTTTCGCTCAAAGAGCTGTTCGACGCTAATCGCGGGGAATTTTTGTTTTTCAATAAAATGAAATCCCCCGTCAAGATGATCCAGAACAAATTTCGCTATCAGGTGCTCATGCGCCTGAAAAGCGACGCGCTCCTGCCGCAGATCTACGACCGTTCGCTCGGCAAAAAGACGCGCGACGTCAACGTCTATGTCGAAGAAGATCCGGCGAATCTGAGCTGATGAACGCTCATTAAAGCCGCTGATAGCACCGTGCGGCGGTGTCGCCCACGGAATCGGACGAAAGATTTTTGTCAGCACGAAAAGCTCTCGCCGAGAAAGACTCACGGAAAAATCGTGAACTCTATTCACAATTTTTCGTGAACATAAATTATCTCTCGCGCAAGGCAAAATCACTTTTTTGCCAAAGCGCCCCCGATTAGCCGAAAACGTTCGGCTTTCGGGAAGAGGGTGAATTTGCGGCTTTGCAATTTTTTGAGCCCATAAAATAAGCCGCAAAGAGGGAGAAAACGCCGACAGGCGCGGGTAGCGCCGTGCGGCGGTGTCGCCCACGGAATCGGACGAAAGATTTTCGTCAGCACGAAAAGCTTTCGCCGAGAAAGACTCACGGAAATTTTACGGACTCTTTCCGTAAAATTTCGTGAACATAAAATAATATTCGCGTTTCCGCAAACCACGTTTTGCGGAAAAAGCCCCCGATTTGCGCGTTAAGCGCCCCGGGCGGAAAAGGGGAATGCCGCGTTTTCTATAAAGGAGAGCCCTTGAAAAGAACGCGGCAGAGGAAAAACCGAGCGCCGAGCCGCCGCAAAGCGTGCGGCGAACGGTGGGTTTTTCCTAAAATTCACGGAAAATTTAAGAACTCTTTTCTTAAATTTTCGTGAACAACTTATAGGAGGAATTATGGCGATCAGAAACGTAGTACAGGAAGGCGACGAAGTCTTGCGCAAAAAATGTTTTGAGGTGACGGCGTTTGACGAGAAGCTCGGGACCCTGCTGGATGACCTGCGCGACACGGTGCGCAAGGAAGAGGGAGCGGGGCTTGCCGCGCCGCAGGTGGGGGTACTCCGCCGCGCGGTGGTCGTCGACGTTCCCGAGGGCTTTTTTGAGATGGTCAACCCCGTCATCGTCGAGGCCAAAGGGGAACAGACGGGCTGGGAAGGCTGTCTTTCCGTGCGCGGGAAGCGCGGCGTCGTCACCCGTCCGAACATCGTCAAAGTGGAATTTTCCGACCGCAAGGGCAAGCGCAAGAAACTCACGGCGCGCGGCTTTTTCGCGCGCGCCGTCTGCCATGAGCTCGACCATCTCGACGGCATTCTCTACATCGACAAGGCCGAGCGCATGGACAGGGATTGAGGGGGAGCGGGCATGAAGATCGTTTACGCGGGCGCCAACGCCCTCTCCGTCCTGCCCCTTGCAGCCCTGCGCGAGGCGGGCTTTCAGATCTGCGCCGTGCTCACGCAGCCCGACCGCCCTGCGGGCAGAAAGGGCACCCTCACGCCCTGCCCGCTGAAGGAATACGCCGCGGCGGAAGGACTTCCCGTCCTGGATTTTGTGCGCGTGCGCGATCACGTTGCGGAGCTTCTTTCGGTCGGTGCGGATTGCATGGTCACCTGCTCATACGGCCAGATCCTGACGCAGGAGGTGCTGGACGCGTTTCCCCGCGGGGTCTTCAACGTGCACACCTCCCTCTTGCCTCGCTGGCGTGGGGCGTCTCCCATTCAGCACGCCATCCTGGCGGGCGACGCGGAGACGGGCGTCACGGTGATGCGTACGGAGGCGGGCCTGGATACGGGCGACATGCTCTTGCAGGAGCGCATCCCCATCGCTGCGGAGGACACGGCGGGTACCCTCGCGCAAAAGCTGTTCGAACTGGGCTCTGCCTGCATCGTGCGCGCCCTGCGCGCGGTGGAAGGGGGCGACGCGGTCTTTACGCCGCAGGACGGCTCGCGCGCCACCCTCTGCAAGAAGATCCGCAAAGAGGATTGCTCTGTCGATTTTTCTGAGCCTGCGGAGAAGATCTGCCGCCTCGTGCGGGCGATGAATCCCGAGCCGCTCGCCTTTACTCGCCTGCACGGAAAGCTGGTCAACCTGTATTTTGCCGCGCCGTCGGAGGGGAGCGGGCCTTGCGGGCAGGTGCTCCGCGCGGATAAGCGCGGCATCCTCGTGGCGGCAGGCGAAGGGGCGGTGAACATTACGCAGCTGCAATTTGAGGGCGGAAAGCGTCTTGCGGCGGCGGACGCCGTCAACGGCCGCAAGGTCGCCGTCGGCGACGTATTCGGGGGCGAAGAATGACCAATCCCCTCTACGACCCGTACGCGGTCCTGCAAAGGGTGTACGGGGGAGGCGCCTATCTCAAACAGGCGCTTTCCGAAACCCCGCTCGAAGAACAGCACCGTGCGCGCACGGCGAGCATCTGCTACGGTGTACTGGAAAACGACCTTTATCTCGATTTCTGCATCCGTTCGTTTGCGCCGAAAAATCCCAAACTTCCCGTGCGCATCCTCCTGAAAGTGGCGCTGTATATGCTTCTCTTTCAGAACAAGCCGCGCTACATGGTCACGGACAACGCCGTATCGCTTGCCAAAAAGCTGGGGAAAGGGGGCGCGGCCGGGTTTATCAACGCCTTTCTGCGCGCATTCGACGCGTCCAGACTCGTCCTGCCTGAGGGGCGGGAAGAAAATCTGTCGGTGCGCTATTCCTATCCGCTGTTTGCGGTGAAAAAGCTGCTCGCCCGCTACGGAGACAGCGCGGAAGAGATCATGCGCCGCTCTCCCGCGCGCACATTCGTGCGGTTTGTCAGCGCCGCGGCGGCGGAAAAATACCTCGCGGCCGAACACGAAGACACCCCCTTTGAAAATCTCTATGCCTTCCCGCGGTTTAAGAGGGATGCGGGCTACGATGCGGGGGAATACACCTTTCAGTCGGTGGGTTCGGTCGCTATCTGCGGCTGTGTGCCGGCGGGCGGGGAGCTCCTCGACGCCTGCGCCGCTCCCGGCGGGAAAAGCGTGCTTCTTTCGTGCAAATTTGACCGCGTGACCGCCTTCGAGCTGCACCCGCACAGGGCGGAACTTATCCGCAGCTACTGTGCGCGCATGCACGTGCGGAACGTCGGGGTCGTCTGCCGCGATTCCTCCGTTTTTGACGGCGGGTATGTTGACAAGTTCGACGCGGTGCTTTGCGACGTTCCCTGTTCCGGCTACGGCGTGGCGGGGGAAAACCCGGACATCCTTCTGTTCCGAAAGGAGGAGGACATCCCTTCGCTGTGCAAGGTGCAGAGAGCCATTCTCGAAGCCTGTGCGAGGTGTGTCAGGCCGGGCGGAACGCTCATCTACTCCACCTGTTCGGTGTTCGGAGAGGAAAACGACGGCACCGTCGGCGCCTTTCTCGGCGAGCATCCGGAATTTGTGACGGAAATGCCGGAAAGCCCGCTCGGGCACATCCGCACGGAATACGGCATCCAGTTTCTGCCGCACATTTCGATGGGTGCGGGCTTTTATGTTTCGAAAATGCGGAGGAAACCTTTGTGAAAGAGATCCTGCAAGACCTCATGCCTGCGGAGCTGGCTGTGTTGGTCGAAGAGATGGGCGAGAAAAAATTCCGCGCCGAACAGCTTTACCGCGGCATCATGCAGGGAAAGGCGATCTCGCGCATACCCGGGCTTCCGGCCGCATTCCGCCAGAAACTTTTAGAGCGGTTCGAGGACGAGCCGGTGCGCATCCGCGAGGTGTTCACCTCGGCGGACGGCACGGAAAAATACCTCTTCGAACTTGCGGACGGCAACCTCATCGAGGGGGTGCTCATGCGCTACAAGTACGGCAACACCCAGTGCGTGTCGACGCAGGTGGGCTGCCGCATGAACTGCGCCTTCTGCGCTTCGGGGCTGAACGGGCTCATCCGCGACCTCACCGCGGGGGAGATCCTCGCCGAGGTGCTCGCCGTCAACGCGCGCGCGGGCGGAACGATGGAAAAACGCGCCGTCACCAACGTCGTTCTCATGGGCAGCGGCGAGCCGTTGGACAACTACGCGAACACCGTGCGCTTTCTGCGCGCCGTCTCGGCGCCGGGCGGCATCTGCATCAGCCCGCGCAACATCAGCCTTTCCACCTGCGGGATCGTGCCGAAGATGTACGATCTGGCCGAAGAGGGGCTGCCCGTCAACCTCACCGTGTCGCTGCACGCCGCGACGGACGAGGAGCGCGCGCGCATCATGCCCGTGGCCAAAGCGTACAAGATCGCGGAGATTCTGAAAGCGTGCGACTATTATTTTGAAAAGACGGGCCGACGGTATATTTTCGAATATTCGCTGATCGCGGGGGAGAATACGGGCAGGGAACAGGCGGAAAAGCTGATCGCCCTCCTTGCGGGCAGGCCCTGCCACGTCAATCTCATACGGCTCAACGAGGTGAAGGAGCGGCATCTTTCGGGAATTTCCGAAAAGGAAGCGTATCGGTTTTTGGGGCTTCTGGAACGGGGCGGGCTGTCTGCCACGCTCCGCCGTCAGATCGGCGCGGACATCGGCGGCGCATGCGGGCAGCTGCGCGCGGGGTATCTTGCGGGGGAAACGATGAAGACGAAGGAACAAAATACAGCGGAGGACAAGAGATGAAAAGCAGAGTGATGATTGCGCCGTCCATCCTGTCGGCGGATTTTGCGGCGATGGGAAACGCGGTGGAAAAACTGGAAAAGTGCGGGGCGGATCTGATTCATTGCGATGTTATGGACGGAACGTTTGTGCCGCGCATCACATTCGGCTCGCAGATGGTAGAAGCCGTGAAAAGGCACACCTCTCTTCCGCTGGACGTGCATCTGATGGTGGTGAATCCCGCTGCCAAGATCGCAGATTTTGCCGCAGCGGGGGCGGATTACATCACCGTGCATGCGGAAGCCTGCGGCGATCGGCTTGCCGAAACGCTCAGAGGCATCCGTGCGGCGGGCGTAAAGTGCGGCGCGGTGATCAGTCCCGATACCCCTTTTGCGGCGGCGGAAGGGGCTTTGGAGCTGTGCGACATCTTTCTCGTCATGAGCGTATATCCGGGACTCGGCGGGCAGAAATTCATCGAGCGCACGCTTGCAAAGGCGGAAGAGGCAAAGAACGCTGTCGTCAGGCGTGGGCTTTCCTGCCTCGTGGAGATCGACGGCGGCATCACCGTGGAAAATGCGGGGCGGGTCGCCGATGCGGGTGTCGACGTGCTGGTGGCGGGAAATACTGTGTTCAAGGCTTCGGATATGGCCGCGACGATCGCCGCGCTCAGGGGCGGAAAATGCGGGGCGTGATCCTCCTCAACGGCGAGCCGCCCCGCGGGCCCGTCGATACGAAAGACGCCTTCGTCATCTGCTGTGACGGCGCCCTGCGCTGGGCGCAGGGGAAGGTGCGCATCGACCTTGTCGCGGGGGATTTCGATTCGCTCGGTTACGCGCCGGAGGGTGCGCTCACCTATCCCGTGGAAAAAAATTTCACCGACGGCGAGATCGCGCTCGATCTTCTCATCGGCAAGGGGTGCGGCCGCATCGACATTTACGGCGGGGGCGGAGGCAGGGAAGACCACCTTTTCGGCAACCTGCAGCTCCTGTATGCGGGATTTCTGCGCGGCGTAAAGACGGCGATGCACACGAACTGCACGGATATTTACTGTGCGGCAGGTGAGATTGTCTGGCGCGGCCTTGCGGGAAAAACTCTCTCGCTTGCACCTGTGGGGCTTTCGGCGCATATAGTGGAGAGTGAAGGGCTGAAATACCCCCTTTGCGATCTCACGCTGCGCGCGGGCAGCTGCCGCGGGGTGAGCAACGTCGTCGAGTCGGACGCCGCCCGCATTTTCTGCGACGAGGGCGTCCTGTTCGTATTCGAAGTGCGGGAGGAAGGAAAATGGTAAAGATCATCTGTGTCAAGCCGCCGTTGGCGGTGCGCGCCGTTTTGCGCCTTATCGTCGCAAAGGGGCGTTAAAGGAAGGAAGGGTTCGCCTCGCGTCTTGTCCGTAAATGCCTCGGAAAGAGCGGCGATATTGCAAAGAAATACAAAGTCTCGTCCGGAAAGACGACGGAAAGGTCGGCGCGGCGATATTGTAAAGAAAAACAAAAAGAAGAAAAAACAAAAAACGGAACCGAAACGGTTCCGTTTTTTCGTTTTCTTAAAAATGTTAAGCGCGTTCCACTTTGTCGCTTTTGAGGCAACGTGCGCACACGTATGCGGATTCCACCTTGCCGTCTTTGACGATCTTCACCTTCTGGACGTTCGCTTTGAAAGTTCTTCTCGTTTTGCGGTTGCTGTGGCTCACGTTGTTGCCCGAAGTCTGCCCCTTGTTGCAGACGCTGCAAACTCTCGACATATCTTTACACCTCCATCGGTCGTATTCCGAAAGATTCAGAGCGCAAAAAAAGCGCCCGCCCGAAACGAGCATAGATACTATACCAAAATATGCACAAAAAAGCAATCGTTTTTGCCCCGTTTTCCGGTATTTTTTCGGCCGAAAACAAAAATTTACCGCAAAAGCGGGCATTTCCCTTGCAAATTGGGCGAAAATAGTATAGAATAATAGAACGATACGGGAGTGTATGCTATGTCTGTAAACACAAGCAATGCCTACGGCAAAATTACAATTTCGGATATGGCGATCGCAAAGGTCGCTTCGCAGGCGGCGATGGAATGTTATGGCATCGTCGATACCGTTTCACGCCGTTTTACCGACAGTCTCTCGGAATTATTCAAAAAACAATCGCAAGGGCGCGGTGTGCGCGTCACGACGGACGGCGATCGCATTTACATCGACGTCTACGTCATCATCAAATTCGGCGTTTCCATCAATGCCGTTGCTGAGTCGCTCAAAGAGAGCGTCAAGTACAGGGTGGAAAAATTCACCGGCATGATCGTGGATACGGTCAATGTCAACGTCATCGGCGTACGTCTGTAACACCCTTTCCAAAAGGAGAAAAAGTTTTCAATGCCAAAGTCATTAGGTGGCACCGAATTTCGTAAAATGATCGTTTCCGGCGCCAAAGTGCTGGAAATAAACAGGTCCAAGGTCGATTCGCTCAACGTGTTTCCCGTGCCGGACGGCGATACGGGCACGAATATGTCGCTCACCATCCAATCGGCGGTCAAGGAACTTTCTCTGTGTTCCTCCAACCGTCTTTCCGAGCTTTGCGATGCCGTATCGAAGGGTGCGCTCAAAGGTGCGCGCGGCAATTCGGGCGTCATACTTTCCCAGCTTTTCCGCGGCATCTGCGCGGAGATCAAAAACGGGGAGGAGATCACCGTAAAGGCGTTTGCCCGGGCCATGGAGAACGGGACAAAAGTTGCCTATGCGGCCGTTTCCAAACCCAAAGAGGGGACCATGCTCACCGTCGCCAGGCTCATGAGCGAGTTTGCACGGCAATCCTCTTCCAAATATAAAGATCTTTCGCAGTTTCTTGAGGCTGTCATCCAAAAGGGGGAAGAGGCTCTCGCCAAGACGCCGGAACTTCTGCCCGTTCTCAAAAAGGCGGGCGTGGTCGACGCGGGCGGCATGGGACTTTTGTGCATTTACCGCGGCTTTTTAAGCGTCGTCAACGGCGAAGAGCTGCCCGAAGAGGTCATGGTCGCGCCCGAAGCGCAGAAATCGGACGAGGACGTCTTCGGCGACAATTCCGACATCATCAACCTTGACCTCGGCGAGATCGAATTTGCCTATTGTACGGAATTTTTCATCATCAATCTGAAAAAATCGACCACCCTTGCCGACATTGACAAACTCAAAGAAAAACTCATGCAGATCGGCGACTGCGTCATCTGCATCGGTGATCTGGAACTCGTTAAGGTGCACGTGCACACCAACAACCCCGGCATGGCATTGCAGGGCGCGCTGGAATTGGGCGAACTCGACCGCGTGAAGATCGAGAATATGCTCGAACAGAACCGCGCCATGCGCGCCAAGCGCGAGGCGGAGAAAAAAGAGATGGGTATGCTCGCCATCTGCGCGGGCGAAGGCATCGCGGCGATCTTCAAAGACCTGCTCGTCGACCGCGTCATCGAGGGCGGGCAGACGATGAACCCCAGCGCGGAAGACATCGCCGACGCCGTGCAAAAGGTAAACGCCGAACACGTTTTCGTGTTCCCCAACAATAAAAACATCATACTGGCGGCGGAGCAGTCGAAGGCGCTGGTCACCGGGCGCACCGTTCACGTCATCCCCACCAAAAACATACCGCAGGGCTTTGCCGCCGCGCTCGCCTTCAACAGCGAGGCCACGGCCGAAGAGAACAAAACGGATATGATCCACGCCATCGACAACGTGCGCGCGGGCCAGGTCACGTATGCCGTGCGTTCCACCAACGTGAACGGATTTTCGCTCAAAGAGGGCGACATCATCGGGCTGGACGACAAAAAGATCCTCGCGAAGGGCAAAACCGTCGACGAAACGCTGCTCGCGCTCGTCGATAAGCTCAAAGACAGTTCGCACGAGATCATCACGCTCTACTACGGAAAAGACGTCGCGGAAGAAGACGCGGAGGCGCTCGCCGAAAAGTTAGCGGAAAAATTCCCCGATTGCGATGTCGATTATCACTTCGGCGGCCAACCCATCTACTATTACATCGTGTCGCTCGAATAAATTTTGCAAATACGTACGGCGGGAACACTCCCGCCGTTTTCTGATTTTAAGCCCCCTGAACCCGTTTTTTGGGGCAGAACAGACAAATACGCCGCGAAGGCGGCAGGAGAAAAGGCAGGGTACAGCATTGCGGCTCACCGATCTTCGGGGCATTTCCGAAAAAAGGGAAAAAGACCTCAACAAACTGAATATTTTTACGCCCGAAGAGCTTGTGCGGTACTTTCCGCGCGCCTATCTCGATTTAACGCAGCAGCAAAAGATATCTTCCTGCTACCACAACGACGTGGCGCTCATCGCCTGCCGCGTGGTGAGCGAGCCGCAGGTGGTCTACCACAGCCGCCGCAATTTCGTAAAGGTTTGGTGCGACCAGCAGGGCGAGCGGTTTTCCGCCGTGTGGTTCAACGCGCCGTACGTCAAAAACAACCTGCGCGCGGGCGAAGAATACCTCTTTTACGGCCGCATTTCCAACCGCTACGGCATGGGCGCGCCGTCAATGGTCAACCCGTCGTTCGAACTGCGCGATAAAAATTACCGCTTAAAAGGCATCGTGCCCGTGTACGGGCTGAAAGGCTCGCTCACGCAAAAGGCGGTGCGCGACGGCGTGCGCGAGGCGCTCTCCCGCAGCCTGCCCGTGACGGCGATCCCGCCCGAACTGGTCAAAAAATACGCGCTTGCGCCCCTCGGCGAGGCGTACCGCGCCGTGCACAACCCGCAAACGCTGGCCGAAAAAGATAAGGCCGCCGCGCGCATCGCGCTCGAAGAGTATTTTGTGCTCATCTCCGCGTTCAAATTCATCAAGGGCGGAAAGGAAGACGCGCGCGTGTTTTCCTATTCCTGCACGGCAAAGGAAGTGGCGGCGTTCGCGGCGCGCTTTCCGTTCGAGTTCACCGCGGGGCAGAAAGCGGCGGTAGACGAAATTTATACCAACCTCAAAGCGCCCACGCGCATGAACCGGCTTTTGCAGGGCGACGTGGGCAGCGGCAAGACGGCCGTGGCGCTCTGCGGCGTCTTTATGGCGGTCAGAAGCGGCCACCAGGCGGCGCTCCTCGCGCCCACCGAAGTGCTCGCCGCGCAGAATTTCGCGCTCGTCCGGCGGTATCTGCCCGAATACAGATCGGTATTTCTCGCGGGCAGCACGCCCGCCAAGGAAAAGCGGGAGATCAAACGGGCGCTCGCCGCGGGGGAGATCGACATCGTCTGCGGCACGCACGCCGTCTTGCAGGAGGACGTGCAGCCCAAAGACCTCGCCTTCTGCGTGTGCGACGAACAGCACCGCTTCGGCGTGGCCCAGCGCAGCGCGCTGGGCGAAAAGAGCGCGGGCGCAGATATGCTGGTCATGTCCGCAACCCCCATCCCGCGCACCCTTTCCCTCATCTTTTACGGCGATCTGGACATCTCCGAGATCAAGGATAAGCCCAAGGCGCGTGCCGCGGTGGTCACGGGCATCATCCCGCACAGCAAGTACGACGATATGCTCGAATACGTCGCGCGCGAGGCAAAGAAGGGCAACCAGAGCTACTTCGTCTGCCCGAAGATCGAGGGGGACGACGAGGGTTCGCTGATGAGCGTGACGGAACTTTTCGACGACCTGAAAAACCGCCTGCCGCACGTGCGCTTCGCCCTCCTGCACGGCAAGATGAAGGAGAAGGAAAAGGCGGAGATCATGGCCGATTTCAAGGCGAAAAAGTACGACTGCCTTGTTTCCACCACCGTCATCGAAGTGGGCATCGACGTGCCCGACGCCACGAACATGATCATCTACAACGCCGAGCGGTTCGGGCTTTCCCAGCTGCATCAGCTTCGCGGACGCGTGGGCAGGGGAGAGAAAAAGAGTTACTGTTTTCTGCTCATCGGCTCCGATTCGGAAGAGGCGCGCGAGCGGCTGAACGTGCTCAAAAACAATACCGACGGGTTCAAAATCGCCGAATACGACTTGAAGATGCGGGGCGGCGGCGACTTCATGGGCCTGCGGCAGAGCGGGCATATCCTCTCGGAGATCAAAAACCTCCGCTATCCGCCCGACGTCATCTTCGAGGCGAAAAAACTCGCCGACGAGGCGCTTACCTGCAAGGACACCACCCTCCTGCGCGCACTCGCGCGCAAACGCTACGAACAGTTGCAGGACGTGGTCCTCAACTGATATCCCGTTGCGGTATGCTTTTTCGGAAATCCATGCGGCTTTTCGCAAAGCGCGGAAAATTTCGTAAGATCCGCGCGGAATAGTTCTTCGGAAAAGCAAACAAATTTTTTCGCAGGGAGACGGAAAAATCCGGAATGGCGGCGGGGCATTGCGGCACGGCAAAGTCCGTTTTATTGACAAAGCGCGCCCGCGCGTGGTATAATAAAATGGATCGGTGGTTTATGCACAGATCTATGGATAAAACGCATAATTATGCGAAACAAGGAAAGAGTTTATGGCTTATGTGAAGTTGCCGGAGGGCGTGCGAGACATTCTGCCCGACGAATGCGAAAAGCTGGACGCGCTGGAGGAAGTTCTGCGCCGGAAATTTACGGAAGCGGGCTTTCGGTTCGTGCGTTCGGCGGGGCTGGAATATTACGATACCTATGCCTGCATCGAGAGCACGGTAGAACAGACCAAGATGTTCAAGATGACGGACAAGGACGGCAGGCTCATCGTGCTGCGGCCGGACATGTCGCTCGCGTGCGCGCGCATTGCGGCGACCAAGCTGCATGAAGAGCGGGCGAAGCTGTGTTATTTTACGCAGGTATATGATTTTTCGGCATCGGGCAATTCCGACCGCGAAGTGATGCAGGCGGGGGTGGAAGTATTCGGAGAGGACGGCGCCCTGGCGGATGCGGAAGCCGTGGCTTTTGCCATCGAGTGCCTGCGGGCGGCGGGACTGCGCCGATTCATCGTCGACATCGGGCACGTCGGGTTCTATAAGGGCCTGCTCGAAGGGAGCGGGCTGAGCGAAGGGGGCGCGGAGGAGATCCGCGGCTATATCAATGCGAAGGATGCGGTGAACGTCGAGTTTGCCCTCAAAAAATACGGGGTCAGCGACAAGGCGCAGGCGGCGATCCTCGCCCTTCCCTCGCTATTTGGCGGGGTGGAGGTGCTTTCCGAGGCGGAAAAACTCACCGACAATGCGCTCGCGCGCGCCTCTCTTTCCCACTTGCAGAAGGTGTACGCTCTCCTTAAGGAAAAGGGCGTTTCGGAATATGTCTCCTTCGACCTCGGGACGGTCAAGAGCCTTTCCTACTATTCGGGCATGGTCTTTACCGGCCTTGCCGAGGGGGTTGGCTCCGCGGTTCTGTCGGGCGGAAGGTACGACGGGCTGTGCGCGCAGTTCGGAAAAGATCTGCCTGCCGTAGGCTTTGCGATGGGGCTGGTGCGCGTGCTGCGCGCGCTGGAATCCAAGGGCGGGCAGGCGTAAGCATACTAAGGCACACTAACAGGAGAATGGGATCTATGCTCAATGTGGCTCTGGCGAAAGGGCGTCTCGCCGAATCGTGCGCGGACATATTCATAAAATGCGGCATCCGCGCGGAAGTTCTCAAAGAGGAGACGCGGAAGCTCGTGCTGGAAACGCCGGATAAACTCTTTCGGTTTTTCTTTGTCAAACCTGCCGACGTGCCCACTTACGTCGAATACGGCATTGCGGATATCGGCATCGTCGGCAAAGACACCCTGCTCGAGGCGGGGGCGGATCTGTACGAGATGCTCGATCTGCGCTTTGAAAAGTGCAAACTCTGCGTGGCGGGTTTTCCGGACGCCGGCGAAAAGCTGCGCGGCGGGCACATTCGCGTCGCGACAAAGTATGCGAATACGGCCAAAAAGCTCTTTTCTTCGCGAGGGGAAGATGCCGAGATCATCAAGCTCAACGGCTCCATCGAGCTTGCGCCGCTCACCGGCCTTGCCGACGTCATCTTCGACATCGTGCAGTCGGGCGGAACGCTGCGCGCCAACGGACTGGTCGTTCTGGAAGAGGTCTTCGACATTTCCGCGCGGCTGGTCGCCAACAAAGTGAGCCTGAAAACCAAGGCTTCGGAAATTTTGCCGCTGATCGCGGAAATGAAAAAATACGTCGGAGAGGGACGATGAAACTGAAAATCTACAACAACGCGGCGGAGGCCGCCGGCATCCTGTCCCGCGGCGGGTTTGAAGACGAAGAGATCGCCGCTTCCGTGCGCGAGATCGTGCGCGGCGTGCGGGGAGGGGGCGACGAGGCGCTCTTTGCCTATTGCAAGAAGTTCGACGGGAGCGATCTGGATAAAAATTCGCTGTACGTAACGCAAAAAGAGATACAGGAAGCATACGATGCGCTGGATCCGGCGCTGTTGTCTTCCATGAAAAAGGCGGCGGAAAACGTCTTTGCCTATCACAGCCGCAACCCGATGCGGGAGGATATCCGCACCGAGGGCGGGCGCACCACGGGCTACACCGTGCGCGCGGTCGAACGGGCGGGGATCTATGTCCCGGGCGGCACGGCGCCGCTGTTCAGTTCGGTGATGATGGGCGTCTTGCCCGCAAAAGCGGCGGGGGTGGAGCACATCTTCGTCGCAACGCCTGCCAAGGGCGGAAAGGTGCATCCGGCCGTCATCGCCGCGGCCGATCTCTGCGGGGCGGAACGCATACTCAAAGCGGGCGGCGCGCAAGCGATCGCGGCGCTTGCATACGGCACAGAGAGCGTGCCGAAGGTCGACGTGATCGCCGGCCCCGGCAACATTTATGTCACGCTCGCCAAGAAAGAAGTGTACGGGCAGGTGGGGCTGGACATGCTCGCCGGGCCTTCCGAGATACTTATCATAGCCGATGCGCACCAAAACCCCGTGTTTGTCGCGGCGGACGTGCTTTCCCAGGCGGAACACGACCGGCGTTCGCGCGCCATCCTCCTCACGGACAGCCGCGAACTGGCGGAAAAGGTGCAGGCGGAGGCGGAGAGACAGCTCGGGCTCCTTCCCCGGCAGGAGATCGCATCCTGTTCGCTGGAGAAGGGCGGCGGTATCATCCTCGTCAAGGACATGGAGGAGGCGGTGCGGCTCGCCAACGAGATCGCGCCCGAACACCTGGAGATTTCGACGGCAAACTGCGAGGAACTTCTGCCGAAGATCCGCAATGCGGGCGCGGTATTTCTGGGCGGGTGGACGCCCGAACCGGTCGGCGATTACTTTGCGGGACCCGATCACACGCTTCCCACGGGCGGATCGGCGCGCTTTTTCGAAGTTCTGAACCAGGACGTGTTCCTGCGCAAGATGAGCGTCATACGCTATACCCGCGAACAGCTGCAGGCGGACGGGGAAGACATCGTCCGTCTCGCCGAAAACGAACACCTCGACGCGCACGCGAATGCGGTGCGACTGCGTCTGAAAAAGTGATTTTTCCGGAGGTTAGGCAGATGAGAAAGGCAGAGATCTCGCGCGAAACGCGCGAAACGAAGATACAGCTTTCCCTCGACCTGGACGGGACGGGCAAGCGTTCCGTCGATACGGGCATCGGCTTTTTTAACCACATGCTCGAACTTTTCAGCGTGCACGCGGGCGTCGATCTCGCGGTCCGCTGTGTCGGCGATACCGACGTGGATTTCCATCACAGTGTGGAGGACGTCGGCATCTGTCTGGGGCAGGCATTCCGCCAGGCGCTCGGCGATAAGCGGGGCATCGCGCGGTTTGCCGACCGCGTCGTGCCCATGGACGAGTGCGCCGCGATGGTCGCGCTGGATATTTCCGGGCGGCCCTTCCTCAATTTTGAGGACAAGCTCAGCGGAAAGGTGGGCGAATTCGATGCGGAACTCGTGGAAGAATTTTTCCGTGCCTTTTCCTTCAACGCGGGCGTCAACCTGTATATCCGCCTGTTGAAAGGCGGCAACATGCACCACGAAGCGGAGGCCATTTTCAAGGCGTTTGCCAAATGCGTGCAGGATGCGGTCAGGATCGTCTCGGACGAGGTTCCCTCTTCCAAAGGGGTGCTGTAAATGATCGGCATCGTCGATTACGGGGCGGGAAACCTCCGTTCCGTGCAGAAGGCTCTGGAGGCGATCGGCGAGCGCGCGGTCATTTCGGGCGAAAGGCAGGTGCTCGACGGCTGCGATAAGCTCATCCTGCCCGGCGTCGGCTCTTTCGGAGCGGGGATGGCGGAGCTTTCCGCCCGCGGTCTGGACAGCTACATCCGCGAGCGGGTGAAGGACACAAAACTTCTCGGCATCTGCCTCGGAATGCAGTTCCTGCTGGAAAAAAGTTTCGAAGAGGGGGAGCACCTAGGGCTCGGGCTCATCCGCGGGCAGGTGATCCGCTTTACCGAGGGCAAGATCCCGCAGATCGGCTGGAACGAGGTGCGGGAAATGAAGACGCCCCTCTTTTTTGGGATTCCCGAAGGCACCTGTTTCTATTTCGTTCACAGCTACCGCGCCGACTGTTCCGACGAGTTTTCCTGCGGAAAGACGGAATATCACATCGCCTATCCCTCCGCAGTCTATTGCGGCAACGCTTACGGCGTACAGTTTCATCCCGAAAAGAGCGGCGCCGCCGGCCTGCGCCTTCTGAAAAACTTCTGCGGCATGTAACGCCTGCCGCGGCCTGTCCGGATTTTTGCAGGACGTATCCTGGAAAATTTGTCACAGCGCCGCGACCTGTTCACATTTTTCCGGGCTTTGACTGCGATCCCGGGCAGAACGCGGCCTGTAAAATTTTTGGGCCGCAATCATTTTTTTGCATTATTCCCGGCGTCTGCCGGCAAAATAACAGAATGCTGCCCCCGCCCGCAGCGTATCGCTGCGGGCGGGGGCAAAACAAGGAGTTTATCATGATCTTATTTCCTGCGATCGACATACTCAACGGCAAGGCCGTGCGCCTCTATAAAGGGGACAAAAATCAGGTGACCGAATACGGCGATCCCCTCCATTTTGCGGAAAAATGGGTGGAGTGCGGTGCAAAGTGGCTGCATGTCGTCGACCTTTCGGGTGCATTCACGGGGGAGAGCGGCATCGACTCGATCATCTCCGATATCAAAAAGCGTTTTGACGTGCGCATCCAGAGCGGCGGCGGGCTGCGGCGCATCGTCGACATCCGCCGCAGGCTGGACGCGGGCGCAGACCGCGCCGTGATCGGCACGATGGCGGCCTACCATCCCGACGATTTCGCATTGGCGACTTACCAGTTCCCCGAAAAGATCGTCGCGGGGATCGACGCCAAGGACGGTATGTTTGCCGTGAAGGGCTGGACGGAAACGACGGAGATCTCCGCCGTCGAATTCGGCAAAAAGTGCCACCATATGCGCATCCGCTGGGCGCTCTTTACCGATATTTCCAAAGACGGGGCGATGGAAGGCTGCAACGTGGAGGCTTCCGCCCGCATGCAGGAAGAGACGGGCCTTTCGGTGATCGCCTCGGGCGGCGTCTCTTCGATGAAGGACATCGCCGCGCTCAAAGACCGCGGCATCTACGGCGCGGTTCTGGGCAAGGCCATCTACGACGGCAAGCTCGACCTCAAAGAAGCGCTCACCATCGCACACGACGAATAAAGAAAATCTTTGCGAAAACCTCTGCAACGGGCGCAAAGGCTTGCAAGAAGGCGGGCGCATCCGCAAAGCAACCAGGCGGGCATATCCGCAGAGCAATAATCGGGCGTATCCGCCAACTAGGCGGGCATATCCGCAAAGCAACAGGGAGAATTTATGCTTTCCAAACGCATCATTCCCTGCCTGGATATTGACAAGGGCAGGGTGGTCAAAGGGGTCAATTTTGTCAACCTCGTCGATGCGGGAGACCCGGTCGAGATCGCCAAGGCATACGACAAGATCGGTGCCGACGAGATCGTTTTTCTCGACATCACCGCTTCGAGCGACGGCCGCAAGACCGCGACGGAGATCATAAGCCGCGCGAGCGAGCAGGTGTTTATCCCGCTCACCGTGGGCGGCGGCATCCGCACGGTGGAAGACTTCCGCCAGCTTCTCGCCGCGGGGGCGGACAAGATCGCCGTCAATTCGGCGGCCATCCGCAACCCGCAGCTCATCACCGAAGCGGCGCGCAAATTCGGCTCGCAGTGCGTGGTGCTGGCGGTCGACGCCAAACAGAACGATCGCGGCGGCTGGGACGTGTATCTCAACGGCGGACGGGTGCGCACGGAGCTGGATGCGATCGACTGGATCCGCCGCGCCGAAAAGCTCGGCGCGGGCGAGGTGCTTCTGACCAGCATGGACCGCGACGGGACCAAATCCGGCTACGACCTTGCGCTCACGCGCGCGGCGGCGGATGCGGTGAATATCCCCGTGATCGCGTCGGGCGGGGCGGGCAAGATGCAGGATTTTGCAGACGTACTCACCGAGGGCGGCGCGGATGCGGCGCTGGCGGCTTCTCTCTTTCATTTCGGCGAGATCGAGATGAAAGATCTCAAAGATTACCTGGCGGAGAGGGGTATCCCCGTGCGCAGGATTTAACGGAAGGAGCAGGATATGGAATTGAAATGGGATGCGCAGGGCCTCGTCTGTGCGATCGCGCAGGACTACGAGAGCGGCGAAGTGCTCATGCAGGCATATATGAACAAAGAGGCGTTTGAGAAGACGCTGGAAACGGGCTACGCGCACTACTGGAGCCGTTCCCGCCGCAAACTTTGGAAAAAAGGGGAGGAGAGCGGGCATCTGCAGAAGGTGCGCGGTGTCTTTGTCGACTGTGACAAAGACTGTGTCCTTCTGAAAGTGGAACAGACGGGCGCGGCATGCCATACCGGCAACTATACATGTTTTTACACGCCCGTAAAGGAATGCGGCGCAGGCGCGGAGATGCTGGGGCAGCTGCAGCGCATCGTCGAGGACAGGAAGCGCAATCCCGAAGAGGGGAGCTATACGTCGTATCTGTTTGAAAAGGGCGTGGACAAAATCGCCAAAAAGACGGGCGAAGAGGCGGTGGAACTTGTCATCGCCGCGAAAAACGGCAGCAAAGAGGAGATCGTCGGCGAGTGTGCGGACTTGTTCTATCATACCCTCGTGCTGCTCGCGAACGCGGGCGTCAAACTTTCGGACGTCTGCGCGGAATTGAAGAACAGGCATTGAAAGGTGTTCTCGAAAATCTCGGCGAGTTGTCGCCTGCGATTTTCCGAGAGTTGAGGGCGACACCGCCGTTCAAATGCTGACGCATTCTCTGCGGCGTTTTCTCCCTCTTTGCGGCTTATTCTAAGGGCTCCAAACTATTACATAAAGCCGCAAATTCACCCTCTTCCCACAAGCCAAAGCGTTGGCAAATAGGGGTGCGCTGCGGGAAAGTGTGATTTCCCTTGCGCGAGTAAATAATTAAAGTTTTCGCGTTTCTCGCGGGGTGGCGTTGCGAAACGCGAACAAAATTTCAGGAGGATAGAATGTCTACCGCAGAAAACGAGAAAAGTGTGCAGACGGCGCAGAGGAAGGGCTCGCTCCTTTCCTTCCGTCCGGATATAAAGGTGTTGGACGCCACGCTGCGCGACGGCGGGCTTTGCAACGATTTCCGCTTTACGGACGAATTCGCCAAGGCGCTGTATAAGGCGAACGTCGCGGCGGGCGTGGATTACATGGAGATGGGTTACAAGGCGTCCAAGGCGCTTTTCGACCCGCAGAAATTCGGGAAATATAAATTCTGCGACGAGGAAGATCTGCGCGCCGTGGTGGGGGAGAATCCCTCGCCGATGAAACTTTCGGTCATGGCGGACGTGGGCAGAACGGACTTCCGCAAGGACATCGGCCCGAAAAAGGACAGCGTCGTCGATATGGTCCGCGTCGCCTGCTATGTCAACGAGATCCCGCGCGCCATCGAGATGATCGAGTACTGCGCAAAGCAGGGCTATGAGACCTGTGCCAACCTGATGGCCGTTTCCAAGGCCAAGGAAGAGGAAATCTGCGCCGCGCTGGATATGCTCGGAAACAGCCCTGCGGACGTCATCTATCTGGTCGACTCGTACGGATCGCTGTATCCCGAACAGGTGGCGAAGCTCACCCTTCTCTATCTCGAATACGGCGACAAATATAAAAAGAGCATCGGCATGCACGCGCACAACAACCAGCAGCTCGCCTTCGGCAACACCATCGAGGCGGCGAGCTGGGGCGCTTCGTACCTGGATATGACGATGAACGGCATCGGCCGCGGCGCGGGGAACTGTTCTTCCGAACTCTTGCTCGGCTTCCTGAAAAACCCCAAATTCCACCTGACCCCCGTCCTGCGCTTTCTCACCGATTATATGCTCCCTCTGCGCGCACAGGGCACCGTCTGGGGTTACGATATTCCCTATCTTCTGACGGGCAGACTGAACATGCACCCCTCGTCGGCGATCGCCTTCCTGCGCGCCGAGCGCAGCGACTATGCGGAATTTTACGGGGAATTGCAGGACAGAGACTGACCATTTCCTTTGCCGGAAAGTTTCCTCACGGAAGAGAAAAAGAACGCCGTTGCGCGATTTTCTGCCATACGTACAGGCAAAAATTACCGCGCGGCGTTTGTGTTTTTCTGCACATACTCTTAGCGGAGGAACTTTATGGCACGGTTTATCAAGGACGACGATGCCGCTGAGATCGTCTGGAAACTTTTCCGGGAGACGGGCAGCCTGTCCTATTACATGCTTTACAAACAGCTGAAAAAGTAAAGTTGCCTGCGCACTTGCGGGCGGGGAGTCTGTATGGAGGTCAAAGTCGACGCGCTCGTGCTGCGCACGGCCGATTATGGGGAGAGCGACAAGATGCTCACCCTGTTTTCCCTGCAACAGGGCAAGATCTCTGCCGCGATCAAGGGGGTCCGCAAGGCAAGCGCGAAGCTGCGCTTTGCCGCACAGCCCTTCTGTTTTGCGGAGTACGTTCTCGCCCGCCGCGGCGACAGGTATACGGTCATCGGCGCCACGATGACGGACGGCTTTTATGCCCTGCACGAAAACATCGACAAATTTTATGCCGCGGCTACGCTGACGGGGGTGTGCGACGCCCTCCTGTACGGCGGCATCGTGAACGAAGAGCTCTTTTTGCGCGCGGTCAACGCGCTGCGCGAGATGTGCGAGGGGGACGAGGCGGAAGCGCTCATCGGTTTTCTGCTGCACGCCCTCGCCCTTTCGGGATACGCGCTCGATCTTTCCGCCTGCGCCGTATGCGGGGCGCCTCTGTCCGGCAGGACTTATTTCGACCTGGCGCGCGGCTCATTCACCTGCGGGGAGTGCGCGGTGGGCTCGGGCGTCAGCGCTTCCACGCTGGAAATACTCAAAAAATGCACCGGCACCCCGTACGACGATTCTCTGATCTGCGCCGACGGGAAAAAACGCGCGCTCAAATTGCTGTATGCCTATTTCCGTTCCAAAACGGACGAAAAAGTGAAAGCTTTTGCCGACTACATAGCCATGCTGCCATAGAATGTCATAGAAACAGCGATTTTGCATAGAGACGGATTTTCCGTCTCTTTTTTACTTTTCTTAAAGAGAGATGGAGAAAAAGTTGATTTTTATTCTCTTATCAAGTTGCTTTTTTTATGTAGAAGTGCTATAATACTGTAAAAAAGGGTAAGAAAGCCGCGGCTTTCTTTTTCGCAGGGCGAAAAAGAAACTTCTTAACGGCTGAAATACAGGAGGAGAAGAAAGATGGCAAAGAGGCTGAAAAAGGCGTTTACGATCACGGAACTTGTGATCGTGATCGCCGTAGTGGCGATCCTTGCGGCGGTGCTGATTCCTACGTTCTCGAACATTATCAAGAAAGCGGATGAAAGCGCGGATACGCAGCTGGTCAAGAACCTGAACACGATTCTGTCGTCGGAACAGACGGTATCGCAGGAGGCGGCGCCGACGATGAGCAAGGCATTGGAACAGGCGCAGAGCGGCGGCTACACGGTAGATAAACTCACGCCCACGAGCGACGGCGACATCCTGTGGGAGCAGGATTCCAACCGTTTCGTGCTGGTATCGGGCGGTGAAATTATCTTCAAAGACAGCACCACCACGGCCGACATCGCAACCGAACCGTACAAGTTCTGGAAGATCACGAACAAAGAGTCGGAAGTGACGGACGGCGAATACAGTCACTATTTGGCGGACGGTTTCACCGGCACCGCGTTTACGGTGAAAGCGGGCATCGATACGGGCGAAAACACGACGGTGACCTCGATTACATACAGCAGTCCGGTCAAGTCTGCGCCCGCGGCGGGTGCGGAGCGCACGGTGATCATCAACACGAACAAAAACAGGTGCAATGTCACCGTCAAAGCGCCGTACGATACGGTCAAGCGTTACGGCGACGCGGCTACGGTATCGGTGAACGAAACGGCGAGCCAATCGTACCACGAATTTGGCGATGTCAACACGCTTGTTGTGGGCGAAGGGCACGTATATGTAGACGAAGGCGGATATGTGGGCATACTCGACTGCACGAAAGCGGGCAACGCCACGGTCGGCAAAGCCTCGACGGGAACGATCAATTCGGTATTGGTAAAAGACGATTCTTCCGCCGAGAGTATATTGGAGGATTCCGTAAAAACGGCCATCGAAAACGGCGAAACCGAACAGGTCAAAGCGAGCGACGTTCCGGCCGAATCCTCGCTGTTTGCCGGCGGCATCGGCACGGAGAAATCGCCCTTCCTCATCGAAACGGCCGAGCAGTTTAAAAATATTAGTACGCTTTATGAGGCAAAAACGGATGAGGGGGTAGAATATTCTGGAAAAGTTTATGCTTTTGAGCAAATCGCGGACATTGAATTACCGGAAATGGATTATCTTATTCCCGTATTTACAGGTATTTACGACGGCGGTGGATATCAACTATCCTTTGATGAAAGTGTCACATCTACCAGTTTTTTCTATTTCTTTGAAATGATTTTTGATAATACGGTAATACGAAATGTAAATATTATGTTGCGTGCTAACCAGCCGGCTTCCTTAATTTATTCGACAGACTGGTATACGGATACGACTGATTTGCTTATTGAAAATACGACTGTTAATAGCAACGGTGAAATCGTTTTGGCAAATACAACAAACTTTGGTTTTTTCGGATGTTATTCTATAACAAATTTTATTTCTGTCCGTTTTGTGAATTGTGTGAATAATGCAAACCTTATCAATCAAGGTACGAGTACAGGGGCGTTTGTCGGAAGTGGCTGGATATTCGGACAGGATGAAAAGTTGACCGGCGCAAAAGTGGAATATGTGAACTGCGTCAACAACGGCAATATAACCGGTGGGCAATACGTCGGTATGCTGTATGGCAATCCGTCGTATACTGGTATATATGATTCCATATATGGTAATACCAAAGTTGAACAGGACTATTCGTCCGATCTAATAATCATTGACAATGTACAGAACACAGGAAAAATAATATCCTTGATTACACCGAGCGGTATTTCTGCTTTTGCTCCGAATAGCACTTATTTGAATACAGCCTATCAAGAAACCTGTGGAGGTACTTATATGGTAGGTGGTTATTTCAGCGGTAAAGATGTATATGTTTCACAAAACGGCGGCGAATATTCCACGAATATGGACGGCGCGGATTCGAATATAACATTCAAAATTGCTTTCAATATTAACTTGCTTGATAATGGAGACGGTACGGTTTCCAATACTACAAAGTACTTTTATGATGTGGCGACCGGGGCAAGTGTTGCGGCAACCAATGTGCTCACGCATAAAGCCTACGATTCGCAGAAAGCAAAAGAAGTATTCGGGGAAGAGGTCGTAAACGGGCTTTCTTACGACGAAAACGGCATAGCAAAGTATGTTAAAGATAATGTAATGTACTTTATTTTCCGCTATAAGCAGATTGGCCGTAATCCCGTAAAGAATCCCGCTGGTGAAACGAGTATCGTTGTATATTTGTATGCATACGATGCAAGCGGCGGTTGCGTCGGGGTTGCAAGAATCAAATAATGCAAAGCAATAGTTAAAAAGGGGAGACGGTTTTCCGTCTCCCTTTGCCGTTATTTTTACCCGATTTGCCGCAAGTTGCAAAATCATTGCAAAAAAATTCAAAAAGTGCGCCTTTTCACTTGTATTTTGGGCGAATTTATATTAAAATAGGTATGTTAGCATAGTCGAC
Organism: uncultured Clostridia bacterium; assembly: GCA_930990665.1. GTDB lineage: Bacteria > Bacillota > Clostridia > Christensenellales > Borkfalkiaceae > Borkfalkia. Next base: position 49,815 of record CAKNQN010000010.1, read on the forward strand.
AAACTTTTCAAAATTTTTAGGAGGAGAAATTTTTTATGGCAAAAAAGTATTGCTATCTTTTCTCGGAAGGCAATGCAAAAATGCGCGAACTTCTCGGCGGTAAAGGCGCCAACCTCGCAGAAATGACCAGGATCGGCCTCCCTGTTCCGCAGGGCTTTACCATTTCGACCGAAGCCTGCACCCAGTATTACGAGGACGGCAGGCAGATCAACCCCGAAATCCAGGCGGAGATCATGGAGTACATCGCCAAGATGGAAAAGATCTGCGGCAAAAAGTTCGGCGACAAGGAGAACCCTCTGCTCGTTTCCGTCCGTTCGGGCGCGCGCGCTTCCATGCCGGGCATGATGGACACCATCCTCAACCTCGGCCTCAACGAAGAAGTCGTCGAAGTCATCGCCAAAAAGTCGGGCAATCCCCGCTGGGCGTACGACTGCTACCGCCGTTTCATCCAGATGTTCTCCGACGTCGTCATGGAAGTCGGCAAGAAATACTTTGAACAGCTCATCGACAAGATGAAGGAAAAGAAGGGCGTCACGCAGGACGTCGAGCTGACGGCAGAGGACCTCAAAGAGCTCGCCGAGCAGTTCAAAGCCGAGTACAAAAAACAGCTCGGAAAAGATTTCCCCACCGACCCGAAGGAACAGCTCTTCGAGGCGATCAAAGCCGTGTTCCGTTCGTGGGACAACCCCCGTGCGAACGTCTACCGCATGGACCACGACATCCCTTACAGCTGGGGTACCGCGGTCAACGTGCAGATGATGGCGTTCGGCAACATGGGCGACAACTGCGGCACGGGCGTCGCGTTCACGCGTAACCCCGCTACCGGTGAAAAGGGCCTGATGGGCGAATTCCTTACCAACGCCCAGGGCGAAGACGTCGTTGCCGGCGTCCGCACTCCGATGCCCATCTCCAAGATGGCCGAAGTCTTCCCGGAAGTGTACAAGCAGTTCCAGGAAGTCTGCAAGATCCTCGAATCGCATTACCGCGACATGCAGGATATGGAGTTCACCGTCGAGAACGAGAAACTCTATATGTTGCAGACGCGTAACGGCAAGCGCACCGCTGCCGCCGCGATCAAGATCGCTTGCGACCTCATCGACGAGGGCATGATCACCGAACAGGAAGCGCTCATGCAGATCGACGCCAAGTCGCTCGACATGCTCCTGCATCCGCAGTTCGATCCCAAAGCGCTCAAAGAAGCGGACAAAAAGAACGTCGTCGGCAAGGGCATTGCGGCCTCCCCGGGCGCAGCTGCCGGCAAGATCGTGTTCACGGCGGAAGATGCCGTCGAGCATGGCAAGAAGGGCGAAAAGGTCGTCCTGGTAAGGTTGGAGACCTCCCCCGAAGACATCGAGGGCATGAAATACGCGCAGGGTATCCTGACCGTCCGCGGCGGCCAGACTTCGCACGCGGCCGTCGTGGCGCGCGGCATGGGCACCTGCTGTGTCTCCGGCTGCGGCGATATCAAGATGGACGAGGCGAACAAACAGTTCACCCTCAAAGGCAAAGTGTACAAAGAAGGGGATGTTCTCTCCCTCGACGGTTCCACGGGCAATATCTATGACTGCCTGATCCCGACCGTTCCCGCAGACCCCAACAGCGGATATTTCGGCCGCATCATGGAGCTGGCGGACAAATACAAGGCGCTCGGCGTGCGCACCAATGCGGACACCCCGAAAGACGCCAAACAGGCTGCCGCGTTCGGCGCGCAGGGCATCGGCCTTTGCCGCACCGAGCATATGTTCTTCGACACCGACAGGATCGCCGCTTTCCGCGAAATGATCTGCTCGGATACGGTGGAAGAGCGCGAAGCGGCTCTTGCCAAGATCGAGCCGATGCAGCAGAGCGACTTTGAAAAACTCTACGAGGCTCTCGGCGGTTATCCTGTGACCATCCGTTTCCTCGATCCTCCTCTGCATGAGTTTGTTCCGAACACCGAAGAGGAGATCGCGGCTCTCGCCAAGGCGCAGAAGAAGACGGTTGCGCAGATCAAACAGATCATCGCTGACCTGCACGAGTTCAACCCGATGATGGGCCATCGCGGCTGCCGTCTGACGGTCACCTATCCCGAGATCGCGCGCATGCAGACGGCTGCCATCATCAAGGCGGCTATCAACGTCAAGAAAAAGCATCCCGATTGGAAGATCGTTCCCGAGATCATGATCCCGCTCACCGGCGAAGTGAAAGAGATGAAGTTCGTCAAGAACATCGTCGTCGAAACGGCGGACAAGCTGATCGCAGAAGCGAAGAGCGATCTGAAATATGAAGTCGGCACGATGATCGAGATCCCTCGTGCGGCGCTCACCGCCGACGAGATCGCCAAAGAAGCGGAGTTCTTCTGCTTCGGCACGAACGACCTCACGCAGATGACCTTCGGTTTCTCGCGCGACGATGCAGGCAAATTCCTGCCTTCCTACTATGCGAACAAGATCTACGAGTTTGATCCGTTTGCAAAGCTGGACCAGGTCGGCGTCGGCAAACTGATGGATATGGCCGTGAAACTCGGCAGACAGACCCGCCCGAACCTGCACTGCGGTATCTGCGGCGAGCATGGCGGCGACCCTTCGTCCATCGAGTTCTGCCACAACATCGGCCTCGATTATGTTTCCTGCTCTCCTTACCGTGTGCCGATCGCCCGGTTGGCGGCTGCGCAAGCAAATATTAAACGTCCGAGGTAAACATATATAGTGGTTTAACTAAATT
>CAKNQN010000011.1 GCA_930990665.1 uncultured Clostridia bacterium
GCCGAGAACGTCGCGCAGATGCTGGAAAAGCGTATGTCTTTCCGCCGCGCCATGAAACAGGCGATCGGCAAGGCGATGCGTTCGGGCGTGAAGGGTGTCAAAATGATGGTTTCCGGCCGTCTGGACGGCGCGGAGATCGCCCGCTGCGAGCAGTATCACGAGGGTTCCATCCCTCTGCAGACGCTGCGCGCGGACATCGATTACGGATTTGCCGAAGCGCACACCACGTTCGGCATGATCGGCGTCAAGGTCTGGATCTACAAAGGCGAGGTCCTCAGGGCCAAAGCGCAGGAAGGAGGGCAGCAGTAATGTTAATCCCGAAGAGAGTCAAGAGAAGAAAACAGCACCGCGGCACGATCAAGGGCCAGGCGCACAAGGGCGATAAAGTCGCATACGGCGAGTACGGCCTGGTGGCCGTGGAAGGCGCGAGGATCACCTCCCGCCAGATCGAAGCTGCCCGTATCGCGATGACGCGTTTCATCAAGCGCGGCGGGCAGGTCTGGATCGACATTTTCCCGCACAAACCGATCACGAGGCACCCTGCCGAGTCCCGTATGGGTTCCGGTAAAGGCGCCGTGGAATACTGGGTGGCCGTGGTAAAGCCGGGCCGCGTCATGTTTGAGATGGCGGGCGTGAGCGAAGACGTCGCCAGAGAGGCGATGCGGCTTGCCGGCCACAAACTTCCCGTCAAGACCAAATTCATGGTCAAAGGCAATCCCAATCCCGTTACGGGCGTGATGCCCGAAGGCGGCGAAAAAATCACAGAAGGCGGTGAGGGCTAATGAAAGGCAAAGAATTGCACAGCATGACCGACGAAGAATTGCAGGCCAAACTGGGTGAACTCAAAACGGAACTTTTCAACCTCCGCTTCCGTCATGCGTCGGGGCAGCTCGAAAATCCGATGACGATAGCGGCGTGCAAAAAAGACATCGCGCGCGTCAACACCGTGATCCGCGAAAGAGAGATCAAGAGGGCGTAAGGGAGGCAAGTCATGGAAAGAAATCTGAGGAAAGAAAGGGTCGGCCTCGTCGTGTCCGACAAAATGGACAAAACGGTGGTCGTAGCCATCGTGGACAAGAGCAAGCACCCTCTGTATAAAAAGACCATCACCCGCACCAAGAAGGTCAAGGCGCACGACGAGGCGAACGATTGCGTCGTCGGAGACAAGGTGCGCATCGTAGAGACAAGGAAACTCAGCAAAGACAAGAACTGGAGAGTTGCCGAGATCGTCGAAAAGGCGAAGTAATGGAAAGGAGAAAGAGCCAACATGATACAACCACAGACAAGGCTTAAAGCGGCAGATAATTCCGGCGCGAAAGAGCTCATGTGCATTCGCGTTCTGGGCGGTTCGTTCCGTAAGTGCGGCAACATCGGCGACGTGATCATCGCCAGCGTGAAGACGGCCGCTCCGGGCGGCGCCGTGAAAAAGGGCGAAGTCGTCAAGGCGGTCATCGTGCGCACGACCAAAGGCATCCGCAGGGCAGACGGCACTTACATCCGTTTCGACGAAAACGCCGCAGTCATCATCGATAACCAGAAACAGCCGAGGGGGACCCGTATTTTTGGACCCATCGCGCGGGAACTGAGGGATAAAGATTATATGCGCATCATCTCCCTCGCACCCGAAGTGCTGTAAGGAGGGCGCAACATGAACGTAAAACTCAATGATACAGTCGTCGTGATCACGGGCAAAGACAAAGGCAAGACGGGCAAAGTGGTCAACACCTATCCCAAGACGGGCCGCGTCACCGTGCAGGGCGTGAACATGCAGAAGCGTCACCAGAAGGCGAGGAAGGCGAACGCCGTATCGCAGATCGTCGAGCGCGAAGGCGCGATCGACGCATCCAACGTGATGGTGATCTGCGATAAATGCGGCAAAGCCACGAGAGTCAAGCACGCCTTTGTGGAAGAAGACGGCAAGATGAAGAAAGTGCGCGTCTGCAAGTGCGGCGCCACGCTCGACAAGGCATACAAGAAGCAGTCCAAGGCAGCCGCAGCGGCCAAGACGGAAGAGGCGCCGAAGAAGCGCACGCGCAAGCGCACCGCGAAGGCCGAAGCCGCCGCAGAAGAGAAGAAGGACTGAGGCGAGGTGACAGGCAATGGCAGAAAAAGTTTATAAGAGCAGAGTAAAAGAGCAATACGAAAAGGAAGTCGTTCCCTACCTCGTCAAAAAGTTTTCGTATAAAAACAGGAACGAGGTACCCAAGCTCGTGAAGATCGTCATCAATTCGGGCCTGGGGGACATCAAAGACAATGCCAAGAGCGTGCAGATCGCGCACGACGAGCTGAAGGCGATCTCCGGTCAGAAGCCGGTGATCACCAAGGCGAGGAAGTCGGTCGCGAACTTCAAAGTCCGCGAAGGCATGAACGTCGGCCTGAAAGTGACTCTCCGCAAAGACAGGATGTACGATTTCTACGATAAATTCGTATCCATCGCACTTCCGCGCGTCCGCGACTTCCGCGGCGTACCCGCCGATTCGTTCGACGGCCGCGGCAACTACGCAATGGGCGTCAAAGAGCAGCTGATCTTCCCTGAGATCTCCTACGATCAGGTAGAGAAGATCCGCGGATTCGACATCTGCTTCGTCACGACGGCGAAGACGGACGAAGAGGCGCGCGAGCTGCTGGCTGCAATGGGCATGCCCTTCAGGAAATAAGGAGAACGAACATGGCAAAAAAATCGATGATCAACAAACAGCAGAGAACGCCGAAATATTCCACGAGGGCATATACGCGCTGCAGCATCTGCGGCAGGCCGCACGCGGTTCTGCGCAAATACGGCATCTGCCGTATCTGCTTCCGCAATCTCGCGTATAAGGGGCAGATCCCCGGCGTGAAAAAGGCGAGCTGGTAAGGAGGCACATCATGACAGATCCTATCGCAGATATGCTTACAAGAATCAGGAACGCGCTCACCGCCAAACACGAGAAGGTGGAAGTGCCCGGTTCCAACATGAAAAGGGCGATCGCGAACATCCTGCTTGCGGAAGGCTATGTAAAGGGCGTCGAGTTTGTCGATGACGGGCTTTCGGGCAAGATCGTGATCGATCTCAAATACACGGAGGGCAAGCCGGTCATTTCCGGACTGAAGCGGGTTTCCAAGCCCGGTCTGCGCAACTATTCGGGCGCAGAGAAGATGCCCAAAGTTCTGGGAGGGCTGGGAACGGCGATCGTTTCCACTTCCAAAGGAATAATGACGGATAAGCAGGCGAAAGCGGCCAATGTGGGCGGCGAAGTGCTCTGCTTTGTCTGGTAAGGAGGTTTTCGTATGTCGAGAATAGGAAAACAGCCTGTCGCGCTTCCCGCAGGAGTCACGCTTGAAGTCAAGGACGGCAAGATGGTCGTAAAGGGACCGAAGGGAACGCTGGAACAGGAAATCGATTCGAGGATCTCCGTGACGCAGGAGAACGGCCATGCCGTGCTTCAGCGTGCGAACGATTCCAAGGAACTCCGCGCGAAACACGGCCTTTACAGGGCGCTTTTGCACAACATGGTCACGGGCGTGACGCACGGCTTCACCAAGAGCCTCGTGATCAACGGCGTCGGTTACAAAGTGGCCAAACAGGGCAACAAGATCGTCCTGAACATCGGCTATTCGCATCCGGTGGAGTATGCGGAGACGGAAGGTATCAAGCTCGACTGCCCTACGCAGACGGAGATCTCCGTCACGGGCATCGACAAGGTGAAGGTGGGCCAGGTAGCGGCGAATATCCGTTCGCTGCGCGAGCCGGAACCTTACCACGGATACGGCATCCGCTACAAGGATGAAGTGATCGAGCGCAAGGAAGGCAAGACGGCCGGCAAATAAAGGAGCGTAAAAAATGATTTCGAAAAAGGATAAAAATCAGGACAGGCTGCAGCGCCATGCCCGCGTTCGCAAAAAGATCGCCGGCACGGCAGAAAGGCCGCGTTTGAACGTATACAGGAGTCTCAATCACATTTACGTACAGGTGATCGACGACGTCAAAGGCGTTACGCTCGTATCCGCATCCACCATGGAAAAGGCGGTCAAAGAGAAGATCGCGGATCTCACCAAAACGGAAGCGGCCAAGGTGGTCGGCGCGGAAGTGGCCAAGAAGGCGCTTGCGGCCGGCATCGAAACCGTCGTGTTCGACAGGGGCGGCTATATTTTCACTGGCCGTGTCAAGGGCGTAGCCGACGGCGCGAGAGAAGCCGGGCTTAAATTCTGAGAGGAGAGCAGAGAATGGCAAGAGAAGACAGAAAGCCTCAGAGAAGGCAGGAAGAAAACGACGGGTTCATCAAAAAACTCATCCAGGTCAATCGCGTCACGAAGGTCGTCAAAGGCGGCCGGAACATGCGTTTCGCGGCTTTGGTCGTTGTCGGCGACGGCAAGGGCAAAGTGGGCGTAGGTTCGGGCAAAGCGAACGAAGTTCCCGAAGCCATCGAAAAGGCGACCTCCCAGGCCAAGAGGAACCTGATCACCGTTCCCATGCTCGAAGCGAGCATTCCGCACGAAGTACACGGCCGTTTCGGCAAGGGCTACGTTTACATGATGCCCGCCGAACAAGGTACCGGCGTCATCGCGGGCGGCCCGGTGCGTGCGGTGATGGAGTGCGCGGGGATCAAAGATATCCGCACCAAATCGCACGGCACGAGCAACCCCGTGAACTGCGTCAAAGCGACGATCGCGGGCCTTGCGGAGCTGAAGACGGCGGAACAGGTCGCCCTTGCACGCGGCAAGAGCGTGGAAGAGATCGTCGGCTGAGGAGGGCAAGCACATGGCACAGATCAAAGTAACGCTCGTCAAGAGCACCATCGGCTGCACGCAGACGCAGAAGGACACGGTTGCGGCGCTGGGTCTGAAGAAGATCCGTTCTTTCCGCATCCATGAAGACACCCCCGCAACGATGGGGCAGATCAAAAAAGTTTCTCACCTTGTGAAGGTAGAGAACATCTGAGGAGTTGCACTATGAGAATCGATACGATACAGCCCGCGATCGGCTCCAACACCCCGGCCAAGCGCCTGGGCAGGGGCATCGGCTCGGGGCTCGGCAAAACCAGCGGCAAGGGTCACAAGGGCCAGTGGGCGCGTTCGGGCGGCGGGGTACGTCCCGGGTTCGAAGGCGGCCAGACCCCGATCCACAGAAGGCTCCCCAAACGCGGTTTCAACAATAATTTCCGCAAGGAGTACGTCATCGTCAATCTGTCGGCGCTTGCGGGCGTGGCGGCGGGGACCGTCGTCGATTACGACTATGTGATGGCGAACAAACTTGCCAAGCAGGTCAAAGACAACAGCGGCCTGAAAGTATTGGGCGCGGGCGAACTGACGGTTGCGCTCACGGTCAAGGCAGCCAAATTCTCCGCATCGGCGAAAGAGGCGATCGAAAAGGCCGGCGGCACCGCAGAGACTCTTTGATATCCGTTTTCCGAATCTCTTCGGAAGGGGGGACCCTGCCCGCCGCGATGGCGGAGGGCTACAACAACATTTAGGAGTACAAGATGTTCGAGACTCTGAAAAACGCTTTCAAAGTTAAGGAGATCCGCAAAAAGATCTTTATCACGCTGCTGATCCTCCTCGTGTACAGGATCGGGTGCTATATCCCCGTGCCTGGGCTGGACGTGGACACATTCAGCAACTATGTAGACCAGGGTACCAACAATTTCCTGTACCTGATGAGCGCCGTAACGGGTGGCGCGCTCGCAAACGGCACGCTGTTTGCGCTCGGCATCGGTCCGTACATCAACGCCACCATCATCATCCAGCTGCTGTGCGTGGGCATCCCCGCGCTCGAGCGGCTCTCAAAACAGGGCGAAGAGGGCAAGAAGAAGCTCGCGCAGATCACGCGCTGGCTCACCCTTCTTCTGGCCATCATCCAGTCTGTCGGCGTTATTCTGAACTTTGCCAACCAGCAGAATGCGATCAGCGCCGAGTTCATCGCGCTGTTCGGCGGCAACCAGAATATCTGGCTCATCTATATCTTCATGACCATCGTTTACTCCGCGGGCGCCATGCTCACCATGTGGCTGGGCGAGCGCATCACCGAGTACGGTGTCGGCAACGGCATTTCCATGGTCATCTTCGTCGGCATCATCTCGACGGCCGGCAACATCCTCGTCATCAACCCGATCGTGTCTGCGGTCGAAGCTGCGCAAGGCACGGCGAATGGCTTCAACGGCATTCAGACGCTCATCTCGGTCATCGTGTTCTGCGTCATTGCGGTCGTGATCTTTGCGCTGATCGTCACCGTCGACCTCGCGGAGCGCCGCATTCCGGTGCAGTACGCAAAGCAGGTCAAGGGCAGAAAGATGTACGGCGGCCAGTCCACCGTCATCCCCATCAAGATCTCCGGCAGCGGCGTCATGCCCCTGATCTTCGCGTTTGCGATCATCAGCCTGCCCGATCTCGTCATGGGCCTGTTCACCCCCAACTGGGGCGGGTACAAGTGGTACACCGAAAACATGAGCGGCGGCCAGGGCCCTTGGGCATGGGCATACATTCTCGTGCTCTGCCTGCTGATCTTCGCGTTCTCTTTCTTCTACGCGCAGATCCAGTTCAATCCCGACGATATTTCCAAGAGCATCCAGCAGAACGGCGGATTCATCCAGGGCATTCGTCCGGGCAAGCCGACGGCGGACTATCTCAAAAAAATATCCAACCGTATCACGCTTTTCGGCGCCATTTATCTGTCGCTGATCGCGTTCATCCCTTCGTTGGCGTTCTCGTTTGCGGGCGAGCAGTTCGTAAACGTCTTCTCCACGACAGGTATCCTCATCGTCGTTTCGGTGGCGCTGGAGTTTGACAAACAGCTGCAATCCAAGCTGATGATGAAGAACTACAAAGGTTTCTTAAAGTAAGACGCGGCGCCGCGCCTCTGCCGGAAGGCGGAGGAGCGGGGGCGCGAAAGCAGGGAGAGTAACCATGAATATCATACTTCTCGGCGCGCCGGGAGCGGGCAAAGGTACGCAGGCAACGCGTATTTCCGAAAAATTCGGTCTGCCGCACATTTCGACCGGCGACATCTTCCGCGACAACATCAAGCGCGGCACGGAGATCGGGCTTCTCGCCAAATCGTACACGGACAAAGGGCAGCTTGTTCCCGACGAAGTGACCTGCAAGATCGTAGAGGAGCGGCTGAAGGCTCCCGACTGCAAAGACGGGTATCTTCTCGACGGATTTCCGCGCAATCTTTTCCAGGCGCAAGAGCTGGATAAGTTTTCGAAGGTAGACGCGGTGCTCAACATCGACGTCGATCTTTCTCTGCTGATGGCGCGTCTGTGCGGCAGGCGTGTGTGCAAGAACTGCGGCGAAAGCTACCACGTAGATTTTCTGGGCGGGAAGGCCGACTGCGAGCGTTGCGGCGGCGAGCTGTACCAGAGGAAGGACGACAACGAGGAGACGGTAGGCAATCGCCTGCGCGTCTACAACGAGCAGACGGCGCCCCTCATCGAGTATTATACGAAGAAAGGAGTTCTGCGCAGCGTAAACGGCGTGGGGGACATCGAAGAGGTGTTCGCGCGCATCTGCGAGGTACTCCGCTGAAAGGCGGCCGATATGATCACGATCAAAACTGAGAGCGAGATCGACGCTCTGCGCGAGTCCTGCGCGATCGTGCGCGACACGCTTGCGTACGTGGGCGGCCTGGTCAAGCCCGGCGTCACGACAAAGGAGCTGGACAAAGCGGCCGAAGAATTTATCCGCATGCGCGGGGCATACCCTTCCTGCCTGGGATACTGCGGCTATCCGGGGAGCATCTGCGCCTCCGTCAACGAAGAGGTCGTGCACGGCATACCGGGCGAGCGGGTGCTGCGCGAGGGCGACATCATCAGCGTCGACCTGTGCGCGTACAAGAACGGTTTTCACGGCGACGGCGCCCGCACCTTTGCGGTAGGGCGCATCGACGAAGAGAAGCAGAAGCTGATCCGCGTCACTGAGGAATGTTTTTTCGCGGCGGTGAAGGATCTGCGGGCGGGCACGCCGCTGTACGATATCGGCGCGGCGGTGCAGGCACACGCGGAAGAGAACGGCTTTTCGGTCGTGCGCGAATATGTCGGGCACGGCATCGGCCGGGAGATGCACGAAGATCCTTCGGTACCGAATTTCGGCAAGCGCGGCACGGGAATCCGCCTCAAAGCGGGCATGGTGCTGTGCATCGAACCGATGATCCTGGCGGGGGGGCGCGGCGTAAACGTACTGGACGACGGCTGGACGGCTGTCACGAAGGACGGCAAGCCGGCGGCCCACTATGAAAACACGGTGGTCATCCGGGAAGAGGGCGTCGAGATCCTCACGTTGTAAGCGGAGAGGAACATGAAGGAAAAGGAAGTGCGGACGGGCGGCATAGCGAAGAGCCTTGCCGGCCGCGACAAAGGCAGGCTGTACATGATCGTAGGCGAGGAAGGCGGGAGCCTGTATCTTGCGGACGGGAAATACAAGCGGGCCGAAGCGCCGAAGAAAAAGAATGGCAGGCATGTGCGCCTGTTGCCGGCGTATTTTCCGGAGATCGCGGAAAATCTGGCGCGCGGCAAAAACGAAAACAGCCGCATCCGTGCGGCGCTCCTGTCGCTGTCGGGCGAAGAGCCGGAGCAGCCGGGCGAAACTTAAGATCGGAGGAAATATCTGTGTCGAAAGACGATGTCATCGAAACCGAGGGCAAGATCATCGAGGCGCTGCCGAACGCGACGTTCAAAGTGCAGCTTTCGAACGGGCATGTCATAACGGCATACATCTCCGGGAAACTGCGCATGAATTATATCCGCATCATCCCCGGCGACAACGTAAAGCTGGAAATGAGCCCGTACGATCTCACCAAGGGCAGGATCACCTGGCGCAGCAAGTCGTAAAGAGCCGGCGCCCGAGCAAAAGAATTTTCAAGAAAATCGGAGGAAATCGAAATGAAAGTAAGGCCTTCAGTGAAACCTATGTGCGACAAATGCAAAGTGATCAAGAGGAACGGGAAAGTCATGGTCATCTGTTCCAAAAACAAGAGCCACAAGCAGCGCCAGGGCTAAGAGAGAAAACAATCCCGGCCGCGCACCCAGCGCCCATTCCGAAATTTACGGCGCCGGCCGCGTCCGGAAGGACATACAGAACAAAACCCATTAAAAAACCCAATCGGAGGTCAAAAGGACAATGGCACGTATTGCCGGTGTAGATTTACCCAGAGAGAAGAGGGTAGAGATCGGGCTCACCTATATTTACGGGATCGGCCTTGCCACGTCGAAGCAGATTCTGGCTGCGACGGGCATCAATCCCGATACGCGCGTGAAAGATCTTGACGAAAACGACGTATCCAAACTCAGAGAATATATCGACCACAACCTGCGCGTCGAAGGCGAACTGCGCGGAGAGGTCAACCTCAACATCAAGCGCCTGATGGAAATCGGCTGCTATCGCGGTATCCGTCACAGAAAGGGGCTGCCCGTCCGCGGACAGAGCTCCAAGAGGAACGCGCGCACGAGGAAAGGCCCTCGCCGCACCGTTGCGAAGAAGAAGTAATGCGCAGGAGGTAAAAATCAGATGGCAGCAGTGAAAAAAGTTACGCAGACAAGAAGGCGTAAAGAGCTGAAAAACGTCGACAGGGGACAGGTGCATATCCAGTCGTCGTTCAACAATACGCTCGTAACGATCACGGACATGAGCGGCAACGCGATCTCCTGGTCGAGCGCGGGCAGCCTCGGCTTCAAGGGTTCGAGGAAAGGCACTCCGTTCGCGGCGCAGATGGCGTCGGAAACGGCGGCGCGCGCAGCGAAGGAGCACGGCCTCCGTTCGGTCGAGGTCTATGTCAAGGGCCCCGGCGCAGGCAGGGAATCGGCAATCCGCGCGCTCGCGAATTGCGACCTCGAAGTCACGATGATCACCGACGTTTCCCCCATCCCGCACAACGGATGCAGGCCCCCGAAGCGCCGCAGAGTGTAATATAAGGAGAGAAAGAAATGGCAACATACAGAGATTCCAAATGCCGTCTCTGCCGCAGAGAGGGCGCAAAGCTCTTTTTGAAGGGCGACAGATGTTATTCGGGCAAGTGCGCTTTTGAAAAGCGCCCCGTTGCCCCCGGCGTACACGGTGCCGGCAGGAAGAAGGTCTCCGAGTACGGCCTGCAGCTTCGCGAAAAGCAGAAGACCAAGAGGATCTACGGCGTACAGGAAGGCCAGTTCAGAAAGTATTATGAAATGGCCGACCGCATGAAGGGCATCACGGGCGAAAACATGCTTTCCCTGCTGGAACGCCGTCTCGATAACGTCATTTACCGCATGGGCATCGGCGCTTCCCGCGCGCAGGCAAGGCAGCTCGTGAACCACGCGCATTTCTCCGTGAACGGCAGAACGGTCAACGTACCCTCTTTCATCGTGAAGGCGGGCGACGTGATCGCTGTCAAAGAGAACAGAAAGAAAGACAAATATTTCGAACAGATCAAAACGATGAAGGTCGGCAACATGCCCAAGTGGCTGGAATTCGACCCGGAGAAACTGGAAGGAAAGGTTCTTGCCCTGCCTGCGCGCGATGATATCGACAGCCAGATCGCAGAGCACATGATCGTCGAGCTGTATTCGAAATAACCCAATTCGCCGAAACAAGGAGGTAAACACGCATGATCGAAATGGATATGCCCAAGATCGAAGTGGAAGAGAACGAGGCGAAAAGCTACGCCAAGATCGTTGTCGAACCGCTCGAAAAGGGCTTCGGTCTTACCATAGGAAACTGTTTGAGGCGGATCCTTCTCTCCGCACTGCCCGGCGCGGCGGTGCAGGGGATACGGTTTTATCCGGACGGGAAGATCCTGCATGAATTCTCCGCCATCGAAGGGGTCAAGGAGGACGTGCCGGAAATCATCCTCAATCTGAAGATGCTTGCGATCCAGACGGCGTCGACCGACAAGGATTATGTGAAAACGCTCCATATCTGCAAGGAGGGCCCCGCGGTGATCACGGGAGCCGATCTCGAGCAGGATGCGGAAGTCGAGATCATCAACAAAGACCAGTATATCTGCACGCTCGACGAGGGTGCCAAGCTGGACATGGAGATCACGGTCGGCCGCGGCAGGGGCTACAAGGGTGCGGGTTCGAACAAGAATCACCCCATCGGCTACATTCCCGTCGACTCCATCTATACCCCCGTCAAAAAAGTCAATTACAACGTCGAGAGCACGCGTGTCGGGCAGAACATCGACTACGATAAACTCGTGATGGAAGTTTGGACGAACGGCGCATTTTCCGCCAAAGAGATCGTCTCGCTTGCGGCAAAGATCATGCAGGACCACATCGGGCTGTTCGTGAATCTTTCCGACTCCATCAAGGGCATCGACATTCTGGTGCGCAACGAGGACGACCGCCAGCAGCAGGTCCTTGCGATGGCGATCGAGGACATGGATCTTTCCGTGCGTTCGTACAACTGCCTCAAGCGTGCAAACATCCACACCGTCGAAGATCTTACAAAGAAGACCGAGGAAGAAATGCTCAAGGTTCGCAACCTCGGCAGAAAGTCGTTGGACGAGGTCATTCAGAAACTCGAATCTTACGGCCTTTCATTAGAAAAAAAGGAGGACTAACACAATGCCGGGAAAATTGGGCAGAACCAGCGAACAGCGCGTCGCCATGTTGAGAAACCAGGCTTCCTGCCTTCTCTGGTACGGAAAAATAGAGACGACAAAAGCCCGTGCGAAGGAGCTTCGTTCGTATGTCGAAAAGATCATCACCGATGCGATCAACGCGTACGACGATACGATCGAGAGCAGCAAAGTTGTCACGGAAAAGACGGGCAAAAAGGAGCGCGAAGTCACCGTTACCGTCGTGAAAGACGGCCCGAAGAAACTCGCCGCCCGCCGCAAGATCATGGCAAAACTTTACGATCTGCAGGAGATCAAAGCCTTCAACGAGAGCAAGTCTGCATACAAGGCGCGCACCAAAGAGGTGGCGCACCCGCTCATCGAAAAGCTTTTCAATGAGATCGCACCCAAATACGCGCAGCGCAACGACGAAAAGAACTGCGGCGGCGGATACACCCGCATCATCAGCCTCGGCGCACGCCGCGGCGATGCAGCCGAAACAGTCATCATCGAGTTGGTATAACGCGTACCAAACGGATAAAAAACGGGACAGTCGTCCCGTTTTTTTCTTTGTGTCCCTCCCGCATCCGCGCCCCCAGAGAACGCCGCGCGCGGCAAAGCTTTTTTTGCCGGGCCTTCTGATGACGGCATTCATCATCCCCGGAACGCGCCGCATCCGTGCCCAAGGAGCCCGCGCGGAGGAAGGGGAAAGGGCGGATTTCGGCGGCGAAAGGGGTGTTTTTTTCACCGAATGTGAAAATATACGGGAATTCTGTGCCAAATCGGGGCAAAAGCGGCAAAAGTGCTTGACGATTCTGTCTTTTCGGGGTAAAATAGTAAGGTATCGGAAAATCCCCAAAGGGGGAATGATCCATTGAATTATCCGGAGGACGTATGGTAAAAACGATCGGCGCCAAAGTGGCAAAGCTGTTTTCCGTTCTCGTATCGTTGGCGGTGCTGTTCACGTGCACGCTCATGTTTGCCGCGTGCGAGAGCAAATACCCGGAGATCCGCATGCAGATCTCTTTCAACGGCGAAACGTATTCGCTCACCTATAAACTCTACCGCAACGCGTATGAGCAGACGGTGGAGCATTATCTCGAACTGGTCGAGATGGGCTATTTCAACAACACCGTCATTCACGATTATCAGTCCGACCGCATGGTCGGCGGCGGTTACACGTATACCGACCTTGAAAACGGCGACATCACGGCAGATCTGACCGCGCTCGATTACGACGCCGCCACTCTCAACGCGGACGGCAGCGTGAAGATCCCCGTATCCGTCTGGAAAGACGAGGCGCGCACGCAGGCGACCAACCGCCTGTACGGAGAAATTTCGGGCAACGGATTTGTCCTGAACAATTTTTCCGGTATGAAAAATCAGACGGGTGCCATCGGCACGTACGCGTATACCGGTTCGGGCGAGAAGAATTTTGTCTATGCCACCCGTCCCAGCGGCACGCAGGTGAGCGGCGAATACTATAAAAACAGCGTGACGAGCATGTTCTTCCTCGCGACGAACAGCTCTGCCGCGAGCGATTCCAAGTTCTGCGTGTTCGGCGAACTGGCAAACGACAGTTCGGTCACCGCGTTTTCCAATCTCACGACCGCCATTTCCGACTATATCACCGCGCAGCAGGAGACGGACGAATCCTATTCCTTCACCCGCGGTTTTGAAACGGAGATCGAGGACGATATGGCCGTCAACAATCCCTATTCCGTCACCTTCAACGTGCCGAAAGTCAAGATCATCATCCTTTCTGCAGAAGTGACCAAATACTAAAATTTCAGGCGGCAGCGATGCCGCCTTTTTGTTGCCCTTTTTTGTGCGCATCTTCCTCTTTCAGAGAACTTTCGTCTCTTTTCCGCTTTCGCGGTTTTTCTTATTTCTCTCTTTCTTTCGGGATTTTTAGCTTTCTTTTTCTTTTGGGAGTTTTCCGCGTTTTTTTGTCTGATTTACCACTCTTTCCGCTTTTTTGATTTTTTGCTCAATGGTAAAAAGCGCCGCCGCGCAAGTTCTTGCGCGGCGGCGCTTTCTTAATGATCGTGTTCCGATCTTCGGCGATAGGATCAAAGTTCCGCTCTTCGGCGATGTATTTTCGCGGGGCGTCGTTCTCTTGTCGCTGTCGCTCTTTTCGGCAGATAAGCGGTGCGGCAGCTGCGCGCGTGTCAGTTTCTGCGGTTCCGGCCGGTGAGGATAAAGACGTAGAGCAAGAACCGGAGAAAATAGAGCAGGGAAGTCAGAAGGGCGGCGACGTAGGTCATGGCGGCGGCGGAGAGAACCTTGGAAGCGGCGCGCTGTTCCTCCTTTGTCACCAGCACGCCCGTCTCGGCGAGCATCTGTTTGGCGCGGCGGGAGGCGTTCAGCTCTACGGGCAGGGTCACCAGCATGAACAGGGTAGAAAGTCCGTAGAGGCACACGCCGATGAACACGATGATGTTCCCGACTTCGGTCAGCGCGGTGAGCCACTGCAGAAGAACGCCCACAAGCACCAGCGGGATCGCCAGGCGGGAACCGATGTTCGTCACGGGCACGAGCACCGCGCGCAGCCGATAGGGCAGGTATTCGTCTTCCCGCTGTACGACGTGCCCGATCTCGTGCGCGCTCACGGCCACAGCGGCCACCGAGTTTGAGCCGTAGGTGCTTTCCGAAAGGGTCACCGTCTGGGTCGCGGGATTGAAATTGTCCGTCAGTCTTCCTTTCCCCGGTACGACCTGTATCCCCTGCAGACCGCGCCGTTCCAGAAGCATGCGCGCGGTGTCTCCGCCCGTCCAGTTGGTCGAGGTCGGCAGGCGGTCATACTTCGAAAAGGTCGAATGTACCTTTGCGCTCGCCCACAGCGAGAGCAGGATGCAGGGCAGAATGATCAGCCCGGAAACCAGATAGATAAAATAGAGATCCGTAAACATTTCTTTTCCTCTTTACCATTATACAGTATGCGCGGCAAAAAGTCAAAAATTTTCCGCATTTTCGTATTCGGCGGCTCTCATCCAAAAAACGCGCGCGCCCGCAAAACGGGCGCGCGCGTTTCAGAAAATGGTCGCTTACTCATCTGACGCATTTCAGAAAGCAGAAACTGCTTACTCTTCCGAAGCATATCGGAAAATGTTCGCTCACTTATCCGACGGGTTTTCGGTCTGCCTTGCGCTTATCCGATGCGTTTCAGACTCCTCCGAGGTATATCAGAAAACAGCCGCTTACTCATCCGACCCTTTCAGAAATCTTCGTAATCATTCGACGGGTTTCAGATTGCAGATCTTTCTCTCCTTCACTTCCGCCTCGAAAAACCGTATTTCGAACAGGTTATCGGCGCGGCGGTAGGCGAGGGCCGCGGCGTTGCGGCTGCCGTGGGTGAGGTAGAAGATCTCTTTGGGCAGGCGCACCTGGCAGAAATTTCCGAGGTAGTCGCTAAGGAGGTCTTTTTTTTCGAGAAGATTCGGGGCGAGAAAGGGCGCCGGGTCTCCGCCTGCGGCGATCTCCTGGAAGAGGGCGAAGGGCAGCAGCCGCTCGTCGAGGGCGGAGAGATCAAAGCCTTCCCGCGCGCGCAGGGTGCGGCTTTCTTGCAAAAATCCTCCTTCGCCGAAGGCGTATACGCTCTCGGCGGTATGGGCGGCGATATCGGCAAATTTTTCGCGCACGACAAGTTTTTCGCCGCTTTCCCATTCGTCCGCGTCGGCGCGCAGCGCCTGGGTGCCGTCCTGCCCGTACAGGAAAAGGACGCCGCGTCCCCTCTGCCTGCAATGCAGGCGCACGAACGCTTTTCCGCCGATCTTCTCTTCGCCCGCCTCAAAGTCCTGTGCCCGCGGCAGGGAATACAGCTGTGCGCCGCCCGCCGTTTCCAGGGCCAGCTGTGCCCGCCCGTCGGAGAGGAAGACGGTCGCCAGCACGCCGCCCGCGCGCACCTGTTCCACCACGCGCATACCCTGTTCCCGCGCCGAAAATTCCGCGGCGAACAGGTCCGCGCCGCAGGAATAGCGGTACACGTCGCAGCAGGAAGGGGGCGCGGAGAAAAACTCTTTTCCCAACACGAAGGCAAGCGGCGCGTATTCGCCGCTGAGCGGGAAAAATTCCGCCACCACGTTCTCCTCTTCGGGCAGATCTGCGAATTTTTCCGCCTCCCCGCAATACCCCGCCGTCGCTCCGCCCAGCCTGAGAAGGCAGGGCACGGACGCTGAAAAATGCACGCGCATAAGATTTTCTCCGAAAAAATTTTTCTCCCGCTATATTTATGAATAAAAAAATTAAAGTATGTCAATAAATTCCGCAGACAAAAAACCTGGAGGTCCGATATGGAAAAGATCAACGGCTACGCGCGCGAGGAGGCAGAAGAACTCGTGCGCTACATTTCGGAAGGCAAGAGCGCAGGCAAAACGCTGACTTCGCTCTTTTCCGACTATGGCAGACAGCACGGCCGCGCGAGCGGCAGCGTGCGGAATTACTACTATAAGCTGCTCAAAACGCAGGAAGCGCGCCCCATTCTGGAGGGCAGACATCTCTGCGCGGAGAAGATCACACCCTTTACCCGCGAAGAGACGCAGACCATGCTTGCACGCATTCTCGCCGAAAAGAACAAGGGGTATTCGGTGCGCCGCTCCATCGCCAACGTGTGCGGCGGCGACGAGAAACTCATGCTCCGTTACCAGAACAAGTATCGCAACATGCTGAAAAAGCAGCCGGACGAGGTGCGCGCCGTGGCGGAAAAGCTCGGCCTTTCCGCGCAGATCTTTGTCCGCCCCGTCAAAACGCCGCTCGAGCGGCGCGTGGAGGCGGAGATCAACGCGCTGTATGACCGCCTCGCTCTCGGCCTGCGCGAGGAGAACGCCCGCCTGCGCGAAACGGTGCGCCGCCTCAGCGAGGAAAACGACTGCCTCCGCCGCACTTCGCGCGTCGGCCGCGCCATGCAGTCCGCGGAAAAGGGCTCTGCCCGCGCCTCCGTCCGCCCCGCCCGCCCGCGCGCATAAATTTCGCGCGCGCTTGCATATTTTTTACGCCGCGCGCATAAGCTCTTCGTCGCGCCTGCATAAAACCTTGCGCCGCGCGCCTGAACTTTGCGTTCGCGTCGAAATTCTTTGTCCCGCCCGCGCGTTTACATTTTTCCGCAAACGCGTAAAAGTTTCCGCGTTCTGTCATGGGCGGGGGCGCCATCGGAGGGGAGAGGTAGAAAGTCCGTATAATTTCACGGCGGTGCGGCATACTGTAACCGAAAGCGGGGATCTCCCGCACGGAGGAAAAACGGTATGGAAAAATTTGTCGCGGGCCTTGCCCTCGGCGCGGCGCTGGGCGCACTCTGGGTGGCCAACAGCACCAAGACGCGTTCCCTTGTGAAGAAGGGACAGGAAGAATTCAAGGAAAAACTCGACGCCTACATCGACGAAAAGCTCGCCGCCATGGGCGGAATGGAAGGGGGCGAAAAGCCCGAAGAGAAAAAGACTTCCGCCAAAAAAGGCTGAGTGGATTTCCGGAAAGGGGAGCGGCGACAAGAGTGCGCCGCTCTCTTTTTATTCGGAAAAAAGGCAGATTTTACATTTATTTTACAAAAGAGTGTATTTTTCAGACGACTTGGCGGTGTTTCCGTGGTATAATGAAGGCGAAAGGAGAAAGTTGTTTATGCCGTCCACGTATGCACATTATGAATTCGGTCGAAGGGTGCTTGCGATGTATCCCGCGCCGCTTGCCGAGCGGGTGCGCGCCGCCGAAGATCTCTTTTACATCGGCCTGCACGGGCCGGACCTGTTCTTTTACTACAAACCGCTGCAGGTCAATCCCGTGAACCAGAAGGGGTTTGCCATGCACGGCCGGCCCGCGTCCGAATTTTTCGGGAGGGGGAAGGAGGTGTATCTTTCCTCAGAAGACCGTGCGGCGAGTTTTGCCTATCTCATGGGATTTCTGGCGCATTTTTCGCTGGATTCCGCCTGCCATTCTTACATTGAGAACAAGATCCGCCTTTCGGGCGTGAGACATACGGAGATCGAGAGCGAATTCGACCGCACGCTGCTTCTGGAAGCGGGCAAGGACCCTCTGCGCGCGCGGCTGACCGATCACATTCACCCGACCCTTTCCAACGCGCAAGTGATCGCGCCCTTTTTCGATGCCACGCCTGCGCAGGCGTACAAGGCGCTGCGCTCGATGGTGTTTTACAACGGGCTATTGCGGGCGCCCGGATTTTTGAAGAGGGGGTTTGTGTTGACGGCGCTGCGGCTTTCGGGCAATTACAGGGAGATGCACGGCATGATGATCGCGCGCCGCCCCATTCCCGCCTGTGCCGACAGCGATCTGCGCCTGAAAAAGTTGTTTGAAAAGGCGCTCGGCACTTGCGTCGGCCTTTCCCTGGAATACGAGAGGTTCCTTTCCGGAGAAGGGGAATTGCCCGCGGCGCTCTCGGCCACGTTCGGGCCGGCGGAAGGCTGGGAAAAGATCCCTGTGCTCTCTGTCGAGGAGGAAAAAAACTATGAAGTTTAAGCTGACCGCGCGCGAAAAGAAATGGGTGCTTTATGACGTAGGCAATTCCGCCTTTACCCTTCTCGTCTCCACGCTCATCCCCATCTTTTTCGATATCGTCGCCGGAGATTCGGCCGATTCGGCCACGGTGTATTTAGGGTATGCCACCAGCATCGCCACCGCCGTCACCGCGCTCATCGGCCCCCTTCTCGGCGCCGCGGCAGACCGCAGAGGGGTCAAAAAGAAGATTTTTTCCGTCGTCCTGCTTGCGGGGGCGCTCAGCTGCGCCGTCCTCGGGTTTATCGGACATTGGATCTGGTTTCTGGCCCTGTATGTCTTTTCCAAATCCGCCTATTCGCTCAGCCTCGTCGTCTATGACTCGATGCTCTGCGACGTCACGAGTCGTGAGCGCATGGACGAAGTCTCCTCCCGCGGCTACGCCTGGGGCTACATCGGCAGCTGCATTCCGTTCATTTTGTGCGTGGTCGTATACGTGCTTTATGAGCCGTCCATGGGCATCGCGGTGCTTCCGTTCCGGGCGGCCATGCCCATCGTATTCCTTCTTACGGCGGTGTGGTGGGTCGTCTGTTCGCTGCCCCTTTGGAAAAGCTACGAGCAGATCCACTATGTGCAGCCGGGCGGTCATCCCGTGCGCGAAGGGGTCAGAAACCTCGGCCGCACCTTCCGTGAGATCGTGCAGAGCAAAAAGATTCTGCTCTTTCTCCTCGCCTTCTTTTTCTACATCGACGGCGTCTATACCATCATCGACCTCGCGGTCGCTTACGGCACCGATCTCGGCTTTGACTCCGCCATGCTCCTTCTGGCCCTGCTCGTGACGCAGATCGTCGCCTTCCCGTCCGCCATCCTTTTGGGCATGCTCTCGCGCAAGTTGCGCGCCGAAATCCTCATCGCCGCCTGCATCGTCGCCTATTTCTTTATCACCGTCTACGCGATCTTTTTGGACAAGACATACGAATTCTGGATCCTCGCGGTGTGCGTGGGATTGTTCCAGGGCACCATCCAGGCGATGTCCCGCTCCTATTTCGCGCGGATCATCCCGCAGGAAAAGTCGGGCGAATATTTCGGCGTGTACGATATTTTCGGCAAGGGCGCATCCTTCCTCGGCACCTTCCTCGTCGCGCTCGTGGCCGATCTTACAGGCCGCGAAAATCTCGGCGTGAGCGTGCTCGCGGTCATGTTCGTGATCGGATTCACCTTCTTTCTCTTTGCCGTGCGCGGAAAGGCGGAGCCTGCCGCCGCAAACGGTGCGTCCGCGAACGAAACGGCAGACGGGTGTGAAGCAAAGGAACCCGAAACGCTCTCTTCGCCCGCCGCGGAGGACAGGCAGGATCATTGAGCGGGAAATATTACAAATTCTTTACGAGTCGTCGATAAATTTATTGCAAGTATGCGGTACAATAGAGGTGCGGAAAGGGGAGAAAGACCAGAGATCTGCGGCTTTTCCGCAAACGGCCTGCCGAGGAAAATCGGCCGTCCGCATACCGATAAAAATGCGGCGTCACGCCGCCTGAACGGCTCATCCATCCAACAACTTTTTCTTACGGTACCCGCCGCGCATCATGCGCGGCGGGTATCGCGCCGTATGACGTTTTGGCGCAGATTTCGCCCTCTCGCTCGCCTTGCCCGTGCAGGTTTTGCATGGCGGACGGCCTGCCAGGTTAAATCCGCCCCGCCTTGCCTGCCGCACTTTAAGTCTCTGCCTTGCCGTTGTTGTCCGCCGCGCTTTGCCGCCGCACCATGCCTGCCGCGCCTTTACGCCGCGTCTTGCCTGCCGCGCCTTTACGCCGCGTCTTGCCTGCCGCACTTTAAGTCTCTGCCTTGCCTGTCGTGCCTCGTCTCTGGATCTTGTCCCGACGCCGCTCGCAAGGTTAGGCCTTTCTGTTGCGGCCTTGGGAGTGGGTTTTGTGTAAGGGAGGTAAAAGTTTTCTGTTCCGGGCGAAAATTTTCGAAAAAATGTAGACGAGCGGCGGGGGATATGGTATACTAATACAGAAAAACAGGAGGGCGCATGGAAAAACGTATAATGGCGCTGGATATAGGCGATAAACGCATTGGTGTAGCGGTGAGCGATCCTGGCAACACCTTTGCTCTGCCGGCGCAGACGTATTTCCGCACCGGGAATGCCGAAGGGGATGCGGCCGCGCTGGCGGCGCTCGCGGCGGAGAAGGGCGTGGGGCTGATCGTGTGCGGTCTGCCCGTTCACTTTGACGGCACCGAATCGATCCAGACGGTGAAGACCCGCCGTTTTGTGGAACTTCTGAGAGGGAAGACCTCTCTGCCCATCGAATATGAAGACGAGCGATTCACCTCGATCGAGGCGGAGCGCGACCAGATCGCCGGCGGAGTGCGGCGCAAGGGGCGCAAGAAGAGCATAGACAGCATTGCCGCTTCCTATATACTGGAAGGGTATTTGAATAAAAGAAATAAAAGGAGCGAAACCATGAGTGAAGAAAAGAAACTCCACGAAGCTGACTGCGACTGCGAAGATTGTGCCGACGAGGAAGCGAACGTGGTCGACCTGGTCGACGACGAGGGCAAGGTGCACAAGTGCTATCATATCGGGACCATCGAGTACAACGACAGGTGGTTTGCCTTCTTTCAGCCGGCGGACGACGATGAAGAGGACGAGGAGACGGACGTGACGATCCTGGAGATCGTGGGCGAAGACGGGAGCGAAGAGCTGCTGCCTGTGGAGGACGACAAACTTCTCGACGAGGTATTCGACGAATTCTGCCGCGTGATGGAGGAGGACGACGACGCCGACGAGGCCGCGTCGCTGGACACCGACTACGAAGAGGGCTGTGGCTGCGGCTGCAAGCATCATAACCACAAAAAGTAAGCAGGGGCGGGCGGCGAAGCGAACGGCCTATGGATGCCGGAGCGGAAAAGCGCCCGCACTTTGCGGAATTTTTCCATTGCAGCGCCAAAAGAAAGCGGATGAGGCGTTCTTTTTGCTTGCAAAAAAATCTGCCTTATGGTAAAATAGTAAGGCTAAAAATTCACACCCTGTGCGTTCCGCATTCCGTTCCCGCCAAAATCCCAACCGGGCGGGCTGATGCGGGCCTTTTGTGCGTGCGGGGGAGGAAGAAACGGAGGATTTATGGCAGTTATCACGATGAAACAGCTGCTCGAAGCGGGCGTTCACTTCGGGCACCAGACGAGGAAATGGAACCCCAAGATGAAGAAGTATATCTTTGCCGCGCGCAACGATATTCACATCATCGACCTTCAGCTCACGGTAGGGCTGGTGGAGCAGGCGTATAACTTCGTCGTCGACACCGTCAAGGCGGGCAAGAGCATCCTGTTCGTAGGCACCAAAAAGCAGGCGCAGGAAGCGATCAAGGAAGAGGCTCTCCGCTGCGGTCAGTTCTATATCAATTCGCGTTGGCTGGGCGGCACGCTCACCAACTTCAAAACCATTCGTTCGCGCATCGACCGTCTGAACAAACTCGAGAAGATGGAAGAGAGCGGCGAGTTCGACCTTCTTCCCAAAAAAGAAGTTCTCGGCCTGAAAAAGGAGATGGAAAAGCTCGAGGCGAACCTGGGCGGCATCAAAGAGATGCGCACCCTTCCGGGCGCACTGTTCGTCGTCGACCCGCACAATGAGGAGATCGCCGTCAAAGAGGCGCGCAAACTGCACATCCCCATCGTCGCCATCACCGATACCAACTGCGATCCTGAGCTGATCGACTATGTGATCCCCGGCAACGACGACGCGATCCGCGCGGTCAAACTGCTTTCGTCGGTCATCGCCAACGCCGTGATCGAAGCCAACCAGGGCGAGGCGGTGAATGCCGAGCTGCAGCAGGCGGCCGAAGAAGTTCCCGCCGAAGAGAAGTCGATCGAAGAGGTCGTCGCAGAAGAAGCGCCCGCAGACGAGCAGGCCGAGTAAAGAATACGGAAAAGGAGAATAAAAAATGGCTATTACGGCAAGTGATGTAAATGCACTGCGCCAGAAGACGGGCGTAGGCATGATGGATTGCAAGAAAGCTCTCACCGAAGCGAACGGCGACATGGATAAAGCGATCGAGATCCTGCGCGAGAAGGGCATGGCCACGGCGGCCAAGAAAGCGGGCCGCATCGCGGCGGAAGGGATCGTAGACAGCTACATTCACATGGGCGGCAAGGTCGGCGTGCTCGTCGAAGTCAACTGCGAAACGGACTTCGTGGCGCGCGGCGATCAGTTCAAGGCGCTCGTGCACGACATCGCGCTGCAGATCGCGGCATCCAAGCCCCTGTACGTGACCAAGGAAGAGGTTCCCGAAGAGGCGTTGGAAGAGGAAAAGAAGATCCTCAAGATCCAGGCCATGAACGAGGGCAAGCCCGAGGCCATCGCGGAAAAGATGGTCGTCGGCCGCATGAAGAAATATTACGAAGAGTTCTGCCTCCTCGAGCAGCCGTTCGTAAAAGATTCTTCCAAGACGATCGGCCAGCTCATCACCGAGGCGATCGCTTCCATCGGCGAAAAGATCACGGTGCGCCGCTTCGTGCGCTACGAGATGGGTGAGGGCATCGAAAAGAAAAAAGACGACCTCGCCGAAGAAGTCGAAAAACAAGTTTCCAAGATGAAAGGTTAATTCCGGCAAGGCACACAAAAAACTTTTTGTGTGCCTTTTTTTCAAAAAGCCGGTGCGCGTCCGAAAAAGTGAGGACGCACGCAAAAACCGCGCATGTTCGCGGGAAACCAAGATTTGCGCCCGAAAATGGGAGGACGCATGTAAAAAAACCGCGCACGAGCGCGGAAAAAACGCAGAACCGGCGCGAGGAGTGCCGGTGACCGTTCGGAGGGAGTTGTGGATACACAGAAACCGAAATACAAGAGGATCATCTTAAAACTTTCCGGCGAGGCGCTTGCGGGAGAAAAGGGCTTCGGGCTGGATGAAAACATCATAGCCGGCGTTGTCGACCAGCTGATCCGCGTGCACAAGATGGGAGTAGAAGTGGGCATCGTGCTGGGCGGCGGCAATTTCTGGCGCGGCAGGCAGGGCACGAGCATGGACAGGACGACGGCCGACCACATGGGCATGCTGGCGACCGTGATCAACTCTCTTGCCATGCAGGATGCGATCGAGCAGAAGGGTGTTCCCACCCGCGTGCAGACGGCGCTGAACATGATCAGCGTCGCCGAGCCGTTCATTCTGCGCAAGGCGCTTCGGCACTTTGAGCTTGGCCGCATCGTCATCTTTGCCTGCGGCACGGGCAACCCGTACTGTTCGACGGATACGGGCGCGGCGCTCCGCGCGGCAGAGACGAACGCGGACATCCTCCTTCTGGCCAAGAATGTGGACGGCATCTATGACAGCGATCCCAAGCTGAATCCGAACGCGAAGAAGATCGACAAGATCACGCACATGGAGGTCATCAACCGCGGCCTGAAAGCGATGGACACGACGGCGATCACCATGTGCATGGACAACGACATTCCCGTTCTTGCCTTTGCGCTTTCGGAAAAGGACGCGATCGTGCGAGCCATCTGCGGGGAAAAGACGGGAACGCTGATCACGAACGAGTAGTAAGAGTTCTCGCATTTCTCGCCGGGCTGCCGGCTGCGAAATGCCGAGAGTTGAGGGCGACACCGCCGTTCAAACGCTTGCAGCGTTTTCTGCGGCGTTTTCTCCCTCTTTGCGGCTTACTTTAAGGGCTCCAAATATTATATAAAGCCGCAAATTCACCCTCTTCCCGCAAGCCAAAGCGTTGGCAAACAGGGTTGCGCTGCGGAAAATAGCGATTTCCCTTGCGCGAGAAAATTATTTCAAAAAAATTACTTGCGTTTCCGCAAACCACGCTTTGCGGAACAAGCCCCCGATTTGCCGCGAAGGAACCGGAGATTTTTGCTTGCTTGCAATGGCAAAAATCGATGGTTCCGCAATATCGAGGCTTGCCTCGATATTACGAGCGGCCTCTGGCGGAAAAGGTGAATGCGACGTTTTCTATAATGGAGAGCCCTTAAAAATAACGTCGCAGAGGAAAAACCGAACGCAGAGCCGACGTAGGTCGGCGAACGGTGGGTTTTTCCTAAAAATCACGGAATTTTTGTGAACTCTTTTCACAAAAATTCGTGAACATAGATTTATTTTTTTGGAGAAGATTGCCATGATCGACAATGAAAAAGTAGAAGAGCTGATGCTCACGTTGGAAGACAAATTAGACAAGACGGCCGGGGTGCTGCGCGAAGAATACGCGAACATCCGTGCGGGCCGTGCCAATCCGCACATTCTGGATAAGATCCAGGTGGATTATTACGGCACGATGTCGCCCATCAACCAGGTGGGCAACATTGCGGTGGCAGACGCGAAATGCCTGGTGATCAGTCCCTGGGATACCAGCCTGCTGAAGGGCATCGAGAAGGCGATCCTGGCCTCGAACATCGGCCTTACGCCTACCAACGACGGCAAGGTCATCCGCCTGATCTTCCCCGATCTCACCGAAGAGCGCCGCCGCGACATTGCCAAGCAGATCAAATCTCTGTCCGAAGACGCGAAGGTGGCGGTGCGCAACGTCCGCCGCGACGCGATGGATGCGCTGAAAAAGATGAAGAACGCCAAAGAGCTTTCCGAAGACGAATGTGCTGCGCAGGAAAAAGAGGTCGAAAAGGTCATTTCCAAGTGCATGGAACAGATCGACAAGCATACCGCCGATAAAGAAAAAGAGATCATGTCCGTATAAGGGTGCCATGAAAAAAGTCAAGCTTCCCGCCCATATCGCGTTTATCATGGACGGCAACGGCCGTTGGGCAAAGCGGCGTTTTCGTCCGCGCGGCTACGGCCATAAGATGGGCGTGCAGAACATGTTCAAGGTCTGTTCGCACTGTTTTCACCTCGGCATACGCATCGTCACGGTGTACGCGCTCTCGTCGGAAAATCTGCGGCGTCCCAAAGAGGAGGTCGACGAGCTGTTCGATCTTTTCCGCACCTATTTTTCGCGCAAGAAAGAGAAGATGCTCGAGCTGAACGCGAAGATCAACATTTTAGGCGATCTGACCGCGCTTCCCGAAGATATCCGCCAGATGCTCATCGGCATCATGGAGGATACGCGGGAGATCACGGGGAACCTTCTGAACATCTGCGTCAATTACGGCGCGCGCAGCGAGATCGTCAGCGCCGTCAACGCGGCGGTCTCCTACGGGCGGTTCGTCGATGAAAACAGCTTCAAAAACCTGCTCATGACGGGCGGTCTGCCCGATCCGGACTTTATCGTCCGCACGGGCGGCGAAGTGCGGCTGTCCAACTTTTTGCTCTACCAGGCCGCCTATTCCGAACTTTATTTTTCGCACAAGATGTGGCCGGAGTTCTCGCGGCGCGACCTCGAGCGCGCCATCGAGACTTATTCCGCGCGCGACAGGCGGTTCGGCAATGTGCGGGAGGAAGACGTATGACCAAACGCATTGTCACCGGGGCCGTCTATGTGGCGGTTCTATTGGTATTTTTCTATCTGCGAACGCTCGACGCGCGCTATTTCGGCATTCTGATCTACGCGTTTTCGCTGATCGGTACCTGGGAGATCGTCCACGCGCTGGGCGGCGCGCATCCCGGCGAAGACGGGCAGATGCGCGAACCGCTCCTGCCGATGAGCCTGTCGCAGAGACTTTGCGTATATGCCTACGCGCTGCTCTTTACGCCCTCTTATTTTCTTGTCGAATATCTCGCCGCGAGCCGCGGATTTCCGGGGCAGGGCTATCGGGCGCTTCTGAATCTTTCCTTCCTTTTTGCGCTGGTACTCCTTTGCCTTCTGGTCGTCGACCATAAAAATTCGAAGGTGCAGGGCATCGGCGGCGCGATGCTGTGCGGATTCTATCCGACGGCGCTGCTCGCCACCATGCTCCTTGCCAATTCTCTCCCGCACGGCTCCATGCTGGCGCTCCTGCTGATCTTTGTCATTTCGCCCGTGGCAGATACCTTCGCCTTTGTGGTGGGGAGCATCTTCAAGGGCAGAAAACTCTGCCCGACCATCAGTCCGAAAAAGACGGTTTCGGGCGCGATCGGCGGGGCGATCTTCGGAACGGGCGCCACCTTTCTGATCTATTGGCTGTACACCCTGTTCGGCGGCACGCTGGTGCTCCGCGCAGGCGGGGCGGAAGCCGTGTGGATCTTCCTCGCGGTCGTGGGCCTCATCGGTTCGGTGCTCACGGAATTCGGCGACCTCGTCGAAAGCGTCATCAAGCGCAGCTGCGGCATCAAAGATATGGGCAAACTTCTTCCCGGGCACGGCGGCATACTCGACCGCATCGACGGCACGCTGTTTGCCAGTACCTACGTCTACATCGTGTTTGCACTGTTCGTCTGATCGGACGGCAGGGAAAACAGCCCGCCCTGCGGCGGGCTGTTTTTGACCTTCGCCCGCAACGCCCGCGCAAATGTGTCACAACGCCCGCGCGAATGCGGCAACACTCACGTAAACGCGGCACCGCACGCGCAAACGGGGCGACGCCCGTGAAAATTCGTTCAAGCTGACACGAGAGCGGATCCGCCGCGCAGTGGTATGCAAACCCGCGCGGAAGCGGCGTCTGTCTGATCGGGAGGGGCGGCCCTGCATAAAGAGGAGGGTGCGCCGCGTATATATAGATCGTGCGCGCTCAGGCGCACGATACAGGAGAAGAAATGAAGAAAATTGCGCTAGCGGGAAGCACCGGTTCCATCGGCCGTCAGGTCATCGAAGTGGCGGCGCGCTATCCCGAAAAATTCCGCATCGTCGCCATGGCGGCGAACTCTTCCGAAGGGGCGTTTTTGCGCCAGGTGGCCGCGGTGCGCCCGGAACTGGCGGTATTGCGGCAGGAAGGCGGCAAGCCGGAAGTGCCGTCGGGCACTCGGTTTGCGCGGGGGGAAGAGGCGTTTGAAGAGGTCTGCGCCTATGCGGGGGCAGACATCGTATTTATCGCCGTCACAGGTTTTGCGGGACTGAAAGCGGCGCTGTGCGCCATCGGGGCGGGAAAGGACATCGCCCTTGCCAACAAGGAGTGTCTCGTGGCGGGCGGCGGCCTGGTGATGCGCGCGGCCGAGGAGAAGGGTGTGCGCATATTCCCCGTCGATTCGGAGCATTCGGCGATCTGGCAGTGCCTGCATTTCGACCGTTCGGCGTCCTTTTCGCGCATCATCCTCACGGCAAGCGGTGGGGCGCTGCGCGACGTTCCGCTCGAAGAGCTTCCCTTCGTCACGGCCGAGAGGGCACTGGCGCACCCCAACTGGAAGATGGGACCCAAGATCACGATCGACTGCGCCACCATGCTCAATAAGGGGTTCGAGGTCATCGAGGCGATGCATCTGT
This sequence comes from uncultured Clostridia bacterium, assembly GCA_930990665.1. Taxonomy (GTDB): domain Bacteria; phylum Bacillota; class Clostridia; order Christensenellales; family Borkfalkiaceae; genus Borkfalkia. The sequence goes on from CAKNQN010000011.1 coordinate 27,227, forward strand.
ACGGGGCTACGCCCGAAAAGATCGAGGTGCTCATCCACCGCGAGAGCGTCGTGCATTCCATGGTCGAATTTGCCGACGGCGCCCTGCTTGCGCAGCTGGGCGTCCCGTCGATGGAGCTTCCCATCCAGCTCGCGCTCACCTGGCCGGAGCGCATTCCGTGCGCGCCCGCTCTCGATCTGTGCAAGGCGGGCCCGCTGCACTTCGAGGAAGTGGATCTTCGCCGCTATCCCTGTTTTTCTCTCGCGCTCGAATGTGCAAGAAAAGGGCAGACGTATCCCTGTTTTCTGAATGCGGCGGGGGAAGTGGCGGTCGAAGCATTCCTGAAAGGGCAAATAAAATACACGCAAATTGCAGAAATTATAAGCGGCACGCTCGCCGCGCTCGAGCCCGGACCGGCAGAAAGCTATGCCGCGCTCGCGGCGGCGGACGGGCAGGCGCGCGCCTTTGCGCGGTCGCTTCTTCGCTGAACGGAGGTCTATGTTTTCCTGTCTGCTGTCCTTTACGGGCGTGATGCGCACGATCGGTTCGGTGCTTCTGGCGCTCGTCATCCTTCTGGCCATGGTCACCGTGCACGAGTTCGGGCACTACATCGCCGGAAAAATTTTCCGGTTCAAAGTCAACGAGTTCGCCATCGGTTTCGGCCCGGCGCTGTATAAGCACACCAAAAAGAACGGCGAGCTCTTTTCCGTGCGCGCCCTTCCGCTCGGCGGTTACTGTGCCTTTGAAGGGGAGGACGAAGAAAATCCTTCGCCCGACGCATTCAACAACAAAAAGCCGTGGCAGCGCATCATCGTGCTGGTGGCGGGCGCGCTGATGAACTATCTCTTTGCGCTCCTTCTGATCGTCGTTTCCTTTTTTTTATACGGGCAGCTGCTGCTCATGACCTACCGCGTCGACCCTGCCGACAAGACGTACGAGCTCGGCATCGAGGTGGGCGGCCTGCGCTTTCAGGACGAAGACGTGATACTTCGGTGCGAGGGAAAGAATATTTATCTCACATCCGACCTTCTCTCCGTCCTTTCCGGGAAAAACGAGGGAGACAAGGTCGCGTTCACCGTCTCGCGCAAGACGGAAACGGGCAGAGAGGTGGAGGAGATCTCCGTCGTATTGCGCGCAGACGCGCATTTTGAAAATCTGACGGACACGGCGCCTCTGTGGCGGGCGCTGGGCATCGCCACGCAGGAAACGGAGGGAGGCGCCGTCTATCTCGTCGCGTCGGCGTCCTACCGGGGTTTCGGCTTTTTTGAAACGCTCGGCCGCTCTTTCGGCTATTCTTTCCGGATCGGCGGCACCATTTTCAAGGTACTCGGCCAGCTGTTCACGGGGGATCTGGGTCTGGAAGCCTTCGGCGGCCCGATCACGACGATCAAACTCACGTCCGAGATCGCCTCGCGCAGCGCGCAGCAGTTTTTTGAGATCGCGGCGTTTATCGGGGTCAACCTTGCGGTGTTCAATCTCCTGCCCATTCCCGCCTTAGACGGCTCGAAAGTCATCTTCACGGTCATCGAATGGATCCGCGGCAAACCCATCAACCGCAAGGTGGAGGCGATCATCCACGCCGCCGGGTTTGTGCTCCTCATCGGCTTTGCCATCCTGGTAGACCTACTGCAGCTGTTCTGAAAGATTTGTTGATAGATTGAGCGGGAATTTTATAGATAAGGCTGAAAGGGAGAAGAGTACCCGATGAAGGACAAAAGAAAAAAGAGACATTTTGTCGAGACAAGAGAGCATTATGATCTTCTTGTCAGAGAGGGGGATGATCCTGTCAAAGATCCACCCGCTTTGCGGGAATACATGGAACGGTGGGACGGGGAAGCATTTTTCGCTGCATTGCACCTTAATAATACAGAAGAGGTACTGGAAGTCGGGGTGGGAACGGGGCGACTTGCCGTACGCGTTGCGCCGGATTGCAAGCGGTTTACCGGTATTGACCTTTCGCCCGAAGCGATCGGGCGGGCAAAGAATAATCTGGCTCATCTGCAAAATGTTTCCCTGGTATGCGGGAATTTTTTGTCTTATGATTTTCATCATAAATATGACATGATTTACTCCTCGCTCACGTTTTTGCATATCCGCGAAAAAAAGAAAGCGATCGGCAAGGTCGCACAGCTACTGAAAGAAAACGGAAGATTTATTCTTTCTATCGACACAAGCCGGCAGAAATTTCTGGATTGCGGGGAAAGAAGCTTGCGGCTTTATCCGGATTCACCGCAGAAAACAGAAAAATATCTGCGTGTCGCCACCTTTTCTCTTATAGAAAAAATACAGACAGAAGCTGCCTGTATTTTTGTCGTAAAAAAAGCAAGCCGCTGAAGAATTTTTTTTATCGGACTTCCTCTTGAAAAAACATTTATCTTTATGAAGACGCCGCCCCGAGATTTTCTCAGGGCGGCGTCTTTGTTTTGAACTGGTTATCTCTTTTTATAGCCGCATTTCGGGCAGACGCCGTTTTCGTCCAGCGCGATGCCGCAGAGCGGGCAGCGGTCGATCTTGTTTTGCGTCACATATTCCTGCGACGCCGCATTCACGCCGCTGGTAAAGGTGAGCTTTGCGATGTTGAGTTTGTCTTTGAGCAGGTCGTAGACGATCTTGATCATGCCTTCCACCGTCATCGTTTCTTTGGTCACCACGAGGCGGCATTCGGGGTAGGCGGCGGCGAGCTCTGTCTTGAAGGCTTCTCCCTTCATCGTGTTCTGCGGCGCGCCGTCCCTGATCCCTTGCTTCTCATATACGGAAAGCACCGCGGGCAGCAGCGGGTCGTCCTCGCGCAAGATGAGCGCGTGGTCGAAATTTTTCAGTACCTCCCACGCCGTCTTCTGAATTTCATTGCAGGGGAAAACCATGTTCACCCCTTCGTTCACCGTGTCCTCGACCTCAATGGTCAGTACGCCGGTGTGGCCGTGCAGATATTGCGCCTCGCCCTTGAACCCGTAAAAACGGTGCGCATACTGCAGATCCAGCTTTGTGATGCTGCGCATTGTGTTTACCTCCGGAATATATTTTTTACCGATCGCGTATTCCCCTGTCGGCTTGCACTCTCTCATTTGCCGAAGGTTTCCTGCGACCCGTAAATTTACGCTAAAATTATTAGTAAATTCTATTTATCAATAATATATATCAATAAAGGTGATTTGTCAAGAGGTTTTAACAAAATTTTCCGGAAAAATTTTGCCGGGGGAGAAGGGAAAAAATCGGGAAGAAAAGCAGGAGAGGCGAATCCGGGCGCGAGGCGAGGAAAGGTCGGGCGGCGGGGGAGGAGCAAGGCGTAGGCGGATTGGACTGCGCAGGAGCGAGCGGGAAACAAAAACAGCCTAAGCGTAGACAAGGCAGAAGAGACGGGCAGGCAAGGCATGCAAGTCGTGAGCAGGTCGGGCGGCAAATAAAAGTAAAAACTTGCCAAAAGAGGGCGGCGGCTGTGCAAAAAAAAGAGAGGAAAAGCCATCGGAAAGGGACGGAAAAGACGGTCAAAGTAGGGAGGAAAAAATCCCCCGACAAACCTGGAAGGTCGTCGAGGGAAGGCATAAGTCTTTTTCGGGCAAGCCGTCGGTGTAAGAAAGCAGAAAACGAATCCAAGGAAGAACTGCGAAATATGCTGTTAAAGAAAGGATGCAAAAATGCCTGCAAAGGGTGGGCAGAAAAATGGCATCAAACAAGGGCAGTAAAAAGATCCCCCGGCTCGTCTGAGCAGGGGGATTAGCGTTCTTTTGTGACGATGTGGACGATCGCCTGCGGATCCTCCCGAAGAAAATCTTTCAGAAAGGCGGGATAAGCCCTGTACCGATCGAGGTCGCAGACGGGGAGCCAGCACATCTCTTCCCGCACGCCCGCAGTGTAACTGCAGCTGTTCAGCCGGCGCGTTCCGCGCGGCTTCATACGAAAATAAAAAGCGATCTCGTGACACTTGCACGGCCCGGAAGGGGAATTTCCGTTAAAAAAATTTTCGTGGATGACGGCGAGTCTGTCGATCTCATAGGCGACGCCTGTCTCTTCGAGCACTTCCCGCCTTACGGCGTCTTCCGCGCTTTCATGCAGCTGTACGGCGCCGCCGACCGAATAAAAGTAATCGACGGTGCTGTTTGTCGCAAAGAGGGCGAATCCGTCTTCGACGATGATCGCCGCGGCGCGGTAGCGGAATCGGCCGTCTTCCCTCGTAAAGGCGCAGTCTTTTTGCATACGTCCCCCTTACAACAGCGTTTCGTATTCGGAATAGAGCGCGTCGAGCCTGGCGTGGGCGTCGTCGAGCAGGGCGCACTTTTCGGCGAGCCGCCTGTAATCGGCGGCGACGGCGGGGTCGGCGATCTCCCTTTCCAGCCGTGCGATCTCCTCCTCCGTCCGCGCGATCTCGTTTTCCAGCTCTTTGGTGCGCTTGCGCGCCTTTGCCTCTTCTGCGCGGTCCGCCTTGGAGCGGTAAGAACTGTTTTCCTTGGGGCGGGAACTCTCTTTTTCCGCCTTCTTTTCCGTCTCTTCGCGCGCGGCGCTCTCTTTCAGCGCGGTGTACTCCTCATAGCGGCAGGGGTACAGCGTCAGGTTTTTGTTTTCGATCTCGAGGACCTTGTCCGCGATCCCCGCGATGAAATAGCGGTCGTGTGAAACGAAGAGCAGCGTTCCGTCAAAATTGTGGAGCGCCTCTTCCAGCGCTTCGCGCGCGGGGAGGTCGAGGTGGTTGGTCGGCTCGTCCAGTACGAGAAAGTTGGCCTTTTCCGCTTCCAGGAGCACCAGAGCCAGTTTGGCGCGCTGTCCGCCCGAGAGCGACCGCACCTTTTTATCGATGTCTTCGGCGGAAAGTCTGGCCTGCGCCAACAGTCCGCGCGCCTGCGTCTGGGAGAGATAGGTGTGCTTGTGCCAGAGCGCGCCGAGCACCGTCTCGTCGGGATCCAGGTCGGCGTTTTCCTGGTCATAGTATCCGATTTTTGTATAACGTCCCCACGAAACGGCGTTGTTCCGCGCCGAAACGAGGGTGCGGATGAGCGTGGATTTGCCCGCGCCGTTCTCGCCCACGACGGCAATCTTTTCGCCGCGCCGCACCTCGAACGCCGCATCCGCAAAGAGGGTCTTGCCGCCTGCAGTGAGGGTCAGGCCATGTACGGAGAGGGCGCGCTCCTCGCAGCGTTCCTCTGTTTTGAACTGAAAGTGTGGCGGCTGCGGGGGCGGGAGGGGCTTTTCCAGCATTTCCATGCTCTCCAGCTTTTTCACGCGCGACTGCGCGCTGCGTGCCGTCGTGGCGCGCACGATGTTGCGGGCGATGTAATCTTTGAGCTCGGCGATCTCTTCCTGCTGTTTTTCGTATTCCCTGCAATCGTGTTCGTATTTTTCGGCGCGCAGCTGTTTGTATTTGGAATAGTTCCCGCGGAAGATGCTCACGCGCCCGCGCTCCATTTCAAAGATCTTTCCCACGACGGCGTCGAGGAAATAGCGGTCGTGCGATACGGTGAAGATGGCGCCGCGGTAATTTTTCAGGTAATTTTCCAGCCAGAACATGGTCGCGACGTCCAGGTGGTTGGTCGGCTCGTCGAGGAACAGGATCTCCGGCTCTTCCAGAAGCAGGCGGCAGAGCTTGAGGCGCGTCTTTTCACCGCCGCTCATGGTGGAGATGATCTGTTCGTATCTGTCCGCGAATCCCATGCCGCCCAGCACCGTGCGGATCTTCACGTCGACGTTGTACCCGTCGGCGGCGGCCACGGTGCGCTCCAGCTGTTCGTAGTGCGCGGAAAGCTCGCCGTATTCGCGGCTGCCGTATTCCGTCTGCGCGAGCCGCTGTTCTGTCTCGCGCAGTCCTTCGATGGCGCGCAGTACGGGCGCAAACACCGAACGCATCTCTTCGTACACCGTCTTGTCGCTTTCCAGGCCGCCGTTCTGTTCCAGAAAGCCCATCTTCAGCCCGCTCTTTCGCAGAATGCGCCCCTCGTCGGGCAGAAGCGCGCCGCTCATCAGCTTCAGAAGGGTGGTCTTTCCCTCGCCGTTTGCGCCGATCAGCCCGATGCGCTCGCCCTCCGATACGACGGCGTTTACATGCTCGAATAAAATTTTGTCCTCGTACCCGAATCGTACGTTTTCTAAGGATATCAGCATAGAATGATCAATTTTCCGCAAAATAGCGGCATGAAAAGAATTACTTTGCAGCAGATGGAAGAGCTGGAATGGCAGCTGCGCGCCGCGCCCCCTTCCAAAGTCGCAAAACTGGTCAGAAAATACGTCCGCCTGCGTCGGAAATTCGCCGAACAGTGATGGCGCTTTATCGAGCGTCCGACAGCGGCTTGCCTTGTGGCAGTCGGCGCTTCGCCGTGCGTCGGACATCGCTTTGTCGTGTCGCTCTTGCTCCGAAAATATTTTGGGCAGAGACCTTACCTTGCCCGTAAATAAGGAGCCGACAGTGTGTGTTCGTGCTCTTGTCGGCGGAAAAAGCGTCGGGTCAGAACAGATTGCGCGAAGAGGGTGAAAAATCGGGGATAAAATCCTTCTCGGCGGAAGAGAGTTCCTGCACAAAGAGATTTTCGATGCCTTCGGCGAGGGCGCAGTCGACGACCCGCCTGTATTCGCGCGGGGTGATCTTTCGCTGCAACTCGGGAAAGTTTGCGATCTCGCCGCAGGGGATGTACTGTCCCATGACGGAGAGGTAGGCGGGGGAGTGAAGGGCGGCGAACCATTTTACGATCTGCACGCTGTCGCCGCTGTTGAGGGGGAGGACGAGGTGCCGCACGATGCAGCCGGAGAGCATTTTCCCCTCCTGAAAGGTCGGTCGGCGCTGCGCCATGAATTCCACGGCGCGGGAGGCGAACGCAAAATAATCGACGCGGCCCGTGTACCGTTCCGACACGCGCGGGGAAAAATATTTGAGATCGGGCAGCCAGATATCGATGTAGGGATCCAGCGCACGCAGCGCCCGCACGTCCTCGTAAGCGTGCGTGTTGTAGACGACGGGGATCTTCGGCCGATAGAGGGAAAAGGTCTGCAAAAGCTTAGGAAGGAAATGCGATGCGGTCACGAGGTTGATGTTTTCCGCGCCCATCTCTTCCAGTTCGCGGAAGATGCCCGCAAGCCGCTGCGGGGAAACCTCCTCGCCGCTGCGCGAACGGGAGAGGTCGAAGTTCTGGCAGAAGACGCATTTCAGCGCGCAACCGGAAAAAAAGACGGTGCCCGACCCCTTCCGAAAGGAGATGCAGGGCTCTTCGTAGGGGTGAAGTCCGTATTTTACCATGCGCATTTCGTTTTTTTCGCCGCACCGTCCGGGTGCGGCGTCTCTTTCCGCCCCGCAGCGAACGGGGCAAAGATTGCATTGAGCGCTCATGCCGAGATTTTAACATATTTTTTCCGGCTTTGTAAAGCGATCGCGGAAAGCATTGACTTTTTCGCGGGGAAAATATATAATAAAGGCCGGAAAGAAGGCCGTCCGGTTGGGGGCGGTGCAAAAGGAAGGTATGCGTATGAGGAAATTTTTTACCAGTGAAAGCGTGACGGAAGGACATCCCGACAAGGTCTGCGACCAGATCTCCGACGCCGTGCTCGACGCGGTGCTGGCGCAGGATGAAAATTCGCGCGCGGCCATCGAGTGCTGTGCGACCACGGGCATGGTGCTGGTGATGGGCGAGCTTTCGACCAACTGCTATGTAGACATTTCCAAGATCGTGCGCGATACCGTCAAGGAGATCGGCTACACGCACGGGCAGGGCTTTTCCTACAACTCGCTCGCCGTGATCACGGCCATCCACGGGCAGAGCGCCGACATCGCGCAGGGCGTCGACGAATCGGTCGAGCACCGCAACGGCGGCGACGAATACGATCTTCTCGGCGCGGGCGACCAGGGCATGATGTTCGGGTATGCCGTCAACGAGACGCCCGAGCTGATGCCGCTGACCGCCGTACTTTCGCACAAGCTTGCGATGCGCCTTGCCGAGGTGCGGAAAGGGGGGCTTCTGCCCTATCTGCGCCCGGACGGAAAGACGCAGGTGACCGTCGAATACGAAGGGAGAAAGCCGGTGCGCGTGGATACGGTGGTCGTCTCCGCCCAGCACGACGAACACGTATCGCAGGAACAGCTCGCCAAAGACATCCGCACGTTTGTCATCGACGAAGTCATCGACAAGAAATACATCGACGAGAACACTCGCTTTTTCATCAATCCGACCGGTCGTTTTGAGATCGGCGGGCCGGAAGGGGACAGCGGTCTGACCGGCCGCAAGATCATCGTGGACACTTACGGCGGCCGGTGCGCGCACGGCGGCGGCTCTTTCTCGGGGAAAGACTGCACCAAAGTGGACCGCAGTGCGGCGTACATGGCGCGCTATGTCTGCAAAAACATTGTGGCGGCGGGCCTTGCGGACGAGTGCGAAGTGCAGTTTGCCTACGCCATCGGCGTGGCGAACCCCGTTTCGCTGTTTGTGAACACCTACGGCACGGGCAAAGTTTCCGAAGAGAAGATCGCGCGCGCGATCACCGAGAATTTCGATCTGCGCCCGGCGGCCATCATCGAAAAGCTGGGGCTGCGCCGTCCCATCTTCCGTCAGACGGCCTCCTACGGTCATTTCGGCCGCGACGCCTTCCCCTGGGAAGCGACGGATATGGCGGAAACACTCAAAAAATATCTTTGACCCCCTGCGCAGGCAGGGCGGCAGGAGCGGAGCGCGGGCGCTCCGCTCCCTGTTTATGAACGGGCGGGGGTGCCGCTTCCGCTCCCTGTTTATGAACGGGCGGGGGTGCCGCTTCCGCTCCCTGTCTATGAACGGGCGGGGGTGCCGTCTCCGCTCCCTGTTTATAAACGGGCGAGGGTGCCGCCATGGAAAAGCGGAAGATAAGGTGAGCGTATGATCAAAGAGGCGATCAAGGGGCTTTTCGACATACTGTTCGGCCACCATACGTGCGCCGCTTGCGGGGCGGACGTGTTTACCGAAGAATATTTTTGCGAATATTGTCTGCGCACGCTTCCCTTCAACAGCGGCTACATCTGCGAAAAGTGCGGCCGCGCGATCGGGGAAGATTATCCCGTGTGCGCGGAATGCAAGGCGGACATGCCGCCATGGGAATCGGCGCGCAGCGCCTTCCGCTACGAAGGCGAGATGGTGCGGCTGATCAGGAAGTTCAAGACGGGCGGGAAATACCTTGCCTCCGCGTTTGCGCGGAGCATGCTGCCCCTGCTCCTTTCCGAATTTCCGGACGCGGATATGCTCGTGCCCGTCCCGATGACCGAGCGCGCCGAACGCGGGCGCGGCTACAACCAGTCGCGGCTTCTGGCCGAAAGTCTTTCGGCCCTGTCGGGGATCCCCGTCGAGGCGGACGCCGTCGTGAAGACGCGCGACACTTCCGCGCAGAAACAGCTTTCCCGCAGCGAGCGGGCGAAGAATCTGCGGGGAAGTTTTCATCTCTCGTCGCGCAAAGTCTGGCGCGGGAAGGCGGCGGTCATCGTGGACGACGTGATGACGACGGGCGCCACCGCGGGCGAACTTGCCCGCCTCCTGTACGGCGCGGGCGCCCGCAAAGTGTACCTTCTCACGGCGGCGAGCGTGGCGCGAAAAGGGGAAAATCTTCCATCTGCGTGAAAATGCGGTTAAATTATCCCCATTTCGGCAAATTCCGATGAAAATTCTTTTACATTTCGGCGAAAATATTGTAAAATAATACAGGTATGCCCCGCAGGGGGCGGGGATCAATCGAATAGCCGCACACCGTGCGGCGGGGAGCAGTAAATGGGACTTCTGAATTATATGTTGAACAGCGACGGACGCCGCAGCCTGAAAAAGCTTGACAAGATGGCGTACCGCGTGGAGGCGCTCGAATCCAAGTACGCCGCCATGAAAGACGCCGAACTGCGCGCGCAGACGGGCGTGCTCAAAGGCCGCCTGCAAGCGGGCGAAACGCTCGACGACATTCTGTACGACGCATTCGCCGTCGTGCGCGAGGCGGCGTGGCGCGTTCTCAAACTCAAACATTATCATGTACAGATCATCGGCGGCATCGCCCTGCACCAGGGCCGCATCGCCGAAATGAAGACGGGCGAAGGCAAAACGCTCGTTGCAACGCTGCCTTCCTACCTGAACGCTCTGGCGGGCAAGGGCGTGCATATCGTCACCGTCAACGATTACCTGGCGCGGCGCGACGCGGACTGGATGGGCAAAGTCCATAAATTCCTCGGCCTCACCGTCGGCGTGGTCGTGCCCGGCATGGACGACGCCGCCAAGCAGGAGGCCTACCGCTGCGACATCACCTATGCCACCAACAACGAACTGGGCTTCGACTACCTGCGCGACAATCTGAAAACTGACCTCAAAAAGATGGTGCAGCGCGAACTGGATTTCGCCATCGTCGACGAGGTCGACTCCATCCTCATCGACGAAGCGCGCACCCCGCTCATCATTTCGGGCAAAGGGGACAAGTCGAGCGAGCTGTATGAGCGCGTAGACCGCTTTGTGCGCACCCTCGTCGGCGGCTTCGAGGACGACGGAGTGAAGGCGGAAGAGGACAAAGACACCAAGAAGAAACGCAAAAAAGAGGAAGCGGAGGAGCTGGAAGAGGAGCCCGAGAGCAAATACGGCGACTATGACGACATTGCCAAGGGGGACAAATACGGCGATTGGGATTACGTCATCGACCGCAAAAACCGCAGCGTGCAGATCACCGAGCGCGGCGCGGAAAAGGCGGAGCGGTTCTTCAACATCGACAACCTCGGCGATATCGATAACGCCCAGCTCAACCACCACATCCAGCAGGCGCTCAAAGCGCACAAACTGTTCAAGCGCGACGAAGACTACATCGTCAACGACGGCGAGGTCATCATCGTCGACGAATTCACCGGCCGCCTGATGATCGGCCGCCGCTATTCCGACGGCCTGCACCAGGCCATCGAGGCGAAAGAGGGGGTCAAGATCCGCAACGAGAACAAGACGTATGCGACGATCACCTTCCAGAATTTCTTCCGTCTGTATAAAAAACTTTCGGGCATGACGGGTACCGCCAAGACGGAGGAAGGGGAGTTCCGCACCATTTACTCCCTCGACGTTCTGGAGATCCCCACGAATAAGCCCGTCATCCGCAAGGATATGCCGGACGCGGTGTATTCGACGGCGGACGGCAAAAAGCGCGCCCTTCTCAAAGAGATCGAAGAGCGCCATGCCACCGGCCAGCCGCTGCTCATCGGTACGGCGACCGTCGAAAAATCCGAAGAGATCGCGCGTCTTCTGCGCAAAAACGGCATCCGCCACAACATTCTCAACGCGAAAAACCACGAGCGCGAAGCGGAGATCGTGGCGCAGGCGGGCCGTTTCGGCGCGGTGACCATCGCCACGAACATGGCCGGCCGCGGCACGGATATCCTGCTCGGCGGCAACCCCGAATACCTCGCCAAAAAGCGCATGCGCGAAGAGGGAGTGGAGCACGAGATGATCGAGCTTGCCACCTCGTATGCGGAACTGGAGGGCGAACAGGAGGAGCTGCGCAGAAAGTACCGCGCCATGTATGACGAGCTGTACGCCGAGTACAAAAAGGAGACGGACGCCGAAAAGGAAGAAGTTATCAAGGCGGGCGGCCTGTGCATTCTCGGCACCGAGCGGCATGAGAGCCGCCGTATCGACAACCAGCTGCGCGGGCGCAGCGGCCGCCAGGGCGACCCGGGCGTGTCTGTCTTCTTCATCTCCCTCGAAGACGACCTCATCAAGCGTTTCGGCGGCGACCGCATGAAAAAGATTTACAGCGTGTTCTGCAAAGACGAGGATACCTGCCTGCAATCGAAAATGCTCTCGCACGGCATCGAAAACGCCCAGCGCGCCATCGAGGGGCGCAACTTCGGCATCCGCAAAAACGTTTTGCAGTACGACGACGTGATGAACAAACAGCGCGAAGTCATGTACGCCGAGCGCATGAAGGTCTTAAAGGGCGAAGATGTGCACGAGCAGGTGGTCAAATACATCCCCGACTATGTGCGCAAGGTCGTTTCCGAGGCGGTCAACATCGACGAAATGCCCGAAAAGTGGGATGCCGAAACGCTCAACCGCGCGCTGGAAAACAGGCTCCTGCCCGAAGGCAGCCACTTCATCACCCAGGATAAACTGAATAAATGGGACGTCGATTACGCGATCGACAAGATCACCAAGGCGACCGAAAAGGCGTACGAAGAGAAGATCAAAGAGGTCAAAGAGCAGCTCGGCATCGACTATTCGGATGTGGAGCGCCGCTTCCTTCTGATGACGGTCGACCGCAACTGGATCGACCAGATCGACGCGATGGACCAGCTGCGCAAGGGTATCGGCCTGCGCGCCTACGGCAACGTCGACCCCGTCATCTCCTATAAGCAGGAAGGCTTTGAGATGTTCGACGAAATGATCGAGCGCATCCAGAACACGACGATCGCCATGCTCCTGAAAGTGCGCATTGAAGTGCAGCGCCCGATGGTGCGGCCCATCGAACAGCCCAAGCCCGCCGTCGACACGGCGCAGCTGAGCACCAACGCCCAGAGCGCCCCGTCCGGCCGCACCCTTCCCAAGGTGGCCAAGACACCCGGCCGCAACGATCCCTGCCCCTGCGGAAGTGGGTTGAAATACAAACATTGTTGCGGAAAACGTCAATAACTCACAAAAAAACAGCCTATTTTAAAGAAAAAAGCCCGTTTTGGGCTTTTTTCTTTACATTTTATAGAAAATAAACCACAAATAAATGTTATTTTAAAACAGTCGTTAACAAAAAAATAACAAAAATGCGATTTTGTCCACGGTTTGTCCACCGAGGCTTTTTTGCCTCTAAAATGAGGTGTTTTTTCTATAAAAAATGTGGTGGTAAATTCCGTTTTTATGGTAATAGCTGGTTGCTGAGTTACATCGGTTGATAATGCTTCTCCAAAAAGAATGTAATCTTTCGTTGCGAGGTGTCTTATCAACTTTTACTTTTGCTTTGGTTTCAAAAATTTTAACGATAGAGTCTTCCATTGTTTCAGTTTCTTCCACGTAGTAGGTCATGGTAGTATCTATCGTTGCGTGACCAAGTCTTGCCTGCACGCCTTTAATAGGGGCGTCGTTTTCGGCAAGTTTTGTGCCGTGTGTATGTCTTAATCCGCGGAAGTGAAAGTTTGTGATGCCAAGGCTTTGTCTGCATGCTCCTCAAAGAATTTTATAAATGTTTATATGTATAAGTTAGAGGCTAAGCCTCGATGGGGGGGGAAAGAATTAAATTGGCTTTTAATTTAAAAACTTTGATTTTTTCATGGTTGCCTCCTGTCTAAATATTGCATATATTTCATAAAAACAAATAACGTAAATACGTTATCAAGTCTTATACTGTCTAAATATTGCTTATGTTCTTCAAGAAATATAAAGCATGGTGCTTTATATTTCTTTTTTATGGAACAGTTTGACCCAATATTCATATTGTTTTTTGTAACCATACGCCATGATGTCGTTGCAGTTCATGTGTTTCATTATTTTTTCTAAAAGGGAGGACTCGGATGAATCGTTATAGATGTTGACAAACAGAGCGTTCTTCCTTAAATTGTTTAAATTCACGAACTGATGCTTTTCAGGCGGAATTTCTCTATTGAATCGAAAGAATGTAAGAGTGACTTGTTCTGGCTTTATACTTGTATTGACGTTAACAGGTCTGAAAAGAAAGTCATCACTTCCTTTAAAGAGTTGTTTCTTACCCGTAGGTAACCCACGATATCCATCAGCAAATCGCAGAGTATCAAGGATATCGAATCTCCAAACAAATGAGAAAATATGGGACGTGTGATCGAAATAAAATATTTTAAAGTTTTTTTATTAGTGAAAGTCTTCGATAAAAGGAAGAACGGCTAATCTTTAATGTGGACAGGGCATCATAAAGGGTAATTTCTTTTTCAATATATTTTTTTGCAACAAAAATAAATTGTTCGTATAAGACGATTTTGGGTCTGCCAAATTTAACACCGCGTTCCTTGGCGATGCGGATCCCTTCCGCTTGTCGCGCCCGAATGTTAGAGCGTTCGTTTTCCGCCACAAAGGACAAAACTTCCAAAACGAGATTGGATACAAATTTCCCTAACAGTGTATCCAAGCGGCTCCGAGTATCTAAAAGAGGCATATCCAAAACAAGGATATTTGCTCCTATCGACTGTGTGATTTTATGCCATTCTTCTGTGATCTGGTCATAATTTCTGCCCAGTCTGTCCAAAGACTGAATAACAAGGAGGTCATCTTTTTGCAAAATGCCGCGCAGTTTCAGGTACTCTGTACGGCAAAAATCTTTTCCGCTGCTCTTTTCTGCATAAATATTTTGCTGAGGAATTCCGAATCGTTTGAAAGAATCGAGCTGTCTTGCCAAATTTTGATCTTTCGCAGACACTCGCGCATAACCGTAAGTTTTCATGATGTACTCCTTTTTTGTGAAAAGCATAGCAAAAAAGCGGGCAGTTGAAAATAAAAATCGGGTTTCAAAAAAGTACACCAATTTGAAACTTGGAAACAGTGTAAAATATTGATAATTTTATCAAAATATATCTTAAAAAACCTTGAAAAGTATAATAATCTATGCTAAAATAAAAGTACAGAATATATTTAATGATAAAATATTTAAATTCCAAATTGGTGTACTTTTTTGGGACAAGCTGCATATAGTTAAAAGTATGAATGTTAAAAGGACTAATTATGGAAGAGAGAAAACGGAAAATTGACAAATTAAGCATGATCGTGATGATTGTCCTCATTGTTCTGCTTTTGCCTGTACTGATTGTAAACCTTACTCTCATCGTAAAGGGTAGCATTCACCCCGATACGCCGCCTGACGTGTTCGGCATTGCGCCGCTTGCGGTCACGTCCGGTTCAATGGACGGCGACAGGGAGGGCAGCTTCGCAAAAGGCGCCTTGATTTTTGTAAAACTTATGGGCGAAGAGGAAAAACAGACGCTTGCGGAGGGGGACGTCATCACTTTCCGCACATCGGGCGCGTTTGTAACGCACAGAATTGTCTCCGTGTTCCGCGATGAAAGCGGCAAAATCATCTCCCTGGTAACGCAGGGCGACGCAAACAATATGACGGACGGAGCGATCGTGTTGGAAAATGTGGTGGGGAAATGCGTGGGAAGCGTCGGCGGACTCGGCGATTTTGCCATGTTCATGCAGACGCCTGTCGGTATTCTCGTGTTTGTTGGAATTCCCGTTTTGCTTTATATCGCGTACGACGTTTCGCGCGTGATGATCTTCAACAAGCGGGCAAAGTCGGACAAAAGCGCCGAATTGCAGGAAAAGGACGCAGAAATCGAGCGTCTGCGCGCATTGGTAGAAAAGCAGGGCATTCAGGAAGGCTCGGAACTAAAAGAAGGACAGCAGGAGGAGACCCAACCGCCGCAATCGGAAAGCGAAACAATTTTCGAAAAGAAAGAGGAGTAAATCTTGCTTTGTACCACACACATGGCAAGTTTACATAGAAACAATACATGATGGGAGGTTTGAAATGACAAAGAGAAAAAATGTTGTTTCAAAAATGTTGTTGTTGGTGGTCATCCTTACGCTGATCAGCTGCTGCTTCCTGGGGAGCACGTTTGCCCGTTATACCAGCAGCGGAAAAGGTACGGGAACGTTGGAAGTTGCTACATGGAAACTTTCTCATGCAGGAGATAATATTGACGTTAATTTTAATATGCTTTCTCCGTCGAAGGATGTTTATAGTTCTGAGGATCGTAGCAATTCTACGGGCAGATTGCTTGTTGCAACTATTACATATGAGGTCGATGTCGAAACAATTCTTACCTTTAGTACGGGCGAAGCTGTCTTTGGTGGAAGCCCGGCATATGGTTCTAAGGGGGTAGCATCCGATGGAATTCCTACAGAGGAAGAAGTAAAAGAAGTTTTCTCTATCGCACTGTATGTAAATGAAAGTGGTGATGATGCAGACGCTGCAACGGCTTATTCTGAAATAACGCTGGAAGCTGAATCAAAAGGTACTATTTATGTATATGCTGAAGTGACCTGGACAAGCGATACTGCTGATATTAAGGGGGAAAATGCAGACAAGCGTGATACTTGGATCGGAGGAAATATTACGGGTTTGACTTACAACATTTCCTATACGGCTGTCCAGAACACGCAGATCCCCGAAGCATAATTCAAACCTTGCATAGCTATATTAACTGCCGCGCCCACAGCAGTGTGGGCGTCGGGCGCGGCAGTATATGGTTGTGTGCAGAGTAAATCCGTAACTTTTAAGACAAAGAGAAAAGAGCAAATAAGGCGGTGTTTCGTATGGAAACGGAAAACGAAGAAAGGAAAGTGTCGGAATCATCTCGGACCGCGCAGGAAAAGGCTCCGTCAAACATTCCGACGGCGGCGGAGCGCTCCAATCGTTCGTTTGCCGAACGAATGGGGGAGGCTGGTTATGTTGCCGGCAGACGTTACGATGCTGTAAAAAATGCGTTTCTTGCCTATAAAACGGCAGAACGTAAGCCGAAAAACGTGCGTTCGCGTATTTCCCGCAGCGGGGAAATTTTTTACTTGGGCAGAAAAGTTTTGGGGAAAGTATGCCTGGTGGGTGGTTACATTCGCCTGTTCCTGGCGCTCGATCCCAAGCTCTACAATGTAGAAAAATATCATCATAAAGACTATTCGGAAGTTGTGCGTTACGCAAAATTTCCTTTTATGATAAAACTTTCCTCAGACAGACAGGAAAGGTATGCCGAGGAACTCATCGATGAACTTCTCCTTCTCAACGGTTTTGTGCGTGACGAGGAGTACATCGTAAAAGATCAGGCAAATATCTTTAAAAAACCCAGGCACAAAAAGGCGGTACAGGAAACCACGGAAATCCGTACCGTCTATGTACCCGTTCCCGCAGAAACGGAAGCCGCGGCGGCGGAGGACATAGGCGAACCCGAACAGATTGACGTGCGCCTGCCGCGTCGTGCTGCTGTCTTCAACAAGCAGGGCGAGCGCATCGGTAAAGTCCGCAAGGGCGTCTGGCAGGACGAAGAGGGCAACGAACAGGGCACATTCGTCAAGGAAGAGACAAACGTATTTGTCTATTCCGGCGAATCGCGCACGGGCTATGTGGACAAAAACGACAACGTCTTGTCCCTATCCAACAAGTACATAGCCACCCTGCGCAGGCCGGAGCGGTTCTGGATCCTAGCTCTCGTGCTGTTTTTGGTGCTCGTCACGCTGCTCACTATTATTTTAAGCGCCTATTTTCTCACGCGGTCGGAAAACTCGGACTACGCGCCCGTCATTTTCATCGCGTCGGAGGACGGCACCAGTTGGGAAGATGCCGAAGATCTGCCCATTTTCTTTAACGAGACGTTCGGTGATACAAAAGTGGCACCCGGCATGAAAGGGACCTATCGCTTCACTTTTGAAAACAGAAACAAAAATACTTTGGATTATTCGATAACGTTCAGCGAGGAAAACGAATACGGTATCGCAATTTTATACCGTTTAAAGCGGGACGGCGCGTATATTTCGGGTACGCAGGCCTACGTTTTTGCCGACGAGCTCAGTCTGGATGGACTCACCATAGAGGCGCAGTCGTCTACGGTATTTGAGCTGGAATGGTGTTGGCAGGACAACGACGAAGCGGATACGGTCGCGGGGCAGAACTCCGCCGTGTATACGCTTACTATTTCTTTATCGGCGCAAGTCAGCGTGCGGGCATGAAAATATGGGTAAGGTAAAAATAGTGATTCGTACACTTCTTCTCGTCGTGATCGGGGTATTGGTGGTGTACAACGCTTATATACTGATTGCCCGTACGCTGTTTAAAAACGGAATGCCCGTAGCGTTTGGGTTTGCGTGTGCAACCGTCGTTTCTGGCAGTATGGCGGATGAGATCGAAGTGGGCGATTTCATCATCACCAAATCGCAGAAAGAATATGTTGTTGGGGACGTCATCACCTTTTACGACGATAAAAGTGGCTCATATATCACACACCGCATTATCCTCGTTTCAGGTGATACATATGCGACAAAAGGGGATGCAAATGATACGGCGGACGATTTCAGCGTTCCCAAGTCGGCGGTGGTAGGCAAGGTTGTGGCAGTGTGGAAGGGGTTCGGAAATGTCGTTTACTTTTTGCAAAGTCCGCTCGGGCTTTTCTGCGTGATCGGAGGCGGCATTGTCCTCTGGGTTTTGACGAATATCGTTATGGAGGTGCTTAGGAAGAAAAATGAGTAAAAAGATAAAAATTCCCATTATAAGATATTTAAGCTATCTGCTTGTTGTCAGTCTGCTGTTTACGGGGGTGACTTTTTCTCGCTACTCCATGACGACATCGGGGGACAGCGCAGCGTTGCTTTCGCGCTTTCATTGTTCATACAAGGTGGACGAAATTTCGGCGACATCCATTCCAAATGTCAATTATTGGTTAAATAACAACAGCGCTGCCAGCACGGCGCGTACATTGCGCTATACGATCAGTAATTTCAAGGGCGACGTTACCAGCGACGTGGCGGTGAGGGCGCACCTGCGCGTGTACCTGCCTGCCGAGATGGCAAGGCACCTCGCGCTCCAGATTGGAAGCATGAATATCGAGGAAGGAACGGTCACTTCCTATACCCCTGAGATTGTTCTGGATGAACTCATCGCGAAAAGGGATGGCGACGCGGCGCAGGGCATTGCGCAGACAACTCTCAATACAAGCTTTTTTACAAATTATTATGACAGCGGAGTGCACAATGCGGAGGACGAAGAACTTTCTATAAGCGGTTCGCTGGCAGAAACGGCGTCGTCTCGTACCATATCGGCGGTAAGTGAAGGTGGTTCGGGGCTTTCCTTTACGATCACGGCAAGTAACAAGGCTGCGCAGTATTCAATAGGATTTCAGCGCGGCAAAAACGAAAACGACTACGCGCCCCAGCTCTATCTCGACCTCGTTCGGGAAACGGAATTTTACACGATCGATCTGTACCTTCCGTCCATGGAATTCCCCGCAGGTCAGCCGCTCACAAAAATGTATATCGTCTATCTCACCCTCACAAAGCGCTTGAAAGGTTCGGATTTTCAGGCGCACTGGTCGGGCGTGGAAGGCGTAGACGCCGTTCTCGCAACGACGGACGAGGCAGGGAATGTTCCCGTGGATGATAACTCCGTTCTCATCAGTTCTCCCCCCGCGGCGGGCGAAGCGTATTACTACAACGGCGCCAGGGTTTTGGGGTATCATTTCGATCAGACAACGCAATTTGCGGCGCAAGCGATGGCGGAAGGGGATACTCCCAAATCCACCACGGTGCGCATACAGTGCCTGTACGACGGCGACGGAGGCTATAACATCAATCTGTTCCACGTCGCGCCTATCACGAAGGATTCCACGGAAAATTACGTGCATCCCATCACCACCGCACAAGGTTCCGCCATCGTCTTTGACAAGGAGAACAATACGTTCAGCGGAAATTTCAGCACGGGTACGTGCAATCAGCACATTGACATTGATTTGAAAAATATTACGGCTCATCCTTTCACGGGAGAGCTGAACGCCTATCAGGTGCTTTCCAAAAGCTATGAAGTAAACTTCAAAGCGCTGTTTGTGCAGGCGTCGGAATCGGAGGTGTGATATGACTGCAAAGATCAGAAGTATATTCCTTCCTGTCCTCCTATCCCTCGCCATACTCTCCATGCTCACTGTGTCCCTTACGCTGGGCAGATATACGCAGGAAACCGAGTCGGAAGGCATTTATTCGGGCGATCTCAACTACATTATCTCCAACCAAGTGGAGATCGAGTCGGTGGACGAATTTTTCACGGCCATTGAAAACGGCTACAACAACATTAAGATCAAGGACGATGTTGATAACCCACTCATCATTTCGGGTGGGATCAGCGACGTCAATTCCGACCTCGTCATTGACCTCAACGGCCACGAGATTCAAAGGAACAACCGCGAACCTCTCCTCAATGTCACGCAGGGCGTCAAGCTCACCATCATCGATACGTCTGAGGAACAGACGGGTAGCTTTTATAATCCGGTCGGCAGCGTGCTGCGCATCAGCGGTGGCTCCCTCACTGTCTCGGCGGGAGAGTTTGAAAGCGGCCCCCGCAGCGGCGAGGAGGGTGCGCGCCTCAGCGAGTACTATGATTCAACCACCCAGGCTACCCGCAAGGGTGCCAAAATCGACGAAGACCACAGCGTTTCCAGGCTGTATTACGAGGACGATTGGTACTATGACGGCGTTTCCATGCCCGTCATTCTCCCCAAGGTGGATACGCTGTCAAACGGCAACTATTCCGTCAACGGGAATATGTATTTCTCCGAAGGTTACAATGACAATACCTATATTCCCGCGGATACGTATCTGTATTTCACGCTGGACGATTCCACCGTCGAAAATGCTACCATCGCCGCTGAGGGCAGTGCGGATTATTTCTATACGTATTATTTAAACCGCGGCACGTTCGACTACGCACAGATGCAGGAGCCGTCAGATTCCACCGTTCAAATCAAAGTCTATGTGTACAACGGCGTAAAGAGCGCGGCGGCGACGACGGAAAAACCTTTTTCCGCCATTGAAATGGAGAGCGGAAACCTGTTTGTGCGCGGCGGCACCTATCGTTCGTACTTCGGGGAAAAGGATACCTATTGCGTCAATACTTCGGGCGGATATATGGCGATTGAAGCGGGCAAGTTCTATGCCTACGGCAGGAGTGTCTGCGTGCAGTGCGATTACGCTGCCGACGTCAATATAGAAGAACAGTATCTTCGGGTTTCCAGCGGCGATTTCTATTCGGAAGCGGGCGACACCATCGGCGTTTCCGGCGGAAGAATGGTCGTTTCCAATGCATCTTTCGTCAAAAATGCCGTTGATTTTGAACTTGAATCCAATATGCGCAACGTTAACGGTTCGGCCATCCGTGTATCGGGCGGTTCGCTCATGGTCTCCGCATCCTCCGAGATTCATTTCTCGCTGTATGGTTCAGGCATGAGCGGAATCACTGCGGAAGGGAAGAGCGCTTCCGTCAGCGTCCGCAACGTGAAAATGGATTTCTATTCCGAAAGGTCGAACTCTGCAGGTCAGAACGATTCGAGCGACGCCGCAGGTATTTTGTACAACACGGGTATCTACGCGGCGGGCGGAGGCAGCGTTGTCTGTGATGGAAACACCTCTTTCAACGTCATCGGTTCCTATTCTTCGGGCATCTATTCCGAGGGAGGGGCTATCAATCTCAACGGCGATACGTTCAACTGTTCCGTTAAAATGGCGACGGACGGAGAGTTCGGCAAAGAACTTTCCAGTACCGCCATCAGTACCGTCGGGGGCAACATTAACTTTAACGTAAAAGAGGCAACCGTCTCTTCCAACGGGCTGGGCATTACTGTTGGCGGCGGCAACATCAGTTTCAGTCATTCCGAAAAGGAGGCTATCAATATTACCACCACGCGAGGCACCGCCATCTATGTGTACGACGGGGAAGTTTCCGTCGATGAGAATTCCATCGTCAATATCACAAGTACGATCGATTCTTCCTGTTCGTGGGTGGTGGATACCAGCGGAGGAAGCACGGGGATTACCGATACAAACGTCAATATTAACAACGGCGTGTACATCAACGGCGGTTCGCTCATCTCAGATGGGGAAATTATGGTGCAACACACGGGCGTGGAAAACAGTTCGGCGGGATCGGGCCTAATCGACAGTAAGATCAAAAGCTACGCCGTGCGCGTAGATGGCCAGCTGAGTTCGGGAACAAGTACCATCGATGCGCAAAAGCTTACCATTAATGTCTCTGAAAATGGCGGCGGTCTATACGTCAAGGATGGTTCCATTACTCTGGATACCGCAGAGATTAAAGCGCAGGGCTTCGGCATTGCAATGCGCGGTGAAAGCGGCGATAACGTCACAATCAATACAACGCTTGCCCTCACTTCGTACAAGACAACGGGTATTTATATTACGGGCGGTTCTTTGACCCTCAACGGCGAAACGACCGTCAATTCGACGATCGACGGAACTTACACGTTCTGCGGGGGAAATGACCTTCCCAAAGACTCTTTCGACGGTGTTTTTGTCGAGCGCGGTTCTCTCACGGCGGCAAAATCGTTTACGGTCAATTTTTCGGGACTTTCCAATAACCCGAACGAAACTTTTTCCAGCATGGTCAAGAGCTATGCCGTGCGTGTGGACGGTTCGGGTGCACAGGGAAGCGGGACGCAGAGCGGTGCTTTCTTTACGGCAACAAACTTAAACCTCTTCATCAATGCGGAGGCAGACGGCGGCGGGTTGTACGTCAATCAGGGAAAGATCTCCCTTGCTGATGCGAAAATTACCGCGCAAGGGTACGGCATTGCTTTACGCGGCGAATCGGAAACGGATTCCGTTACGATCACGAAGTCGTTGACTATTACTTCCGCACGGACGACGGGCATCTACATTACGGGCGGTTCGCTCACTTTGGCGGAGGGGAGTGAAGCGCGGATTGTTTCCGATATCGACGTAGGGTATTCTTTTTGCAAAACGGAAAACAATGCCACCGTGTCATACGACGGGGTATTTGTCGAGGGCGGTTCGCTGTATGCAAACGGCACTTTCAATGTTAAGCATGAAGGGATCGTCAGTACTGCGCCCACAAATATTCCAAACGGTTCTTATGCTTTTTTGCATCATGAGATCAAAACATATGCGGTTCGCGTCACGGAATTGGGTTCGGACAGAGCCGCCAATGTAAATATCTCTAAGGGAATGATCCAAAACACGATAGGAGGCGGTGTCTTTGTTTCCGGCGGGACTGTCGAACTGGGTTCCCGAGGAGACGATAACGGGAATTTAATTGTAATGACGCTTGGTGAAAAACTGCTTCCTGATTCGTATTCTGTGCATTCCAGCGCCCCGAATTGGGTTTACAGTCTGAGTAAATCGGGGGGGAATGCCATTGAAGTCCAGGGCGGAAGCCTCACGGTGAACAGCGGCACTTATACCGCAATGCAGGGGAATGGAATACTTGTGCGCAATACGGAATCTTCCGCAGTCAGCAATAAGGTCACCATCAATGGCGGAAACTTTTACGGGTATAATTCTGGCTATAATCTCGGGGCCAACGACAGAAAAGTCGGTCCGGGTGCGTCTGCGGGATTGTACGTTATGGGGCATAGCCTTACGGTCAACATTAACGGCGGTACGTTCGGAAACAAGGACAGCAATGCCGAAAGCAACAGTGCGGCAGTATTTTTCGGAACGCCTGGCGGAGAAAGGGCGCAGGTCAATATTTACGGCGGAAATTTTTACGGTAGCAAGAGCGACGTGCTCAGTGTGTTCCGCTATGTGGATTTTGAGTTCGATGCATCCAATACAACCACGCCCATTATGGTGGAAAATGCCAACGGCAACGCTTCGGCCGCTCTTTCCGTGCAGGATGATCTGATTTATAATACCTATAATTATTCGGACCGCGGTTCCACCATCGTTATCCGCAATGGCAATTTTATTGCAACGGGGGCGGGGATCTATTACGGCAGTAGTGTGGATAGACTCCTCGTTTCCGGAGGAACATATGAAGGAAATGAGGATTATGCGATCAATTTTGCATACGATCCGGGAGATACACAGGTTAAACTTTCCGGCGGCGTGTTCAAGAGAAAAAATACATCCATTTGGGATGTGCTCGGGGGCGCAGGTTATCCCGATTACAACGAAAACAATGTTCTGGAAAGCGGATACGTTCTCAATAAAGATTGGGGAGAATGGACAGTCGTTCGTTCCTAACTGATGTATTGCAAAAAACAGAAAAGGCGGAGCCGTGCAGTTGAAGTGAATTCTCAATTTTTGGAAAAAATTAATTAAATTTTGGTCATGAGTTCGGTATTTTACCGGACTCATACCTTTTAGTTAGATAAACATTTGAATGTACTCTTGTAATCAGCAGATGAAACAGAGACGAAGATTTCCGATGGATATGCTGTTTAAGCAATATTGTAGGTCAATCATTCGATATTAAGAAATAGATGCAATGTTTTTCTAAAAATATAAAATTTTCGGAGAACTCAAATATCTCTCGAATGAGAATGCGAGTGTACGTTGAGATCTGTCCAGCGGAAAAGTCTACTTTTTTCAACGCTATTGACAACATCGGCTTTTTTTGATATGATATAACAAAAGTTTACAGTGTGGTGAGGGTGATGGAAAAGAATTTGCAGCAAATGCAATTC
>CAKNQN010000012.1 GCA_930990665.1 uncultured Clostridia bacterium
CTGCGGCAAGCACAACTGGACGCCCATCCGCACCTTCAACCTCATGTTCGAGACTTCCCGCGGCGTGACCGACGAGAGCCAGAACAAGATCTATCTGCGCCCCGAAACGGCACAGGGCGAGTTTGTCAACTTCCTCAACGTCCAGCGCACAACGCGCGCCAAAGTTCCTTTCGGCATCGCCCAGATCGGCAAGGCCTTCCGCAACGAGATCACGCCCGGAAACTTCATCTTCCGCACCATCGAATTCGAACAGATGGAACACCAGTGGTTCTGCAAGGAAGGCACCGACCTTCAATACTACGAAGAATACAAGCAGAAAGCGAAAAACTTCCTGCTCGGGCTCGGATTCAAAGAAGAGCACCTGCGCTTTAAGGACCACGACAAGCTGGCCCACTACGCAAAATCCGCCTGCGACATCCAGTACCTCTTCCCCATGGGCTGGTCGGAACTCAACGGCATCCATGACCGCACCGATTACGATCTCTCCCGCCACCAGGAATATTCGGGCAAAAACATGAGCTACCTCGACCCCGCCACGGGTGAGCACTATATCCCCTACGTCGTGGAGTACTCCATCGGCGCAGACCGCCTGATGCTGGCCGTGCTGTGCGAGGCGTATGAAGAGGAAGAGCTGGAAGGCGGCGATGTGCGCACGGTCATGCACTTCCACCCCGCCCTGGCAGCTTACAAGGCGGCGGTCCTCCCCCTGCAGAAAAACCTCGGCGAAAAGGCGCGCGAAGTCTACAAAAAACTTTGCAAAAAGTTTATGGTCACCTACGACGAAGCCGGTTCCATCGGAAAACGCTATCGCAGACAGGATGAGATCGGGACCCCCTTCTGCATCACCATCGACTTCGACACGCTGGAAAACAATACCGTCACCATACGCGACCGCGACACCATGGCGCAGATCCGCCTGGATATCGACGAAATCGCATCCTACATCGAAAAATCGCTCGAACACTGATCGCTTTTTACAGCTTTCCACAGCTCCGCGCCCTGTCACGCGGGGCTGTTTTACTGCCTCGCGCTTGTGCCTGCGTCCGGATTTTGGGAGTCCGGTATTCTATGCAGTGCGGCTGGTTTCCCCGCACACGATCGCGCGGGCCTTTTTACTGCCTCGCGCCGTGAGGCTCGGTTTCGCCGCCCCTGCCCCTATGGCGTTCGACTGTCTCTATCGCCCTGCTCTCTGTCGCGCGGGACTGTGTTTTTATTGCCCTAAACCCTCTTTTCCGCCCGACAGGTAAGAAAATAAGGCATCCGGAAAATGATATGCACCCCAAAAGTGTCCTGCTTTTGGGGTGCATATCATGCGTCGGGGGCGCTTTCTGTATTTTTTATAGCGTTACAGGCGTTTTCCTTTTGCAAAAACAGCGGCACGAACGGGATAGACGCTGTCTTGCGTGCGGATCAGCTCTCCCACCGCATCCGCTTCGATCTTGCCGCGGCGCGGATTTTTCACCGAATCGATGCAGCCCCGTATTTCCGCATGCACGGAGCTGTACTCAAAGGCGAGGTCGCAGTTTTCCGTAGTACAGTCGACGAGCCGCAGGCCTTTGCAATAGCAGAGCGG
Source organism: uncultured Clostridia bacterium (assembly GCA_930990665.1). Lineage (GTDB taxonomy): Bacteria > Bacillota > Clostridia > Christensenellales > Borkfalkiaceae > Borkfalkia. The sequence continues at coordinate 1,574 of CAKNQN010000012.1, forward strand.
CTGTGTACCCTTGATGTGGCAGCGCACCAGCGTGAGGTTTTCGCTGTACCAGCCGAGATACTCGCCGTCCAGCTCCGAATCGGTGACCAGTACATTCTTCGCATGCCAGAAGGCGTCTTTCGTCTGAAGGCGGGAGCGGTCGATGCGGACATTTTTCGTGTACTGAAAGGAATACTTCCCCGCAAACTGCAAGTTTTCGGCGCGGATGTTGCGGCTTTCAAAAAAGGCGTATTCCGACTGCAAAGCGCTCTTTTCGATGTGAATATCCCGGCAACGCCAGCCAAATTCCGGAGAATTTGCCTGCATGCCCGATATGTCGATCCTTCTGCACTCGCGCAGCGCTTTGATGCCGTTCATCCTGCAATCGGAAATGCGCACATCGCGGTCATACCACATGGCGGCACGGCAGTTTTCGGTCAGCTCGCAATGTTCTGCGCTGAGCCCGTGCACATGCCATAAGGGATAGCGCAGATCCATAAAACAGTTCTGTACGTCGATGTTACGGCACTCCTTGAGCGCCGATTCCCCGTCCTCTTCGCCTGCAAACCGACAATCGCGGACACACAGGTCGCGCATATTGTACAGCGCACGCTCGGCGGAAAATTGCTGATTTTCTATGATCTTCTGCATACTTTGCCTGCTTTGTCCGCTCAAAGGGCTCCCACCACTTTATGCGGAACATACGGTTCGTCGATAAAGGCGACCTCTTCGGGAGTCAGTCTGACGGAGAATGCGCCCACGGCATCATCGAGATATTTTTCCTTCGTCGCGCCGATGACGGGGGAGGCAACCCCTTTGGCAAAATGCCACGCAAAGGCGATCTGCGTCATTGTGACGCCGCGCCGCTTTGCAAGTTCCTCGATGCGCGCCGCGATCGCTTTATCCTGCTGTTCGGTGGAATCGTATTTGCCGCGGGCGACAATATCCGTACGGCTGCGCGCGGTATCCGCATCCCAATCGCGCCTGGCTACCCTCCCTGCCGCCAGCGGACTGTACGGCGTGAGCGCGACATTCATCTGCCTGCAGATGGGGATCAGCTCCCGCTCGTCTTCACGATAGAGCGGATTGTAGTGATCCTGCATGGAAACAAAGGGCGTAAACCCGTTGTCCCGCGCGCAGAGCTGCATATTATAAAACTGATAGCCGTACATCGCCGATGCGCCGAGCGCGCGCACCTTTCCCGCCCGCACGAGGGAATCGAGCGTCTGCATCGTCTCCTCGATGGGCGTTCCCGCGTCAAAACGATGAATGATGTACAGATCGAGATAGTCGGTGCCGAGCCTTCTGAGCGTGCCTTCGAGCTCGCGGGCGATCGCCTCTTTGGACAGATGCCCTTCATTGAAATAGACCTTCGACGCCAGTACGACCTTGTCCCGCCCGACATTGCGGCGGATGGCGCGGCCGAGATATTCTTCGCTCGTCCCCGCCGAATAACAGTTGGCCGTGTCAAAAAAATTGATGCCGAGCGAAAGCGCATGGCGGATGATCGCTTCGCTCGCGTCAGGATCGAGCGTCCAGGCGTGCATTTTGCTCGCCGGATCGCCGAAACTCATACACCCGAGACAAAATTTCGAGACCTTGATCCCGCTGTTTCCGAGCGTGGTATATTCCATAACTCCCTCCTTTTCGCCCTCACGGGCTTTTCTGTCCTCTGCCCGTTTTGTCCTGCACGCAGAGAGCTGTCTTTGCCGCCGTCAGACGTTGCCGGGCCTTCCCCGCCGCGCCCGAATCGGGCGCGGCAGGAAAATCATTCTCCGAAACGAGCAAATCGATTGCGGCAAAGCGGCAAATTTTCCCGCCGTGTAATACAGTCAGAGAAGCCCAACGAATTTTCGCGCCGGTCGAAGGCCGCAAATTGTGCCTTATAAAATATCGTACTGCGCGTCTGTGACCGGTTCCAGCCACTCATTTTTCGTTCCTTCCCCGGGGACTTCCACGGCGATGTGCGAAAACCAGCTGTCTTTCTGCGCGCCGTGCCAATGCTTGACGCCGGCGGGAATGACGACGACGTCGCCGGGACCAAGGCTTCGCGCGGGCTTGCCCCACTCCTGGTACCAGCCTTTGCCCGCAATGCAAAGAAGGATCTGCCCTCCGCCCTTTTCGGCATAATGCACGTGCCAGTTGTTGCGGCAGCCGGGCTCAAAAGTGACATTGGCAAAAAATACGCCGTCTTTTGCGGCTGTGAGCGGATTCAGATAGGACGTACCCGTAAAATACTGCGCATAGGCCGTATTTTCCTCTCCTTTGCCGAACAGATTGCCGCGATCAAATTCTTCCCGATTCATGCTCTCTCCCCCGCCGGAATCCCCGGATCATACCGGCTCTTCCCGCTTTTTTCTTTTATTATACCATCCCTCCCGCAAAATGTAAAATACTTATTTTTTATAGCAATGTATTCCCGGAGGGAATAAAAAAACCGCCTCGCGGCGGTTCGCCCCAAAGCTCGGAAAAATTCGGCTTTGAAAGCGATTCCCGCATCGCGAGGCGGTGTCTTTGCGGTTGTCTTTTGCGTCGGGTTCCGCCGACGGACAGAAAAGAAGGCGCCGCAAAACTCAGCCGCGGGCAACCTCCACCCAGGTAAAGGGAGAGGCGAGCGCCTTGCGTGCCGCTTCGAGAAGGGACATCATCTCGATCGTCTCCCGCGCGGGAACACGCGGAATGCCGTCCGTAAAGAACTGGACGAGGTTTTCAATAAACCTCTCGAAATAGGTATCACCGATCACGGAACAAGCCTTTTCCCCCTTTTGCCCGACGGCGGAAAAGATAAACGGAGCGCTGCCCGTATCCATCTGCACGAACGTACCCGTTCTTCCGCCCTCGTATTCGACGGCGATCACGCGGTTCAGCCCCGCCGAGGTGCACATCATTCTCCGCGCCCCGCCCTTCATGACGGAAGTCAGTATTTCAAAAATATGAACGGCGTAAATTTCAAAGGAATTCGGCCCCATCGCTATGCACGAACCGGCCCCCTCTGCCGCGGCGCGGAAGGGCGCAACTTCATCGGCAAACCGAAGAGCAGACGTGGAATACATGGGCGTGGAATGGCGTGCAGCCAGAGAAAACATCCGTTCCGCCGCGGCACGATCGGGCGCAAACGTCTTGTCGACATACACAGGTTTCCCGCTGCAAAGAGCAACTTCCGCCAACCTTTCGTGCTGCTCGGGATTGTCCGGCGAAAGCACCACGATACAGTCGGACAGCTTTACCAGCTCTTCTATGCTGCCGACGCGCGCAACTCCCTGCTTTTTGCACCACTCGTCCGTCGTGAGTCCGCCCCAGGGAGAATCGATCGCCGCATAAGCATAGCACACCTCCAGCCCTGCCTGCACGGCCGCAGGCATTTTCCGGATCATGGCAGGATAATTGTTCGCATGCCATTCGTCGAGATAATAGTCGATAAAACCGATCTTTTTCATTCTTGCCTCCTTAACCTTCTGCAAACCCAAATTTCTTTGCCGCTTCACCAGAATCGTGCAGCCCTCTCCGCGGTCTCGGAATGAATTCCCGATTTTCCTTGCCTTATGCCAAAATCGTGCGACTTTTCCCTCGCCCGGCCCTGCGACACAGAAGTTTCAGTGCAGCCGTTTACGGAAGTATGATACCACAGATGCGGTTGCGGGACAATATCCTGTGTTGACCGAATATTTATCCTTTTTTGACCGCAAAATTCTTGCCGCAAAGTTTCGGGGAAAGCCCGCGAAACATACGGAAAACCTGTCTGTCAATCAGCAAAATGAATAAAAACAGGCGCGGGCGGCTTTTGCCGCCCGCGACCTCTGCATTTTAGACCATCAGGCTGGATCAAACTGCGAATTGTAAAGATCGGCATAGAAGCCGTTCTGTGCGAGGAGCTGTTCGTGCGTGCCCTTTTCCACGATGTCGCCGCCGTTCATCACGAGGATGAGATCGGCGTTCTTGATGGTGGAAAGGCGGTGCGCGATGATGAAGGAGGTGCGCCCTACCGTCAGTTTATCCATCGCCTGCTGGATGAGCTCTTCGGTACGGGTATCGACAGAACTGGTCGCCTCGTCCAGAATGAGCATGGGCGCGTTCTCGATCATGGCGCGCGCGATGGTCACGAGCTGGCGCTGCCCCGCGGAAAGATTGGCGTTGTCGTCGAGCACGGTATCGTACCCGTGCGGAAGCGTCATGATAAAGTGGTGCAAACCCACCGCCTTGCAGGCGCGCACGACTTCCTCGTCGGTCACGTTTTCCTTGCTGTAAACCACGTTTTCGCGGATGGTCCCTTCAAATAACCATGTGTCCTGCAACACCATGCAGAAAAGGTCGTGCACGTTTTCGCGCGTGAGGTCCTGCGTGGAAATGCCGTCGATGCGAATGCTCCCGCCGTTCACTTCATAAAAGCGCATCAGAAGGTTGACCATCGTCGTCTTTCCCGCACCCGTCGGGCCGACGATGGCGATCTTCTGTCCCGGTTTCGCCTCGGCGCAAAAATCATGAATGATGATGCGGTCTTTCTCGTAACCGAACCGGACATGGTCGAATTCGACCTCCCCTTTCACCTGATCTGCGGGAAGGCGGGCAGTCTTGCCGCTCTCGTCCGATAACTGCTCCTCTTCCAGAAATTCAAAGACCCGTTCGCTCGCCGCCGCGGCAGACTGCATGCTGGTGAAAGCCTGCGCCAGCTGCGAGAGCGGAGAGGTGAACAGCCGCACATACAGCGTGAACGCGATGATCGTTCCGAACCCGGCAATGCTGCCGTTGACGAGAAGGGTCGCGCCGACCACACAGACCGCCACGTAGCCGAGATTTCCGACAAAGTTCATCAGGGGCATCATGAGCCCGGAGAAAAACTGCGACTTCCAGGCGCTGACGTAGAGATTGCGATTGATCCGGCCGAACTCCGCCTTCGCCTGCTCTTCGGCGTTGTAGGCCTTGACGACGTTGTGCCCCGCATACGTCTCTTCGATGTGGCCGTCGATCTCGCCGAGATACCGCTGCTGCCGCGCAAAATATTTCTGCGATTTGCCCATGATGAGGAACATCATCACGAATCCCACAATGCTCGCGCCGATCGCGGTGAATGCCATGATCCAGTTGGTCACGAACATCATGACGATGCTGCCCGCCAGCATGACCACCGCCGTGACAAAGGTGGTGACCGACTGGTTGAGCGTCTGGCCGATCATATCCACGTCGTTGGTGACGCGGGAAAGGATGTCGCCGATGGAGTGCGAATCAAAATAGCGCAGCGGCAGAAGGTTGATCTTTTCGGAGATCGCCGTGCGGAGATTGCGCGAATTTTTCTGGGTGACGGTGGCCATGATCAGCCCCTGCAGGTAGGAAAAGATGAGCCCCGCCCCGTAAATGCAGACGAGGAAGACGCACAGCTGCGTGATTCTCGCCATGTCCATTTCGTAGACGCCGGGAATGCCGCCCTGCAGAAAGGAGGTCTGGATGGCGTCCGTCAGATCGCTCAGCACGTTGGGGCCGAGCAGGTTGAGCACCGTGCCGGCCACCGCAAACAGGAGCGCTACGATGACCGCCGCGAGGAAAGGACGGATGAACAGGATGAGTTTGCCCATCGCCTTTTTGAAATTCTTGGGTTTTTCTCCCATATGCGGGCCGGGGCCGTGCGGGCCGCCCGGACCGCGGCGCATGGGGCGCTGCGAACTGTTTTCAGGCATTCCTGTCACCTCCCATCGAGTTTTCAAGCTCCTCTTTCGAGAGCTGCGAATAGGCGATCTCCCGATACACCTCGCACGTCTTCATCAGCTCGTCGTGCGTACCCTTTCCCACGACGTTGCCTTCGTCCAGCACGATGATGAGGTCGGCGTCGCGGATGGTGCCGATGCGCTGCGCCACGATCAGCGAGGTCGCCCCGCCCGCCTCCTCTTTCAGAGCCGTGCGAAGCAGACGGTCGGTCTTATAATCGAGTGCTGAGAAGGAATCGTCGAAAATATAAATTTCCGGTTGACGGCAGACCGCCCGCGCGATCGCAAGGCGCTGTTTCTGCCCGCCCGAGAAATTCGTGCCGCCCTGCGCGACGTGCGCCCGGTATCCGTCCTCTTTTTCTTCGATGAATTCTTTGCCCTGCGCCACGCGGACGGCCTCTTTCACCTCTTCCAGGGTGAATTCCCTGCCCGTCTTGGAACCGTAGGCGACGTTGCTCTCCACCGTGCCCGAAAACATGACCGCCCGCTGCGGCACGTAGCCGATCCTGTCGTGCAAGGCGCGGAGTGTGAATTCCCGCACATTGACCCCGTCGACCAGCACTTCCCCTTCCGTCGCGTCGTAAAAGCGGGGCACAAGGTTGATCGCCGTCGATTTGCCGCTGCCCGTCGAACCGATAAAGGCGACCGTCTGACCCCGTTCCGCTTTGAAACTCACGTCGTGCAGGACGTACTCGCTGGCGTCGGGATAACGGAAAGAGACGTGGCGGAATTCCACCGTACCGACGGGCGACCCTTCCGGCAAGGCGGAGAGAGGTCCGTCCTCGATGCTCGTCTCTGTGCGGAGCACCTCGGCGATGCGGCGCACCGATACGAGGGCACGGGGAAGGATGATAAAGATCATGGCAAGCATCATGAACGCCATGACGACCTGCATCGCATACCCCGAAAAGGCGGCCATCTGCCCGAAAAGCTCCGACCGCTCCGCCACGGACGTCAGGCCTTCGATCATATATGCGCCGATCCAGTAAATGGCGAGGGTCAGGCCGGTCATGATCAGCGTCATCACCGGGCTCATGATCGCCATCGCGCGGGAGGTGAAAAGCTGTGTGTTCGTCAGCTCGTCGTTCGCGCGGGCAAACTTGTTCTGCTGGTATGCCTCCGCATTGTAGGCGCGCACGACGCGCACGCCCGTCAGGTTCTCGCGCGTGACCGCATTGAGATTGTCGGTCAGTTTCTGCACTTTCCGGAACTTCGGAAATACGACGATGAGAATAAAGAGCATCATCGCGATCATGATCACGACGGCCGCCGCCGTGACCACCGACCACTCCCAGCGCCGCGTAAGGATCTTGCAGATCGCCCATACGGCGAGTATGGGCGCCTTGACCATCACCTGCAGCCCCATCGAGATGACCATCTGCACCTGCATGATGTCGTTGGTGGTGCGCGTGATGAGCGACGCCGTGGAAAACCGCCCGATCTCTTCCATCGAAAAGCTTTCTACCTTGTCAAATACCCCGCCGCGCAGGCGATAGGATACCGCCGCCGCAATGCGCGCCGCGAAAAATCCGACGGCGACCGAACTCAGCGCACTCCCCAGAGCACACCCGAGCATCAGACCGCCGTTTCGCAGGACCGCGCCCATGTTGGCCGCATCCCCGATCACCGCAAGCTCCGTGATCTTCGACATGTAATCGGGCATCGTCAGATCCAGCCAGACCTGCACGACGATGAATACCACCGCGGCGAGCGCGTACAGACACTCCCGCCACGTGACGATTCGCAGTTTTTTTTGCATACGGATTCCGTCCTGTATCGAATTTATGCTGTCAGGAATTATAGCATGATTGCCTTCGGCTGTCAAATATTTCATATATATTTATAATAAACATATGTGAAATATTCCCGAAATTTATTGACAAAAGGGAACCAACTCCTTATAATAATGGAGAAAGGAGACAGAAAGATGGATAAAATCAGGGCTGAAAAGCTGGTACAGCTGTTATTTCGGACGGCACCGCCCTTCCGACGCAACTACATCAACCCGCCGAAGGGGCGGGAATGTTCGGCGCGCCTGCCGCACCACCAACTGTTCTGTCTGATGATCCTTCGGCAGAGCGGGCGGGAAAGCATGGGGACGCTCGCGGAAAAAATGGGTGTTTCCAACCAGCAGATCACGCGGATCGTCAAAGAGCTGGCGGAAAACGGATTGGCGGCGCGGACCTTTGACGAGTCCGATCGGCGTTCCGTATACGTTTCCCCCACTCCGAAGGGCCTGGAATACATCCTGCAGCAATACCGTTTCGCCTGCGAACACATGGAAAAACAGCTGACAAACTGGCCGGAAGAGGACATCGACGCGCTCATCTTTCACCTCTCGGCGATTGCCGAAATTTTAGACAAAGCGCAAAATGAAAACATATAAAAATCCATACGGCCCGCGCCTTTTGGCGCGGGCCCTTTATTTTGATTTCTTCTTTCGGCAAAAGCCCCCTTCTTTTGGCGGGGGCATCCGCCGCGGCGGATACAGGCAATCCGCGGAAAAAGCGGAAACTAATTTCCCGCTTTTACGGCATAATAAGGGCCGAGGCCGCAGGAGCTTTCGTGCGTGACGACGTACGTCCAGCGAAAATTTTTGCCGACGACGAAGATCTCCGCCGCGTCGGAAAGCTCGGAACTTTTCAGTTCGGGCGGGCATTTCCGAAAGGAATATTCGATCTTTTTGCCGCCGCCGTGAAAAGAACTCATCTCCGCGATGAAAGCGCCCTCCTTATCCGCCTTGTCGAAGGCGGCGTTCGCCGCCGCACCCTCCGAACAGGGCGCGTTGCCCCATGTAAACGCATGCCATAAAAAACAGCCCGGCGCATCGATCTTTTCAAGCATCACTTCTTCGGAAACGCCGCGCGCAAAGGTGCTCTTCCACTTGCCGGCAAATTCTTCGGAATCCATATCCATGCGCCCGGCGCTCTTTTCGTATTTCTCGCGCTTCACGGCGTCCCCCCTTTCAGGTCTTTTCAGAACTCAAACTTCGTATCCCGCGAAAACAGCTGCGCGATGCGGTCCATGCAGAGTTTTTTCCACTCCTCGACCGACTGCGGATGTTCGGCAAAACAGACGTCGTACACCGCTTCGGTGATGGGGAGCTCCACCCCCTGCCGCTCGCCCAGCTTTTTCATGGCCGCGGCCGTCATCACCCCTTCGGCGAGTTTTTCGAATTTCTGGCCCTTCACGAGCATCTCCCCGTACATACGGTTGTGCGAATGGCGGGAAAAGAGCGTCGTTTCATAGTCGCCCAGGTGCGCGAGCCCGTATGCAGAGAGCTCGTTGCCGCCGAGCGCTTTGATCAATCTCGAAACTTCCCGCGCGCCCCGCGACATCAGCGGCCCTTTGAGGGTGGAGACTCCGCCGCCGTCGAGGATCCCCGCGGCAATGCCCATCACGTTTTTCGCCGCCGCGCCGATCTCGGTGCCGATCAGATCGTTCCCGTAATAGAAGCGGATCAGCTCGCTCTTGAAATCGTCTGCCAGCGCCTTTTTCAGGGATACGTTGGCGCTGTCGATGACCATGCAGTTGGGAATGCCCGCGGTAAAATCCTGGATGTGCCCGGGGCCCACCCAGACGGCGATCTTCTGCGGATGGATCCCCGCGGCCGTGAGCACTTCGGAGAGGCGTTCCCCCGTCTCCACATCGATGCCCTTCATGCAGAGCACAAAATATTTTTCCGAGACGTCCGCACACTCCTGTATGCGGCGGATAAATCCGCGCAGGCCCTGCGACGAGATGGAGATGATGATCAGCTCCGCCCGCTCGACCGCCCTCTGCAGATCGCAGGTGAGCGTGATGCGCTCGTCCAGCGTGACATATTCGTTTTTGCCCGTATTTTTCAGGACCTCGTAGGAATAATCACCCTCCGGGCCCCATGACCAGACTTCTTTGCCCTTTTTTGTCGCGAGATACCAGGCGATAAAGGAACCCCAGCGCCCGCATCCCAGAACAGATATCTTCTTCATTTTGCCTCCCGTTTGCATTCTGCTGTGCGCGGCCCTTGCGGACTCGCGCCACGTCATACCTCTTTGCGCTCCAGAAAAGCGCGGGAAAGGGTGACGTCGTCCGTGTACTCGATCTCGCTCCCGACCGGTATGCCGCGGCTGAGGCGGGTACACTTGATTCCCAGCGGTTTGAGAAGTTTCGCAATGTACATCGCCGTGGCATCCCCCTCCACGTCCGGATTGGTGGCGAGAATGACCTCCTCCACCCCGCCTTCATTCACGCGGGCGAGAAGCTCGCGGATGCGGATATCGTTGGGGCCTACCCCCTCGATCGGGTTGATGACCCCGTGCAGGACGTGATACACGCCCTTGTATTCGTGCAGTTTTTCCAGCGCGATCACGTCCTTCGGCTCCTTCACCACACAGATGGTCCTGCGGTCGCGCCGCGCACAGATGTCGCAGATATCGTTCTCGGTAAAATTGCCGCAGATCTTGCAATAATGCACCTTCTGCTTGACGTTGCGGATGGCCGAAGCAAACTGCTCGGCCTCCTCGTCGGTCATGGATATGATCTTATACGCATACCGCTGGGCGGATTTTTTGCCCACGCCCGGCAGTTTGGAAAATTCGTTGATCAGCCTGCCGATCGGCTCGATGAAGACCTCCATCTCAGAGCATGCCCCCCATGCCGCCGCCGAGCGGGCCCATCTTTTCCTTATAGACTTCGTCCGCCTTCTTGTACCCGTCGTTGATGGCGGCCATGATCAGATCTTCCAGCATCTCCACGTCCTCCGGGTCGACGACCTTTGCGTCCAGCTCGATACCGTCGATGATCTTCTTCGCGTTCATGTACACGACGACCGCTTCCCCGCCGCTCGTGCCGACGATCTCCCACTCGTCGAGAAGCTTTTCCGTCTCGCGGATCTGCTCCTGCATCTTCTGCGCCTGCTTCATGAGATTCTGCATATTGCCGCCCATGCCGCCTTTGAATCCTGCCATATCGCCTTACTCCTGTTTTCTGATTTTGCGGCATTTCCTGCCGCCGGTTTTTTCTCTTTGTACTGAATTTTCGGGTACGTACCCGCGTTTTTCTGACCGATCAACGGATATCGATATCCGCATCGGGGAAATTCTTTTTGAGCGTTTCGATGTCCGCCTCGACTGGATCCGCCTTCTCTCCCTTTTTCCGGATCTCGAAAGAGGTGATGCCGATGGATGCGAGCGCCTCCGCCACACTCTTGTGGTTCTCGGGATCGTTCAGCCGCTTGTAAATGGTATCCCCCGGGGCATAGAGCACGAAGACATCTCCCTCGAAGGCGTGTTCGAGATCCTGGCACATCGTGAACAGCACGCCGCTGCGCGTGGTGCGGCGCAGCGCCCGCAAAAACAGACCCGGGATCTTTTTCCGCCCTTCGGGCGTGGAAATATCTGTCCCGCCGGCCGGCCGCTCCGTCCCGGGAGCCGCAGAACCGGCAAAGGGATCCTCCTGCGTCCGGGCAGGTCGCACGGCCACGCGCGGAGCGCGCGCCTGCGGCGCCGCAAAGGGATCCTCCTCCGAAGGTTCGCTCACCGCCGCAGGCCGCTGCGCCGCAGGTCTTTCCGCGGGGGCGGTGTAACTCTCCGCGTCCGCGGATGCAGGCATCGGAGCGTATACCTGTGCGGAGCTCAGCTTCTTTTCCAATGCGGAAATGCGCAGAAGAAGGGCGGAAATGTCACTGTCCGTCTCGGGAAGAGATGCCTTGACGACCGCCGTTTCCAGAATGATGCGGGGGGAAGTACTGTAACGAAGGTCGCTTTCCAGGGCGGAAAAAATATCGCAGGCGCGCAGGATCGCGCGGCCGTCCGCCTTGCCTGCAATCCTCTCCACTTCCGCATACATCTCCGCGGGAAGCCCGAGAATGGAATTGCCGTTTTTACACGTCTTTGCCACCGTGCAGCGATTGAGAAAGGTCAGAAGATCTTTTGCAAGCACTCCCGCACCCTTTCCGTCCGCGATCACCTTTTCCGTCTGTTCGAGGGCGCCCTGCGCGTTGCCGCAGAGAATGTCCTCCCCCATCTTGCAGATCTCGTAAAAATCCGCACTGCCGAGAACTTCGTTCACGTCCCGATAGGTCAGTTTGCCCTTGCTGTAAGAGATACACATATCCGCGACGGAAAGACTGTCGCGCATGCTGCCCGCTCCCGCGCGCGCAATGGCAGAGACCGCCTCGTCCTCGTATTCCTTGCCGATCTTCTGAAATACCTCTTTGAGGTGCGCCTCGATGTCCGCCTGGGGAATGAGTTTGAAATCAAACCGCATGCAGCGGGACAGTATGGTGGCGGGCAGCTTGTGCGGTTCGGTGGTGGCAAGAATGAACACCGCATGCCGCGGCGGCTCTTCCAGCGTCTTCAGCAGCGCATTGAATGCCGAATCGGACAGCATATGCACTTCGTCGATGATATACACCTTGTAGCGCACCGCTACCGGCGGATACTGCACCTTTTCGCGAAGATCGCGCATCTCATTGACACCGTTGTTGGACGCGGCGTCGATCTCCGTCACGTCGAGATTCGACGGATCGGCAAGCGCCTTGCACGCCTCGCACTCCCCGCACGGCGAACCGTTCACCGGATGCAGACAGTTGATCGCCTTGGCAAAAATCTTGGCCGTGCTCGTCTTTCCCGTGCCGCGCGGGCCGCAGAAAAGATAGGCATGCCCCACCCTGCCCGTCTCGATCTGATTGGCAAGGATTCTCACGATGTGTTCCTGGCGCACCAGTTCCCCCAGCGTCGCCGGGCGAAAGGTGCGGTATAAAGCCTGATACCCCATGGCTTCTCCTTCTTGGATCGTCGTATTTTAACAGACAGACGACACAGACTCCGTCCTCTCCGAAAAAAACTTCATTCGCCGCGGGCGCGGCGGCGCGCAAACTTTTCTACCTTTTTTTTGGCGCGCTGCACGGCGCTCTCGGCGCTCCGCTCGCTCCTGCCCGCGCGGGCGGCGATCTCCGCCGCGCTCAACCCCTCGATGTACAGAAGCAGGGCACGATACTCGGCCGGAGAAAGTTCCGTGCGCAGAAAGGCATAGAATTCTTCTTTTTCCTCTTCGGAGATGAGCTGTGTTTCCGGGTCGCCGAAGGCGGCCACGTCCAGACCCTGTCCGTCCGCATTGAGAAGAGGAATATAATTTTTCAGCGGGAGATGTTTCTTGCGCGCCGCGCTGCGGATGGCGCTGCGGATGCGCCGCGCGATGCAAAGATAGGCGAAATTCTTGAAGGAACTTCCGCCCGGACGGTAGTCGGTGATCGCCGCGTACAGGCCGATCATCCCCTCCTGCACCAGATCTTCCGCGTCGCCGCCCTCCAGAAAATAGCTGCGCGCCACGCCGCGCGCCGCGTTCTTGTACTTTTCCAGAAGATAGCGCACTGCCGTCTTGTCGCCCCCTTGCGCCGCGAGGGCGAGATCTTCGTCGCTGCGCCCGCTATACGGACTCACGTTCTTCTCCTCCGCACCACTTCATACGCGGCGATGCCCAGCGCGACCGAAGCATTGAGAGAATTTACCTTTCCAAACAAGGGCAAAGACAGGATCTTGTCACATTTTTTTCTTGTAAGAGGGGCAAGGCCGCGGTCTTCTCCGCCCACGACGAGCGCCACATCGCCGGAAAGGGAGGCGGCATAGATGTCCTCGCCGTCCGCTTCAAGCCCGTAAACCCAGAAGCCGTTCTTTTTCAGCTCTTCGATCGCATAGTTGACGCCCGGCACGCGCGCCACGCGGATATGGTTCGCCGCACCCTCGGAGATGCGGATGACCGCTCCCGTGACCTGCGCGCTCTTGTTTTTCGGAATGACGACGCCGCTCGCGCCCGCACATTCCGCCACGCGGAGGATGCTGCCGAGGTTGTGTACATCCTCGATCCCGTCGCATACGATCACCAGCCTTGCACCCTCCGAAGGCGCCAGAAGCTGTGCAAAGTCGGCGTATTCGTATTCGGAGACATAGGCGATGACGCCCTGGTGCCTGCCCGTTTCGCTCTCGCGGTCGAGCGCGGCGCGCTCGGCAAACTGCACGCGCACGCCCTGTTCGCGTGCAAGCGCAAAGATGCGGCCGGCGCTCCCTTCCGCTCCCTTCTGCATTAAAATTTTATCGATGCCTTTGCCCGAGCGCAAGAGCTCCAGCACGGCGTTCCTTCCCTCTGTTTTCATTCGTTTTCTCCCGCCAGAAGCTCTCCGATCCGCGCATAATCGCCCACAAGATACAAAAATCCGATCACCGCTTCAAATGCGGTGGAAAGATTGTATTCCGCGACAGAGGCGTTCTTGCTCTTGGTCGGCTTTTTCGCATTCCTGCCGCGCAGAAAGATCTCCCGCTCCTCCTCGGTCAGCGACGGAAATGCCCGCTCGGCAGCCGCCGCCTGCCCCTTCGCGGAGACGTGCGCCGCAGCGAGCTTTTGCAGCGTGCCCGTCTTGTAATCGTGGCCGAACACGAGCCCTTCCCGCACAAACAGCGAATAGACGGCATCCCCCACAAAGGCGAGCACCACCGCATTCATTCCGCGCGCGCGCTCGCGCGGCATCGTAGCGTTAAAATTTACCATATGGCTATTATAGCACAATCATCGGAAAAATACAATAAAAAATTGCCCCGCGCGCGAAGGCCGAAAAACTTGCGGCCTTTGCGCGCGGGGCATAAAAATTCGGACGAGTCGAAGCGAAAGCGGCGCCTGCCGGCCTACCTTCGAAATGCGTGCGAATTCGGCGCTTTTGAAACGGGGCAAGCGTGCGGCGCTTGCGCATCCTACGAAAGCCAGGCGAGCGTGCCTTCGAAGATCGCGCGCGCGACCTTTTGACGGTATTCCTGCGTAACCAGCAAAGCCTCGTCCTGCGCATTGGACAAAAATCCGCATTCGACGATCACAGAAGGATAAGCGGAGCAATTCAGCATATAATAATCGCCGCGCAAAGGCGACAACTCCTTCCCGCAAAGCCCGTTCAGGCGGTCCTGCACCGAATGCGCGAGCGCCGTGCCCGCGGCGTCTCCGTCACGGAAAAAGACCTGCCCGCCGCGCCGTGTGCGATCGGATACAAAGTTGTTCTGGTGCACGGATATGACGGCCGTCGGCTCGTTTTTCAATATGACGTCCCTCCGTTTTTCCATATCGCGGCGCTTATAACCGGGCGTGGGAAGGCCATACAGTCCCCCCTCGTTTTTGCGGGTGAGTACGACGCGGAAACCCGCTTCGGAAAAATATTCTTCGAGAAGTTTTACGATGGCGAGGTTAATATCGCTCTCCTTCGTCCCCGTATTCACCCCCAGCACGCCGGGGTCCACCCCGCCATGGCCGGCATCCAGGACAACGGTGAACGGCACGGGCGCAGACGCCCGCGCCGACGAATAGGACGCCAGCCCGAAACACAGTGCGAGCACCGCCGCAAAGACGACCGCTCCCGCCCACAAGACACTCTTTCTGAATACATACATACGCTATCTTATGCGCAGGCCGAAAGCAAAATGCCCCTTTACCGTCAAAATCAGTCCCCTCGCACCGATTACGTCCGCTTTTTCCTCAGAACGAAATACAAATCTTCCCCGCAAACGCATCTTAAAAATCCTTTCGAGAAACAGTCCCCGGCGTCGGAAACAATTCCGACGCCGGGGACTGAAAATTCTAACTGATTTTATTTCTTATCCTTTGACGTTATCTCTTGTCCTTATCAGAGCTTTTCGTCTGCAGATTTTCCCGCGCGGTGGAGAGCATGAGCTTGATGCGGTTTTCCTGGTTGACCTTCGTGGCGGAGGGGTCGTAATCCACCGCGACGATGTTCTCATGCTCGTACATCTGTTTCAGCGTGCGGATCGTGCCCTTGCCCGCAATATGGTTGGGCAGGCACCCGAACGGCTGCGCGCAGACGATGTTGTCCGTACCCGTTTCGGCAAGGGCCGCCATCTCCGCAGGGATCAGCCACCCCTCGCCCATCTTCACGCCCTGGTTGATCACCTTATCCGCACAGCGGCGAAGATGCTCGAAATCGTGCAGAGGCTCAAACCCGTATTTTTGCGTGATCTGTATGATTTTTCGCTGTACGTGCAGCAAATATCGGTACACGAGCGAAAAGAGCGGCGTGGCGGCGCTGCGCTTGTTGTAAAGTTTTGCGTCGTTCACGTTGTTGACCGCACAGTACATGACGAAGTCCATCAGAGCGGGAACGACCGGCTCGCAGCCCTCGGAGAGGAGAAACTCTTCCAGGTGCGAATTGCCGAGCGGCGAGTATTTCACATAGATCTCGCCGACGATGCCCACCTTCACTTTTTCCTCCCCGCTGCGCTTCACCGCGGAAAACCGCTCCAGCATCTGCCGCACGATCTTCTTATAGCGGCGGTACTTTCCCGCATCGAAGGCTGCGGTGACAGCCTTCACGCATTCTTGCCTCGCGCGTTCGGATGCGCCCGGCTCCAGCTCGTAAGGCTTGCACTGGTTAAAAAGAGACATCAGCGTGTCGCCGTAAAAAATGGCGTAGGCAAGTTTGAGCATCAGACCCGCCGTCATGGGAAAGCCGCTGTCCTTCTCGAGGCCGGAAAAGTTGAGCGAAATGACCGGCACGTGCGGAAATTCGCTCTTGATCGCCTTGCGGATGAGCGGAATATAGTTGGAGGCACGGCACCCGCCGCCCGACTGCGTGATCATGAGCGCCGTGTGTTCGGGATCGTATTTGCCGCTTTTGAGCGCGTCGATAAACTGTCCCGTGACGCACAGCGCGGGAAAACAGGTATCGTTGTGCACGTGTTTGAGCCCCTCGTCGATGACGGCGCGGGTATCGTTTTGCAAAAGTTCGATGTCCCAGCCGTCCTTTCTGAGGATTTCGACGATGATGCCGAAATGGACGGGCAGCATGTCGGGGATCAGGATCTTGTGCGTCTTTTTCATTTCCGGCCGGAATTTGGGGTAATCGTCGCGGAAGTCGACCGTCTGTTCCGCGGTCTTAATCTCTCTTTTCATCGGAATGCCTCTTCTGTTCTTCCACGGCGGCAAGCATGCTGCGAAGACGGATCTTGACGACGCCTAAGTTGTTGATCTCGTCGATCTTGATCTGCGTGTACAGCTTCCCCTTGCCCTCCAGGATCGCGCGGACCTCGTCCGTCGTGATCGCGTCAATGCCGCAGCCAAAGGATACCAGCTGCACCAGGTCCGCGTTCTCGTGTTCGGTGACATATTCCGCCGCACGGTACAGCCGCGCGTGGTATGTCCACTGGTTCAGCACGTTTACAAGAACCTGCCTTCCCATATGAAATACGGCGTCCTCCGAGAGCACCGCCACCCCCAGCGAGGTGAGAAGTTTGCCGATGCCGTGGTTGATCTCGGGATCGGCGTGGTACGGCCTGCCCGCCAGGACAATGACGTGTTTTCCCTCCTCTTCCGCCCTTTGCAGAATGAATTCGCCGCGCGCGCGGACGTCTGCATAGTAGGAGTTCAGCCGCGCAAAGCCCTCTTTCAGACCCTTCCGGATAAGGGAAGCGGGGAGTTTCCAGCGGGCGAGTGCACGTCTGAGCGCGCGCACCGTCGTCTTTTCGTCGTTGAGGTCTATGTACGGCATGACAAAATTCTCGTCCGTCAGGCGCTCGTTGTTGGCTTTGAGAAGTTCGGGATAGTAGGCCACCACGGGACAGTTGTAATGGTTGACCGAATCGTGCTCGTCGAGATTGTAGCTCTCGCAGGGGAAGAAAATAAAGTCGACGCCGCTGTCCAGAAGGCTCTCGATGTGCCCGTGCGTGAGCTTGGCGGGATAACAGACAGTGTCGCTCGCCACCGTGTGCTGGCCGCGGAAATACAGCTGGCGGGAGGATTTTTCGCTGAACACGACTTCAAAGCCGCAGGTTTCGAAAAAGCCCGCCCACAGCGGCAGCTGCTCGTAAAAGCCGAGCGCGAGCGGCAGCCCCACCCTGCCGCGCCTACCCGCGGAACCCGTGCGGCACTGCTGCAGACGCTCGTATTTATAATGGTAGATATCCAACTCGTCCGAATGCGGCTGAAGGCCCGCGCCCTTCTCGCACTTGTTGCCGGAGATGAACTTTCTCCCGTCGGAAAAGCGGATGACGTTGACGTTGCAATGGGAAGTACAGCCGTTGCAGACGTGGCTGCGCGAGGCATAGGAGAAGTTTTTCAGCTCCTCTTCGGAGATGACGGCGCTCGCGCCGCGGATATTTTCTTTTGCGTACAGCGCCGCGCCGAAGGCGCCCATCAGTCCCGCGATCCCCGGGCGCACAACGTGTTTGCCCGTTTCCAGCTCAAAGGAACGCAGCACCGCGTCGTTGAGAAAGGTGCCGCCCTGCACGAGAATGTTGTTGCCCAGCTCCTCCGGCGTCTTGGCGCGGATGACCTTGTAAATGGCGTTTTTGACGATGGAGGAAGAGAGCCCCGCGGAGATATCTTCCACGCTCGCGCCCTCTTTCTGCGCCTGCTTGACAGAGGAGTTCATGAAGACGGTACACCGGCTGCCCAGCTCCACCGGGTGCGAGGCAAACAGGCCGAGTTTGGA
Organism: uncultured Clostridia bacterium; assembly: GCA_930990665.1. Taxonomy (GTDB): domain Bacteria; phylum Bacillota; class Clostridia; order Christensenellales; family Borkfalkiaceae; genus Borkfalkia. The sequence goes on from CAKNQN010000012.1 coordinate 19,712, forward strand.
AAACTCGTCGATCTCCATGCCCATCGCCTTTGCAAACGTCTGGATAAAGGACCCGCAGCCCGAAGAACAAGCCTCGTTGAGCATGATGGAATCGATGGCGCCGTTCTTGATCTTGAAGCATTTGATGTCCTGTCCGCCGATGTCGATGATGAAATCCACTTTCGGGTCAAAATGCACCGCCGCCTTGAAGTGCGCCACCGTTTCGACGATGCCGAAATCCGCCTTGATCGCCGCCTTGATGAGGTCTTCGCCGTAGCCGGTGGTCGCCGCGCCCGCGATGCGGATGCGCCCGCCCGCAAGCGCATAGATCTCGGCAAGGCGCTCGGAAACGATGTCCAGCGGCTGGCCGTTGTTGGACTGATAGTGTTCGTACAAAAGTTTGCAGTCGGGCGTGATCAGCACGAGTTTTGTGGTCGTGGAGCCGCTGTCAACGCCGAGATAGGCATCGCCCGTATACGTCTTGATATCGGCAAAAGCGAGGTCGCTCGCCTTATGGCGCGCGACAAATTCTTCGTACTCCGCGCGGCTTCTGAAAAGAGGTTCGCCCGTGACGATCTCGTCGCTCGCGCGCACGTTGCGGATGCGCGAATCCAGTTCGGAAAGGGGCATCGCTTTGACGTTCTGCGCGTAGAGCGCCGCCCCGATGCTCATAAAACAGGGAGCGTTTTCGGGGAAGATCGCATGCTCTTCGTCCAGCCCGAGCGTCTCGCAGAAGGCGCGGCGCAGTCCCTTGAGAAAGAAGAGCGGGCCGCCCAGAAAGAGCACTTTGCCCTTGATGCGCCTGCCCTGCGCAAGGCCGGAGACCGTCTGATCGACGACCGCCTGAAAGATACTGGCGGCAATGTCCTCCTTCCTGGCACCCTGGTTGAGAAGGGGCTGTATGTCCGACTTGGCAAAGACGCCGCAGCGGCTGGCGATCGGATAGACCTTTTCCGCCCGCAGCGACATCGCGTCCATCTCCCCCACCGAGAGATTGAGAAGAGTGGCCATCTGGTCGATAAAAGCGCCCGTTCCGCCCGCACAGCTGCCGTTCATGCGCTGTTCGGTTCCGCCCGTGATGAAGATGATCTTGGCATCCTCGCCGCCCAGCTCCACCGCCGCGTCCGCATCCGGATAGTACTTGCGGATGGCCGTGAACGCCGCCTGCACCTCCTGCACAAAGGCCACGCCGCTGCGCTCGGCAAGCCCCAGGCCCGCCGAACCCGTGATGCAGGCGCTGAATTCGCCCTCGCCGAACTTTTCCTTCACCACCGCAAGCTGCGAAAGAACACACTCTTTTACCCTCGCAAAGTGCCGCTCATAACTGGAATATAAAATTTCGAGGCTTTCGGACAGTACGCACACCTTTACGGTCGTAGAACCGACGTCGATCCCCAAATATTTGCTCATAGAACCTCTCCCCGCCGCCTACAAGACCGTATGCGACGCCAATATACAACATATTGTATCACATTTCCGGAAAAATTTCAACTTGTTGTGCGGGGTGTTTGCCGCCCGCGCAGCCGGAGCCGAAAATTTTTCCCTTTCAACACAATCGTCGTCCGTCGCAACAGTGAAAGAGATCGGTAAGTGAAGGCGGGAGCGGAGGGAGCGAGAGAGGAGGGAGCGAGAGCGGAGGGAGCGAGAGCGGGCGGAGCGAAAGCGGGCGGAGCGGGAGCGGGCGGAGCGGGAGCGGAGGGAGCGGGAGCGGGCGGAGCGGGCAAGCAGATGAATCAATGCCGATGCTCTGCGGCGGGTAATGCAAACAAACGGAAACGGGCGGACGCAGGCGGGCAGAAAAAGGAAGAGCGGGCAGAAGAAAAGAAAAAGGCAGCAAAAGCAGAGGCACTGCGGCGAAAAAGCAGTATGACGTGTACACATTTTGGGATGCAGCAGCGAAAGCGTCTGCAACGCAAAAGCGAGGGGGCATGTCCTTTTCGGACAGACCCCCTCTCGTGCAGCGGTGCGCCAAGGGGCGCACCGCCGCATCGCTTTTTACTCCCCTTTGAATTTGCGGCGCGTGGCATCTCCGCCGCGGATGTGCCGTTCGGCGAGGTTTTTTTCCAAAACCTTGCGGACGCGCACATACAGGTCGGCGTCGAGTTCTTCCAGCCGATCGGTGACGTCTTTGAACACGGTCGATTTGCTCACTCCGAAATGCGCGGCGCAGGCGCGTACCGTACAACCCGTTTCCAGAATGTATTCCGCATTGCGGCGGGCGCGCCGCTCCATATACTCCCACATAGTCTGTATCCCCCATGACGATGGCGATGATACATTCTATGTCGAATCCTGCCGCTTTATGCCGATTTTTCGGCAAGTAAGGGCCGCCCGCAAAAAGCGGGCGGCCCCGAAAAACGACTTTGTTTCCGGTCAGACCTTATCAGTCTTTCCTTTTGAGCATCACCGTGCAGAGCACAGCTGCGCCGAGCAAGAAAGCACCCAGAACGACTGCGCCGGATGCGACGCTGCCGCTGCAGCCGCCTCCCTTATCCGTGGTATCTCCGGGGTCCTCACCAGGGTTTTCACCGGGGTTCTCACCGGGCTCTTCCTTTGCCGTGACCGTGACGGTGCAGGTCGCGGTGGAACCGTCCGCCGCAGTGGCCGTGATGGTGACGCTGCCCGCCGCCACACCGGTAACGACGCCGTTTTCGTCGACCGTAGCAATGCTCTCTTCCGACGAAGAATAGGTAACACTCTTATCCGCCTGCGAAGCCCCCGTGACGGTGGCGGTGACGGTGACCGTGCTGCCTACTTCTACGGAAGCCTCCGTTTTATCGAAAGCGATACCCGTGATCTCTGTCTCGTCCGTCCAGGTCTTGGAAGCCGTATCGTACTGCCAGGTCGTATCCATCGCGAAAGTCGCACCGGTATTCGAATAGAATTTTTCCGCATCGAAGGAGACGGTGTGCGTCGCGGCGGACGTATCAAAGCCCGCATTCAGGTTGCCCTGGAAGACGATACGAAGTTTGTTGGCTGTGTCGAAATGCACCTGGATGGCCGTGGACTTGTTCGTATCGTTCGTCTGGCCCGACTCAAACATATATTCATAGACAGTCTTGCCGTCCACGGAAATGCCGTACCAGATCGCCTCTTTCACGCCCGTGGTGAGCTGCCCGTCGATCTGCCCCGCATACAGGGTGGTATTCAGCCAGCTGCACACGCCGTTGACGTGCACGGTCGGCGAGAAGACGTCTTCCGTAAAGGTGATGGTGAACGCCACGTTGTCGTCGTCGTCCATCGAGATCTCGCTGATCGAGGCGATTTGCATGATCTGCGAGCTCTCCGGCTTGCCCGTGTAGGCCTCCGACCACCACATCATCTGGCCGCCGTAATAGTACTTGGTGTAATCTGCGCCGAGCACGTATCCGGTGGGCGTCGTGTAGCCTTCTTTCAGCGTAAAGAATGTGCTGTGGCCTTCGGTATCGAGAAGCGGTGCGCCGTCCATCTCCGTGCCTTCATAGATGTCGATGATGATATCCTTATTGGAATAGAAGATCTCCACGCCGGCATCCGGATTGGCTTCTTTGATCTCCCGAACGGTGTAGCCGCCGATCAGGATACTATCGAGCGAATAGCTGTCCTGCGCCGCCGTGGGAGAGGTGCCGCTGTAAGCGAGCACGTCCAGCGTGACGCGGAATTCATAGTACCCGTAATTGGAGAAAAGTTCCAGCGCGGAAACAGCGGTCACCTCTGCAGGCGAGCCTTCGGGCGCCAGCAGATACAGCGTCCCGTCGTCCAGAAGCTCGAAGGTCGTGTCTTCCGCCACACGCGATTCGGAGAGCTCCCACTTTCCGTTCGTATAGGCGGGAAGGACGCATCCCTTTTCAAACGTGATCTGTGTGCCTACCGGGAAAGCCGTGGCCGTAGCGCCTTTGTAGAGGCATACGGAAAGATACACGGTGCGCAGATGGAAGTTTACGTTCCAGTCGCTGTGATCGGCATCCGAAGTGATCTCATTGAGGGTGAAACCGTCCACTTTGAAATGATCGAAGAATGCCGCGAACTCTTCGTTGGTGCGCTGCCCTTCGAAGTTGTTGCCATCCGTCGGAGAACTGAATCCCGTGACGTGGATCTCATTGGTCCCTGCAAGCTCGGCGCCCGTGAAAGTAACTTCCTTATAAGTGAAGACGGTGACCGCGACAGAATAGCTCTTGCCGCCCGCTTCCGCCTTGACGGTTGCCGTGCCGTTGCCCACAGCGGTGATCTCGCCATTTGAAACGGTGGCGACCTGATCGTTCGTCGTGGACCATGTGACATTCTGCGCGCTGCCGGCCGAAACTGTGGCTTTTTCTCCGACAGCCAGTTTTACGGAGCTCATGCTCAGCCCCACCGAAACGGTGCATGCGGCCGTTTTATTGTTCGCCGATGCGATGACCGTCACGGTGCCGATGCTCTGCGGCGTAACTTTGACTGTTCCGCCTTCCGTCGTATCCAGGCTGACGATGCCCTCTTCCGAAAGCTCCCACGAAATGGAGCTGCCGTCGTTGACCGTCGCCGTCAAGGTAAAGGCGGCATCCCCCACTGCGACCTCTTTCGAGGAATCGGAAATTTCGAGGATTGTGCCGTCTGCGACGGTGATCTCGCAGGTGACGCTCTTGTCCCCCGCTTTGGCGGTGATGGTCGTCTTGCCTTCCGCCTTGGCCGTCACGACGCCGTTCTCTACCGATGCGACATCCGGCTCGCTCGAAGTCCATTCCACGGCGATCGGGGTATCTTTCACCGATTCGATCACGTTCGCCTTGAGGGTGAGCTCGTTGCCAATATTTAACGTGGCAGCTGTCTGATCGAGGCTGATCGAAAATACTTCGTCGTCTTCCAGAACGCGGATCGCGCCGCCCTCATAGACATATGTCACGCTCTCGGACAGCACGTAGTCGGTGTACTCCAGTTTGTCGCCTACATAGTTCATGACGTGCAGCCCGGAAAGCAACGTGATACGGTCTCCGTCAGCGGGAATATAGGCGCTGTTTGCGTTGATCATAAAGGTGGAAGTGCCGACACCCGCCACACTGTCATGGCCGATATGCCAGTTCCAGTTGCCGTTCTTGGCGTGCAATTCGGTAAAGGTATACTGCTTGTCCGTAAACTGCGGATAAGCGGAATTGGTGAGGTTGAACACCACCTTCCCGAAATAGGAGCCTTCCGTATCCTGCGCGGTCATGCCCTCCACGTTCGTCTTCGCATTCATCGAAAGCGGCGTGCTGCCGTCGGGCGAAAGGACAAATTTTGTGTAAAAATTGCTTGTCGAGCTTTCCGCTTTCGCACCAATGACGGTAACGGGCGTCTCAGCGTTGACCGCCAGGAATCCGACCGTCCCCAAAGAAAGGACGAACAGAAACGCAAGCAGAACGATGAGTATGTTCTTTTTGGTTTTCGTTATCATTCTCCACTCTCCTTGTAAAATTTTTTATATTGACCGGCAGACGGGGCTGCCCCTGCCACAAGGAGCAGCCTTTCCCGTCGAAACATTTTTATCACGCAGAGCGCTTTTTGAGGATGCAGGCAACGGCCGTGATCGCAACGATCAGAGCGCCTGCGCCGATCGCCGTTCCCGCTGCGGAAGAGGAACAGCCGCCCGGCTGGGCGATCACATCGCCCTGGCCATCCTGATCGCCACCCGTTCCGTCTCCGCCGGTATTGCCCGATTCATCCGTTACCGTAATGACCAGTTTCGAAGAGGCCTCCGTATCCGTTCCGTCCGTGCTTTCCGTGCGCAGGGTGAGCGTGCGCTCGCCGATGGCGAGGTTGTTGAGGAAGGACTCGGAGATCACAAAAGTCGCCACGTTCGTCGTTTCGTCGAGCGTCATCGTGTACTGCGATTTGGAAAGCCCGGCCCCGACCAGCGAGACAAACGCGCCGTTTTTCAGATCGGCCGTGAAAGTGAGCCCGCCCGCGGGAGCCTGCCCCTCCACCATCGTGTAGGCAGCGATGGAAAGCTCAGGCGCCTGCAAAGCCTCAAACTCCTCGGCAAATACGATCGTGATCGGCTGATAGCCGCCGTCGTTGCCGACGAGATAGGTATAGTTGCCCGCCTCGGTCACGTCCGCAAAGGCTTCCGCCTGCACCGAAAGGATGCCCGTCTGCGCGTCATAGGAATACAGCGAAGAGTCGATCGCCGTGCGGTCTCCTTTTGCAAAGTTGATCTCGCCGTTGTCGCGGGCGTCTACCGTCAGTTCGAGCGGCTGCGTTTCGTCAAAACGGCGCTGGATGGGCGACGCGCTCTCTTCCACCACAGGCGTATTGATGCCCTTGATGGTGAGGGTGTTTGTCAGATATTTGTTGCTCGGCGACTCGATAAAACGAATATACGGATAGACCACGCCGTCGGCAAAATCCGACTGTTTGAGCGGGAATTTTTCAAACAGAAGCGTTCCGTTCCAGTATATGGTCGAATTTTCCGTGCCGATCTCGATGCGGATGGTGTTGAGCATTTCCTGCCCGGCATATCCCGCGCCGCCGCCGTTGTCGGCATACGGACGCTGTGCATCCAAATCCTGCGTGTAATAAGGTTCCGCCTTGCCGGTCGTGGTCTGGAACATGATGCCCTTGTTCGCGTTGATATCGCCCGAACCGTAAGTGGTGTCCACAATGCCGTCCTCATCAAAAGTCATCGTCGTGAGGTTGGCAAACGGCTGTGCCGCAAACCCGAGCCCCCACCAGACGCCGGGCGCCGCGCTCGTATCGTAATGCAATGCGATCTCGATCGGTTCGGTCACGCTGTACCCGCTCACATTGGAGACGACGTTGCGAAGGAAGAGAACTTCGGAAGGCTCGTCCGCCGAATACTCCTCGTCAATGTTTGTATACGTCATCGTGCCGTCGTTGTTATAGGTAAGATCGGACGTGCCCAGATCCATCCATTCCCCGTCCAGAAGATCGGAAACCTGCGTCCCCACCTCGGTCACCGTATACTGGGCGGCGGTAGTCGTGCTGTTGGCCATAATGGTCAGCGTGCAGTTATCCAGATCCAACCCGTCCGTGTTGTGCTTGGGGATAAAGGTCACATCGTCTACCGTCACATAGTAAGACCCCAGCATGTGCTGCACGTCGATGCTGTGCTCATCGGCAAAGATGCGGCGATAGGTGTACAGCGATTCGGCATAATATTCGCCGCCGCTGAACTGGGAATGCACATAATAGATATCCCAGCGGATCTTGCGGTTGAGCGACGCCTTGTCTGCGTACAGCATGTGCGCGACGAGACGGATCCCGTCTCCGCCGTCATCGGTAAAAGTAAATATCATCTGCTCGGAAGCGGTGGAAGAAGTGTCGAACGCGCTGATGCCGAACGCCACATTGGCGCCCGTTTCCAGGTCGAGCGCATCGGCATAGGTGACCGACGAAGCCGTGCCCGCCGCAAGCTGCGTGACGGTATCGCCCCCTTCTGCTGTCTGCACGGAGGTGTTCGCACTGTCATACGTCCATTTCCCGGCCGTCTCCTCGGCGGCGAACGCCGCCACCGTGCCGAACGTACTCACCGCGAGCACGCCCGACAGGATCGCTGTCAGTATTTTTTTCATGAGTTCACTCCTCTTTTCTTGATTTTTCTGCTATGACATCGTTTTTGCAAGACGTCATGGCATTTTTGAAACCTTGCACCTTTTCAGAATTCTGCGAAGCCGCAAGATCATTTGCCGTAGTAAGCGTAATTCATGCGGCCGGCAGGGCAGGCGTCGCCCGTCGTATAGAAGCTCGCAAGATCGGTCATGTCCGTCACGTTGTCGAGCACTTTGAAGTCGATGCGATACTCGCCGGTGATGCCGAGGGAAGTCTTCGGGATGCAGTACTGCATATACCGCCCGTTGACCGTGACATACGCCTTTCCGCTGGACTGGTAAGCGACCCCGCTGGAACCTTCCGCGACCAGTTTGTCGACGGTGGTCAGCCCGTTGGCGGAGGGGGTACGGTTCACGAGGAAGTTATACCCGTTCCAGCCGGCATCCGAAGAGCCGTTGACGGAGATGAGGATGTTCATCCAGTTGCCGCGCGTGAGCTCGACCTGAATGTTGTCCTTGCACTGCACGAGGAAGTAAATGTTCTCCGCATCCGACGCGACGCGCACCTCTTCGATGTCGTTGCGGTTGGAAGTATCGGTGTAAGTGACGGTGGAAGACATCCCGATGCTGTTGCGCTCGATCGCGTCGCCCGAGAAATCGTAGTACACGTCCTTGACGGCGTTCCACTGGGTGAGACCGGTAGAGATATCGATGCTCTTATAGTCGGAACGCACTGCGTCCGTGAGCGTCACCGTCTTATAATCGCGGATATTGCGCGCCATCTGCAGATAGAAGTTGTCGAAATAGCCGCCCTTCATCATCTCGACGTCGCGCGAAAACTCGCGGTTGAAGGTATCCACAAAGAAGGGACGTTCATAGTTGCCCCCGTCGAGGTACTGGCCGTTCCCAGGCGCGCCGACGGATTTGAGAGCGATCCATTCGTTCCAGCCGGTGATGAAGGTGTACTTGACATCCGCCGCGATGGCGTTGTCCCACTGCTCTTCGAAGTTGAGCCCGGAGTTGATCGCATCGTTGGAATGATCGGCGCCGTTCGCGCTCGTGTAACCCCTGCCCCACATGAGATCGGCAAGCTCCGCCGAGAGCGCCGCATCCGAGAAGGGAAGTTTGTTGTGCTGGGCCACCGACACGTTGATCACCTCGCCGAACGCGGAATTGGGACGGCTGAACTGCACCCACGGGAACCCGTTAGAGTTTTCAACGCCCGTGTTCGGCCACTGCGATTCCTTGACCTCGAAAAATTCCAGAAGATCGGAATCTTCCGCCTTGGTGAGAGCCGCCGCGCTGCCCTGGTCGGAGGCGCCGCCGTTCTCTTCTGTGACCGCCACGATCATCGGCTTGTCGTTGGGCGCAAACCACAGATCCCGGTAACGTCCGTCTTTATAGATCCCGTCGTTGTAGATGTCCGACTGCCCCGCGATATCCGTCGCGTAGCCTTCGTAGAGCCGGCGCACCACTTCCGCCGAATTGCTGTTCGTGTAGAACATGAATTTTGGCACGTCCCAGCCCGCATCGTAATATTCCTGCATGATGGGAAGGAGCACGTTGAGCACGTCGAAATACTCGAAGCCGTTGGTCGTGTCGAACACAAGGAAGTCGACGCCCGCCAGCGTGAGCAGCTCTATGTGCTTGCGCAGCACCCACTCGTCCGTGGAATTGTAATAGCCGTACAGCGGCTCGCCCCAATAATGATACTGTGCGACCGGGCTGACCGCGTTGTTCTTGGTTTCCCAAAGCTCCGGATCGCCGTTTTCCAGCATCGCGGAAATGTCATAGATCCCCTGCTGCTGCCCGGTGTGCTGGCCCTGCCACAGGAAGTAAAAGAGCCCCACATAGCGGTCTTTGTCTTCCTTGTCCCCTGCAACCGGGTCGAACGTACGGCCGAAATCGTCGGTCGCCGTGAGCATGCGCAGCGAATCCGCCTTTGTCACGTCGGAAGCGGCGAGTTCTCCGTCCCAGGTAAATTCCATCTTTCCGTTATACACTTCGTCCTCTCCTCCGTCGTTTTTTGCGGATTGCGTGCATGCGCTGACCGACAACAGCATCGCCGCCGATAAAAACAGCGGCAATACCTTTTTCAGAAGGGATGCCCGCCCCGCATTTGCCTTTTCTTTCATCTTACGCCTCCTTATTATCTATCAATACCCGTAGGTATAGTTCACTCTCCCAAGAGGCGCACAGTCACCGCTCACATAGTAGTCCATGATGTCATCCTGCTCGGTGACGTTGTCGCACACCTTAAAGGTAAAATACACATCCTTCGCGCTCAGGCCGAGGTCGGAAAGCCGCACGCGCACGAGCATCACGTTGCCCTTGACCCGCAGATCGGCCGTCGCCGTATTTTCATACGCAAACCCGTTGCCCGTAAAGCGCGATACGCTCGTCGTGTTGCCCGAAGGCTGCGCGTTGATGAGATAATTGTATCCCTCAAAACCGCCGCCCTTGCCGCCGATCAGAATGTTCATCCAGTTGGTGCCGCCCTCGTACGGCGTGATGTCTTCCGCCGTCTCCACATAGAAGTAGACATACTCCTTGTCCGTCGCCACCTTGGTCGTCACGATGTCGTTGCGGGCGGATGTGTCCGTATAATAATACCCGGCAATGGAACCCTTGTGATCGCGCTCCATCGCGTCGCCTTCAAAATCCTTATACGTCGTGCGAAGATCATCCCACTGCGAGAGGTCGCCGTCGATGTCGATGGTGCGGCTCTCCACCCGGTAGGAGGCTTCTCCCGTACTCGTATATTCGCGCAGATTCTGTATCGTCTGCATATAGTAGTTGTCGCCGTAGCCGCCTTTCATCGGCTCGATGTCGCGCGAATAGTTGGTGTTGAAGGTGTCCACGAAATACACCTGATCCAGCGCATCGACAAACTTGATCGCCTGCCATTCGTTCCAGCCCGTCACAAAGACGATGTCCGCATTGTCGGAGGCGGCAAGTGCGTTATTCCATTGCGACTGGTAATTCAGCCCTTCGTTCACCCGCTCGTCCTCGTTTGTGACGTTGCTGTAATTGTAAGACCTGCCGCGGTTGCCGCTCGACTGGTTGCTCATCTTGGACGAGGTATGCTGCGCCACCGATACAGAGATCTCCCGGCTGGTTTCGTGCACTTTGTTGGGATAGGTAAACTCCATCCACGCAAAGCCGTTAGGGTTGAACGCCTCGTCCGGCCACTGGTTGTACTTGATGTCGAAATACGCCTTTACGCTGTTGTAATAGGCGTTTTCCTCGTCCGTACGGTCGTCGCTCTCCCAGCCGTAGATCGCACAGCTGATCATCGGCTTGCCGTTGGGCGCAAACCACAGCGGGGCGTATTTGTCGCAGATCCGGACTCCGTCCTCGTCCACCTCTTCGTTGGCATACCACGTCTCGTACAGATTCACCGCCGTTTCCACCCCGTCCGAGCGGGTGAGAAACATGACCTGCGGCACGTCGAATCCTTGCTCATAGTAGCGAAGAAGAGTATCGAGCAAAAGTTTTGTCTGCGCGTCGTAGGTCACTTTGTTCGTCACGTCCAGCCCCAAAAAGTCGATCCCCGCGTTCACGAACATCTCGACGTGGCGGGAAACCACCCACGGATCCAGCTGATCATAATAGCCGAACAGCGGTTCTCCCCAATAATGGTAGGTGCCGAGCACGCTGTCCGGGTCCGTACGCGCCCAGAGGGCATCCGGATCGTTTTCCAGAAGATAATTGATATCGTATTTGTTCAGGGAATGGGCGCCGCACCACAAAAAGTAGAACATACCCACATATTTGCCCTCTTTTTCGCCCTCGATCGGCGAAAAACTGCGGCCGAGGGCGTCTGTGCCCGAAAGACTGTAAACAGTATATTGCTGGGCGGTGATGTCGCGGTCGTCCGCCGTTGCCCCTTTGCCCGTTTTCGTACAGGCCGCAAGGCAGAGCAGCGCGCTCAGCGCGATACTCACCGCTGCCAGAAATTTTTTTGGTCTTCTGATCTCTTTCATTCTTTATCCTTTGATGCTGCCCACGGTCACACCTTCGATGAGCTGTTTCTGGAACACGAAGAAGAGGATGGCGGGCAAAATGGTCATAAATACGCCGGCGGCCATACGCACGGGCACTTTCTGTACGCTCGAATTCTGAATGGAATCGCGGAAGATCCCGATCGCCAGCGTGTACTTGGATTCCGTTTTCAGATACATGAGAGGGCCGAAGAAGTCGCTCCAATAGGTATTGAAGACGGTGATCATCACATAGATGAGGATGGGAACGCACAGCGGCAGCGTGATGAGAAGGTAGCGCTGAAAGGCGTTCGCTCCGTCGATCTTGGCCGCGTTGTCCAGCTCGTTGGGGATCCCGCGCATGAACTGGCGCAGGAGAAACACATTCATGGCTCCGCCGCCGAACAGGTTGGGAATGGTCATCGGATAATAGGTGTTGATCCAGCCGAAAGCGGAAAACATGGCAAACTGCGGGATCTGTACGACCATGGAAGGAAGCATGATGGTCGAGAGCATAGCCACGAACAGCACGTTCTTCCCCGCAAACTTCGTCTTGGCAAAGCCGTAGGCCACGACAGACGCGGCGAACGGGATCGCGATCATGTTGAATACGACGATGATGAGCGTGTTGCAGGCGTAGCGCAGATAGTTGTTCTCGGTGAACATCAGCTTGTAGTTTTCAAAGGTGGGGTTCTCCGGCCAGAAACGCACGGGAAGGCTGGCTGCTTCCGTGCCCGTCATCAGGCTCTTGGTGATCATGAACGCCACCGGGAAAAGCAATACCACCGCCACCGCGGCATACACGATGTACCAAAGGATGTGCCGGATGACCTCAAAGGTCATCTTTTTGCGGTTGGCGGCAGCGAGGACAGCCGAAACATGTTGATGCATTTTACGACTCCTCCCCATAGTACACCCACTTGCTCGTGCGGAAGATGAACACGGTGAGAAGGCCTACGATAATAAACAGCACCCACGCGAGGGCACTGGCATACCCATATTCGAATCGCATGCCCGCGAAAGCCGTGTTATAGATCTTGACCGCAAAAAAGTAGAGGGAATTGTTCGGGCCGCGCCCCTCGTTGGCGGCGACCACATAGGTGTTGAAAGTCTGCAAAGAACCGATGATCCCCGTGATGAGGTTGTAAAAGATCATCGACGTGGAGAGAGGGATGGTGATGCAGAAAAGTTTTACCGCGCCGTTGGCGCCGTCGATCGTGGCCGCCTCGTACAGTTCGGGAGGAACATTTTTGAGCGCCGACAGCCAAAGGATCATGCTGCCGCCCACGCCGAAAATGTTCATGAAAATAAAGGAAGCCATCGCCGATTTTTCCGACTCGAAAAACTGACTGGACGGCAGGCCGAACGCATTGAGAATGCTGTTGCCCAGGCCGTAAATGGGGTCATATACCCCCTTCCACAGGAGCCCGCTCACGACGCTCGGGATCACCACCGGCAAATAATACAGAACACGAAAAACACCCACGCCCGCGATCTTCTTATTGACGAGCAGCGCGAGCATGTACGAGAGCACGAGCGTCAGCGGCACGGATATGATCGCATACAGAAAGGTGTTTTTCAGTACGATGATCATTTCGCGCCGGTCGGATGTAAACATGCGGATAAAGTTGCCGAGTCCGATCAGTTCGAAATGCTCCACGCCGTCGTATTCGGCAAAGGCATATACGAGCGACTGGATCATCGGATAAAATGTAAATATGAGCAGCCCCAGCGTCATCGGCAGCGTGAACAGCCAGCCGATGTAGCTGTGCTTGCAAGTTTCGCGAAGGCGGGAAAACTTCTTTCCGCCCTGCGGCTGCGGCGGACGCACGTCCGCCGCAGCAGTCCTTTCATTTGTCATAGATTGTCCTCGTTATTGGGCGATCACGTAGTTCATCTGGTCGACGCACTTTGCGATCGCATCGCCGTACGTCATTTCGCCGAGCGCATCGGTGATAAGCGTGGATACGGCCGTGATCAGATCTGCATATTTGTCGGTGTCATAATAGGTCATGAAGTCGCAGGGAATGCAATATTCCGTACCGTATGTATAGGCAGACATATTGATGCCCTGTTCCACGTACTCTTTCCCCCACTCGTTCGTCGCGGGGTCGGACATATCCTTGCGAAGCGGGTTGGTCGTCATTCCGCCGCGCGCAAGCGCGTTCTGACCGTCCTGCGTGAGCATGAAACGGAGGAAAGTCCAGGCAAGATCCCTCTTGGGAGTACGGCTGTAAATGCCGTATCCCGCTACCCCCGTACCGATGTACGGCGTAGAACCGATCAGCGGGAAAGAGGTCAGGTTGTAATCGTCGCCCAGGGAGTTCACCCAGCGGCGCGCATAGGCGCTCTGGAACATCATCGCGCCCTGCCCTCCTTCGTAGTTCGCCTGCGAAGAGGAAGAGAATGGAGCCGCATACCGCTTTTCGATCAGCTCATTCATCATGTCGAGCGCGGTGCGCGTTGCATCGGAATCGACCGTGATCGCTCCCGTTTCAGGATCGATCAGCGTCGCACCGTTGGAACGGAATATGGAATAGTATACCGCTTCCCACGAAAGATACGCGTCGATCAGATAAAGGCTTTTGCCGTTGTTGGAAGAACTCGTCACCCAGTCGGCATCCCCGTCATAATAGGCGCGGAGCACGGCGCAGGTATCGAGAAACTCCTCCCAGGTCCAGCCGTTCGCCGGCACATACGTCCCGTCGATGGGCGTGAACGGAAGTTCGTTGCCCGCCGCCGTATACTGCGAAAAACAGTCTGTAAAGATCTTCTCGTTGATGTGCGTGACGACGCGGTCGGCGCTGCGCGGGATCAGAAACTGGTCGCCGTCAAAGTCTTCCTGCCCCAGAACCCACATCTCTTCGTAATATTCGTCGAGCACGAGATTCTTGGACGTGTCGTCGGATGCCGTCGCCGCATTCACATACGGCTGCAGATCGAGCAGGATGCCGCTCGATACGAGTGGGTGCATGTCCTCCGAGTTGGACATCAGAATGTCCGGCATGGTGCCGGGCGCATTGGTATCCGCCTGATAGTATGTGACAAGCGAGTTGTTATACGGCTCGGGGATCTGCTCGATGTTCACCTTCACGTTCGGATAGATCTGGTTGTACTCCTCAATGAGCGATTCGAGCATCGTCTTTTCCGTCCCCTCCGCCGTGATGCCGATATCCAGCGTGCCCTCCACTTCATAATCGATGTCGAGATTCACTTCATAATCCGCTCCCGGATTTTTGACCGTGTTCCGGTTGCAGGCGCTTATGGCAAACATACTTGCCCCCAACAGACCGGCCAACACACATGTCAGTATTTTTTTCATTGTCAGCCTCCTTTGCTTTTTGATAATTCTGTGAATGACGCGCGTCATTTTTGTGACAAACGCGTACTCAAAAATTTTTTCTTTTAATAGCATTGCGTTGAATGGAATTCAACGCAACTTTTTATAAAAAGTTGTTCAGTTTTTTGCGGGAGCGATGGACTGCCGCAATTTTACGTGCATGGGGACGACGACCGTGTGATAGGGATGAGACTCGGGGTCGGCGACCTTTTCAATGATCATTTGCGCAATGTCGGCACCGTGCGCCCGCTTATCGAAGGAGATGGTGCTGATCGGCGGATTGAAATATTCGCCGAGCGCGATGTCGTCACAGCCGATCACGGAGACGTCTTCGGGGCAGCGCAGCCCCGCCTCGCTCAGACAGCGCAGCGCGCCGAGCGCCGCAAGATCGTTGGTGCAAAACACCGCTGTCACGTCCGGATGGCGCTGCAATAGTCTTTTACACAGCCTGTAACCGATCTGTTCGGAAGTGAGTGTCATGTCTTCGTTGAAGAGGATCAGAGACTCATCCGAATCAAAGCCGTATTTTTCCCGCTCTTCGAGGAAGGTCTTGCCTCGCTTGTCCGAGCGGAAGCGCATCTCGTCGCCCGTCCACAGGTAGGCGACTTTCCTGTGTCCCCCCTCCTGCAAAAGGCGCATGAACTCGCGCATGGGCGGCGTATAGTCGTTTACAATCATGAAACTGTCTTCGGGTGAAAAATTGACGAGCACGATCTGCTGACGCTTGAGTTCCGCCGTGAATGCCCGGGGAAGATCGTTGGTCATGAAGTTCACGAGCCCATCCAGCCGCCGCTCACAGATAGCATGATATTTTTGGTGGCTGGTATTGTTGAGAACAAAGATCGTCGTCATGAAATTGTGTTGCGCCGCATACTCCTCGATCCCCTGGATGATCTCGGCATGATACGGATTCGTCATCTCGTAGAGAGCGATACCAATGTGATTGTTTCGACGGCGCGCCATGCTCTTGGCGTTAAAGTCGGGAATATAATTGAGTTCTTCGATCGCTTTCCGGACCTTTTCCACGTGTTCGGGCTTTACAAAGCTCTTGTTGTTCATCACATTGGATACCGTCCCGACCGAAACCCCCGCCCGCTTCGCCACATCGTTTCTCGTGATCATTTTACATACCTTCTCTCTTTGCGCTCGCGAATGACGCGCGTCATTTACAAATTTATTATATCATTCTTTTTCGATTTGTCAATAGGATTTGAGAAAATTTCTTTTATTTTCTTTTTGTTTTCACAAATTTTTCACCAACAAAAAGGAATGGCAGAAAAAGGCTCCGCCCTTTGGGCGGAGAACCGAACCAGGGAAAAAAAACAAAAAAAGTTGCCCCCGCGCAGCTTTTTTTCGCGCGCAAGCACAGGATGCCAGAAAAGAAAGCGCCCCCCCCCGCAGGAACGATATGAAGGAAAAAGATCCGAAAAAAACGGCGCGTTCCGCAAGGAACGCGCCGGATTCGGCTTTGCGAAAAAAGTTATGCAGCTACGCCTGTACCGGAGCTGACCTGGCTGTCACTCGAAGAGCCGAAGGAAAATTCCGAATAATCTTCGGGATTCAGTCCGTCCAGAGAGACGCCGGGATTTGCCTTATAGGAAACATTGAGCGCGATGTCGAGTTGGCCGACGATATCTTCTTCCAGGCCTGTAAATTCTTTGCCGATCGTAGCGTTAGCGGTTGCGTCGATGGCTGCACCGAAGAAACGGCCGTCCTTATCGATCGCGAAATAGATGTCCACAGCGGAACCGTCGCCGACGGTCACAGGGATCTCCATGCCGGCCGCAGACGAACCAATGATCTTCTGGACAACCATCTGTACAATCGTATTCAAAGTCGCTTTATCCGCAGACAGCTTGATACGCACGCCGTCGCTCGTATCCACGCCGACCTTCACGCCGAGCTGGTCAAGAATAGCGACAACCTCGCTGAGTATATTCGCGGAATCCGATCCCGTCTCACCGCTCGCATCTGCCGCCATCGTGTCCGGACCGGGGACCATACCCGAACCGGAGATCAGGCCAAGGATGTTCTCGTAAGAGATTTTGACCTGGGTGTCAAGATTGTCATCGCCCGCTTTTCCGCTCACATCGAGATAGAAAGCGGTGCTGTCATTGTAAATTGTGACCGCGATGGAAAATTCGGTCTCTGCGGTCGCCGTGGAATCGGCCGCCGGAGCCTCGGATACCGGCGCTGCAGAACCGGAGACAGGAACGACACCTTCCATCTTTATTTCGCCTTTGCCCTTGATGTCGAACGGGACCTGCTCGCTGGTTCCTTTCGCCACCGAGATCGCATAGCTCAAAGAGGCGGTTGCATTCAGCTCCTGTTCCGCCATCGTGACTTTCAGGCTGACTTCCCCGGCAACGGAAGCGCCGAAGCTCCAGTCTTCGCTCTCCATATTGCCCAAAAGCTTCGAGATATCGATGGAAGAGAGCGTCGTCGCAAGATCCTCGCTCGTCGTCTCTTCATAATTCCCCTCGATCTCCCCGGTCGCTTCGTTCCCGCCGCCGTTCCCGCCCGGGCCTACTGCAGGCTGATCGTCACATGCGGCAAAAAGCGCAAACGAACAGCAGAGCATCAGCGCGAGTATCACTGCCAATATCTTTTTCATACATCCTCCTTCACGCCCATAGGCGCCATAAAAAATTATACCTTTATTATATTCCATCACTTTTTATTTGTCAAGCGGTAGCCCCCCATAAATCGACAATTTCAGCATAAATCTTCATAAAAAATTTTTTGTCCGCATAATTTGAGACTCTGTTCATATTTCCATCCGGATAATAATATACTAAACGAAAGGAGTATTGTATGAAGACGATCGCGCTCACGGGCGGAGGAAGCGCGGGCCATGTGGTGCCGCATCTCGCTCTTTTGCCTGAACTGAAAAAATATTTCTCCCCGGTATACATCGGCACGGAAGGCATCGAAAAAAAATTGCTCGCCGGCAGCGGGATCCCCTTTTACACCATCACCGCGCACAAGCTCGTGCGAGGTTCTGTCCTCAAAAATCTGACACTCCCCTTTCGTCTCATACGCAGCGTGCGGGAGGCGGAACGAGCCCTGGAAGAGTGCGGGGCGGAACTCATATTTTCCAAGGGCGGCTATGTGGCTCTGCCCGTGGTGCTGGCCGCGCGGCGAAAAAAACTGCCCGTCTTTTCACACGAATCGGATTTTTCGCCGGGGCTTGCCAACCGAATCATTTCGCGGCGCAGCACCGCCGTCTTCACGAGCTTTCCCGAAACGGCTTCCATGCTGAAAAACGGCATTTATTCCGGGCCGCCCGTGCGGCGGGAACTGTATCGCGGCAGCCGCGAAGCCGGGCTGAAAAAATACCGCTTTGACGGCAAAAAGCCCGTCCTCCTCTCCTTCGGCGGAGGGAGCGGCAGCGCGGCGCTCTGTGCCGCGCTGGAAGGCGCTCTGCCCCGGCTGCTTGCGCGCTTTGACGTGATCAACATCGCCGGAAAAAATGCAAAAGTGCCCGCAAAAGAGGGGTACGTCCCTCTGGAATTCGAGCAAAACATGGCGGACGCCTATGCCTGCGCAGATTATGTGATTTCCCGCGCGGGGTCCAATACCGTCTTTGAACTTCTCGCCCTGAAAAAGCCTGCGCTTTTGGTGCCGCTGGAAAACAAACGCTCGCGGGGGGATCAGGCAGAAAACGCCGCGTATTTTTCCGAACGGGGGCTGTGCAGAGTGCTGCACGAAAAAGAGCTTTCGCCCGACACGCTCCTTTCGGAGCTTGAAAAACTTGTGCAGGACGAATCTTTGAAATCCGCCCTCGCTCGGCGCCGCATGCGGGACGGCAACGACGCCATTTTAGCCGCACTTCTGGCCGCGCGCTGAAAAACTGCTTCCGCCATTGCGATTTCGGAATAAAAGATTTTTTTGACAGAGCGTGCTTTTTCCGCTCTGTCTGAAGACGCCCGGCGAACGCGCCGGGCGTCTGCCTGTAAAAAATTACGCTGTTCGGGCCGTCATTTCATTGAAACGGGCAGGCAAATATGGTATAATCGTTGCGTAAAGCCGGGCGGCATATGTCCGTCCAATCTCGCTTTCGGGAGTTGTATATGAAAATTGCCGTCATCGGCGCCACCGGACATATCGGCAGTTCGCTCGTACCCGCGCTCATCCGCCGGGGACATACCGTCGTTGCCATCTCGCGCAATCAAAAAAGGCCGTACAATGAAGGCCGGGAATGGAAATGCGCCGAACAGATCTTTGCCGAGCGGCGCACATTTCTGCAAAATGCTCCGCTCCTGCAAAAGTATGCCTTTGACGCCGTCATCGATACCCTTAGCATGAACGCTGCCGATGCCGAAATGCTCGTCGATGCCTTTGCCGGTACGGGAGCGCACCTGATCGTCATCGGGACCATCTGGATCTATCGCGAAAAATATTCCATCCCCGTGCGCGAAGAGCATCCTGCGACCGAATACGAAGAATACGGAGCGGAAAAGGCACGCATGGTGCGGACTCTTTCCGAGTATGCGCGGGAAAAGGGCTGCCGCTGGACAGTTCTGCATCCCGGGCACATCAGCGGCAAGGGCTGGCTTCCCATCAATCCCCAGGGAAACCTCAACGAAGCGGTCTATCGCGACATCGCCGCCGGCAGGGAGATCATCTTGCCCTTTCTCGGCCTGACCACACTGCAATTTGTGCACGCACAGGATCTCGCGGAGCTTTGCATCGCCTGTCTGGAACAGCCCGAAAAGAGCGACAGGCAGGTCTTTCACGCCACCTGCGCGGATGCGATCCCCCTCCAATCCTACGCGAACCGCCTCTATGAACATTTCGGAAAGACGCCTGCCCTTTCATTTGTCTCTCTGGAGGAGTTCCGACGCCGACTTTCGCCGGAGGATTATGCGTGTTCCATGGACCACATCACCCACTCCCCTTGCTGCAGCATGGAGAAGGCGAAAAATCTGCTCGGGTTTGTTCCCTCCCATTCCTGCCTGCAGACCGTTCTGGACGCTATCTCCGACCGGTTCTGAATTTCCGGAAAAATCGGTCATACCGGACACCGTTTCCGACCGGTTCTGAATTTTCAGAAAAATCAATGATAGAAGAAGGCCGCCGCCCGCAAAAGCGGGCAGCGGCCTCTTTATTTTTTGCTTGTCAAACGCTGTGCGTACAGCCCAGGCTGATAAGCAGGGCGCCGTCTACACTGCGCATCGTATTTTCGGGCAGAGCCCCGATGCGCTCCTTGAGACGGCGCTTATCCAGCGTGCGGATCTGTTCGAGCAGGATCACCGAATCCTTTTGCAGCCCGTAACTGCGGCCGGAAATCTCAATGTGCGTGGGAAGCCGCGCCTTGGTCAGGCGGCTGGTGATCGCCGCCGCGATGACCGTGGGAGAGTATTTGTTCCCGATGTCGTTCTGCACAACCAAAACGGGGCGCACGCCCCCCTGTTCGCTGCCCACCACGGGGCTGAGATCCGCGTAATAGAGTTCTCCCCTCTTAATGTCCATTTTGCAACCTCGCAACTCGTCTTTCGGAAACCCCCTCCCCTCTCATTATATGTAGCGATCGCCCGAGCCTGTTCGGGAGTTTTCCGACCCGCGGATATTTTCGCCCCGCGGCACATACAGTATCGCCTGCCGCATAAAAAAATATACGCGCCGCAAAAAATACGGCGCGTATTCTTCCTTTCCGCAAAAGGCGAAGCTTGCGCAGCAAAGCAAGAAAGATTTCTGGCATCCAGGTTGCAGACACTTCCTGCAAAAAACAAATTGCTTTCATGGGTTTGCAGGCAAAGCCGGCCCGTTTACACACAAAAGCCCGCGAACAACGCGACGGCGCGGCAAAGGCGCAAACGCAAAAGGCCAAAACGGGCGAACGGCGTGACTCGTCCTTGCTTTTTTCCGTTTACTCGGAAGTGCCTGCGAGCGACGCAATGGCGCGCGGCAAGTTTTCTATTACCTCCGATGCGGTGACACTGTATTCGTTGGAAGGATATTCCGCCGCGAGCCTGCCCGCGCGCCCTAAAAGGAAGGCGGCGCAGGCCGCACTCTCGGCGGCAGAGACCCCGCGCGCGGCGAGCGAGACGGCGATGCCCGACAGCACGTCTCCGCTGCCGCCCTTTGCGAGCGCCGGCGTACCTTCCGTCACAAAACGGCCGCTCCTTCCGTTGGTGACAAAGCAGACGTGCGATTTGAGCAGGACGACTGCGCCGTATTCGGCCGCAAACTGCTTGGCAAGCGCCGGGCCCGTGCGCGAAACCTCCTCCATCGAGGCGCCGCAGAGGCGGGAAAACTCTTTCAGATGGGGCGTGAGGACCACGCGGCAGCTCTTTTCCTTTAAGACATCCAAGCCGTATTCGGCGAGACTGTTGAGGGCGTCCGCATCCAGAATGAGGGTGCCACGGTATTCGGAAAGCAGAAAGGACACCGCGTCGTACAGCGCGCGGGAGGTGCCGCAGGCCATGCCGACGGCGATCGCGTTGGCGGCGCAGAGCCCGCGCAAAAACTCTTCATCCGCGCGGAAAGCGCCGTTTTCCGAAGGGGCAGAGGTCAGGATCGCCTCGGGGAGCCTGCCTATATAGGCGGGGAAAATTTCTTCGGGCACACACAGCTGCGTGTAGCCGCAGCCGCAGCGAAGTGCCGCCGCAGCCGAAAGCAGGGGCGCACCCGAATAGGCGCGGCTGCCCGCCACGATCGCCGCGCGGCCGTACGTACCCTTGTGCGTGTTCTTTTTCCGCGGCGGGAAAATCTTAGAAAAATCTTCCGCCCCGCACAGCTCCGCAAAGGGAGGCGCCGCGACTTCGATTCCGATCTCCTTTCGCACGGTTTTTCCGCATACGTCCGGCCCGTTTGCGTACAACAGCCCTACTTTGTACTCGCCGATCGTGACCGTGAGGGAGGCATTGACGCACTGGGAATAGCTTCCCTCGTCCCCGTTGAGTCCGCTCGGAATATCGGCCGAAACGACCTTGGCGCCGCTGGCGTTGATGCGCGCGATCGCATCGGCAAACCGCCCTTCGGGCACGCCGTGAAAGCCCGTGCCGAAAACCGCGTCGATCACGACGTCGAACTTTTCCGCGGGAAAGGCGGAATATACCTCCCCGGTGAACTTTTCACGCTGAGCGGCGCAGTCGGGCGAAAGAATGTCCGTCAGCGTATACACCGCCGCACAGAATCCCTTTTCCAGAAGCAGACGCGCCGCACACCATCCGTCTCCGCCGTTGTTGCCGCCGCCGCAGACTGCCAGCACACGGCTCCCGCCGATCTTGCGGAGAAGTTTCTCTGTCTCCTCGGCGATCGCAGCCCCTGCGCGCTCCATCAGTTCCTGCGAGGAGACGCCCAGCTGCTGTATGGTGTATTTGTCCGCCGCGCGCATCTGCGCGCATGTGAGCACTTTTTGCATATAACATTTCCTACTTATCTGTAATATATTCCCAATGATAACCGCCTGCTGTTTCGCGTTTTTTATTTAAGCATTTGCTTAACGTACTACCGTTCACACCACTATTTTGCGAAGCTTCGGCAACCGTATTATAAACCTGACCTGTTTCTAAACATTTTATAGGATTTTTTCCTTTCTGCCCTTGAATCTTTTTGCGAGGTTGCCACCCCTCATAAAAATCTATCTCATAACAAAAATGTTTATTATTTGTTTGAACTAATTCACCTTTACAACAACGGCTTATTAATCGATTATTAATTCCCAACTCTCTCCCTGCGTCCGATGCAGAATCATAAAATTTATTAGTTTCCAAACAATATACTCTTTTCTTTCGAGTGCTGACTTTGATTCTTCGCTCACGTGAATAAATCTCTGCCGGTTTCCAATTATCATCGAATTCATCTAAATAAGCAAAATGTTTTCCTTTCGCAGAACGATGTGCTTTACAACAATTTTGAGACAAATTTTGAGTTAAAATACCTGTACATAAACTACACTCTGTTATGGATTCGTAGATTTCGCCTGTCTCCACACATATAATTGCTTTTATCGTCCCTTTCCCAACTTGTTTTGCTTCAACAGGAGTCCAATTTTCATCATACTCGTCTACATAACACCAATGTAAACCGCCTGCTGAAATTGCTACTCTTGCTGCACATTGTGCAATTCCGCTCAAACCGATTTCTGTATTTTTTGATGCTTCCGTAATAGAACCATAAACTTTTTTTGTTTCTACACATAAAATAGGACGTTCTTTTTTACTATTAGCCGGGTTCCATGTATTTATATCAATATTACCATCTACCCAATAGTATCCTCCTGCCGTAATTTGCGTACCGAGTAAACAAGCACCAATATTCTGTGCTAAAATCCCTGTGTCTCTTTCAGCCTCTGCCGCAGAAGAAAATACTCTAATAATTTTTTTATTCATTCCAACTTGATATACTTTATTACCTAAAAATTCACCATCGTGTCCGCCTTTTGTTGAATTATAACCATTCACATAAGAATCAAATAAATCTATATAATATATTTCTCGGTTATTTGCTTGCTCTGCGGTTGGAATATTCGATTCTAAAATCTCATGAGTAAAATTCTCCCAGCCATAGCGGTCAATAGCCCGTCCAAACTTAAAAGCCCTAGAATAGTTTTTTCCTTTTCCCCATCGAATTTCTGGCTTTTGGAGTGTTTGCCCTATGTAACATTTACCACTCGGGGAAGTATGTTTATAAATAATCCAAGCCATAAATTACTCTTCCTCTTCCGGCCCGCCGCGCAGGCTTTCGAGCGCGGCTTTGGCGGTGTCGTAATCGAACCCCTTGCTCATCAGATGCCGATAGCCCTTTGCGATGTTCTCCCGCGTAAATTCGCGGTTTCGCATATACTTGGCAAGCACGGAACAGGCGGCCGCCTCCTCTCCTTCCAATCCGGAAAGGGCCTCTTCGGCCGTACGATCGTCCACGCCCCGCTTTTTCAGTTCCAGCGCGATCAGGCGCGCGCCCTTATCCTTGCCCGCCGAACGGATGTACTGGGCGCAGTATTCTGCATCGTCCACAAAACCGTAGCCGCGCAACTTTTCCAGAACGCGGTCGCAAACCGCGTCGACATACCCCTTTTTATGCAGATAATCGCGCACCTGCTTTTCCGTTTTCATGGAGGCGGAAAGATGGGTGAGCGCCCGGTCGAACGCCTGCGCGCTCTCGTTTTCCTCCTGGATCGCGTCCAGCTCGCTCAGCTCGATGTGCTCGCCTGCGCGCAGGCGGTGCGAAAGGACCGTTTCCAGCTTCATCCCGCAATAAAATCGGCCGTCCACATAGACGTTGCACCGCTCTTTGTCTTTGCTTTGCGGCGTGATCGCCGTGATCTCGGGCATCTTTTTCTCCCTGATATGACAATTCCGCACCGATCGGGGTGCGGAACATGCCGCGGAATTTTATTCCGCTACGACAAAATCGATTTTTCCCTGCAATTCCTGCGGAAACAGCTCCGCCATGCGCGCGCCGACCTTTTGCAGGTATTCGTTCTTCTTATGAAAAAAGAGAAGGCGGGGCGGCTCGCGGCGGATATCGAAACGAAAATCATATCCCGCATCCGAATCGATGCAGCACATCTTCATCCACCGCCGCACGAGAGAGTCCATCCACAGAAAGTCTTCGCTCTCCGGATCCCCCTCCTGCAAAATGTTCAGAAACAGATCCGAACGGGCGGAAAAATCTTCCCAGAACTTTCGGATATACTTGTCCTTCGGCTTTTTCGGAAACCACTTTTCAAAAAACATTATAATTTCACGACCCAGCCGAATTTATCTTCCAGGCGGCCCGTCTGAATGCCGGTGAGGGTGTCGTACAGCCACTTGGTGATGCTGCCCATCTCTCCGCCGTTGACGACGTAATCCACGCCCTTGTACTCCATCATCCCCACAGGAGAAACGACCGCCGCCGTGCCCGTGCCGAATGCCTCGTCCAGCGTGCCCTTTTTCTGCGCCTCGATCACCTCGTCGATAGAGATGCGGCGCTCGGTCACCTTATACCCGTGCGCGCGCAGGAGCTCGATGCTGCTCTTGCGCGTGATGCCGGGCAGAATGGAACCGACAAGCGCGGGCGTGATCACTTCCCCGCCGATGACAAAGAACATGTTCATCGACCCGACTTCCTCGACGTATTTCTTTTCGTTGGCATCCAGCCACAGCACCTGATCGAAGCCCTTCTTTTCCGCCTCTTCCCCCGCTTTGAGGGAGACCGCGTAGTTGGCGATGCACTTCGCTTCGCCCGTGCCGCCTACCGTCGCGCGCGTGTAATAGTCCTCGACCAGAAGCCGCGTGGGCGCCAGCCCGTGCGCGTAGTAGCTGCCGACCGGCGACAGGATGATGAAGAACAGATACTCCGTCGCCGCATGCACGCCCAGCATCGCGTTCGTGGCGATGATGGACGGACGAATGTACAGTGCCGTTCCCGGCGCCGTGGGGATCCAGTCCTTTTCGATCTTCAGAAGCTCGTACAGGCCGTCCAATACCACCTTTTCGTCGATCTTCGGGATGCACATGCGCTCCGCCGAACGGTTCATCCGCTTGAAGTTCTCTTCCGGACGGAAAACGCGGATCTCGCCCTTCGCGTTCCGGAACGCCTTCAAGCCCTCGAAAATGCCCTGCGCATAATGAAATACCGTCGTCGCCAGGTCGAAGGGCACCGGGCCGTACGGCTCGATGACCGGCTCCTGCCACGCCCCGTCTTTATACTTCATCGTGAGCATGTAGTCGGTGAAGATTTTGCCGAAACCCAGCTTGCTGCTGTCGGCAGGTTTTGCCTTGAGGTTTTCCGCTTTGATGAATTTCATAATCCACACTTCCTTCTATACGGGCGCACGCGCCTGTTTTTCCTTATCCTGCCAATATTATAGCACATCCCCGCCCGTTTGTAAATATTTACAAAACAGATTCTATGAATAGGCACGATCGATTTTTCCGATCGGTCACTTTTGCTGCGGAAAGGGAAAAAGAAAGGTTCCCCCCTCCTGCAAGAGGACTTTGCCCGCCATATTGTCGATCAGAGATGCGGAAAACGCCCCTTTTTCCTCTTCCGCCACGGCGATCTTGACGGCCACGGAACCCGTGTACTCGGTATCCCGGACAAAGCAGGGAGCGCGGTCGAGAAATTTGCGGAGGGCGTCGTATGCATCGTAGCCGACCTCGGCGCGCAGTTCGCGGCAAAGGCGGTATTCACGGATGTCCGCCCCCGCGAGCGCCTCGGCTGCCGCAGATGAATAGGCGCGCACCAGCCCGCCTGCGCCCAGCTTGATCCCTCCGAAATAGCGGGTCACCACGACGGCCGTCTGCATGAGCTTTTTGCCGCGCAAAACTTCCAAAATGGGCATGCCCGCCGTGCCCTGCGGTTCGCCGTCGTCCGAAAAGCGCAAAAGGTTGCCCGCGTCGTCCGCGACGAACGCAAAACAATTGTGCGTGGCGAGCGGGTGTTCGGCGCGGATCTTTTCGACAAACGCGCGCGCCTCTTCTTCGCTCTCCGCGTGCACGCAGTTTGCGATAAAGCGCGACCGCTCTATCACCTTTTCGTATGTCGCCGCCGAATACACGGAAAGATAGCTTTTCATGGTTCTCAATCTAAAACAATTACCCGCACGGACAAAAATCGCATAAAGTTTCAGTAATAATCGAATGCGCGTGGCAAAACGACGCTTTTGCCTAAGCGCACCCAATTTGTCGCATACCTGCGACCTGAGCGGGTGAATGCACCGCGCATATTTTTGGTGAGCCCTTAAAAAGCGCGGCGCAGAGGGCAGAGCCCTCAACTCACGGAAATAAGTTTTAACAACTTAAAACTTATTTCGTGAACAAAATTTTTATATGCACCTTCTTGCCCTTATGCAAAACGAATTCGCCCTTTTCTCTGGCAGAGGCGGGGATCGCGGCGTTCACGTCCTCGATCTTCTCCTCGCCGATCTTCACGCCGCCGCCCTCGATGAGCCGCCGCGCCTCGCTCTTGGATTTCGCCGCGCCAGCCGCCACGAGCACGTCCGCCACCGTCGCGGTATCTGCGGGGATCTTCGCCTCGGGCATGTTTTCGGCATCGCCGCCGAACGCCGCCTTCGCTTTGGACTGCGCGTCCGCCGCCTTCTCCTCGCCGTGCACCATCTTGGTGAGCTCGTAGGCGAGCTTTTCCTTGGCAAAATTGATGCGCTCGTCCGTATAGCGGCACAGGTCAGCAATCTCTTCCAGCGGCAAAAAGGTGAGAAGTTTGAGGCACTTCTCCACGTCCGCATCGTCGACGTTGCGCCAGTACTGATAGAACTCGTACGGCGAAGTCTTGTTCTCGTCCAGCCACACGGCGCCCTTGGCCGTCTTGCCCATCTTGCGCCCATCCGACGTCGTGAGAAGGGTGAACGTCATGCCGTAAGCGGGTTTCTGTTCCTTGCGGCGGATGAGATCGACGCCCGCGAGGATGTTGCTCCACTGGTCGTCGCCGCCCAGCTCGAGCTCACAGCCGTATTTGCGGTTAAGAACGAGAAAATCGTACGCCTGCATCAGCATGTAGTTGAACTCGAAGAAAGAAAGCCCCCGCTCATAGCGCGTTTTGAAGCATTCCGCCGAAAGCATCTTGTTGACGGAGAAATGCACGCCGATCTCGC
>CAKNQN010000013.1 GCA_930990665.1 uncultured Clostridia bacterium
CACACCTGCCCGTCATGCTCGTCCGTCACGCCTGCCCGTCACGCCCGCCCGTCACGCCTGCCCGTCACGCCCGCCCGTCACGCCTGCCCGTCACGCCCGCCCGTCACACCTGCCCGTCAAGCTCGCCCGTCACGCCTGCCCGTCACGCCCGCCCGTCACGTCTGCCCGTCACGCCCGCCCGTCACGTCTGCCCGTCACGCCTGCCCGTCACGCCCGCCCGTCACGCCCGTCCGTCAAGAATCGCAATCGTGCGGATGCGCGTTATCGGGCGATGCCGACAAAGTTTTTCCTCCATGCGGAAGGGGAGGCGCCGAAGCGGTGTTTGAATTGTTTGGAAAAATAGTTGTAATCGGGGATGCCGCAAAGTTCGGCGACCTTGTTGACGGGAAGGCGGGTCTCTTCCAACAGAAGGCGGGCCTTTTCCAGCTTTCGCATCTTTACAAAGTCGGCCACCGATGAAGAGAAGTATTCGCGAAAGAGGGAGTACAGCTCGCCGCGCGAGAGACGGAATTGTCTGCAAAGGGCGGATACAGATAGATCGCCCGTCAGATTTTCCTCGATGTAGGAAGAGATGCGCGCGTCGATGCGGGCGTCGTAGTCGGATACAAGCGCTTTGAGGTATTCGTACCCGGCGCAGGCGTCCAAAATATGTATGGCGGAGTTGATCTTGTCCATCTTCACCCGCGGCAGAGCGCGGTAGAGCTCATTCAGCCTCTCGTCTTCGCTTTGGAAACAGTCGGCGTCCTTCGTGCGGATCTGCCCGATCACGATGTAGCCGATGATCCTTTCCCCGTAGAGGATGGGGGAAAAGCATTCCACAAGCCCGGCATGGCAGGAATATACGGCACGGCGGTGGGTGCGCTTGCATTCGGCAAACGCCCGCCTGTCGCAAAGGCGGCATTTTTCGTCGGCGGCCTTGTCCTCGCGCAGGAGGCGGCAGAAGGGGGTCAGCTTTTCCGGATAATAGCACACCTCCGTCTCCGTGTTGTCGTATATGCAGATCTTGATCCCTGTCAGATTGTAAAAGTCGTGCAGAAGCTCCTGCATTTTTTGCAGATCATATGTCTTCATTTTCGTAAATCCTAATACGATTTTACCATATTTTTATACATATGATACTATAAAATCCGCCGAAAAGCAAGTATAATGCAACAGAAAAAGAGGGGAGGGCGGCCATGAATTTTCTGAGTCTGGATATCGGCACGACCTGTTGCAAGAGTCAGGTGTTTTCGGCGGCGGGGGAGATCCTGCGTTACAGAGCCAGAGAATACTCATTTCTGGAAAAGGACGGCGAGCGCTATGCGGACATGGGCAGGATCGTAGCCAATATGCGGGAGATGATCGCGGAGGCGGCGAAGGAATATGAAATCTCCTCCGTCTGTATCTCCACATTCGGGGAATCCTTCGTGCTTCTCGGCGAAAAGGACGAGATCCTTTTTGACCCGATGCTCTACACCGACCCACGCGGAGAAAAGGAAGCAGAGGAGCTTTTGCAGGCGTTCGGCGCGGAAAAGCTGTTTTCGGTGACGGGCACGGTGCCGCAGAGCATGTATTCTCTTTCCAAGCTCCTGTGGATCAAGAACAACCGTCCTGAAGTGTTTGCGCGCGCTGAAAAGTGCATGCTCATCTGCGACTATCTGGGATATCTTCTGACGGGGAAACGGGTCATCGACTATGCACTTGCCTCGCGCACGGGCGCGTTCGACATCGAAAAATTGCAGTTCAGTGAAGAGGTCTTGGGGAAGTGCGGCATTTCTGCCGGGCTCTTTTCCGCTCCCGCTCCGGCGGGCAGCATCGTCGGGGAGCTGCGGCAGGAAGTCAAGAACAGTCTGGGAATCGGGGGAAGCTGTCAGCTCGTCCTCGGTTCGCACGATCAGATCTGTTCCGCGCTCGGCGCGGGTGCGGTGAGCGCGGGCGACGCGGTGGACGGCATGGGCACGGTGGAGTGTATCACGCCGCTGTTTGCCGGTCGGCCTGCCGATGTCTCCATGGGGAGAGAAGGGTATGTCTGCGTGCCGTACGCGGTGCCCGGGCTGTACTGTACTTACATGCTCAACTATTCCTGCGGCTCGATCGTGAACTGGTATCAGAAAGATCTGCTGCACGGCTATCATGGCGACGCGGAAAACGTCTATACGTACCTCGAAAAATCGGACGATTCGCCTTCGGGGATCCTGCTTTTGCCCTATTTCGGCGGTGCGGCGACGCCATTTCAGAACATCAACGCAAAGGGGGCCTTTCTCAATCTCACCGCCGCGGCAAAGGATAGCGATCTCTACAAGGCGATCATGGAAGGGACGGCGATGGAGATGCGCCTGAATGCGGAGCGCTGCAGGAAATACGGCATACGCATCCGCCGCATCGTCGCCACGGGCGGCGGCGCCAATTCAAAGAAGTGGCTCTCGCTCAAAGCGAGCGTGCAGAAGGTGCCCGTGCGCACACTGCGCTCGTCCGAGGGCGGGCTGTGCGGCTGTGCGATCTTGCAGGCGGCGGCAATGGGAGCGGCAAAAGATCTTCCCGAGGCGGCCCGCATTTTCGTGCGGTACAAGGAAGAGTTTCTGCCCGACGCAAAGAGGAGCGAGGCATACGAAGGGCAGTACAAAAAATACAAAAAACTATATCGGAAATTAAAGGAGTTTTTCTGAGATGAAATTTGCATTGTTTTTCGGAAACCGCGGCTTTATGCCCGCGGAACTCATTGCAGGCGCCCGCGCGGACATGATCAAGGCGGTGACGGACGCGGGGCATGAAGCGCTCGTCATGGACGAAAAGGCGACTCGCTACGGCGCAGTGGAGACGCGCGACGAGGGCAGATTGTACCACGACTGGCTGAAAAGCCACGAAGGGGAGTACGACGGCGTCATCCTGTGCATGCCCATCTTTATCGATGAGAACGGCGCGGTGGCGGCCTTGCAGGACGCAAATGTTCCCATCCTCATGCAGGCGTATCCCGACGAGATCGGCAAGATGGATTTTGCCCACCGCCGCGACGCCTTCTGCGGAAAATTTTCGGTGACGGACGTCTTCTATCAGTACAACATCCCCTTCACGGTGATGAAGCCGCACGTCGTGCATCCTTTGAGCGATGCCTTCCGCAAAAACCTCGAAGATTTTGCCGCCGTCTGCCGTGTCGTCAAGGGCATGAAACGCTTCAACCTCGGCTGTATCGGTGCCCGCACGACCGCGTTCAAGACGGTGCGCTTTGACGAAGTCACCCTGCAGCGCTACGGCATCAACGTGGAGAGTTTTGACCTTTCCGAGCTCATCTTCAAAGTCGGTCAGAAAAAGGATACGGACAAAAAAGTTCAGGAAAAAGTCAAGCGCCTGGAAAATTACACGGATTTTTCCCGCGTTCCCGAAAAGAACAAGTTTACGCTCGCCAAGATCTCCGTCGTCATCGACGAGTACATCGAAGAGTATCACCTCGACGCCATCACTCTCCGCTGCTGGAACGAGATGGAAACGATTTTGCGCGTCTGCCCGTGCGTGCTCATTTCCGAGCTCAACGACCGCGGCGTCGTCTGTTCCTGCGAGATCGATCTGTGCTCCGCAATCACCATGCGCGCGATGAACCTTGCCAGCGGCAAGCCGACGGCCTGCCTCGACTGGAACAACAACTATGGCGACGACGAAAACAAGGTCATTCTCTTCCACTGCGGGCCCGTTGCACAGACGCTGATGGCGGGCAAGGGTACGGTCACAGAGCACAAGATGTTCGCCAAGGGCGATCCCGGTTCGGGCTGGGGGAGCAACGAGGGGCGCATCGCGGCGTTCGATATGACTTTCTCCAACTGCTTTACCGAAAACGGCAAACTCAAAGTGTATGCGAGCGAGGCGCGCTTTACGGGTGAGCCCATTGAAGACGGATATTTCGGCTGCGGCGGCGTGGCGGAAATTCCCGACCTGCAGAACAAACTCCTCCGCCTTGCTAAGGGTGGGTTCAAGCACCATACCACCGTCGGGATGGGGCACATGAAAGAGGTGCTGGAAGAGGCGTTTTCCACCTATCTGCACTACGATATCGTCGATATTGAGAGGTAAAAAACATGCTCGCATCTTTGAAAGAAGTCATCGAAGAGGGAAAAAAGCGCAAAATCGCCGTGGGCGCGTTCAACACGCCCAACCTCGAATGTCTGCTCGCCGTATTGGGAGCGGCGGAAAAGCTGGAGGTTCCCGTCATCATTTCGCATGCACAGCTGCATGAGAGCGTCGCGCCCCTCGACAAGGTCGGGCCCGTGATGATTGAACTTGCCAAAAGGAGCAAGACGAAAGTCTGTGTGCACCTCGACCACGGCGAAGATTTCGAATATTGCAAAAAGGCGATCGCGCTCGGCTTCACGTCGGTGATGATCGACTGTTCGGCGAAGCCGTACGAAGAGAACGTGAAAGAAACGCGTGCCGTCGTCGACTATGCGCACGCGCACGGCGTGGACGTGGAAGCGGAGCTGGGAAGACTTCCCAACCGCGAAGGGGGCGCGGGCGGCGGCGAGGAAAAGCCGGAAGATCTGTACACGGACGCGGAGCTGGTGCCCGATTACCTCGAAAAAACGGGGGTGGACGCGCTCGCCATCGCGTTCGGAACGGCGCACGGCATTTACAAGGTGAAGCCCGTCCTCAACATGGACGTCATCACCAAAGTGCGGCAAAAGACGGATATACCGCTCGTCATGCACGGCGGCAGCGGGATCAGTCCGGAAGAGTACAGGGAGGTCATCCGCCGCGGGATCAACAAGATCAATTACTATACGTACATGTCGTACGCGGGCTATGCGGCGGCAAAGGCGCTCGCGGAGAAGGTACCTGCGGGATTTTTCCATGACATGGCGCTCTCCGCACAGAATGCGATGGAAGAAAACGCGGAAAAGACGCTCAGGGTCTTCAGCGGTCTGTAACGGAATAAGGCGCGTCGAAATCCGGCGCGCCCTTGCAAAAGGAGCAAAAAATGGACGGACGTATCTCCAATTTTATGCAAACGGCGAGTATCCGCCGCTACGAGATGACGGAGGGGAAAGAGCGCGGCCTGCGTGTTCTGGACTGCGACAACGGAAAGCTGCGCTTTCTTCTCAACGAGAGCAAGGCGCTGGACGTGATGCAGCTGTATCACGAGGGGCAGAATGTCTCCTTCATTTCCAAAAACGGATTTACCGCGCGGGAGATCCCTTTTGGAAGCCGCTTTGAAGGGGGCATGGTATACACCTGCGGGCTGGACAGCGTAGGCGGGAGAGAGGGCTACGAACTGCACGGCACCCTGCACAACACGCCCGCACGCGTCGTGCGCGCAGAGTGCGGCGAGGAGGGCATTACGGTGGAAGCGGAGATCGCCGACACCGCCCTGTTCGGAAAAAATCTGCTGCTGCGCCGAAAGATCTTTTCCGCGCTCGGCTCGGAGCGGCTGGAAATTTGCGACACGCTGGAAAACAGGGGAGAGCGGGAAGAGGAGTATTGCCTTCTGTACCACGTCAACCTCGGCTATCCCATGCTGGATGCGGGCGCGGAACTGTGGGACGATGCCGAAAAGGCGATCCCCCGCACGCCGTGGGCGGCGGAACACATCGCGCGCCGCAAGGAGATGGAAAAACCCCTCCCGAACGAGGAGGAGATGTGTTATTTTCTCCGCCTGAAAACGCCGCGCGTGTGCCTGAAAAACAGGGCGGGCAAACAGTTCACGTTGGAATGGACCAAAGACACACTGCCGCATTTTGTCGAGTGGAAGAGCATGGCGGCGGGCGACTATGCGCTCGGCCTGGAACCTTGTACCACCGAACTGGACGACGCCTTTGCCTATCGCGTCGTCGGCCCGGGCCAGACAAAGATTTTCGGCCTGCGGCTGGAAGTTTCGCCTCAAAGAAAGGAAGGCGCACGGTAAGCGCGGCGTTTCAGAGAGATATGGCGGACGGAAGATCGCTCGTGTTGCTCAGCGGATATCGGATTTTCCGTAAAGCGGAGAATGCGCGCCGCGCCTGAGAACGCGATTGCTGCCGCCTGCGTCTTTTTCAGAAAACTTAGTGCGCCTAAAAAGCCGTACGGCGGTACGGGCCTGTGCGGTTACTCTCAAAGCAATTTTCGGCGGAGCGATTCCGCCGAAGATGGAAGATCGGAAAGGCAAGGGGCCGGACCGGGATAACCCGGTCCGGCTCCTTTTACGTTTCCGCTCGGCGACGTCTGTCTGCAAACGGCATATCGGCTGACTTTCATTCGGCTGTATCTGTCTCCCCTTTCGCACATGGCGCATCAGAGCTCTTTTGCTCGGCGGTGCTTGTCGCCCCATTCGCACATTCCGTCGAGGATGGGCATGAGCGATCTTCCGCGCTCGGAGAGGCTGTATTCGACTTTCGGCGGTATCTGGGGGTATTCTTTGCGCACGATGAGGTCGTCCGCTTCCAGTTCTTTGAGTGCGCACGACAACGTCTTGTGCGTGATTCCCTTGATGTAGCGGTGCAGCTGGTTGTAGCGCACGACGCCGAATTCCATCAGGGTATATAAAATCGTCATCTTGTATTTTCCGTTGATCAGCGACAGGGTATAGCTGAACCCCGTATCGCACAGTCTTTCGCTCGCAATGCACCGGCCCTGCGTTTTTTCCATTTTCTTGTCCTCTCTTACGCTCTACTTTAGGATAGTATCGCACTTTTATGTGCGTACTTGACAAATCAATTATATGGTATATAATAAGATTTGTCAAGACGGACAACGGAGGATTTTTGTGAAAGTTTTGATGATCAACGGCAGTCCGCATGAAAACGGGTGTACATATATCGCCCTGGCGGAAGTAGGTGAGGTGCTTGCAATGCACGGGATCGGAACGAAGATGGTGTATCTTGGCAAAAAGCCGATCGCGGGGTGTATTGCATGCGGCAAGTGTTTTGAAACGGGAAAATGCGTCTTTGACGATGCGGTCAACGAAGTCTCGCGGGAGCTGGACGAATATGGCGGGATCATCGTCGGTTCGCCCGTCTATTATGCGGGGCCTTCCGGCCAGCTGACGGCTTTTCTCGACAGGCTGTTCTACCCGAACGAGGGCAGGCTGGCGGGAAAGCTCGGGGCGGCGGTGGTGTCGTGCAGGCGGGGCGGCGCGAGTGCGGCGTTCGACAGGCTGAACAAATATTTTCTGATCTCGAACATGCATGTGGTCGGCTCGCAGTACTGGAACCAGGTCCACGGCTTTACGCCGGAGGACGTGCGCAAAGATCTGGAAGGCTTGCAGACCATGCGTACGCTGGGCGAGAACATGGCCTGGCTCTTGAAGTGTATGGAAGCGGGCAAAAAGGCGGGCGTGCCTTTCCCCGTGTATGAGCCGCGGGTACGCACGCATTTTATCCGTTAAAGAAAGACAGATTTGGACCGGCGATGCGCCGTAAAGGCGCATCGCCGGAATACAGATACGATTCAACAAAAAGGAGAAAGGATTATGTCTAAGAAAATTGTTGTGATCACGGGAAGTCTGAGGAAGAACGGCAACAGCTTTGCCATGACCGATGCGTTTATCCGTGCGGCAGAGGCGAAGGGATACACTGTGACGAGGTTCGATGCGGCATTCCGCAAAGTGGGCGGATGCCACGCCTGCGAAACCTGCTACAAGTCGGGCAAGGCGTGCAGTTATGACGACGATTTCAATGCCCTGGCGCCGCTCATTCTTGAAGCGGACGCCGTTATATTTACCACGCCCGTTTATTGGTATTCTTACCCGGCACAGATCAAGGCCGTCATCGACAAGCTGTATTCCCTCTGCGTGGGCGGAAAGGAAGTGGCGGGCAAAGAGTGCGCCCTCATCACCTGCTGTGAGGAAGAGGATGTGACGGTGATGAACGGCGTGCGCCTGCCCTATGAACGCACCGCCGCGCTCCTGCAGTGGAAGTCGGTCGGCGAAGTGCTGGTTCCCGGCGTGCTGCGTGAAGGCGACATCGAAAAGACGGACGGCTGCCAAAAAGCTGCCGCACTCGCGGAAAAGCTGTAAAAAAGAAAAGACGGCCGCCAAAAAGCTGCCGCCCTTGCGGAAAAGCTGTAAAACAAAGAGGAAGAGGACCCCGGTTCAGCCGGGGTCCTGTTCTGTTTCCGCCAC
This sequence comes from uncultured Clostridia bacterium, assembly GCA_930990665.1. Classification (GTDB taxonomy): domain Bacteria; phylum Bacillota; class Clostridia; order Christensenellales; family Borkfalkiaceae; genus Borkfalkia. The sequence goes on from CAKNQN010000013.1 coordinate 8,060, forward strand.
GATCGCCCGCAGCCGATCGAGAAAGATCTGCGCGGGCCGCGAAAAGACGGCATATTTTTTCCAGACGAGGTCGAGATGCGTCCGCAGGGAGGGGTAGAGGGGCCTGAAACACAGCTCGCTTTCTCCCGTCGTGTTGATGAGGCCGCCCAGCCCCAAAGCGTAGCCCATGCCCGCCTTTACGAGCAGGCTGGCGTTGTAGAGCAGGTTGTATTTCCCTTTGACGGCAAGTGCATTTGCGCTCTCTCCGAACCAGGAATATACGCGGCTTCCCTTCGTAAGCGCCTGCATCGAGCACAGGAGTGGCTTGTCCGTCAGGTCCTCTTTGGCGATGCGTTCCTTTTGGGCGAGCGGACTGTCTTTGCGCATCAGTACCCCCCATTCGTCCGAAAGGGGAAGACGCAGAGAATTGTATTCGGAAAGATCGGGCAAGTCGACCACGATCCCGAAGTCGAGCAGCCCCTTGTTCAGCTTTTCGAGGATGTCGCCCGCGTCGCCGCTGATAAACTGGAATCGCACGGAAGGATACTCCCGCTGTACCGCACAGGCCGCCCGTGCGACGGTGATCACCGAATAGCTCTCTCCGCCGCCGACGATCACTTCGCCCATCACTTCCTCGGGCGGAGCCGCGATCTCCGCCTGCGTCTTTTCGTAGAGCGCGAGCATCTCTTCCGCCCGCTTTTTCAGCAGCATTCCCGTCTCCGTCAGCGTGATCTTGCGGCTCCCGCGCGTGAACAGCGGCTGCCCGATCTCCTTTTCGAGATTCTGCATCTGCTTGGAAAGGCTGGGCTGCGATATGTACAGCCGCTCCGCCGCCTTCGTGATACTCTGTTCCTGCGCCACGGCGATGAAATACCGCAGTTCCCTCAGTTCCATTCCCTTTCTCCGCAAGTTTTTCTTCCATTATACCAGACAAAACCATAGCCGTCAACTATGTTTTTATATTCCATATAAGTATTTGACATGGTTTTATGAATGTCCTATAATGAGGTCGAAAAAAGGAAAGCGCCGCTACGCCGAAGCGGCGGAGTCCCTCGGCCTCGGCGGAAAGGAATGGCTTTCGGAAAAGTATTCAGACAAGGATTTCTGCGGCGGGAGGAGAAAGACAATGACGACGAAAGAGTATATAGAATATATGAAGGAGAGGCCGTATCTGGAGGCGGGATCGGAGGTGCATATGTGCATGCATCGGGCGGCGGAGGAAGCGCGGCGGATCACGTCGCAGATCAACGGAACCTTTCACACGGCGGAAGAGCTGCGTGCCCTCTTTTCGGAGCTGATCGGAAAGCCGGTGGATGAGAATTTCGGGCTCTTTCCGCCCGTCTATTCCGATTTCGGAAAGAATATTTCGGTCGGCAAGCGGGTGTTTATCAACGAAGGGTGCTGTTTTCAGGACCAGGGCGGCATCGAGATCGGGGACGACTGTCTGATCGGGCATCAGGTCGTCTTTGCGACCATCAACCACGATGCGGCGCCCGAAAAGCGCGGAAACATGCTGTCTGCGCCCATCCGCCTGGGCAAGCGGGTCTGGATCGGCGCGCACGCGACCATCCTTGCGGGGGTCACGATCGGCGACAATGCGATCGTGGCTGCAGGGGCGGTCGTAACCAAAGACGTGCCCGCCGATACGATCGTCGGCGGCGTCCCCGCGCGGGTCATCAAAAAGATCAGAAAATGAGCGCCGCACAGGTGCGCGATCAATCAAACGGCATTGCCGCACGGCTGAACCCTTTCGGCCGGTAAAAAAGGAGGATCGAAAGATGGAAGAGCAAAAACTGCAATGGACGGAAGAATGGGACAAGACCTTTCCCGAGAGCGATCGGACGGAGCACACGAAGGTGGCCTTTCATAACCGATACGGCATCACGCTTGCCGCAGATCTGTACCGTCCGAAGGGGGCGGAAGGAAAGCTGTCTGCCATTGCGGTCGCGGGGCCTTTCGGGGCGGTCAAAGAGCAGGCGTCCGGCCTGTATGCGCAGAAGCTGGCGGAAATGGGTTTTCTGACGATCGCCTTTGACCCGTCCTTTACGGGCGAAAGCGGCGGCGAGCCGCGGTATGTGGCGTCGCCGGACATCAATACGGAAGATTTCTGCGCGGCTGTGGATTATCTTTCCGTGCGGGAAGACGTCGACCCCGGGCGCATCGGGATACTCGGCATCTGCGGCTGGGGCGGAATGGCGCTCAATGCGGCGGCGATCGATACGCGCATCAAGGCGACGGTCTCCTCGACCATGTACGACATGAGCCGCGTCATCGCGAACGGGTATTTCGATTCCATGAGCGAAGAGGACCGCCAGGCTCTCCGCCGCCGGCTGAACGCACAGCGCACCGCCGATTATCGGAACGGAAGCTACGCGCTCGCGGGTGGCGTCGCCGACAGCGTTCCGGAGGACGCCCCCTTCTTTGTCAAGGATTATTACGATTATTACAAGACGAAGCGCGGCTATCATCCCCGCTCACTGAATTCCAACGGGGGCTGGAACGTGACTTCGGCTCTCTCCTTTCTGAATATGCCCCTGCTGACGTACATCGGGGAGATAGAAAACGCCGTCCTCGTCATCCACGGGGAGAAGGCGCATTCCCGCTATTTCAGCACGGATGCCTTTGCAAGGCTCAAAGGGGATAACAAGGAACTCCTGATCATACCCGGTGCGGTTCATACCGACCTGTACGACAATCTTTCCGTGATCCCGTTTGAAAAGATCGCAAGTTTCTATCGCCGTTATCTGCAGTGAGCGGAAAATTTCCGCTTTTGCGATCGTTCCGATCGGTTCCGGCATTCTCATGCCTCTTTTGTTAACAGTTTTTTTCAATTACAGCGCTTCGGAGGTTTTTCTCGGAAGCGCTGTCTGTTTTTTTAGCCTTTATCGTTGGGTTGAAAATTGTTTTGCCAAACAGTTGACAAAAATGTAGGATGATAAAATAAATCGTATGCGATGTATCGTATACGATTTATAAAGGCAGCCGAATTGCCGGCCTGTCCGCAAAAGAGGGAAGCGGCGGGATGCCGGGCGATGGTGCGGCCGGATCGGGCGAGAAAGAGCGCGCAAAAAATAAAAAAGAGAGGAATGTATATGATCGAATTATCACAGTTCAAAACGGCGACTTTATTGGTAAAGATAGGGAATGCGGTCACCTATTACAGAAACAGAAAGATGGAAGACCTGGATCTGACGTCCGTCCAGAGCGATGTGCTGATCGACATATTGCGTAATCCTGGGATTACGGCCAGTGAAATCAAGGAGCATATACAGTTGTCGCAGTCGACGGTGGCGGGAATCATCGGGAGATTGGAGTGTAAAAGGCTGATCAGCAAAGTAGTCGACGAAAAGGACGGGAGGAAAGTGATCCTATATCCGGCCGAACAGGGGAGAGGGCTGGAAGAAACTCTGAAAGCCATAGCAGTGGAGACGCAGGAATTTTTATTGGAAGGGATGGACGAGAACGAACAGGCGGAGTTTGCCCGTCTTTTGGAGAAGTCCCTGAACAACCTGAATCGGGTGCGCAATAATAATTGAACGGGCAGGAGGTCAAAGCAAAATGACACAGGAAAATGAATTATTTGTTTCGATGCCGGTAGGCAAAGCGATCGCGAAACTTGCGATACCCACCGTGATCAGTCAGATCATCGTCATATTATACAGTATGGCGGACACGTTTTTTATCGGGAAGACGGGCGATCCGAACCAGCTTGCGGCACTGTCCATAGCCTTTCCGATCTACACGGTCCTTACGGCAGTGGCGAACCTTTTCGGTATCGGTGCAAACAGTCTGATTGCGCGGAGTTTAGGACAAAACGATGAAAAAACGGCCAGAAAGGCATCTTCATTTTGTTTTTGGGGAAGCATAGCCCTGACGGCGGTTCTTTGTATCTTGCTGGCTGCGCTGATGAAGCCGATCCTGATGCTTGCGGGGGCGGATGATCTGACGTTTCGCCATACGGCAGATTATCTGTTGTACGTCTTTGTGATCGGGGGGATCCCCACGGTCGCGGGGCTTGCTCTCGGACATTTGGTTCGGGCCGTGGGAAAAACGAGAGAAGCCGGCATAGGGCTGGCATTGGGCGGGATTCTGAACATTCTTCTGGATCCGGTTTTTAATTTTTGTCTTCGATATGGGCGTTTCGGGAGCCGCGATCGCGACGGCTGTTTCCAACACCATTTCTCTGATTTTTTTCTTGGTCGTTCTGTACAGGATTCGCAAAGGGAGCTGCATCACCATTTCTCCAAAGCAATTCACATTGAAAAAGGAGGTTTCCTGGAAAGTTTTATCCGTTGGATTTCCTGCGGCAATTTCGGTGCTTTTGGTGTGTTTTTCCATCTCTCTTTTAACGGCGCTGCTGCTTCGTCATGAAGGCGGCAACATCATCGCGGCGGCATACGGTGTGACGGCAAAAGTCGGAACGATCGCTCTGCATATCAGCATCGGGATCGCGCAGGGCGTGATGCCGCTGATCGGTTACAGTTACGGCGCCAAAGATCATAAGAGAGTGCGGGATGTGGCCAAATTATCCTTTATTATTCTCTGGTTTTTTTCCATTTTATTTCTCTTATTGGTGCAGCTTCTTCCGGATTCTTTTATCCGGATGTTCATTGACGATGCGGAGACGGTCGCGGTGGGCGAGGTTTTTATCCGTCGGTGGTCGTGGTGTGCGATCGGCATGTGTCTGGTCGCACTGTATGATGCCATTTTTCAGGCTGTCGGCAAGTGGAAAACCTCTCTGCTGGTGGCGGTGATTCGTTTTCTTGTCGTGTTTCCCGCATTTTGTTTTATTTTGGACGCCGCATTCGGGGCGGACGGCCTGATGTGGGTACAGCCGATCGCGGATACGATCGCGCTGATTCTTGCGGCGGTCCTTTTTATGCATTTCAAACGTTCGCTTGCCAAGCATACAGAGCAAACCGGTAAAATTTCGGACGTGCCGATCATCGCTCATCGCATTGTCGCGATCAGTCGTGAGTTCGGCAGCGGCGGCCGCACGATCGGAAAAGAAGTCGCGTCCCGGCTGAAAATTCCCTGCTATGACAGTGAACTCATCGAGAAGATCGCAGCCCAAAGCGCGTTTGCCAAAGAATATGTGGAGAAATATGGTGAATATGCTATTTCAGACAGTCTGTATGAGAATGCCCTTGCGGGGCGTACGCGCGACGGGCAATCCGATTCCGATAAGCTTTGGCTGGCACAGCGTAAAGTGATCACAGATCTGGCAGAAGAGGGGCCTTGCGTCATCGTGGGGCGATGTGCCGATTTTATCCTACGGAATATTGCCGATTGTCTGACGGTCTTTATTCATGCTTCGGACGAAAAGCGGGCGGACAGAATTGTCTCCGTATACGGAGAGCGGGAGGACGAACCCATGCAGAGGATCAAAGAGAAAGATAAAAAGCGCCGAGCCTATTACGAGATCTACACGGGAACGGAGTGGGGTAAGGCGGACAATTATGATCTGTGTCTGGACAGCGGAGTGCTCGGCATAGAGAAATGTATTGAAACAATTAAAAGGCTGTATTGACAATTGCAGAAAAAACAGTTACAATAAAAAGGTAAGGAATGCAAAAAGGAGAGATCGGTCGTGGAAATGCAGATCGGAGACTTGATCCAGGCGATCAAGAAAGAGGGCGTAGAGTCTGCGCACGCGGAAGCGGAGCGCATCGTGGCGGAAGCAAAGCGGCGTGCGGGGGAGATCGTGGCCGAAGCGGAAGCGGATGCGGCGCATATCCGCGCCGAGGCGGAGCGGGAGAGCCGCGTGCTGAAAGAGAGCGCCAGAGCCGCGGCCGAGCACGCTGAGCGCGACGCACTTCTGGCCTTCAAAAGTGCCGTGCGGGAGGAGTTTGAAAAGCTGCTTGCGGCCGAAATCGGAAAGGCTTTGGACGTGTCTGCGCTCGCAAAGCTGATCGCGGCGGCCATCGGCGGGGAAGACCCGGGCCTGTATGCCGCAGAGGTGCATGCAGTTTCGGAAGGATTGAAAAGCCAACTGGCGGAAAAGATCCGCGGCGGGCTGGAGATCCGCATCAATCCCCGTATCAAGGCGGGATTCCGGCTGGTACAGAAGGACGGGGCGGGCTACTTTGACTGTTCCGACGAAGAGATCGCGCGGATGCTGCAGCCGTATCTGTCAAGCCTGGAATTCTGACGGGGTGGAAAATGGCATCTTATTACTATTTACTGTCGAGCCTGCCCATGCTGCGGGCGGAGGGGAAAAGCCCCCTTTCCTATCCGGAATTTCTGGCGATGTGCAAAACGTCTGTCGGGGAGAGGAAGTATGCGCAGCTGGAGGCTCTGACGCTTTCAGACGATCGGGGGCCTTTGCTCGGGGAATGGTCGAAATTTTACAGAGCCTGTCGCCGGGAACTCGGCGCTCTGCGCCGTAAGCGGCTCGGCCGCTCCGCGTCCGACGCGGCAGACGGCGCGCTGTCCGGGGCGATCGCCGCGGCGATCGCGAACAAGGACCCGCTGGAAGCCGAAAATGCCCTGCTTGCGCTGCAATTTCAGAAGGTGGACGAACTGATCGGCAATCATCTGTTTGACGATTGCGCGCTGATGGGCTACGCGCTGAAACTGAAGCTGTTGGAACGAAAGGATGTCTTTGAACAGGGGAGCGGCCGGGCGGAACTGGAGCGCATACTGGGCGGTCTGGAAGAGCAGATACTGCTGGGCGAAGGGGAGTAAAACCATATGGAATGTATAACGGGAAGCGTGACGGGCGTAAACGGAAACCTGGTGTCTGTGCGGATCGACGGGCCGATCCGCAAGAACGAGGTGGGGTATGTGCTCGTCGACGGGAAGAAGCTGAAAGGGGAGATCATCCGCGTGGGCGGCGGCATTGCCGACATGCAGATCTACGAAATGACGGAAGGCATCAAGGTGGGGGACCGCGCGGAATTCACGGGAGAACTGATGAGTGTTTCGCTGGGCCCGGGGCTGCTGACGCAGATCTACGACGGTTTGCAGAATCCTCTTCCCGAGCTGGCGGAGAAATGCGGCTTTTTCCTGGAACGGGGAGAATACATAGACCCGATCCCGGACAAAGACTGGGAGTTTACCCCGACGGTCCGCCCGGGCGATATCGTCCGGCCGGGCGATGCGGTCGGCACCGTGCGGGAAGGGATGTTTGTACACCGCATCATGGTGCCGTTCGAGTTTGCCGACGAAGACTGGACGGTGCGCTCCGTCGTGCCGAAAGGGACATACAATGTCCGCAGCGAGATCGCGGTGATCGGCAACGGAAAGGGGGAGGAGAAGTCGCTTTCGATGGTCTTCACCTGGCCGATCAAAAAGCCGATCACCTGTTATGAGGAGCGGCTTCGTCCGGACGAAACGCTCATCACGCAGATCCGCTGCATCGATACCTTTTTGCCCATCGCGAAGGGCGGCACCTTCTGTGTGCCGGGCCCTTTCGGCGCGGGAAAGACGGTGTTGCAGCACATGGAAGCGAAGAATGCGGACGTGGATATCGTGATCATCGCCGCTTGCGGCGAGCGTGCAGGCGAAGTGGTGGAGGTCCTGAAAGAGTTTCCCGAACTGACCGACCCGCGCACGGGTAGGTCGCTCATGGAGCGCACGATCATCATCTGCAACACTTCCTCGATGCCCGTGGCGGCGAGGGAGGCGTCCGTCTATACGGCGATCACGCTGGCGGAATATTACCGTCAGATGGGGCTTTCGGTCCTGTTGCTGGCCGATTCCACCTCCCGCTGGGCGCAGGCGATGCGGGAGATGAGCGGAAGGCTGGAAGAGATCCCCGGCGACGAGGCGTTTCCCGCCTATCTCGAATCGGTCATCGCGTCCTTTTACGAACGGGCGGGCAAGGTGCGCCTGCGGGACGGGAGCATCGCATCCGTCACGATCGGCGGCACGGTATCGCCTGCGGGCGGCAACTTCGAAGAGCCCGTCACCCAGGCGACGCTGAAAGTGGTGGGCGCGTTCCACGGCCTGTCGCGCGAGCGCTCGGACGCGCGGAAATATCCCGCGATCCACCCCATCGATTCTTGGTCGAAGTACAGGGGGATCGCGGAGCAGTCCAAGGTGGACGCGGCGCGGCAGATCCTGGTGCGGAGCACGGAGATCGGGCAGATGATGAAGGTGGTGGGCGAAGAAGGCGTTTCGGCGGAAGACTATATCACCTATCAGAAGGGCGAGCTTCTGGACGCGGCGTATCTGCAGCAGGACTCCTTCGACGCGGTCGACGCGGCCTGCGGGCCGGCGCGCCAGCTGCGCGTATTTGCGGTGCTGTACGACATACTCACCCGCACCTACCTGCTGGAAGAAAAGAGCGCCATCCGCACTTTCTTCAATCGGCTTCGCCAGCTTCTTCTCGACTGGCACGCGATGGAGTTCGAAACGGCACAATTTGACGAGCAGGAAAGATCGATCCGGGATCTGTACCTGTCGGAATCAACAGAAAAGGCGGTCTGATATGCAGAAAGTATATACCCGGATCCGTTCGATCGTGGGCAATGTGATAACGGTGGAGGCGTCGGGCGTGCGGAACGGAGATCTGGCGCTGGTCGGCGACAGCTATGCCAATGTGATCCGTCTGGACAACGATCTGGTCTATTTGCAGGTATTTGCCGGAACGCAGGGAGTGAGTACGAGGGATCCCGTCCGCTTTCTGGGCCGGCCGATGATGGTCTCCTATTCCGAGCATCTGCTCGGCCGCATCTTTAACGGCGCGGGGGTGCCCAAGGACAACGGTCCCGCGCTGACGGAGAACATGATCCCGATCGGCGGGCCGTCCGTCAATCCGACGCGCAGGGTCGTCCCGAAGAAGATGATACGGACGGGCATACCGATGATCGACGTATTCAATACGCTGGTGGAGAGCCAGAAACTTCCCATCTTTTCGGTGTCGGGCGAGCCGTACAACGAGCTGCTCGCGCGGATCGCGATGCAGGCGGAAGTGGACGTGATCGTGCTGGGCGGCATGGGTCTCAAATACGACGACTATCTGTTTTTCCGCGAGACGCTCGGTCGCAGCGGCGCGCTGGGCCGCACGGTGATGTTCATCCATACGGCGGCCGACCCGACCGTGGAGTGTACGCTGGTGCCCGATATGTCGCTCGCCGTAGCCGAGCGCTTTGCGCTGGACGGGAAGAGGGTGCTGGTCCTCCTTACCGACATGACCAACTTTGCCGACGCGCAGAAAGAGACGGCGATCACGATGGAGCAGGTGCCTTCCAACCGCGGGTATCCGGGCGATCTGTACAGCTGTCTTGCGTCCCGTTATGAAAAGGCGGTGGATTTTGAGGGCTTGGGTTCGGTGACCATTCTCAGCGTGACCACCATGCCGGGTGACGATGTCACCCATCCGGTGCCGGACAATACCGGCTACATCACGGAGGGACAGTATTATCTCAAAGGGGGCAGGATCGAGCCGTTCGGTTCGCTTTCCCGCCTGAAACAGAACGTCAACGGCAGGACGCGGAGCGATCACCGCGCGCTGATGGATTGCATGATCAAGCTTTACAGTGCTTACAGAGAGAGCCAGGAAAAGAGATCGATGGGCTTTTCGATGAGCGAGTGGGACGAAAAGCTGCTCCGATACGGCAAACTGTTTGAAGAGGAGCTGATGGATCTGCGCGTGAACATTTCCCTGGAAGAGGCGCTCGATCTGGGCTGGAAGATCCTTGCGGAGTGCTTTGAACCGAACGAAACGGGGCTGAAGAGCAATCTGCTGCGGGAAAGATGGCCCAAACCGACGGAACTTGCGTGAGGGGAAAGGGACATGGGCGCGGTAAAGCTGACAAAGAACGATTTGAAAAAGCAGAAAGACCAGCTTCGGCAGTTTGAGCGGTATCTTCCGACGCTGCAGCTGAAAAAACAGCAGCTTCAGATGGTGATCATGCACGCGCTGAGCGAGCTGGACAGCACGGAAAAAGAGCTGTCGGCGATGGTGGAAGGGCTGGATGACTGGGTGGCGGTCTTTGCGGAGAACACGCGATTTGCAAAGGAGAAGAAGATCGAAAGGCTGGTCGTGCCGGACAAGATCGTGTGCGTGCGGGAAAACATAGCGGGCGTCTCCGTCCCTGTTTTCCGTGAACTGACCTTCCGCCCGATCGAGTACGACGTGGAAGACTATCCGCTCTGGGTGGATGAGGCGGTGGTGCGCCTGCGGGAGATCGCCCGCTGCAGCGCGCTCGCGGAGACGCTGAAACGAAAGCTCGGGCTTCTGAACAGGGAGCTGAGCACCACGTCGCAGCGCGTGAATCTGTTTGAAAAGGTCAGGATCCCCGCGACGAAGGAAAATATCCGCAGGATCGAGATCTATCTCGGAGACCAGCAGACGAGCGCGGTCGTGCGCGGAAAGATCGCAAAGAAAAAGAGGCAGGGCGCAAACGTATGATCGAGAGAATGAAGGCCGTCTGCATAGCGGCCGCGGATTCGCATAAAGACGAACTGCTCGTTTCCCTCCGCGATTTAGGCGCAGTGCATCTGGCGCGGAAGCAGGCGGCGGATCCTCTGCTTGCCGAGCGGTTTTCCGAGCTTTCGCACACGATGCGGGAGCTGAAAGACTACGAGGAGCGGGGCGGGCAGAAAAAGGAGATCCTCCCGGATGCGGAATTTGAGGCGCTGCATCTGAAAACTGCGGCCGCGCTGCGGAAGAAGGCGGAATGCGCGGGGCGCCTGAGCGATCTTCTTCTGGAAGCGGAGCGGATCAGACCTTGGGGCGAATTTGATCCGCGCGAGATCGGCGAACTTCCGCCGCAGGCGGAATTGCACTTATACCAGTTGGATAAGAAAGAGTATCGGGCTCTTTGCCGGGAGGAGGGGGTGCGGTTCATCCGCCTCCGTCCCGTCGGCTCGATGGAAGCGGTCGCGGTGATCGGAAGTCCGCCCGTCCTGCGCGCGGCCGAGTTCCGGCTGCCGGAAAAGGGCCTCGTGCAACTGTCGGAAGAAATGCGGCAATGCAGGGAGGAGATCGCGGGGTGCGAGAGTACGCTTCGGGAATCTGCCCGCTGCATGAACAGCTACGCTGCGCAGCTGTTAAAGGCGCAGAACGCCGCGGCTTATTCTGCGGCAGATGCGTCGCTCGGCCGAGGGGCCTCTCTCGTGTGGATCACCGGATATATTCCAGAATCGGATCGGGAGCGGTTCATAAAGGCGGCAGGGGAACACGGCTGGGCGTATCTTCTTACCGATGTTCCCGAGACGGACGACGGCGTTCCGACCAAGATACGGTACAACAAAGTGACTTCGCTCATCCGTCCCGTTTTCGACGTGCTGGGCACGGTGCCGGGATACAGGGAATACGACATTTCTTTCTGGTTCCTCGCATTTTTTGCCCTGTTTTTTGCGATGATCATCGGCGATGCGGGGTATGGCGCGCTGTTTTTGGTCGCCGCCGCGATCGTGCATATCCGCACGAAAAAGCTGACAAACGCGCTCTTGCTGCTGTATCTTCTGTCGGCGGCGACGATCGTCTGGGGCGCGCTCACGGGCACCTGGTTCGGATTGGAAGGGGCAATGCGCATCCCCTTTTTCAGAGCGCTGGTCCTGCCCGCCTTTGCGAATTATCCCGAATACTTCGACGTCACGGCCACAGCCGCGCAGAACAACGTCATGAAGTTCTGTTTCAGCATCGGGGCAATCCAGCTGGCTCTGGCGTGCGTCATGAACATCCGTCGGAAGCTCTGCGGCCGCGATCTGAGTTGGCTGGCAGACCTGGGCTGGCTGATCGCGATCTGCGCGCTGTATCTGTTGGTGCTCTATCTCGTCGTCGGCGAAAGTATCCCTTTGGCGGCGTCTGCCGCGGCGATCGGGGCGGGATTTCTGCTTGTCGTCCTGTTCGGCGGAATGGCGCGCGGAAAGCCGTTCGGTCAGGGCCTGAAGGCGGGGCTTGGAAATACCTTTACCGTCTTTCTGAATACCATTTCCGCCTTCGGCAACGTGATGAGCTATATCCGCCTCTTCGCGGTGGGCATGGCATCGCTGGCGATCGCGCAGAGCTTCAACGATATGGCGGCGGGATTTTCCGGCGCGCTTGTCGTCGTGGGGATCCTGATCATGATCATCGGGCATGCCCTGAACATCGTCATGGGATTCCTGTCCGTTGTCGTGCACGGCGTCCGTCTGAATCTCCTGGAATTTTCCGGCCAGCTCGGCATGGAATGGGCGGGGATTCCGTATGAACCCTTCCGTGAATTAAAAAACGAAAAAAAACAACTGAAGTTATAGGAGGAATTATGGAACTACAGTTTATCGGCATGGCGTGTGCTCTGGGCCTTGCGGCCATCGGCTCGGCGTTCGGCGCGGGGTATGCGGCCATGGCATCGGTCGGTGCATGGAAAAAATGTTACGCGAGCGGAAAACCCGCGCCGTTCATGATGGTTGCCTTTTCCGGTGCGCCGCTGACGCAGACCATCTACGGCTTTCTTTTGATGAATTTCATCCGCAGCGCATACGGCTCGGGAGCCGCCTCACCGACGCTGTGTATGTTCGTGGGCATCTTTGCAGGGCTCGCGATCGGGCTTTCGGCGCTGTTCCAGGGCAAAGTGGCCGCCGCCGCGGCCGATGCGCTCGGCGAAACGGGCAAGGGCACGGCCAACTATTTCATCGTCATCGGTATCGTGGAGACGGTCGCCCTGTTCACCCTGGTCTTCGGTCTGCTGCTGTTGCAGTAAACAAGGCTCCGTGTTTTGCGCTCGCCCTGTTGCCCCAGGCATTCGGCCTGCTGCTGTTGCAGTAAACAAGGCTCCGCGTTTGTCGCCCGCCCTGTTGACCCCGGCCTTCGGGCTCCCGCAGTTGCAGTCAACAAGGCTCCGCGTTTGGCGGTCGTCCTGTTGCCCCTGATCTTCGGATGCACGCTGTTACAGTGAGCGCGGAATTTTCCGCGGTATAGTTTTCCCTCCCGTGATCGGGCGGGGCAGATTTTTCAAAAACCCGGCATATGCCGGGTTTTTTCATGCGGATGCGGAGCGGCAAAATTTGCCGCTCCGCGTGACTTTTCAGCAATACACATGGGGTATCGGGGAGCTTGGAGATCAGAAAAAGGTGTGAGAAAAAAAGCGTTTTCAGATCTGAAAAAAAAGGGTGAGGAGCAAAGCGTTTTGGATTCCGGGAGGAGAAGGCGGGCATGGATTTTGACAAATTTTTGTCAAAATATTGCCTGCAGCATGTCTTTATGTTATAATAAAACAAACGGATGGCAAGCGCGGCGGCGTTTGAAAGAGCGCTGCGCTGAAATCGGCGATACGTCGATGAAAAACCGAAACAAAAAGCGAAAAAAGGAGCGGGCGTTGCCCGGTGGTGGGCGGTCATGAAAAACGGCGTTTATGAGCCGGCGGCCGATTCGGTCGGCTACATATTCTTTGATAAGACCGAAGATAATTTTACATCGGCGCACTTTCACAACAGCTGCGAGGTCGTAGTGGTGGAGAAAGGGCAGCTTTCCGTGCGCGGCAACGGCGAAGAGCACGTTCTCTCGCGCGGGGATGTGTTTTTTGCCGAGCGCTACGTCACACATCTATATAAGAGTGTAGGACATTCGTCGGCGTATGTTTGGGTACTTTCCGATTTTTATATGAGCGGTTTGCGCGCGCTGTACGAGGGCAGTTTTCCCATGTTCATGTTTGCGGGAGAGGACGGGAACGAGCCGCTTGTATCCTTTTTGCAGCGGCTGTGCGGCGACTGGGATAAGCGCAACGCGCTCATGCGCCGCTCGGCGGCGGAATGGATGCTCGGGTTTCTTGCCGGGCGGTATCCGCCCGTCTGTCAGAACAAAGGAGAGGGGATGCTCATTGCGGAGGTGCTGCGCTACATCGATGAAAATTACGGCGAAAACCTCAGCGTCGCTTCCGTGGCAAAGAAATTCGGGTATTCGCCCAATTATTTTTCCTGTCTCTTTCATCGCTACACCGATGTGAATTTCCGCCGATACCTCAACCGCATCCGCATCCAGAAGACGGAAAAGCTGCTGGAAAAGGGGGATATCGGCGTGATCGCGGCGGCGCAGCAGTGCGGCTTTGTCAGCATGAATACCTATTACCGCGCCTTGGCGGAGCAGGAGAAGGTCCCTGCGGATACCTCTGTGCGTCGACTTGAATCGTAGATTTTGACAAGAATTGAATAAGTGGCGGGATTGCATTTTTTTTCTTTTTCTCTTATAATGGAAAGAAAGTAAACGCGCCGGTTTCGGCCGGCGGGGAGGGAATCATGAAGATCGGAGTGATCATCGAATCGTTTCGCAAGCCATTTGCGGAAGCGGTAAAAGCGGCGGCCGGGATCGGGGCGGACGGCGTACAGATGTATGCCAACACCCAGACGGTGCACGCCGGCATGCGGCCTGCCGAGATCCGTCAGGTCCGGGAGATTCTGACGGATGCAGGACTGGAAGTTTCCGCGCTGTGCGGCGATTTCGGGTGCGACATGTATTATACCAAGGACCGTGCCGCCATCGATACCGAAAAGCGCATCATGGAAATAGCCAAGGAGCTGGGTACGGATATCGTCACCACGCACATCGGCGTCGTTCCGGAAGATGCCGCCACGCCGCAGTACGAGAGCATGCAGACAGTCTGCCGCGAACTGGCGGAGTTTGCCGACTCGGTCAAGGGACATTTTGCCGTGGAAACGGGCCCGGAAAAGGCAGCCAGGCTGAAATCTTTTCTCGACTCGCTCGACAGCCGCGGGGTCGCGGTCAACTTTGACCCTGCCAACCTCGTGATGTGTGCGGGAGATGATCCCGCTTCCGCCGTGCGCACGCTCAAAGATTACGTTGTGCACACCCATGCCAAAGACGGCGTCATGCTCCGACAGACGGATACGCGCCGCCTGTACACCCCGCAGTTTTTCGGACTGGAACCGGACAAGTGGGAGGAGTGCATCAAGGAAGTTCCGCTCGGCGAGGGCGGCGTGAACTGGCCGGAATACTTCAAGGCTCTGCGCGAGATCGGCTACGACGGATACCTCACCATCGAGCGTGAAGTGGGGGAAGACCCTGCCAAGGACATCGCGCTGGCGGCGGATTTTCTGCGCAAATTTCTGTGAAAAAAGCGCCGGGCCCGCTCTGCGGCAAGTTATGCCTGCGGCGGGACCCTGGCATAAAAAATGGATGAACGTATCTGAAAAATACGTACCTTTACGGAGGGAAACAAAATGAAAAAACTGAAAGTCGGCGTGATCGGCGTGGGAAATATTTCATCCACGCACATCGAGGGATATCTGCAAAATCCTGCCTGCGAACTTTATGCGTTCTGCGATATCAATCCCGCAACGCTGAAAGAAAAGGGCGAAAAATACGGCGTTACGCGGCTGTATGAAAGCTGTGATCGGATGCTGGCGGAGCTTCCCGAACTGGACGCGGTGAGCGTATGCACATGGAACAACGCGCATGCGCCCTGCACCATTGCAGCGCTCAACGCGGGCAAGCACGTCTTCTGCGAAAAACCGATGGCGATGAACGCAACCGAGGCGGAAAAGATGCGCGCGGCGGCGGAAAAGGCGGGCAAAGTTCTCGGCGTCGGATTTGTGCGCCGTTTCGGCAACGATGCGGATCTGGCGCGGGCGCTGGTCGAAGACGGAAAGATGGGGGAGATCTATTACGCAAAGGCCAACTATATCCGCCGCCATGGCAATCCGGGCGGTTGGTTTTCGGATAAGAGCCGTTCGGGCGGCGGCCCGCTGATCGATCTCGGCGTACACGTGATCGATCTCGTCCGCTACATAGCCGGCAATCCCAAACCCGTTTCCGTCTACGGCGCCACTTTCCGCAAGCTGGACCGCAGTATGATAAAGGATACGCGCGGCTATGTCGTGACCGGCTCGGATATCCGCAAAGACGTCTGCGACGTGGAGGACCTCGCCGCGGCGATGATCCGCTTTGAAAACGGCTGCGTGCTCACGGTGGAAACGAGTTACAGCCTGAACACCGACCGCGATACCGGCCGCGTGGAGATCTTCGGGACGAAGGGCGGCATCATCATCGACCCCGATCTTTCCTTCCATTCGGTCCTTGAAGATCGCATGACGGACGTCACTTTCCCCTCTTCCACCGCTTTCAACGGCACGGAATACGCCAAAGAGATCGACAACTTTGTTTCGGCGATCCTGCACGGCACCCCTCTGCGGGCGCCCGCGGAGGACGGCATCCAGCTCATGCGCATCCTCGATGCCGTTTACGAATCCGCAAGGACGCAGAGCGAAGTCAAACTTTGATTTTTTTCATAGGCTGCGGGCCCGCGTTTTGAAACGCGGGCCCGCATTTTTAGATTAAACCGATTTGCTGCAATAAACAGATCTGCGTCAATATCGTCTGCCTTTCCGGCAAATCGTGACAGCCGCGGGCCGCAGAGTTTACCCCGCGGCGCACGGGCGAGCGGAAAAGGGGCAAGGATGTCGCCGCGAGCGCCGCTTGTCATAAAAGTTACCCTTGCGGCGCACGGGCGAGCGGGAAAGGGGGCAAAGATTTCGCTTCGAGCGCCGCTTGTCATAATAGTTACCCTTGCGGCGCACAGGAGGGGAAAAACGGATAAAAAATTTTCGCCGAAAATTGCTTTTCCTTTGCCTGCAAATGTGGTATAATACAGTCATCTTATCCAATCATCGGCCGATTGTGCCGGCGGCAGGCGGAGAAAATGTCATGAATGAACCCAATTATTTTATTCCCGAACGTTCTTTCCACATCTTCGGGCTGGAGATCTATTATTATGCGGTCATGATCGTGCTGGGCATCCTCTGCGCGATCGTCGCCGTTTCCTTCCTCTTCAAGAGGCGGAACATTTCCGTCGACTGGGTGGTCGATCTGCTCTTGTGTATCCTGCCCCTCGGCATCATCGGCGCGCGCACGTTTTATGTGCTCACGGATCCGAGCACAAGCATGGCTGAATGGTTCACACATTTCCGCGACGGCGGGCTCTCCATTATCGGCGGGGTCATCGGCGGCGCGCTCGGCGTGGTGCTTTTCTGCCTGATCCACAAGATCAATTTCTTGCGCGTTGCCGACTGTCTTATGCCCGGTGTGATCCTGGCGCAGGGCATCGGCCGCTGGGGTAACTTTTTCAACCAGGAGGTGTACGGCGCCCTCGTCGAAAACCCCTCCATGCAGTGGTTTCCGCTCTCTGTGTACATCGAAAGTGCAAAGGAGTGGCACCTCGCTTTTTTCTTTTATGAAAGCCTGACGAATTTTCTTATCTTCGGCCTGCTCTTTGCGCTCATGTGGAATTTCCGCAAAAAACCGCACGGGCTTTCGACGGCCGGGTACTTTTTCGGCTACGGATTGGTTCGCTCCATCATGGAGCCCTTGCGCGACCCGACCTTTATTCTCGGTTCTTCGGCGCCCGTATCGCAGGTGTTCGCCATCCTGATGTGCGTGGGCGGCGTATTGCTGGCGGCGGGAGTGATCGCATGGAACCGGTATAAAAACGGAAGCTTTTTCGGGGCGGCAGAAGGCAAGGAGCCGCTCGCCATTCTGCCCCGCTATTATTCGGCGGACGAGCGGAAGAAAATGGAAGAGGCAAGGCTTGCCAAAGAACGTGCCGTCGCGTCGGCGGGAGAAAAAGCGGCGGACAAGGGAGTGTCCGGAAAAGACGCGGATACGGAAAAAACGGAGGCAGGAGAAGAAAATTCGATACTGATCTGTCCTGCGTGCGGTGCGCGCATCGAAGTTTCGGAGAAAGGCGTTTCGAAATGTCCTTATTGCGGGGCGCCCGTAAAGCCGGATGAGAAAGGGGAGGAGGGCAAATAATGCGCAATCTCACTCTTCTGACCGATCTGTATCAGCTTACGATGATGAACGGATACCTGCGCAACGGGAAGGAAAAGGATGTGGCGGTATTCGATCTGTTTTTCCGCCGCAACGGCATCATATCCTATTCGGTGGCGGCGGGGTTGCAGCAGGCGGCGGACTATGTGCGCGGCCTGCGTTTTGAAGAGGAAGACATCGCCTATCTTCGCTCGCTCGAACTTTTCGACGAGTCTTTTCTCGATTATCTGAAAACATTCCGCTTTACGGGTGACCTGTACGCAGTGCCGGAGGGAACGGTGTTGTTTCCCGAAGAGCCGCTCATCACCGTCAAGGCGCCGGTGCTGGAAGCGCAGTTTCTGGAAACGGCGCTTTTGAACATCGTCAATCATCAGACGCTCATTGCGACCAAGGCGGCGAAAGTTGCATCCGCGGCGGCGGGTGATTCTGTGATGGAGTTCGGCCTGCGCAGGGCACAGGGTCCGGATGCGGGCGTATACGGCGCGCGCGCTGCCGTCATCGGCGGCTGCGGTTCCACGTCTAATGTTCTGGCCGGAAAACTTTTTTCCATTCCCGTCGCGGGCACGCACGCACACAGCTGGGTGATGAATTTCCCGTCCGAATACGAGGCCTTCCGCGCCTATGCGAAACTGTATCCGGACGCCTGCCTGCTGCTTGTCGATACTTATGATACCCTCAAAAGCGGTGTTCCCAACGCCATCCGCGTCTTCCGCGAGCTGCGCGCGGAGGGACATGAACCGAAGGGGATCCGCCTGGACAGCGGCGATCTCGCCTATCTGTCCAAATGCGCGCGGCGCATGCTCGACGAGGCAGGTTTCCCCGATGCGATCATCTGCGCCTCGGGAGATCTGGACGAATACGTCATCTCTTCTCTGAAGGCGCAGGGAGCGAAGATCGATCTTTGGGGAGTGGGGACAAAACTCATCACCAGCGCCGATATGCCCGCGCTCGGCGGCGTATACAAACTTTCGGCGCTCTATCCTGCGGGCGGCGGCGAGATCCCCAAGATCAAACTGTCCGACAATACCGAAAAGATCACAAACCCCGGGTTCAAGCAGGTCTACCGCATCTACGGCGCGGACGGCAAGGCGGAGGCGGATCTCATCTGCCTGCGCGACGAAAGCATCGATGTGACCCGTCCGCTGACCATCTTTCATCCCGTCGATACCTGGAAGACGACGACGTTCACCGATTATACCGTCCGTCCGCTCTCCGTCCCCGTATTTCTGGGCGGCAAACAGGTTTATGAATTTCCTCCTCTCTTTGAGGTATGCAGCTACGCCGCGTGCGAAAAGGAGAGCTTCTGGGAAGAATATAAGCGACTGATCAATCCGCATGTTTATAAAGTGGACCTTTCGCAGAAACTGTATGATGTCAAAAAAGAACTGATCGCGGAGATTCGGGAAGAAAATGGCTAAGAAGTTTACCCAACAGGAAATGGAAAAGCTGATCGCGGGCATCCGCGAGGCGTATGAGATCAAGATCCGCCAGCTCAACTATCGGCTGGACGGTCTCACGGCGGAGAACCGCAGCCTTCGCGCCAGCATTGCCGAGTACAAGGAGCGCGAGGGGCGCGTGGGGCGCGCCATTCTGGATGCGGAAGAGAAGGGGGAGGAGATCCGCGCCTTTTACCGTGCGTCTGCGGAGACGGAGTGGAAAAATCTTCGCCTGTTTGCGGACAAATGGAAGAGCTTAGCCGCGCAGATGGCGGACGTTTTGCCGCGCGAGTCGAAAAAATACGGCGATCTGGCGGGTGATCTGGCGGCGCTTCTCGGGATGGAGGCGAACCGGATGGGGGCGGAAAAAGGGGAAAAGGCGGACACACAGGACGCCGTCTCGCCCGAAAAATTCGACCCGCAGGCCGTAATCGGAAAGTACATGGAGAGCGAGGAGGAGAACGGCTTCAATCTCGACGACGTGCTCAACCCGAAGGGGGACCTCGATCTGGCAAAACTATGCAAAAACCTCGGCCTGATGGACGAGGACGAAGGAGAATAAGATGGGCTATTTGTTGCTGTTCCTGCTCGTGCTCTTTGCTGACCAGCTGACGAAGGCGATCGCTTTCGCCGTGATGGGTTCGGAAAGTTCCCTGCATACCTGGATCCCGAATTTTCTCGGTATCCGCACCACGGTCAATACCGGCGTGTCGTTCGGGTGGTTCGGAGACGAACCCTGGGCGATGCCCGTATTTATCGCGATCACGGCGGTGGCGCTCGTCGTGTTCTTTATCTTTTTTCTCAAGGCTGCCAAGCGCAAGCATTTTCTGCGGGTAGCGCTCGTGCTCATCATGGTGGGCGCGGCGGGCAATCTCATCGACCGCTGTGTCATGGCGGGCGTGCGCGACCTGATCTGGATGAATTTCGGATTCGTCGATTTTTCCAATAACCTTGCGGACATCGCCATATTCATCGGGGCGATCATGTTCATCCTGGCGCTGTTTTTCGTCGATGACGATGCCGTGTTCCGTCCCAACAAGAAGAAGGAGGAGCAGGAACTGGAAGAGGCCGCCACAGATCTCACCGAGCGCGCCGCGAAGGCGGAGAAGTCGGAGGAGGATGTCGGGCCCCTTTCGGACGGCTGAGCGATGGAGAATCGGACATTTACGGCGGAGGAGGCCTGCCCGCGGCTGGACGTGTTCCTGTCCGAAAAGCTGGGCGTGACGCGCTCGGCCGCCAAAAAGATCATCGACGGGGGACTGGTGACGGTGGGAGGAAAGCCCGCCAAGGCCTCGCATCCCGTCGCCGCACACGAGATCGTGCAGGCGGAGATCCCCGCGCCGCAGGCGCTCGATCTTACCCCGCAGGATATCCCCATCGGCATCGTGTACGAAGACGAGGACATCGCCGTCGTCGACAAGCCGCAGGGGCTGACCGTGCACGCGGGCAACGGCAACCTTACGGGCACGCTCGTCAACGCGCTTTTGTACCGTCTCAAGAGCCTGAGCACCATCAACGGGGTGGTGCGCCCGGGCATCGTGCACCGCATCGACAAGGACACGTCGGGGCTTCTCGTCGTAGCCAAGAACGACGCGGCGCATCTTTCCCTTTCGGCGCAGATCGCCGATAAGACCTGCTGCCGCGAATATCTCGCGCTGTGCGAGGGGATTTTCAAGGAAGACAGCGGCTGCATCCGCACCTACATCGGCCGCGACCCGCGCGACCGCGTGCGGATGGCGGTCGTCCCGAAGGAAAAGGGTCGGCTGGCGGTCACCCATTACGAGGTGGTAAGGCGATATCCCCAGGGCTATACGCTCGTGCGTTTCCGCCTGGAAACGGGCCGCACGCACCAGATCCGCGTACATTGCCGCAGCATCGGTCATCCCATCGTAGGGGATCCCGTCTACGGCATCAAGAATCAGAAATTTGACCTGAACGGCCAGCTTTTGCACGCTTGCCGCCTCACGCTCAATCATCCCCGCACGGGCGAGCGCATGACCTTCGAGTCGCCGCTTCCGCCGCATTTCGTGCGCGTTCTGGATATTCTCGAAAGGGGCGCGAAGGGAAAGGAGTGACAATGAAGATCAAAGGAAAACTCATGGATGCGTCCGGCATGGAGAACACCTTTCAGCGCCTCGCACTGCAGGTCATCGAACGCAATTCCGGCGTTAAAGACGTCGTCCTGATCGGGATCCGCACGCGCGGGATCACTGTGGCAAAGCGGATCAAGGCCTGCCTCGATGCGCTCGAGGGCGGCAGCGTGCCGCTGGGCGTGTTCGACATTTCCCTCTATCGCGACGATCTGGAAGACCTCTCTTCCGAAGTCGTGTTTTCGGGCAGCGAGGTAAACTTTCCCGTCGACGGAAAGACGGTCTTGTTGTGCGACGACGTCGTCTATACCGGCCGCACGGTGCGCGCCGCCATTTCCGAGATCATGTCGATGGGCCGCCCTGCCAAGGTACAGCTTCTGGCGCTCGTCGACCGCGGCCACCGCGAACTTCCCTTCAAGGCGGATTTCATCGGCAAAAACGTGCCCACTTCCGCACGGGAGGGGATCGCCGTGCGCTTTGCGGAAAACGACGGCGAAGATGCCGTCTATATCTACGACAAGTAATTTTTGTTTTACGACAAGTCATTTCTGATTTACGACAAATCATTTTTGCTTTATGACCAGTCATTTATGATTTATGACAAATAATTCTTGATGCAAGACAAATAATTTTCAGCGTAAAAATCAGTCGGGCGCGGCGCGGATATTTCCGCGCCGCGCCTTTTGATAACTTGCGAGCTTGCGCACCTTTTGTCCGCGGTCGCTATGCTTACCCTTTGTGCCCCTGTGGGTATTGGCGCAGTCTTTTATCCGCGGCCGCTTTTCAGAGCAAAGTACGGCAGGAGTGTAAAAAATTCGGCGATACGTGGCCTGCTTTTCAGAACAGACGTATGGGCGGAAAGATCTCCGACGGAAGGAATGCCATCTTTCGGCAAGCATCGCGAATTTTTTCTGAAAAATTCTGCGCGTTTGCTTGCCAAACGGCGGCGGGGGTGGTACAATATACCCGAGTAAAAAAAGGAGAAAGATCTCATATGGCAAACAATAACAGACAGAGAACGGAAGGACAGGCGCGCAGGGATTTCATCAATCTTTGCTGCTTTATCGCGCTGGGGCTTGCGGCGCTGCTCATCTTTATCAACAATGTGCTGCCGCTCATCGGCGTCAATATGTCCGGCACGCTGATCGGTGTTCTCGCTTTGATCAAGGATATCGCCCTGCTTCTCGGCATCGCGTTCGGCGCCTATCGCTTTGCGCGCGCACACGGCAAGACCTGGGTCATCATTTACTGGATCGCGATCGCGCTGTATGTGGCGAGCGCCATCTGCGGACTCTTTTGAGAAAAGGACAAAAGAGCGGTCAGCCTGCGGGCGGCCGCTTTTTTCTTTACAAACGCCGCAGATTTTAGTATAATAGAGAAGAAAAATAACCGGGTTTTCCGCCCGAAAGACGGGAAACGGATGCGGAGCAGATCATGGCAAACCCTTTGGTTGCGATCGTGGGGCGCCCCAATGTGGGCAAATCTACGCTTTTCAATAAAATAGTCGGAAAGAAACTTTCCATCACCGAAAACCGTCCGGGCGTCACGCGCGACCGGCTGTATGCCGATGCCGTATGGCGGGGGAAAAAATTCACCGTCGTCGATACGGGCGGCATCGAATTGCGGTCGGAAGATACGATGTGGAGCGAGATCCTGCGGCAGGCGGATATCGCCATTGAAATGGCGCAGGTGATTTTGCTTGTCGTGGACGGCAAAGAGGAGCTCACCGCATCCGATTTCGACGTGGCGGACAAACTCCGCCGCAGCAAAAAGCCGGTCATTCTGGTCGTCAACAAGATCGACAATTTTTCTCCCGACAAGCTGTTCGAATATTATTCTCTCGGCCTCGGCGAGCCGTATGCGGTATCCGCCGAGCATTCGCAGGGCATCGGCGACGTGCTGGATGCCGCCGTGGCGATGTTCGAAGGCGGGGAGGAAGAGGATGCGGAACGCCTGAAGATCGCCGTAGTCGGCAAGCCGAATGCGGGCAAGAGCAGCCTTGTAAACCGCCTGCTCGGCTTCGAGCGCACCATCGTCACCGACGTTGCGGGCACCACCCGCGACGCGATCGATACCCCCTTCGAACTGGACGGGCAAAAATACACCCTCATCGATACGGCGGGCATCCGCCGCAAGCGCAGCGTTTCGGACGACGTCGAATATTACAGCGTTCTGCGCGCCTTCGACGCGGTGCGCCGCGCGGACGTGTGCCTGCTCGTGGTGGACGCGTCCGAAGGCCTCACCGAACAGGACGTGAAGATCGCCGGGTATGTGCATGAACAGGGGAAGCCTTCCGTGGTCGTGATGAACAAATGGGACCTCGTGGAAAAGGATACGGGCACGATCAACCGTTTTGAAGAGAAGATCGCAAACGACCTCAAATTCATGGATTATTACCGTTCCGTCTACATTTCCGCCAAGACGGGTCAGCGCGCCGAAAAGGTTTTGCGCATCGCGCAGGAAGTGTTTGCCAACGCCAACCGCCGCATCTCCACGGGCACGCTCAACGATCTGATCCTTGCGGCCGTGCGCACCAACGAACCGGCGTCGGTCAACGGCAGACGGCTGAAAATCTACTATTGCTCGCAGCCTTCCGTCTGTCCTCCCACCTTCGTGCTGTTTGTAAACGATGAGACGCTGATGCATTTTTCGTACAGACGTTACCTCGAAAACGTGATCCGCCGCTCCTTTGACTTTTCCGGCACGCCCATCCGGATCGTGCTCCGTCCGCGCGGCGACAACGAGACGGGAATGATGGGGTGAGCGATGGAACTTTCTTTTGCGGATAGCTGGTACTGGTTTTTGGTGATGGCGGCCGTGTCCTACCTGATCGGCTGTTTCAACTTTGCGCTCGTCATTTCGCGCTTCAAACACAAAGACGTGCGCAGGATGGGCAGCGGAAACCCCGGAACGATGAATATGAGCCGTCAGTTCGGCTTAAAGATCGGCGCGATCACCCTTTTTTGCGATATGTTCAAGGCGGGCATTCCCGTCCTGATCGCCTTTTTCATCTTCCGCGGCTATGTGTTTGCGGGCACGGACGTGCTTGTGTCCGATCTCGCGCGCTATGTCTGCGGTGTGTTTGTCATCGTCGGGCACATTTACCCCGTCACGATGAAATTCCATGGCGGCAAGGGGATCGCTTCCACGCTCGGCATGTATACCTTTGCGCTCAGCTGTGAAGTGTGGTGGATGTTCTTTGTCGCGTTTGCGATCTTGCTTCTGACCCTCTTTTATATCTGGGCAAGCGAATGGGGCTCGATGGGCTCCCTGCTCGGCGTCTCGCTGATGACGGCCGTGCAGGGAATTCTCTTCGGCCTGCGGTATGCGGGCGAACTCACGAACGGTTTCGTCATCGCCCTCTTTTGCCTCCTCGCCTTCGATTGCTTTCTCACCTGGTTCGCGCATCGCAAAAACATCGCCGCGCTTCTGGCAGGGGAGGAACACCGCACATCGGTCAGAAAACTTTCCCATAAAAAAGCAGAGTGATCTGTACAGCGCCCCCGCCCGGGGGCGTTTTTTTATGGGTTGTCCGTCTTTGCATTTCGTCTTTTTTCTTTAAGAGGTTTTTATAATGTTGTATTCCCGCCGCGGGGGCAAAGGGCTCTTTGTGGCAGGGGGCGTTCTGCTTTGCGGAAAAAATTTTCATATTTCGGAAATTGCCCTCATATACTGAACTGTAACAGGCGGAAACGGGGGCAAAGCGGCAAAACGGCCTCCGTGCATCCGGTAAAGGTACAGGGAGGCTGTTTGAATATGATCAACGAAGTTTACGCAGATCTTGCGGCGCGCACGGGCGGGAAGGTAAACATAGCCGTAATGGGCGGAGCGGGCGCGGGCAAAAGCACGTTCGTGCGGCGCTTTGCGCAAACTTTTCCGCAACGCGCGGAGATTTCCGAAGAGGAGAACTGTACGGCGGCGGAGTGGACGGGCGAAAACTGCTCGGTTTCGGTGCGCGAAATAAAGGAGAACGATCTCTCCGCATACAGTTGTGCGGTGCTGGTGGTTTCGGACGGAAGTTTCGGCAAAGAGCCGGCTGAAGGGGTTTTGCGCGCGCTGTCCGAAAGCGGCAAGCCTTATATTGTGGTGATCAATTCTTCCGCGCCGGGCGGGGAGTCCTGTGCGGCGCACCAGACGGAATGGGCGGAAAAGTGCGGCTGTGCGGCATTTTCGGCCGATTGCGAAGGGGGCGATCTGTCGTTTGCGGCGCAGGAGCTGCTGCTCTCCTTTCCCGTGTGTTCGGCGGAGATCTATCTGCCTGATTGGATCTGCGTCCTTCCGGAAACCAGCCGCGTCGTCTCCGATATTTTGCAGCGGGTGCGCGGCGCCGCGCCGTCCGTGCATTGTCTGCGCGATGCCGCGCGGCTGGAAGAGGCGTTTGCCGAGGGGGATATATTCTGCTCTTCGCTCGAAACGGACGCCGCGCGCGGCAGTGTGCGCTGTACGCTCGAGGCGAAAAGCGGCCTGTTTTACCGCGTCCTTTCGGAGGAGTGCGGCGCGGAGATCACGGACGATCTGCGTCTGATGGCATACGTGAGCGAGCTGGGCGGCGCAAAGGCCTTTTATGATCGTTTCCGCAACGCATTTGCCGAGGCGGAAGAGGTGGGTTACGGGATCGCGGGCCCTGCCGACAGCGATCTGGTGCTGGCCGCACCGGAATTGTTCCGCCGCGGTACCCGCTGCGGGGTGAAACTCAAGGCGGATGCACCCACTTACCATATCATTCGCGTCGATGTTCACAGCGAAGTCAGTCCCGTAACGGGCGAGGGCGCGCGCGGGGAAGAGATCGCCAAGGGCGTAATGGAGAGCTACGAAAAGGACGCCGAAGCACTTTGGAACACGGATATGTTCGGTCGCACTTTCAAAGATATGGTGCGCTCCGGCCTGCACGAAAAGATGATGCCCGAAGACGCCTGCGGAAAACTCCGCCGTGCGCTCACGCGGATCGTCAACGAGGGGAAGGGCGGCGTGATCTGCATTTTGCTGTAACGTATCCCAAAAAATGAAACACAAAAAGCGGGGCGCGCGGAAGGAATTTCCTTCCGCGCGCCCCGCTTTTTGTGTTTTGTTTCAACCTTGCCCCCGCTTTTTGTCCTTTATTTCAACCTTTATAGAGGGCGGCAATGTCTTCGGCACGGGCGCGGATCTCGTCGGCAAGGCTCCGGGGGGAGAGCACGGTGATCCCGCTGCCGAAACTGAGCAATTTGGAAAGCAAAAGATCGTCGTCGGGCAGGGTGGCCGCGGCGGTGAGTTCGCCGTCGGGGGAGGCGGAGATGCTGTCGATACCCAGCCATTCCTCCAGATCGGGCAGCGCGCGCTTTTGTACGGCAAGACGGATGTCGATGAGCTCTGCCTGCTTGAACTGGAATTTGAGGGGCAGATTTGCGCGGTCAAAGGGCCGCCGCTCAAAGATTTCGCCCGTGCGCCGCGCGCTGCGGATGCGCCCGATCTTGAACAGGCGGAAATCTTTCCGCGTGCGGCACCAGGCGTACACATACCAGATGTTCTGTTTGAATACGAGAAGGTGCGGCTCGATCACCCTGCGGCTCTGCGCGCCGTTGCGGTCGATGTACAGAAGATCGAGGCAGGCGCACTGTTCGGTGGCCTCTTCGAGCACGCGCAGTTTGTCCGAAAAGCTGTAAGCGTCTCCCCAGGTCCCGCTGTCGACGAGAATGTTGCCCGAAATGGTCAGATTTCGGCTGTCCTCTTTGCTGCGTCTGTCCAGCTTTTCGAGCGCACTTTTTACTGTCTCGTCGGGCAGCTGCTCGTAGAGCGCTCCGAGCGCATTGCGCGCCGCCGCATACTCTTCCTTCGTGAAAAAATTTTCCGGAAGTCTATATGTGTCCGGCAGGCATATTCCGCCGTTCCTGCCGCGTATTATATCTATCGGGACCCCCGAAACGATCAGCTCTTCCACATATCTGTAAATGCTCCGCTCGGAGACCCCGTTGTCGGACGCAAGTTCCGCCGCGCTGGCCTTGCGCTTGCGCAGCAGCGTGAACAGAATCCGCAACATTCCCTGAAATTTCATCTTCCACCTCTAAAAAATTTTTTGTTTTTTCAAAAATATTTTAATATATATGACAATATTTGTCAAGTTTTCTGTGATAGAATGAGGGCGTAAACAGGAGGACAAGCGTATGTTTTTCAAAAAAAGCCATTTTGGGAAAGAGCGCACGGTATTTTTGCCCGCGGAGAAAGCGGACGGGCGGGTGCGTATCCGTGAGAACGCCTTTGCGAGTGCGCATATGGCGTCTGCCCGTCTGCAGGCGGCGCGCACGCGTTGTGCGGCCGCACGGCTCTTTGAAAGGCCTGAAAAGGAAGAGGCCGCCGCAGCGCTTTTTGCCGTCGTGCGGCTGGAAGATCGTCGGAAAGCCGCCCGCGCGTCCGTCCGTTCCTCAGCGGTAGGACAGGACGTGTCTTCCGTCCGTGCGTACCGTTACTGCGCGGCGGAGCAGAACGTGTCTTCCGTCCGTGCGGCTCGTTTCTCCGCGGTGGCCGGGCAGAGGGGCGCGCCTTCTTCCTTTGCGGAAAAAGAGGAGAAAAGCATTGTATCGCGCCAGGCAGAAGAGTCGCGCGCGTTTTCTTCGGAACAAAGCAAAGTTCGCGGCGGGGCGGAGGACCTGCGTAGGCGGGAGGACCTGTATCGGAGGGAAGACGCGTCGTGGTTTACGGGCAAAGAATTGGCGCGGCAGGAGCGCAGCGAAGAAGGGGAAGAGTGCGTCGATCTGCTCGACGAGCTGATTGCCGGCCTGCGGAATGTGCGAGGGCTGCGTGTACGCGGCTCCGAGGGAGAAGATTAAATCCGAAGGTTTGCCTTCCGTTTTTCAAAGCTGCGGCAGAAAGTTAGCCGTAAATTATATATAGTATAAGTTTTTGTAATATCCTGGAATGGCGGAAACGGCGGCAGAATGTTTGCAAAACGGCGCAAATCGTGTTAAAATAAACGAAAAGAAAAAATCAAAGGAGCTTTTTTCATATGTCTTATGTAGAGAGAGTTCTGGAGCGCGTAAAGGCGCAGAACCCGAACGAGCCTGAATTTCATCAGGCGGTGACGGAGGTTTTGCACAGCTTGGAGCCCGCGATCGACGCCAATCCCAAATACGAGGCAGCGTCTTTGCTGGAGCGCCTTGTGGAGCCGGAGCGCGTGGTGATGTTCCGTGTACCTTGGATCGACGATAAGGGGAATGTACAGGTCAACAAAGGCTACCGTGTGCAGTTCAACAGCGCCATCGGGCCTTATAAGGGCGGCCTGCGCTTCCACCCGTCCGTCAACCTGTCCATCATCAAATTTTTGGGCTTTGAACAGATCTTCAAAAACAGCCTCACCGGCCTTCCCATCGGCGGCGGCAAGGGCGGTTCCAACTTCGATCCCAAGGGCAAGAGCGACAATGAGATCATGCGTTTCTGCCAGAGCTTCATGACGGAGCTGCAGCGCCACATCGGTGCGGATACCGACGTACCCGCGGGCGACATCGGCGTGGGCGGACGGGAGATCGGCTTCCTTTTCGGCCAGTACAAGAGGATCCGCGACGAGCACGTGGGCGTTCTCACGGGCAGGGGGCTCTCTTACGGCGGCTCGCTCGTCCGCACCGAAGCGACGGGCTACGGCCTTGTCTACATTACGGAAGAGGCTTTGAACAGCAAGGGCGATTCCCTGAAAGGCAAGACGGTCGCCATCAGCGGATCGGGCAACGTCGCCATCTATGCCTGCCAGAAGGCGCAGAGCCTGGGCGCGAAAGTCGTCACGATGAGCGATTCCAACGGCTATGTTTACGATAAAAACGGCATTGATCTTGCCGTTGTCAAGCAGATCAAAGAGGTCGAGAGGGGCCGCATCAAAGAGTACGCCGCGCGTGTGAAGGGCGCCGAGTACCATGAAGGCTGCAAGGGTGTATGGACGGTCAAATGCGACGTGGCGCTCCCTTGCGCGACCCAGAACGAGCTGGACGAAGAGTCTGCCAAAGTGCTCGTCAAAAACGGCGTGAAGCTCGTAGGCGAAGGCGCCAACATGCCTACCACGCTGGAAGCGACCGAGTATCTGCAAAAGAGCGGCGTCGTGTTCCTGCCCGGCAAGGCGGCGAACGCGGGCGGCGTGGCCACTTCCGCTTTGGAGATGGCGCAGTCGAGCGGCAGGATGTTCTGGTCTTTCGAAGAGGTAGACGCGAAGCTGAAAGGCATCATGGTCAACATCTTCAAGAACATCGACGCGGCGGCCAAAAAGTACGGATTTGAAGGCAATTACGTCGTCGGTGCGAACATCGCGGGCTTTGAAAAAGTGGCCGAAGCGATGATGGCGCAGGGCGTGGTGTAATTTCATAGCTTATCCTTCGGAAAAGGAAAATTTTTCGAACGGACATACACAGGGCGGAGAACAAAAATTCTCCGCCCTGTTTTTATAAGTCGAAACAAGACAGATTGCATCGGTCCCATCTTGCCAAAAATTTTTGGAAAAGAGTTTTTCGGTTCTTGCAAAAACCGGGAGTCTGTGCTATACTGAAGTCGTCGCAAGGATATGTTGCATGAGGACAGGCGGAAAGGGCGGATATGGATACGGGCAGCATTTGTCCGGGCGGCAGACATGGCGGGCGGAGCGGCAGAGGCGGACGAACATTCGCCGCAGAAGATACGCCTGCGGTAAGGAGTCGGGAGAACATGAAAAGGAAATTTCTGTTGGTTTTGGCGGCCATCTTGGTGGCGGTATCCTGCGCGGCGGGCCTGACGGCTTGCGGCGGGACTGGCGAAGAGCAGCCGCAGCATGTACATACCCTTGTCTGGCATAAGGCAAAAGAGCCAGCCTGCACCGAAGACGGCAACCTCGAATACTGGACTTGTTCGGAGTGCGGGAAATACTTCCTGGATGCGGAAGGGAGCAAGGAGGTCACAGATCCGGATACTCTGCTTTTGCCCGGGTCGCATTCTCTGGTATATTATGAGGAAAATGAGGCGAGCTGTACAAAGGACGGCAATATTGCCTACTGGCAATGTGAAAAGTGCGGGAGATATTTTGCGGACGAGAACGGGGAAAAAGAGCTTACGTCGGTGACGATCGAAGGAAAACACGAGCTTCAACATTTTGATGCGCTGGCTCCGACCTGCACGGAGGGAGGGAATTCCGAATACTGGCAGTGCGTAAAATGCTACTTATTGTTCTCGGATGCAGACGGAACGGAGCCGATTGACAGTGCGACTCTTCCTGCCGCAGGGCATTCGATGGATTACTCTTCCGAAATTCTTCCCTCCTGTACCCAGAGCGGGCAATACGGGTTTTATCATTGCACCGTCTGCGAAAAAGATTACTGGGATGCGGAAGGGGTGAACCCTGTTGCAAGTGCGGAAGATCTCATCATTCCCGCGAACGGTCACCGGATGAGCTATACCGATTATCTTGCGCCCACCTGTACTTCTTCGGGAAATCTCGAAAACTGGTATTGTGTCGATTGCGGCAATTATTATTCGGATGAGTCCGGCACAATGCTGATCGAGGGGAGCGTTTATCTGGATCCGCTCGGGCACGAAATGATCTTTCACGCAGCGAAGGATGCCACATGTACGGAAGACGGCAACAGCGCATATTATGAGTGCACGCGGTGCCATCTGTATTTTCAAGACGAGCAGGGTACTTTGCAGGTGCCCGGGGGCAATCCGTTCATTCCGGCCGCACATCAGCCGCTGGTACAGGTTTCGCGCGTCGAGCCGACCTGCACCTCGGAGGGCTCGATCGGATATTGGGAATGTCCGGCCTGCCACGATAAATTCTATGATTGGCTCGGAAATGAAAAGATCGAGGACGAGGCGGACATCGTTTTGCCGATGAGAGACCATGGTCCGAGTTATAACGCGGCGAGTGCCGTAACCTGCACGCAGAACGGATACCGCGAATATTGGTATTGTTACAATTGCGGTCAGTATTTTGCGGATGCAGAGGCGCAGACGGTGATAAGCTGGGAAGATATCGTGATTCCTGCGACGGGGCATGAAAACATGGAATACCACGCAGCCGTACAGCCGGGCTGCCTGACAAAGGGGAATACTGAATATTGGTCCTGCCCCGACTGCGGAAAATATTTTTCGGACGAGAGCGGGAATACGGAGATCGCTGCGGATAGCTGGATCATTGCGGCGACGGGCCATACATATTCCGATGAATGGACGAAGGACGAATCCTTCCACTGGCATGCGGCCACCTGCGGCCACGACGAGGAGGTTTCCGGCAAAGAAGCGCATGACTTCCGCGACAGGGTGTGCACCGTCTGCGGATATACGATCGACTATACTGCCGGCCTGGAATATGTCCTGAACGAAGAGGGAACGGGGTACGAAGTGAGTGGCATCGGGCTTGTTACGGATGAGGAGATCATCGTCCCGTCCGAACATCTCGGATTGCCCGTGACGGGGATCGCCGCATCTGCCTTCGAAAGCTGTAAGAGTTTATATAGCCTTGTCCTGCCGGACAGCGTGGTCACGGTCGGCGAGAAAGCCTTCAATTATTGCAGCAATCTTTCGGAAATAGCTTTCGGCGACAGTCTGACGGGCATAGCCGCATCGGCTTTTGCCGGCTGTGCATCGTTACAAGAGATCGTCTTGCCCGACAGTCTGGTAACGATCGGAGAAAAGGCTTTCTATCAATGCGAGAATTTGGCTGAAGTGACCTTCGGCAACGGCCTGCTCGAAATCGGTAACAGTGCGTTTTGTTTTTGCGGTGTGGAAAAGGTAGTCGTGCCCGACAGCGTTGTATCTATCGGCCAAAGCGCTTTCAGCAACTGCGTATCTCTCAGTGAACTCACGCTCGGCGTAAACCTGCGCGAGATCGGCTTGGATGCTTTTTTCAGCAGTTATAATCTTTCAGTCCTCTATTATAATGCGGAATACGTTCCGAATTTTGATTACCAGAACGGCGTGTTTGACGAAGCGGGGCGGGATTCGGGAGGCGTCGTCGCAATATTCGGCGATACCGTGAAAAACATCCCCGACCATCTGTTCAGCGGTTATCTGAAAGGATCCAATATCAAAGAGATCCGCCTCAACGAGAATGTGGAACGGCTCGGTGCGGGCCTGTTTTCGGGTCGGGGATTGAAGGAGTTCCGCATACCTTCCGGGGTAAAAGAGATCGGAACGAAGGCCTTCGCCTACAATGATCTCACGACCATTACTATCCCCGAAAATGTGACTTTGATCGATGATAGCGCCTTCTATGAATGCAGAAGACTCATTGAGGTGTATAACAAGAGTTCTTTGGATATCAAGCCGGCGGACTGGCAGAATGGACATGTGGCATACTATGCAAAGAACGTCTATACGCCGACAAGCGGCTGTTCCAGGATCACAAATACGGAAGACGGATACCGTTTTTACAAAGATGATCGGTATGCTGCACTTTTTGACTATACGGGCACGGACGCAGATCTGGTGCTGCCGGACGGGTTTGTGGCATGGGACGGAACGGAAGTCACATCTTACTATGTAAATGCGTATACATTCCAGGAGCGGGACGATATTCTTTCCGTCGTCTTTCCGGACAGTGTTTCTTATATCGAACAAAATGCGTTCTATGCCAGCTCTGTCGAGAGCATTGTGATGAGTGTGTCCCTCGACCTTATCTACGACGGCGCGTTCGGCGGTTGTACAAACCTGACGCACGTGTATTACGAGGGGACGGCAGAGCAATGGGCGGAGATCACTTTCAGCGTGTGGGCAGAGGAATCCAATCAGGAGCTGACAGAGGCGCCCCGTTCCTACTACCGCGCGGAAGATCCTTATCTGGACGGCACGGCAGTGGAAGGGGAAACCTATTGGTACTATGATACGGACGGTAAAACGCCCGTTCTTTGGACGGTTTCTTGATCGAT
The DNA here is from genome assembly GCA_930990665.1 of uncultured Clostridia bacterium. Classification (GTDB taxonomy): domain Bacteria; phylum Bacillota; class Clostridia; order Christensenellales; family Borkfalkiaceae; genus Borkfalkia. Next base: position 41,130 of record CAKNQN010000013.1, read on the forward strand.
GTATGCTGCGTTGTCAGGAAGGATTGTATTCTGACGCGCTGTATGAAATGCAAAAATGCCTTTGCGTTTTCGCAAAGGCATTTTTGCTAAAAAAATCAGCCGGCCGAGTTTTTCCGCATCGTTGCGGCACAGAAAAACACGGCCGTGCCGATTGTATTTTTACAGAAAAAATGGCTCCCGTACGGAAGCCATTTTTATTTTTGCATTACTTTGTCATACCTTCCTGGACTGCAACGGCACAGAGGACGGTTGGGAAAGACCATGTTGCATGCGCCGCCCGTCGAAAAAAGGCTTCCAGACGGAAGCCTTTTTCTCTTTTCCGCGGCGCAACGGTTGGGAAGGACCATGTTGCTTGCGCTATCTGCCGAAAAAAAAGGCTTCCAGACGGAAGCCTTTTTCTCTTTTCGGCGGCGCAACGGTTGGGAAAGACCATGTTGCATGCGCCGCCCGTCGAAAAAAGGCTTCCAGACGGAAGCCTTTTTCTCTTCATTATTTTGTCATACCTTCCTGAACCGCAACGGCACAAGCAACGGTCATACCGACCATCGGGTTGTTGCCGGCGCCGATCAGGCCCATCATCTCGACGTGTGCAGGGACGGAGGAAGAACCTGCAAACTGCGCATCCGAGTGCATACGGCCCATCGTGTCCGTCATGCCGTAGCTGGCAGGGCCTGCCGCCATGTTGTCCGGGTGCAGGGTACGGCCCGTGCCGCCGCCGGATGCCACGGAGAAGTACTTCTTGCCGTTGTCCCAAGCCCATTTCTTATAGGTGCCCGCGACGGGGTGCTGGAAGCGGGTCGGGTTGGTCGAGTTGCCGGTGATGGAGACGTCGACGTTCTCCTTGATCATGATCGCGACGCCCTCGTTCACGTCGTCCGCGCCGTAGCACTTGACTTTCGCGCGTTCGCCGTTCGAGTAGGGGGTCTCTTTCACGACGGTCAGTTCGCCGGTATAGTAATCGTACTTGGTCTGCACATAGGTGAAGCCGTTGATGCGGGAGATGATGTACGCCGCATCCTTGCCCAAACCGTTGAGGATGACGCGCAGCGGCTCCTTGCGAACCTTGTTCGCGTTTTTCGCGATGCCGATCGCGCCTTCTGCGGCGGCAAAGGACTCATGCCCCGCGAGGAAGCAGAAGCACTTGGTCTCGTCGCGCAGCAGCATGGCGGCGAGGTTGCCGTGGCCGAGGCCGACTTTGCGCTGGTCGGCGACCGAGCCGGGGATGCAGAATGCCTGCAGGCCTTCGCCGATGGCTTCCGCGGCGTCCGCGGCTTTCGTGCATCCCTTCTGGATGGCGATGGCGGCGCCGAGGGTGTACGCCCAGCCGGCGTTCTCGAAGGCGATGGGCTGCACGCTCTTGACGATCTCGTACGCGTCGAAGCCCTTCTCGTTGCAGATGCGCTTCGCGTCTTCAAAATCTTTGATGCCGTACTTGTCCATGACGGGACGGATCTGGGCAATTCTTCTTTCGTAACCTTCAAACGTGATGCTCATAGCTCGCTACCTCCTTACTCTTTGCGGGGGTCGATGTACTTGACCGCCCCGTCTGCTTCGGTGAATCTGCCGTAGTGGCCGGTCGCCTTCTGCAACGCTTCGTTGGCGTCCATGCCGCCCTTGACGAAGTCCATCATCTTGCCGAAGTTGACGAATTCGTAGCCGATCACTTCATTGTTTGCGTCCAGAGCCAGCCGGCGGACATAACCGTCCGTCATTTCGAGGTAACGTACGCCCTTGGCGGCGGTGGAGTACATGGTGCCGATCTGCGAGCGGGTGCCTTTGCCGAGGTCCTCGAGGCCCGCGCCGATGACCAGACCGTCGTCGGAGAAGGCAGACTGGCTGCGGCCGTACACGATCTGCAGGAACAGCTCGCGCATCGCGGTATTGATCGCGTCGCACACGAGGTCGGTATTGAGCGCTTCGAGGATGGTCTTCTTCGGCAGGATCTCGGCAGCCATCGCGGCCGAGTGGGTCATGCCCGAGCAGCCCAGCGTCTCGACGAGCGCTTCCTGAATGACGCCCTGTTTGATGTTGAGCGTCAGTTTGCAGGCGCCCTGCTGCGGCGCGCACCAGCCCACGCCGTGCGTGAGGCCGGAGATGTCTTTGATCTCCTTTGCCTGCACCCATTTGCCCTCTTCGGGGATGGGGGCGGGGCCGTGGTTGGGGCCCTTGGCAACGCAAATCATCTCTTCAACTTCGCGTGAATATTGCATTTTTCTTCCTCCGATAAAATTTTGACCAGTTATTTTTCGGTTCAACCGCCAAAATTATACCACAACCCCGAAAAATTATCAAGTTTTGCGGGGCATTTTGCGCGCGAGCTTGCAAATTTTTTTGAAAATTCGCCGCGCTTGCGCACATGGAAGGCTTTGAAAGGAGGGGGACGTTTCAAAAATTTTCTGAAAATTGTCGCGGGCGCGCGCGATATGTTTACAAAATCTTTTTATTATGTTAGAATATCGGCAAGAAACCAACAAAAATCAATATTCGGAGAAAGACTGCAATGAAAAACATCATGGATACCCTCCGCGAAAGGGGATTCGTAAAACAGACGGTTTACGAGGAAGAGCTCTACAAGAAACTGGGCAGCGAGAGCGTACCGTTTTATATCGGCTTTGACCCTACGGCCGACTCTCTGCATGTGGGGCATTTTATGCAGCTGATCGCGATGAAGCACATGCAGGACGCGGGGCACAAGCCCATCGTGCTCATCGGCGGCGGCACGGGCATGGTCGGCGATCCTTCCGGCCGTACGGACATGCGGCTGATGATGACGCGCGAGACGGTCGACTATCACTGCGAGTGTTTCCGCAAGCAGATGGCGCGCTTTATCCGTTTCGACGGGGAGAACGGTGCGGTCATGGTCAACAATGCCGACTGGCTCCTGAATCTCAACTACATCGATTTCCTGCGCGAGATCGGCGTGCATTTCTCCGTCAACAAGATGC
>CAKNQN010000014.1 GCA_930990665.1 uncultured Clostridia bacterium
AAAGCAAAACAGACGAAAACAGCCTGTTCCGTAGTGTGTTACACAAGCGGAGCAGGCTGCCGAATTTCGCAATGGCGAGGTACGCAAGTGGCAAGCCACTTGCCGAGCGTTCCGCTCGCCTCGTTAGGGGAAATGCTTTCCCCTAATACCCTTTGCAGGAACAATAAAAAATTGGGAGGAAAAAATTATCGAAAAGAAAGTAAAGAGAAAAAGACCGATCACTTATTCCTTTCGCGTGTCGGAACAGGAACGGAAAATCATTGACGAGAAAGTAAAAACAAGCGGGTTGAACCGAACGGAATTTCTGATCAGAGCATTAACGAACAAGCCCGTAACCGTGATCGGGCAAGGCAGCGAACTGTTGTCAGAACTAAAACGACAGGGAAACAATCTCAACCAAGCACTGCGAACAAGCTATTTGAAGCCGAGCGAAAAGCAAGAGATATTGTTCGCGGTCGCAGAGTGCAAGAGAGCATATCGCAAATTGCTTTCCGCGATCGGGGGAAATTAAGATGCCTTTATTAGCTGTCGCGGCAGGCAAAGCCATGCCGGATATGGCAATCGGTTACATTACCCGAAAGGATAAGGCGAAATACATCGACGTGCAAAACCTTTTCATAGACGAGGACTATTCTGCTCAGTTCAAAGAAACGGCGGCGAGGTTCGGGAAATATACGGACTACGACGAGAGAAAGTATTATCATTTCAAACTCTCCCCTGATCGTGCAGACCATACCGATCCGTTTAGGGTACAAGAGTACGCCAAAGCCTATGCGGAAAAAGCCTTCCCTGATTGTGAGTGCGTAATTGCAACGCATACGGACACAAAGACCGTTCATGCTCATATCATTGTCAATGCCGTTCACCCGCTCACAGGAAGAAAATTGCGGTTTACGGAAAGCAGATATACCAAACTCAAAGATATGGCGAACGAAATCGGAAGAAAGTTCGGGTTTTCAGAATTGGATTTTCGAAAAAAGGCGCAAAACAAACGAACTGCCGAAGAAACGCATATTATTCTGAAAGGCGGAACGAGTTGGAAGGAAGATTTGCGGGAGGTCATTGAAGAAGGAAAGCGCACGGCAACTTGCGAGAGCGAGTTTATAGCTCATCTTGCAAAATACGGGGTAAGCGTTACGAGGAACAAGACAGAATACTCCTACCTTCACCCCGAAAAGAAAAAGGCTATCCGAGGGCTGAAACTCGGACAAAATTATACGAAAAGCGAGGTATTAAATGTCATTGAAAAACATGGAAACAGGACAAACGGCAACACCGCTTGCGATGTTGCAGGAAATGAACGAACAGGACAGACAGCATATCAAAACCGATTTGCTCAAAGAAGCGTTAGCGATATCGAACGAGAAATGCAACAAATTGATCGAGATGCAGAACAAGCTCATCGAGGAAATGCGGGCGAATATGGCGGTGACGGAGTACGATCTGACAACAACCGTGGACAAAGCGGTACGGGAAATCAAAACGGAAACCGCGAAAACAGAGAAACTCAACGAGAGCATCGGAATACAAGTCAAAAAGGCGGTTTCGACTTCTGTAAATGAAATGAAAGCGGAAATGCTGATAAACGTGCGAGACACTCTATCCAAAACGCAGGAAGAAATCCGAAAGACCGAAAAAGAAATGGAACAGTTACGGGAGAATATCCGTTTCGAGAGCGGGGTTCGCAAATTCCTGCTGTGGCTGACACCTGCATTGCTTGTCGTGCAGACGATCGTACTTGCAATTTCATTGCTTTGAACACAACTGAATAATCGCTGAAAAGGAGAATAATGTTATCGGGCAAAAATGTCGAGAAAGAAAAAGAACACCACAGGCATACCGGATTATGAGATCGACTCGCTCGCAAGAGCATTGCTGCCCGCCATTCAATCGCTCTTTGAAACGGAAGCCGGAAAAAGAGAGTTTGAAGAATGGAAGGCAGAAAGACAAAAACGACAACTGAATACAAAATTGAATAAGAAAGAGTCCTGTTGAATACATAAGGACAGACCGCATAGACGGTATTTGAAAAAATCCGCAAAACACAGGCGGATTCTGAAAAAATAAAATAATATGTGAATTTCAGAAAGGTTGCGCCGAATATCATAAACCTTGAACAACGGCAAAAGGGCTTGCGGAACATCCGCAAGCCCTTTTATCTTGTTCTATTGATAGATTATAACTTTTATACAATGAATTGAATAAAGCTCCATAGGTTGTAAGGATTCATTTAATCATCTTGAATAATAAAAGTTTTTAGATATAGCCATTGAGTCTTTAAATCCTGCAAAATTTATATTTATTCCAACACCAGAAACGGAAAAACTAGGGTTAAACCAGCCAAAAGGGTCTTTATTATGAGTATAATTTACATTGATGGAGGTAGTATTCTGTCCGTTATCTTGGTACATACGGCTTTGAGGCAATAAAGTAAATTCCGTTGTGCCTTTAACATCGGAAGGATAAACAGCTCCGGAATGCCCTCTTCCTGATAGGGCAGAAATGTCCGCAAGATAACCCATACCGCATTGTTCTAAAAGGGTGGGAGTCGTAGTTTCATGATCAACCTTCCATGAATTATTATAATCATAATAGCCATAATCTTTATGATTGAAAGAATTACTTTTGAAGGTGAATACTGATGGGTCCCAATTTATTGCAATAGGATCTTGACGAGAAATTGCAGGTAATTTAGTCCAATGATAGTTAAGGTAAACATAAGTTTCAATAATTCTATTTTTCTTCACTGAACTATCGTATTCTATATTGCTTATGTATGTTAAAGATAGAGTTAAATAATCAGAGCCAATAGTACCTAAGGGTTGAATTTGATCAGGTGAGTGGCTTTCGGATAACCCTTTAATTATTTGTGTGCCTTGGTAACAGATCTTTTTATCGCATAAATCAGAATAAAGATTTTGTATTTCTTCCTCTATCAATGAATCTAAATATGATTGAGGAATACCTTGATTTATAAGATACTGTTCCATGTCGAGAACGGTTAATTCATTAGCAAAAACAGGTAGGCAACCTATAGATAGAATGGTGACGACTAAAAGAAAAAATGATATTACTTTTTTCATGAATTATTCTCCTAATTATTTTTGAATATGGCATAGCAAGCGATTATTAAGCCGATAAAGACACAACCTATGGAAAAATATAAAAACCATGGCGAATTAGTTGCCGATGAAATAATTGAACAAGTAATTGAAGCAGTAATGATAATTAAACTAAATAACAATAATTTTAGAGCTTTCAAAATAGTGTTTCTCCCCTAAAAATTTATATATAAAAGTATAACATAGTTTTATTGAATTGTCAACCTAAATTTTATTTTGAGTTGACAATTCATACTTAGAAAACTAAACAATGCTTGATATTATTAAGTTGATTTGTCGACCTCATAATTTGTTATCTTTATCAAATTCGCAAACAAATGTTTCCGAAACGCAATGTCAATATTACTGAAAAACATTTTTTACGCTTTCAACAATCGTAACAGATTAAGACCTTTTATATTAATTTAGAAATCATTTATCTTTATCACAAACAAAGCATCAAAGTATATATCAAGTGGTAGGGCTTGCGAAAATTCCGCAAGCCCTGTTACTTTATTGTAAATCCGAAAATAAAAAAGTAAATCCGAACCAATCACCCGTGATGAGTAAAAAGTTCGGATTATACCCTTTTGGTGCGCCTTAAGGAGCTCGAATCCCTAACCTTTGGTTCCGTAGACCAACGCTCTATCCAATTGAGCTAAAGGCGCATGTTCGTTTTACAAAAAACCGCGCATTGCGCACAGCTCTTCATAAAACAGCATTTATTAGTATATCATTTTTTATAAATTTGTCAATGATTTTTGCCTTCGTACACGTATTTCTGTAAATTTTTTTCGTTTATAAACAGATGTTTGCCTTTTTGTTGATAATTTTTTTTAACCTCCTCGCTATTTGTACAAAAGTTGTAAAATAAATGCCCATTTACGTTCAAAATTGATTTTTTGTGCATAAATTGTGGATAACTTTTCTTGACCTTTCCTCGTTCCCCTGCTACTTCCCCGCATATCCCCCTGATTTGTGTGTATAACTCCGAGTTATCCACACTTATCCACAGACTTTCGCACAATTTCCCTTTCAGATCATTATTTTTCTAAAATTGCGCTTAAAACGGTTGCAATTTATTTTTGAACCTGCTATAATAGAAAAACAAAAAGGCGGCCGTCATATCCGGCGGGCGCACCGATTTTTGGAGGAGATTTTATATGGCTAAAATTACGGCAGATACACTTATTATGGATTGTCTGAAACTCAACCCCGACTCAGCGGAGATCCTGATGTCTTACGGGATGCACTGCCTCGGCTGTGCGATGGCACACGGCGAAACCATCGGGGAAGCGGTGAGTGTGCACGGCAACGACCTGGAAGAATTGCTCGAAAAGCTGAATGCGGGCGTTCGCGAATAATGAAAAAAACGGCGGGCAATTCCGCCGTTTTTTATTTTCAGCATCCGAACGGTAAGCGGGAGGCAATGACATGGAAGATCTCGAAAAAAACATTGAAAAGCTGCAGGAACTTCTCCGCAAGGCTAAGCGGGCCGTTTTTTTCGGCGGGGCGGGCGTGAGCACGGAGAGCGGCATCCCCGACTTCCGGTCGCAGGACGGGCTATATCATCAGAAATACAAATTTCCGCCCGAAACCATTCTGTCGCATACCTTTTTTATGCGGCATACCGATGAATTTTACGAATTCTACCGCGAAAAGATGCTTTGCCTCGACGCCCTTCCCAACGCCGCGCACAAAAGGCTTGCGCAATGGGAAAAGGAGGGTAAGATCGCCGCGGTGATCACCCAGAACATCGACGGGCTGCACCAGAAAGCGGGCAGCCAGAACGTGCTCGAACTGCACGGCAGCATCTGGCGCAACCGCTGTATGCGCTGCGGAAAGCAATATTCCGCCGAAAGCATTGCCGAAAGCTCGGGCGTACCGCATTGCAGCTGCGGCGGCATCATCAAACCCGACGTCGTGCTCTACGAAGAGCCCCTCGACGACGCTGTCGTCGAACGCTCCATACGCGCGATCCGCGAAGCGGATCTTCTGATCGTGGGCGGCACTTCGCTGAATGTCTATCCCGCAGCCTCCCTTATCGACTTTTTTCACGGCGACAACACCGTCGTGATCAACCGCGGCACCCCCGCCAAAGAGATGGGCGGCGTTCTGTTCATCGACGGTAAGATCGGCGAAGTCTTTTCCCGCGTCCATATCTGACCGCAGCACGCCGCAGATCGTCCGATTCCCCCAGCGGCACAGAAACCCGCCTCGCGCCTTTTTTCCGTCCGGCACCCCCCTTAAGCGCCCGAAAAATCCATTGTATGGGCAGGTCAAGATGTGCACCGATGTCTGCGCGCGAAAACCAATGTATGAAAAGGCCGGGTTTGTTTTTGGAGACAGGCAAGGATACCGACAAATCTGAAATATAAAAAAATGCGGGGCGGCATTTGCCGCCCCGCGATTTTTTGCGAGAGTGATTACTCCATGACCGCCGTAGCGCCGGCTTCTTTCATGCGGGCAACGATCTTCTCGGCCTCTTCCTTGTTGACACCCTCTTTGATGGTGCCCAGGGACTCGACGAGCGCTTTCGCTTCGGCAAGGCCCAAAGAAGTGAACTCGCGGACAGCCTTGATGACCTCGATCTTCTTGGCACCGATGTCTTTGAGTTTGACGTTGAACTCCGTCTTCTCCTCTTCTGCGGGAGCAGCAGCGCCGGCTGCGGGAGCAGCGGCAACCGCAACGGGAGCAGCGGCGCTCACGCCGAACTCCTCTTCCAAAGCCTTCACGAGCTCGTTGAGCTCGACAACCGTCATACCTTTGATCTCTTCGATGAACTTAGCGATATCTGCCATTTTCGTATTCCTCCAGAATTTTTTAATATATTTTTCCGACCGTTTTTTACGCTGCGGCGGAACAGCGGCGGCTTGCGCCGCATTCGGAAAGGCGGGTTATGCGCCCTTCTTTTCGGCGATCGCATTCAGCGCGATCACCACGCCGCGCAGCATGGCCGAAAGAACGCCCGCAAAGTTGGCGATCGGCGCCTGCATGGAGCCGAGCATCTTTGCGATGAGTTCCTCCTTCGAGGGCATGCTTGCGAGAGTTTTGATTCCGTTCGCATCCACATAAGCGCCATCTACATACGCGCTCTTGGGGACGATCTTTTCAGGCATCGCCTTGATCGCTTCCACAAAGATCTTCGCGGCCGCCGTCTCGTCGGGGCTGAAAGCCGTCGCCGTCGGGCCGTTGAGATCGCTGTCGAAATCGTTTACACCCAGCTCGTTCATCGCCTTGCGCACAAGGGTGTTTTTATAGACCTTGTATTCGACGCCCGCCGCTCTGAACTTGTTGCGAAGATCGGATACTTCCGCCACGGTAAGGCCCTTGTAATCGACAAAGACGACCGACTTGCTGTTCTGGATCTTCTGCTTGATCTCTTCGACTACCTGTTTTTTTGCCTCTAAATTAGCCGACATTGGTTACCTCCTTTAATAGTATGCACGGAAAGGTGTTCCGACGGAACGCCCCGCCGTGTGGCCAGAGGTTTCCCTCCGAAAAGAAAAGTCCTCATGCCGCGACGGCATAAGGACTTGCATGCTGAAAATACAACAGACGGTCGTTCTTATTGCCTCGGCGGGCGGCATTGCCATTGAACCTTGCGGTACCTGCTTTCTGCGGCGGACAATTCAATTTTTAACGTATACATTATAGCCGCAGGGCGGCCGCCTGTCAAACATTTTTGCGGGGAATTTGCAAACTTTCCCGCAAAATTATGCCTTGTTGTAGTTGACCTTGATGCCGGGACCCATTGTGCTGGATACAGCCACGCTCTTGATGTACTGGCCTTTCGCCGCGGCGGGTTTCGCCTTGACGATCGCGTCCATCAGCGCGTTGAAGTTTTCGGCAAGTTTCTCTTTGCCGAAGCTCTTTTTGCCGATCGGGCAGTGAATGATCGCCGTCTTGTCCAGGCGGTATTCCACTTTACCGGCTTTGACTTCGGAGATCGCCTTCGCGACGTCCATCGTCACCGTGCCCGACTTCGGGTTCGGCATGAGGCCTTTCGGGCCGAGGATCTTACCGATGCGGCCGACGACACCCATCATGTCGGGCGTGGTGATCACCACGTCGAAATCGAACCAGTTTTCCGTCTGGATCTTCTGGATCATCTCTTCCGCGCCGACGTAATCGGCACCGGCGGACTGTGCGATGTCTGCACGCTCGCCCTTGGCGATCACGAGCACCTTCTTGGATTTACCCGTGCCGTTGGGGAGCACGAGCACGCCGCGGACCTGCTGGTCTGCCTGGCGGGGATCGACGCCCAGACGCACATGCAGCTCGATGGTCTCGTCGAATTTCGCTTTCGCCGTTTCGACCACCAGCCCCATCGCTTCGTCGGCATCGTATGCTTTGGAACGGTCGTATGCCTTCAGACTTTCGGCATATTTTTTCCCGTATTTCATTCTATTTTACCTCCTTGTGGTTGTAACGAGAGAAACTCTCTCCCACCTTCTCCTTAATTTAATCCTCGACGGTGATGCCCATGCTGCGGGCCGTGCCTCTGACCATGCTCTTCGCCGATTCAAGCAGCGTGGTGTTGAGGTCGGGCATTTTCAGCTTCGCGATCTCTTCCACCTGCGCGGCGGTGAGCTTTGCGACCTTGTCGCGATTGGGGCGGGCGCTGCCGCTCTCGATCTTGCAGGCCTTTTTGATGAGCACGGGCACAGGCGGCGTTTTGAGGATAAACGTGAAGGACCTGTCCTGATAAATGGTGATGACAACGGGAATGATCAGACCCGCCTGATCCGCCGTCTTCGCGTTGAATTCCTTCGTGAAGCCGGGGATATTGATGCCGTGAGGGCCGAGCGTGGAACCGACGGGCGGACCCGGGGTTGCCTTGCCCGCAGGCAGCTGCAACTTGACTACCGCTGTAATTTTCTTAGGCATAAAAATGACCTCCTGTCTGTGGTTTTAGCAAAGCGCGGTTCAGAATTTGCGCTTCTCCCACTTTATTCGAAAAGGTTTCCCTTATTCTTCCGATTGTTCCTGCTGCGTGAGGTCCAGCTTCATCAGCTGCGAATATTCGACCTCCACGTCCGTATTCCTGCCGAACATCATGACGTTCACTTTCGCTTTCTGCGCCGCGTCGTTGAGTTCCTTGATCTTGCCGATGAAGCCCGCAAGCGGTCCGTTGTCGATCTTGACGTCGCTGCCTACTTCCAGATCGGATACGATGGGCTTTTCCAGCTGCATCTTGCGCACCTCTTCCTCTTTCAGCGGAAGCGGCCTGCCCTGCGGCCCGACAAAACCCGTCACGCCGCGCGTGTTGGTCACAAGATACCAAACCTGGTTGGAATAGATCATCTTGATGAATACATAACAGGGAAGAAGTTTGCGTTCTACAACCTTCTTTTTCCCGTTCTTCTCTTCGATGGTCTGCTCCATCGGGATCTTCAGGTCAAAAATACTGTTTTGCAGGTTGTTGTTTTCAATTAACTGTTCCAGACTGCTCTTGACCATGGCCTCATACCCGGAATAGGTATGCAGCACATACCACTTCGCCTGGCTTTCCAGAGAATTCTCCATAGACTCCCCTTTTTACCCCTTCGTCGGGTCAGGCGATGTTGGTGATCAGCCCCAGCAGTTCGCTCAGGCCGAAATTGATGGCCGTAAAAACGATCAGAAATGAGACGATGACGACGATGACGACGCCCGTCGCTTTCAATACTTTGCCGAAGGAAGGCCAGGTCACTTTCTTGAGTTCGGAAAATACCTCCCTCAGCTTTCTGCCCATCCGGACAAATATGTTCGGTTTTTTGGCGGCGGTCTTTGCTTTCATTTTTTCCCCTTTATTACTTGGATTCTTTATGAACGGTGTGCTTCTTGCAGAAAGGGCAATACTTCTTCAGCTGAAGCCTTTCCGGATCGTTCTTCTTGTTCTTTACGTTGTCGTAGTTCCTGTGTTTGCACTCGGTGCATTCAAACGTTATTTTTGTTCTGTTTATGGCAGCCATTTTCTAAAAACTCCATGCAAAAAAATCACACCTCCGGGCGGTGTGTTCTTAGAGTTTATCATAACAAGCAAGCGATGTCAACCTTTTTTGACCTTTCAAACGGCATTTTTCCGCTTTTTTTTCGTTTTTTTTGCCTGAAAATGGGAAAATTACCGCCGATTCCGGTTTTTTCGGCGGGCGCGCAAAAATCCTTGCACATTTTTCCGCTTTGCACTATAATATTGCTTGTACAAAATATGCGGCGGCCCCGCCGCTGCGCGGCCGCACAAATTCTTTTTATCAAGAGGATACCACTATGAAAGCCACTAAGATCTGCGAAGGCGTTTACTGGGTCGGTGCGATCGACTGGGATCTGCGCAACTTCCACGGCTATGAGACGGAAAAGGGCTCTACTTACAACGCCTACCTCGTGCTCGACGAGAAGATCACGCTGATCGATACCGTCAAGGCCGGGTTTGAAAAGGAGATGCTCACCCGCATCGCCTCGGTGATCGACCCCGCCAAAATCGACTTGATCATCTCCAACCACGCCGAGCCCGACCACAGCGGCGGCATCCCCGCAGTCAAAAAGCTCGCGCCCGGCGCCGCCGTCTATTGCGCCGCAGGCGCAGGCGTCAAGGACCTCACCGCCTACTACGGCGACCTCGGCTACATCGGCGTGAAGGCGGGCGATACCCTCTCTCTGGGAAAACGCACCCTCACCTTCCTGCCTACCCCCATGGTCCATTGGCCGGACAACATGGTCTCCTTCATGACCCCCGAAAACATCCTGTTCTCCAATGACGCGTTCGGCCAGCATTACGCCACGTTCGAGCGCATGGACACCGAGAGCGACCTCTCCGAAGCGCTCGTGCAGGCGCGCAAATACTACGCCAACATCGTGCAGCCGTACGGCATGCAGACGGCCAAGGCGCTCGCCGCGTGCGCGCAGCTGCCCATTCAGACCGTCTGCCCCAGCCACGGCATCGCCTGGACAAAGCATCTGCCCGAGATCCTCGCGCTCTACCACAAGTGGGCGGCGGGCGAACAGGAAGACTTCGCCGCCATCGTCTACGATACCATGTGGCACTCCACCGAACAGATGGCGCACGCCATCGCCGACGGCTTCTCCGCCTGCGGCATCCGGCCCCGCCTGTACAACCTGCACTATTGCTTCAACTCGGATATCATCTCCGACGCCATGACGGCAAAATACATCGCCGTCGGCTCCCCCACCCTCAACAACAACATGATGCCCTCCGTCGCCTCCTTCCTCACCTATTTCCGGGGGCTGACGGGCAACAAAAAGAAGAGCATCGCCTTCGGCTCTTATGGCTGGGGCGGACAGTCGCCCGACCAGGTACAGGAACAGCTGGCAGGCTGCAAGTGCGAACCGCTGCTGCCGGCCGTCCGCCTGCAATACAAGCCCTCGCAGGAACAGCTTGCCAAGATCACCGAGGACGTGATCGCCGCCCTCAAAGGCGAATAATATGGAACGCTTTACGAATTTTACCTACGAGCTGGACGGGAACCTCTATCTCAACCTCACCAGCCGCTGTACGAATGACTGCACCTTCTGCGTGCGCAACGACAAGGCGGAGTACTTCGGGCACAAGCTTTGGCTCGCCCGCGAACCCTCCCCCGAAGAGGTGCTCGCGCGCATCCCTGCGGACATCGCGCGCTATAAAGAATATGTTTTCTGCGGATTCGGTGAACCGACCATGCGCCTGGATGCGCTGACCGCGATCGGAAAGGCGCTGAAAGCGCGCGGCGCCACCGTGCGGCTGAACACGAACGGTCAGGCGGAACTGCTGTACGGGCGGGACGTGAGCGAAGAGCTCTCCCTTGCGGTGGATAAGATCAACGTCAGCCTGAACGAGGCGAACGCGGCCGACTACGAAAAGCTCTGCCGCCCGCGCTTCGGGCAAAAGGCCTTTGCCTCTTTGCAGGATTTCGCCCGCCACTGCGCTGCCCGCGGGATCGAGACGTGGTTTTCCGTCGTCGACGTGATCGGCGAAGACAAGATCGAAGCCTGCCGCAAGATCGCACAGGACTGCGGCGTGACCCTTCGGGTGCGGAAATACATCCCCTGATCCCCTTTTCTCATTTTCGTAAAAATTTCTGAGTTTCAGCGGGAGCCGCCGCCGCGCCGCTTTGGCGGTGCGGCGGCGGCTCTCTTTCCTGAACAAAAAAAGAAAGCCATTTTTTCGAAACAAGTTCCGTAAAAACGACTTTCCTTTCTCATTTGTTCGCAAACTGCGGCATTCTGGCAAACTTTTCTGCACTCATGCACCTTTCGTTCGCTCCGCCGAAGTTTACAGTAACAGTATGGTCCGCGGCCGACCCGTTATGCACGCGCCGCACAGGGAATTTATGGAAGATCTGCGCGACATTCTGCTCGGCTGCGGCTTTGCCTTCAAAAAGCAGTACGGGCAAAACTTCATCACCGATACCAACCTCCTCAGAAGCATCGTCTCCCTTTCCGGGGCGGATAAACAGACCGCCGTGCTCGAGATCGGCTGCGGGGCGGGAACGCTGACGCGCGAACTCGCCGCTTCCGCCAAAAAGGTGCTCGCCTACGAGATCGACCGCAAACTTCAGCCCGTGCTGGCGCGCACGCTGGCCGGGATCGAGAACGCCGAAGTGGTGTTCGGCGACTTTCTGCGGGCGGATCTTTCCGAAATCGAACGGGAGCTGGGCGAATACATCGTCGTGGCAAACCTGCCCTACTACATCACCACCCCCCTCGTGATGCGGTTCATCGAAGGGTCGAAGTCGGCAAAGAGCCTGACCATCATGGTGCAGGACGACGTCGCGCGCCGTTTCTGCACGCAGGCGGGATCTCCCGACTACGGCGCCGTGACCTGCGCCATCGCGCGGCGGGCGGACGCGAAGATCGTGAAACAGGTGCCCCGCCGCATGTTCTGGCCGGTGCCCAACGTGGACAGCGCCGTGGTGCGGCTGGATTTTGTACCCGACCGCATTCCCGTAAAGAGCGCCGCCATGTACCGCAACACCGTGCGCGCCGCCTTCGCTTCCCGCCGCAAGACGCTGGAAAACAACCTCATGAACGCTTTCTCCCTCCCGCGCGATCGGGCAAAAGAGATCCTCGCCGCGGCCGAAATCCCGGAAATGGCGCGCGGGGAAGCCCTTTCCCCGCAACAGCTCGCCGCGCTCTCCGACATCCTGTCAGACGCCGCGGAAAACGCCGATCGTAAAAAAAATTCCCGCAAGGAGTAACTCAGGATTTCTATTTTATGGCGCGGATTGTGGGTGACTATGTTTTCTCTTGCTTTGCGTAAACTGCGCTCTCTTTTGATGCTTTGCGTGACTCACGCTTTTTCTTTTGATTCTTTGCACTTTCCACTTTGCGTGACCCACGCTTTCTCTTTCGATGCTTTGCGCTTACCGATTCAATACTTTGCGTAAACCGCGCTTTCTTTTTGGAAAAAATAAAAGAGGGGCGGGGGGGGCGCCGTACGGCGCCGCCCGCCCCTCTTATTCTGCCCTGGCTGGCTTATGCAGTTTGCCGGGATTTTTTATTTTTCGGAAGAAAATTCTTTGGCGGCGCGGATGAACTCGCGGAAAATGGGGTGCGCCGCATTGGGACGGGACTTGAATTCGGGATGGAACTGCACCCCCACGAAAAAGCGGTTGGCAGGGATCTCCACTGCCTCGACGAGACGGCCGTCCGGCGAGGTACCGCAGATGCGCATGCCCGCCTTTTCCACCGCGTCGCGGTAGTCGTTGTTGAATTCAAAGCGGTGACGGTGACGCTCGGCGACGAGATCTTTGCCGTACGCCTCTCTGAGCCTGGTGCCTTCGCGCACGCAGCAGGGATAGGCGCCGAGGCGCATGGTGCCGCCCATTTTGACCCCGCGCTGGTCGGGCATGATGTCGATGACGCTGTGCTCGCCCGTCGGGTCAAATTCGGAGGAATTGGCATCCCGCAGACCCAGTACGTGCCGCGCAAATTCGATGACCGCCACCTGCATCCCGAGGCAGATGCCGAGATAAGGGATGTTGTTTTCCCGCGCGTACTTCGCCGCCGCGATCTTTCCTTCGATGCCGCGGCCGCCGAACCCGCCCGGAACGAGGATCCCGTCTGCGCCATGCAGGATCTGCGCGGCGTTGTCTTCGGTGAGCGTTTCGCTGTCGATCCAGTCGATCTCCACCTTGACGGCGTTCTCAAACCCCGCGTGCATGAGCGACTCCGCGACAGACAGATAAGCGTCGTGCAGCTGTACGTATTTGCCGCACAGCGCGATGCGCACGCTGCCCTTGCAGGCATGCGCGCGGCCGAGCATCGCATTCCAGTCGGAAAGGTCGATCTTGCCCGCAGGCAGGCCGAGCTTTTCGCAGACGATGGTGGAAAGATTCTCCTCTTCCAGCATGATCGGCGCTTCGTAGAGGAGGGGGAGTGTCATGTTTTCGATCACGCAGTCCGGCCGCACGTTGCAGAACATGGCGATCTTGCGCTTGATGTCTTCCGGAAGAGGCATGTCCACGCGCGCCACGATGATGTCCGGCGCGATCCCCATGCCCTGCAGCTCCTTCACCGAGTGCTGGGTGGGCTTGGACTTGAATTCACAGGACCCAGAAATGTACGGCACGAGCGTGACATGGATAAAGCAGCAGTTTCCCCTGCCCTCTTCCATCGAGATCTGACGGATCGCCTCGATGAACGGCTGGCTCTCGATGTCGCCGATGGTGCCGCCGATCTCCGTGATGACGATGTCCGCCCCGCTCTCCTGGCCGACGCTGCAGACAAATTTTTTGATCTCGTCGGTGATGTGCGGGATCACCTGCACCGTCTGCCCGAGATATTCGCCCGCACGCTCCTTGTTGAGGACGTTCCAGTACACCTTGCCCGTCGTCAGATTGGAAAATTTATTCAGATTTTCATCGATAAAACGCTCGTAATGCCCGAGGTCGAGGTCTGTTTCCGCCCCGTCTTCGGTCACGAACACTTCGCCGTGCTGGTAAGGGCTCATGGTGCCGGGGTCGATGTTTATGTAGGGATCCAGCTTCTGCGACGCCACCTTGTAACCGCGCGACTTCAGAAGACGACCCAGGCTCGCCGCCGTGATCCCTTTTCCCAGGCCGGAAACGACGCCGCCCGTAACGAATATATATTTCATGCAACCCTCCCGCACGCAAGGCTCTCCCCTGCATCCATTGATCTTTTCGTTCTATTATAGAACGAAAGGCCGCCGCCCGTCAAGCGCCATAGCACACTAATACTTTTGTTTCTTGTTATAAATTGCATAAGCGCAAATTATAAACCCGCGCGAACTGTGCGCCCGCGCGTAAGAGGGGCCGGAACAGGCGCAGAATGAGGCAACGCGCGGGCGGAACAGCGCCGGGCGGCAGAGGCTTCAAATAAACAGAAGCGGCGTCAGTCGGAACGGTATGGCGCCTGGCGGGCAGCGTTCGGCGTGCAATTGGGTGCAAAAGGGGCGAAACGCAGCGACGGGAAGCGGCTGACTGATCGGAGCGGTTCAGAGCGCATAAAAGAGGATGCGATCCCCTCCGCACTCGCGCGCATAGGGGAAGGCGCGGACGGAAAGGGAGTCGTAGGTGCGGACATAATACATCCCTGCGGCGGGGTCGATGCAGCAGGCGTAGCGGGTATAATCGGGCGTTCCGTCTGCCAGAAGGACGTTTCCGCGCACCATTTCCGCGCTCGCGAGCATATGGAAAAAGTGCGGCACCCCCTCTCCCTTTGCGGCATTGTGCAGAGAAAACGCCGCCCGCACGAAACGGGAAGGCGAGCCTGCGTCGCCGGGCAGGCCGTATGCGCCCGCGCCCTGCCAGTCTGCCCGCACGGCGAGCCTGCCGAACCGCCCGCAGGGCGGCTGCGCCGTGAGGTTGGCGTAGTTGCCGAGCTGGTGCATCTGCGAGGGGAAGGGCGGCTCGTTGGCGAGCACGCACGCGCGGTTTTCGTAGATCTGCAACCCCTCTTTTTGCGGTTCGACGACGATACAGCCGTGCGCATCGGCGATCATCCAATGCAGCGGCGCGGGCGAAATATCTTTGTATTTTTCCCCGGTGATCTGCGTGTTTTGCAAAAGTTCCCGCGCCTGAGCGACGCTCTCACAGCTGCCCAGGATCCAGGCGATCAGCTCGTGCGGGGCGACGTTGTGCTTTCCCGCCGCGCGCGCGGGGGCATAAAAGGCGCTTTGCGGAAAATTCAGCCCCGCCGCGCACAGGCCCTTCTCGTTGCAGGCCTCGGCAAAGAGGGGAAAATCCGCGTCGCCCGCCGCCACCCCGAACATGGAATAGTGCCGCCGCTGTTCCCTTTCCGCACAGAATCGGAGCGCAAAATCGCGCGGCACATACGCCGCTCTCTCCCCGAACGAGTATTCGATATCCATATTCCTTCCGAACAGAAATTTATCGCCGTAAAATGCAAGACATGTACACATTTTTCCCTCCCCTTACAGTTTTGCCGCACGGAAAAGTTTTATACCTTTACCCCGCCGACCGCGCCGCCGCCCTCATATGGGGGCGCACTCTCCCGCCAAACGTGCCGCACCATCTTACGAGCCGCACTTCCCCGCCGACCGCGCCGCACTCGCATACGGGGGCCGCACTCCCCCGCCAAACTCTCTGCCCCCGCGTACAGGCTGCATATGGGCCCGCCATGCGGCCGCAGAGGCACGAAATACCGCGGCATGATTTCTTATTTTCTGTGGTGGAAATTCAGCAAATAAGCCCCAAAAACGGGTGTACGTCGGCAAAAAAACCGAACAAGAAACAAATTTGTTCCGGATAAAATGCAGACGTCCGTATGCCCGAAAATTACAAGCCGTGCAGACGCCCGAAACAGAAAAAAGGACCCGGCCGAAGCCGGGTCCTTTTATGGTTTTTTTGTGTTTCCAAAGCTGATGCCGGAAATCTTTTTCCCGCAAGGCGCACCGCTGTGAAGAGGTTCTCCGCCCCGTTCGGGCGCGGTACATTCCCTGCCGCAGCTGCACTCTCCGCCCCGTTCGGGAACGGGAGCGCTATCTGCCGCGGGATTTTTAAGGGTATCTTTTGCAATTATTCCTGAGGACCCTGATCGGAGCCGTCCTGAGAACCCTCGTCGGAGCTGCCTTTGGCCGCCTTCGCCTTTTTCTTTTTCAGGATAAGGACGGTAGCCACAACGGCGCCGATCACGACGACTGCCGCCGCCACAGACACGACGATCGCGACGACCGGGCTGTCCTTTTCCGGTGCGGGCTGATTGCTGTTGCCGACGATGACCTTGTACGTCGTGCTCTTGCCGCCGTAGGAGACGGTGATGATGTTTTCGCCTTCGTGCAAAACGTCTGCCTCGACCGTGTAACCCGTATAGAACAGTTCGGTTTCGCCGTCCACATAGGTGACTTTCAGAACGAGACCGGCGGACATATAGGTGTCACCCGGGCGGTACTCTTGCGGTGCGGGATATTCCGCCACCTCGACAGACTGCACATCCGGACGGCGCACGGTCACATTGAGCGAGGTCTTCAGACCGGAATATTCGATGCTGACCGTGCGGTCATTCAGCGTGAGGGCGGCGTCTGCATTGGCGATCGTGAAGCCTTCCGTGATGACCTCGCGCGAGCCGTCTGACCAGATCAGAAGGAGCGTGAGCCCGGCAGGATCAAACTTATCGCCGCGGACATAGTCCATCTTCGTCGGATAGGTGTTGATCAGGATGCTCTGCTTTGTGACCGTTTCGCCGAACTCGTGCGCCTTGGCACGCATCGCGCTTTCGGTGGAAAGCAGGCGGTCGGAATTGGTGACAAACTGATCCTGCACCTGTGTGACGAGGTTGTAAGCATCGCGCGCGGCCTTGACAGCTGCACGGTACTGCGTCCACAAGTCGGTATCGGATGCCGAAAGGGCGTTGACCTCCTCCGCCGTAGGAATGGCGGCGATCAGGCGCTGCGCTTCGCGCGCCGTATCGTCGGCGATCAATTCGCTCCTCTCGAGCGTCGAGAAGTACGCGCCGTATACGCGGCCGTCAAACCCGACGGCGTTCTGCGGGCAGACCGCCGTAAGCCCGAGATCTTTGACGCCGACTACGCCGTATTGCCCCGCATAGAGCACGCGCGCGGCATAGTCTTTGAAGTTTGCATAGAATTTTTCGCTGCCGATGTTGCCCAGTTCGTCCAGGATCAGATACATGTCTTCACCCTGCTCGAAGTCGGATGCGGTCAGGTTCTGCGCTTCCAGCACAGGCGCCTGCAGGCAGCCGAAGATGTATTTCGTCGCGCCGCACTTGTAGAAGGAACGGTCGCCGACCGCGCGGAACGCGTAAGGGAATTCGACCGAAGTCACGTTCGCCGCGTTTTCAAACGCGCTTGCGCCCGTGCGCACCGTCGCTTCGTTCAGAACGACCGCGCCGCTCTTTCCGGCAGGATATGCCAGCACCTGCACGCCGCTGGGAATGCGCTCATACAGGATGCCGTCTTCGGTGAAGTAGTTCGCATTTTCCCCGATGGTGAACCCGGTGACAAAGGTGAGGCCGCTGAAAGCTCCCTCGCCGATCTTGGTGACCGTAGCGGGGATCTCCCACTGCGCGTCGCCGCTGCTGCCGAGGCGGGTATACGCAAACGCGTATTTCCCGATCGTTTCCGCGCGCGGGATGGTGACGGAGCGCAGCCCCGTAGACATAAATGCGCGTGCACCGATGGAGGTAACTTTTTCCATTCCGAGCGTCTGGATCGCCGCGCAGCCGTAGAAGGCCTCGTCTCCGGCGCTTTCCAGAAGCGGAAGGTTGGTGACGTTGAGAAGTTTGCAGTTTTTGAACGCCGCGGAGCCCGCTTTCGTCAGGTTGGAAAGATCCAGGCCGGAGAACAGTGCGCTGCACCCCTCAAAAGCCGAATCCCCCGCCTCTGCCAAGGACATCGTCAGCGTTTTCAGCGAAGAACAGCCGCGGAACACCCCTGCGCCCAGCCGGACATTCGAGGACTGCGCGGAAGAGAGTTCGACGGTGACGAGCGCGCTCTGGCCGGAGAAGGTGTTCGTGCCGAGCACCGTGCTCCCCTCGCCGAAGCGCACGCTTTCCAAAGCCGGCGAGCCGGAAGCGGCGAAGACGCCGTTGCCGAGCGAGGCGATGTCGCCGAGGACGGCGGTTTTCAGGCTGCCGCAGCCGGCAAACGCCCTGTCGCCGATGGAAGTGACCCGCGTCCCCGAAAGATCGAGAGACGTGAGCGCCGTCTGGGTGAAGCAGTCCGCGCCGATCGAGGTGAGCCCCGAGCCGAACGTGACGCCGGCGAGAGCGGAAGCATAATAGAACGTCTGTGCAGGCAGCGCGCCCGTGTAAGCCGAAATATCGGCGGTGACCATGCTTTCACACCACGAGAAGACGCCCTTGCCCATGGTCACGCCCGCAGGCAATGTGACCGCCAGCAGGCCCGTGCCCGAGAAGGCGTAGTCGCCGATCTCGCGCAGATTGCCTTCCGCAGCAAACGTGACCGAAGTCAGGCGCGTGTTGCCCGCAAAGGCGTTCGCCGCGATCGTTTCGACCGTCGCCGGGATCGCAAAGGAGGTCGCGTTCTGGCCGACTTTCACCAGTTTGGTCCTGTTGCTGTCCGCATACAGAACAAAGGCGCCGTTCACTTCATCCAGGACAAAGGAGGCATCTTCGTTGCCGAAACGGATGGTATCGATCTTGCAGTTGCCGAAAGGCGATATGACGCCCGCATACGTCAGCACATCCAGGTTGTCGGGCGTGATGTCGGTATAGACCAGCTCCGAAAGATTCGTGCAGTGCAGGAACATATCGTCGCTGACCGCCGTAAAGCGGCTCATCGTCAGCTTTTTAAGGCCGGTACAGCCGTAGAACGCACTGTTGCCCGCGACGCGAAGCTCCGTCAGATCCAGATCCTGCAGCGCCGTGCATTCTGCAAAGCAGTAGGCGCCGATGGTCGTCATGTGCGGGGCGATGCGGACGTAATCCGTCCCCTCCTGCAGATCCAGGATGTTGACATCTTCCGCTTTCAGGCCGTTCTGAAGCTGTATGTTGTTGATGTATTTCAGAGAGTTGCAGTTTGCAAAGCAGTAGGCGCCGAAACTGATCGAACGGGAATGCAGGTCGATCCTTTCCAGGTTTTGACAGTTGTAGAAGGCGTAGCTGTATACATACTCGATAGTATCCGGCAGAACGATCCGCTTGAGCGCCTTCATGTTCGCGAAAGCGCGCTGCTGGATCTCCATGCAGGGCGCGAGGATCTCCAGTTCGGTGATGTTCGTGTTGTCCTGGAAGGCCTCTTCATAGATATAATATACGTTGAGGTTCCGAGGGATCGTGACCTTGCCGCCCTTGCCGTGATATTCGGTGAGGATGCCGTTTTCGACGACAAATTCCGGCCCGACCGTCAGAGTCGCGGAGACGGAATACAGCGTGGGACGGCCGTCCTGGTAAAGCGTCGCGCGGATGACCGTGCTGCCCTCCGAAAGGGTGCGCACAAAGCCCGTTTCGCTGACCGTGGCCACATCGGGCACGGAGGAATCCCAGACGATGACCGGATCCACCGCCGTATACCAGGGTTCCACCTCCACTTCCATGCGGAAAGCGGTGTTCTGGTTGACGGAGACGGTCGCATTGGTGGGATTGACCATGTTGTTGTCGCTGTTTTCGATGAGCGCGAAGTTGAGCTTGGAGATGCCGGGTGCCGTGTTGACCTGATCGGTCACCGTCACGAGGATGCCGTCGGACGCCGCGGCGTATTCGTTTTTGCCGCCGTAGACGCGGACGATCGCCGTGCCGGGCGCGACGCCGAAGATCTCGCCGTCTTTCACGCGGACAACGCTCTCATTGAAGGAATGCCAGTACAGGTTCACGCTCGCCGCGTTGGCAGGCGAAACGACCGTCTGCAGCTGCAGCGCCTCGTTCACATTGACGGTGACCGCCTTGGAATATTCTTCCGAATCGGCGTCTTCCCCCGTCGTGATCTCGACGGAATCGGGATATTCGACGGCATCGGGCAGAGACTTGAACGCATTCACGCGATAGGCGCGCGCGTTCAGCGCATAGTCGTCTACCTGCAGATACAGGTCGACGTCCTGATCGTAGTAATCGGTGATGTCCAGAGAGACCGTCGTGATGGAATTGCGCTCGCTGTAAATGGGCGTCATCTGCGTGTCCAGAAGCTCGAGCGTCATGGAAGAGTAGTCGGCAAAGCACAGCGCGATCGACTGCGCATAGTGGTTGTCGTACACGTCCACATCCAGAAATACGTTGTAGCGCGTCTTGTCGTTGTTGTCCTTGTACGGCTCGTAACGCACGCGGTAATCGACGATCTCCGGCGCTTCCGTATCGATGTAGAAGTTGAAATCGAAGGTCTTGTTGTATCCGTACAGAGATGCGTCGTACGGCCTGTCATCGGAGATGTCCGCCAGCTCCCCTTCCATGTGGAAGAGATACTGCCGGTTGTTTTCAAGGCCGAGCGCCTTTGCGTCCCACTCCAGTTCGATCAGAGAGGCTCGCACGCTGCTCGATCCGCCCGTATATGCCTTGCGGACATTGTTCATCGTCTTGGAAAAGACGACTTCACCCGTGACCGCGTCGGTGATGCTGATCTCCATCGTCTTCGCGCCGCGCAGCATGCCCGCATAGATCGCGTACAGCTGGTTGACCGTGCGGTGACCCTCCTCGTCGTAGATGGAGATCGCCGCCTTGTCCGAAGTGGAATAGATCTGCTTCACGTCCGGATCCTGCGTGTAGAGGTAGGAACCGAGCGGAATGATGTATTTATCATCGTAATAGGAGCCGAGCGGGACGGTCGGATAAATGGCCGCCTGCGGCTTTTCATCTTCGGGAATACTGTCGTCCGCCAGCGCTTCGCTCAGCTCGTATTCGCTGATGTCCATCATGGGCGCTTTGTACCAGTCGCCGTAGAATCCGAGCCAGGGAACGTTCAGGTCGACACGGGACTCTGTATCGGCGGAAGTGTCCTGCAAGGTCACAAACCCCTCGACGTACATCCCGTTCTCAAAGTTCTTGTTCAGGTAGTCTTTTGCCGTCTGATTCAGCCGGATGACCACCGTCACTTCCACGTCATCGCCGCCCGCGAGGGTCAGCTGATTGCCGGAAACCCCGTTCCCGGAGAAACGGATGTCCGCCATGGAATCGAGCATATATGCGCGTTCTGCCACGGTCATGCCGTCCGAAGCGATGGTCTCCGTCATCGTCTGCGTGCCCAGAAGATAGGTGCGGGTGTTTTCCGAAAGGTTCTTCACGCGGAATTTCAGCGTGTATTCGCCCGTCTTTTCCGGGTCGTCGCCCACTTCGATCTTGGCCTTGTCGATGCCGTCCACGTAGATGTACGCCTGCGTCGTCATCGCCTTCTTGATGTCCGCCAGGCCCGCCCCCTGCTTGCGCGGAGAATAGGGCTGGTTGAACTCGTCGCGCGCGATCGTCGCCGTGCTCATCACGAGGAAGTTGGAAACGGCCACATCGTCCGTATACGTCTTGCTCGAATCATAGGCGACGTTTTTGCGCACATACGAGAGAATGAGGCTCATGGCGCCCGCCATGTTCGGCGCGGCCATACTCGTGCCGCTGTATTCGTCCCATCCGTTGGCCACGGCCGAGGTGATCTCGCCGCCGTGCGCGGAAATTTCCGGCTTCAGGTGCAGCTCGGGCGTCGGGCCCCAGCTGGAAAAGTCTGACATGAACGGGCCCGCTTTCTGGCTCTCGCTGATGTACATGACGCCGCGCGAACCTGCATCGATAAAGCTCTTCGCCGCGTCCATGGTGATCGAACAGGTCGGGATCGGGTCGTTCAGGTTGCCAAGGCTCATGTGGATGATGCCCGATACGTTGTTGTAGATGACACAGCCGATGGCGCCCTTCTGCTTGGCGACACGCACCTTCTGTTCAAAGGTGACGTCTCCGCCGCGGCGCACGACGGCGATCTTTCCCTTCACGTCAATGTTGCTCGTGTAGTTCACCGCAAGCCCGAAACCGGGAACGACCACATACTCGATCGCCATGTTGCCGTCTGCATCGACGAGAGAAGGATTCTTTTCTTTGAGTTCCTTTACGAAATCTTTTTCATTGCCGTTGCCGTCGCTCGCTTCGGTGAAGTACAGGAATTTGTCTTCGCCGTTCACGTCGACACGGATGTACTTGGACTCCTGCCCGTTGATGCTCGCGACGCTGAGCGCGCCGGGATAGGTGGACGGGGAACCGACCGTGCCCGAATCGGGGTTGGATGCGAGGTTGGTGCCGTACGCGCCGCCATAGGCGGAGCTGTAATCGTTGCTCGCCGCGACCACGAGCATGATGCCGTTGTCACGCACGCGCGTGTACACCTGCTCCATATACTCGTCGTCGCCCGTCGAGAAGCCCGCGGAGGAACCGAGACTCATGTTGATGATGTCTACATCCAGTTTGATGCAGTCTTCCAGCGCGGCGAGGATGTCCATCGTTTCGGCGCCGCCGAGCGTATCGCTGTTTTCGTTGTCGGTAAATACCTTGCAGAACGCCAGCTGCGCTTCGGGCGCAACGCCGGTGAACGTCATCGGATTGCCGTCTTTGTCCAGGATCTCGTTTCCGTCCTGGTCCTTGATCGTCTCCGGATTTCCCTGATCGTCCAGGATCGGGGAACCGGCAATGATGCCCGCCACGTGCGTGCCGTGCGAGGAATAGGAGGGATAGACGTCCGTATCCTTGTCGGCGTAGTCGTACGCGAAGGGGACCTTTTTGCTGTAATAGACATCGTCCACCGTGACGCTCGGGTCGATCGCCTGCACGCCCGTCGAGACCCCGTCGAACACGAGATCGGCGACTTCCTCTTTCGTAAGGAGAACGTCGTCGCTGCCGGAGGGCTCGGTCTGAAAGGCTTCATGGCTGACATCCAGGCCGGTATCGAGAACCGCGACGACCATGCCGGTACCGTCATAGTCCTTCGCGATGCTGTCGTCGACCTTGTAGATACCCGTGCCCCACACGTTCGCGTTGTTTTCGACGACGATATCCTTCGGGGCGTAATAATATTCGGAGACATCCACGCTCTTCACGCCGTCCATCGCGGCGATCTCGTTGGCGTAACCCACGTCGACGCGGATGGCAACTGCGTTCAGCAGCAGCGTATAGCCGTATTTGTATTCATAGGGGATCCCCTTCGCACGCAATGCGGACAAAAAGGAATACTGACGGGCACGCAGGCTGTTCTGCGCGCGCAGGCCGCCCGCCGTCTGGATGTATTCGTCCACCGGCTGTTCGCCGCTGCGGTCGGAAAGGCTGTCCCCTTCCAGAGAGACGATGAGCCACTGCTTGCCCTTCACTTCCGGCGCGATGGCGACCGCATCCCCGAACGCGGAGGAAGTGTCTGCCAGTTTGAGCGACGTCTCCTCCGTCAGGCCGGAAACCGGACTGCCGGCATCGACGCTGTTTTGTGTGCGCAGCGGCAGAAAGGCCGATGCGCACAGGGAAACGCACATCGCCAATGCGAGCAGCCACGTCAGAATCCTGTATTTTTTCAGTGTCATAATTACCTCGAAATTTCCTTAGTCTTCGTTCTTTTCCGCCGTCTCTTCTTCGTCATACAGGTGGCAGGCGACAAAATGGCCCGGCTTGCATTCGCGGAAGACGGGAACCTCTTCTTTGCATACGTCCATGCATTTGCGGCAGCGGGTGTGAAATTTGCAGCCGGAAGGCGGATTGACCGGGGAAGGAATGTCTCCTTCCAGAATGATCCTCTTCATCTTGTAGTCGGGATCGGGCACGGGAACCGCCGAGAACAGCGCTTCCGTGTAGGGATGCAGCGGGTTTTCAAAGATATCCGCCGTCTTTCCGTATTCGACCATGCTGCCCAGATACATCACCCCCACTTCGTCGGAGATGTGTTCCACGACGGACAGGTCGTGCGAAATGAAAATATAGGCGATCTTGTCCCTTTCCTGCAGAGATTTGAGCAGGTTGATGATCTGCGCCTGGATGGACACGTCGAGCGCCGAAACGGGCTCGTCGCAGATGACCAGTTTGGGTTTGAGCGCGAGCGCGCGCGCAATGCAGATGCGCTGCCGCTGCCCGCCCGAAAATTCGTGCGGATACCGCTCGAAATACTGCGGCTGCAGGCCGCATTTCTCCATCACTTCGAAGATATAATCTTTGTACTGCGAGGGGGGCACGATCTTGTGCTGGCGCACCGCTTCGCCGATGATCTCCCCGACCGTCATGCGGGGGGAAAGGCTGGAATAGGGATCCTGAAAGATCATCTGCATCTGCGGACGCATCTTGCGCAGTTCCCGCGGTTTGAGCTTGCCGATGTCGACGCCGTCGAACAGCACTTCGCCGCCCGTGATCGAGTGCAGGCGCAGAATGGTGCGGCCCATCGTCGTCTTTCCGCAGCCGGATTCACCGACGATGCCGACCGTGCGCCCGACGCGTACCTGCAAAGATACGTCGTCCACCGCGCGGACATACTGTTTCTTCCTGCCCGGCAGATTGCCGCTGACCGGGAAGTATTTTTTCAGATGATTGACTTGCAGCAGGACGTCGCCCTCTTCTATGGCAGGAGAGACTGCGACGGCCGGTTCCGGTCGGTTTTCGTTCATTTTTCTTCACCGCCCTCCTGTGCATAGAGATGACACGCGACGCCGTGAGTAGGCGTGATCCAGCGAAATTCGGGATACGGCCCGCTGCATTTTTCCGTACAGCGGCTGCACCGCTCCTTGAAATAGCAATAATCGGGCATGTTGATGGGGTTGGGGACCTGCCCGGGAATGCTGTACAGTTCATCCACCTGCTTGCCGACGACCGGCTTGCTCTTTTGCAGACCGATCGTGTACGGGTGCAGCGGATTTTTGAAGATCTCGTGCACGGTGCCGCTCTCCACGATCTTGCCCGCGTACATGACGTAGACGTAATCGGCCATTTCGGCGATCACGCCCAGGTCGTGGGTGATCAGCATGATCGACCCGCTCATGCGCGCACGCACGGTGCGCAGAAGGTCGAGGATCTGCGCCTGGATGGTCACGTCGAGCGCGGTGGTCGGCTCGTCCGCCACGATCAGGCGCGGATTGCAGGCGAGCGCCATTGCGATCATCACGCGCTGGCGCATGCCGCCCGATATCTCGTGCGGATAGGATTTGTACACCCGCTCGGGCATCGCGATGCCCACCTGCCGGAGCATATCGAGGCTGCGCCCTTTCGCCTCCTCTTTCGTGGCGCCCGGAATGTGCAGGAGCGTGACTTCGTCCAGCTGGTTTCCGATGGTAAATACGGGGTTCAGCGAGGTCATCGGCTCCTGGAAGATCATCGCGATCTGACGGCCGCGGATCCTGGACATTTCCGAAAGGGGCATCTGCGCGATGTCGAAAGTCTTCTCCACCATCTCGTAGAGCAGAACGCCCGCCGCGTCGCGCTTCTGCACCGGTTCGAAAACGGGCTTGCCCTCTTTGTCCAGCACGGGCTGGCCGTGCTTGTCCAGTTTCTGGCGCATGACGACGCGCTCCTGCCCGTCCTCCCCCTTCTCCGTCTCATAGACGGGAATGGGTTTGCCGTTCTTCCCCAGCTTGTACTCGCTGGATCTGAAGCGGATCTCGCCCTCCACGATCTGACCCTGCGGCGCCTGCACCAGGCGCATCAGCGACAGGCTCGTGACCGATTTTCCGCAGCCCGATTCGCCCACGATGCCCACGACCGATCCCTTCGGAATGTTCAGCGACACACCGTTGACCGAATGAGCAACGCCCGCGTCCGTGAAAAAGTAGGTGTGCAGGTTCTCGATCTCGACGAGATCATTCTCGTCCTTCATCTGGGTGAGATATTCCGCTTCGTCCGCCTTCCTGCGCTTGCGCGCTTCCAGCTCGCGGATGTACTTTTTGTTCGCACGCGCGATCTCCCGCGACTCCTTTTGCGAGAGATAATGTGCCTTTCTCTGCTCTTTTTTCTTCTCTTTATCCGCCATGCTTCCCTTTTACCTCTTCATTTTCGGATCGAACGCGTCGCGGAGACCGTCGCCCACAAAGTTGAACGCGAGCACGGCCAGAACGATGCAGATACCGACGGGGATCCACTGGTTCGGATACTGGCCCCAGTAGGAAACTTCGCTGGTGAGCACGTTGATCATGTTGCCCCATGTGGCGAAATCCTGCGGGACGCCCAGTCCCAGGAAGCCGAGCGTGGCTTCGGTGAGGATGATGCCGCCCAGGCCGAGCGTCATCGAGACGATCAGCTGCGGCAGCACGTTCGGCAGAAGATGCTTAAAGAGCTTGCGCCACAGACTCAGGCCCGTGCATTCCGCCGCCATCATGTATTCCTGCTCGCGCAGATACAGGATCTGCCCTCGCACCATTCTGGCGACGCCCGCCCAGCCGATGAGCGTGAGCATCGCCATCATTATGTATAGCTTTGCCATGTCCCCCACGCCGTTCGCGTCAAGCATGTAACTGATGATCAGCATGATCGGCAGCGTGGGTATACAGTTAAAGATATCGACGATTCGCATGATGAGCATATCGACCCACTTCCCGAAATACCCCGCCAGGCCGCCTAGAAATACGCCCAGCAGCGTTTCGAGAATGACGACGACAAATCCCAGCGTCAGCGAGATCCTGCCGCCGTACATCAGACGCGAAAAGACGTCGTAACCGTTTTTATCCGTTCCCAGAAGGTGCGTGGATGAGATCGGGCCGTCAAAGTTGAAGACGTTGTGCGTGGCGCTGTATTCATACGCCGTCAGCATATCGCCGTTCTCATCCTGGTATTCAAACGGCCGGTTGCTCTCGACCAGCTTGCCCTGGGTGCGGTCCACTTCGTCCTGCCCCCATACCGCGGGCGTGACATATTGCAGAAACGGGCCCAGAAAGGAGAATACAAATAAAACGATAAGGGTGACAAGCCCGACCATCGACAGCTTGGAACGGAAAAACCGCCGCGCGACGACCGCGCCCGGCGAGAGGGTCTTCACCCGGTCTTCCAGGCGCTCCTCCTCTGCTTGGGCGACCGCCTCCATTCCTGCCTCGGCGGTTTCGGCCATCTCTTCTGCCGTGTTGTTGACCGGCTGCCCCGTGAGCTGTTCGGCAGACAGATTCTCAAATTCCGGCTGCACGGACGCTTCTTCCGGCTTTTGTTTGTTGTTATCCACTTTCTCTCTCCCAGCTTATTTCGTGATTTTGACGCGCGGATCGACGATCGCATACATCAGATCTGCAAGCAGCGTACCGATCACCGTGAGGATGGCAAGAAACATATTGTAGCCCATGATAAACGGGACGTCGCCCGCTTTGAGCGCTTCGTAAGCCTTTAACCCGATGCCGGGAATGGCGAACATCTGCTCCGTGATCATGGCGCCGCTGAAAAGGCCGGGAAGCGTTCCCGCCAGCAAGGTGACGAGCGGGATGAGCGTGTTGCGGAAAGCGTGTTTGTAGATGACCTTCCGCTCGCCGAGACCCTTCGCGCGCGCCGTACGGATATAGTCGGCATTCAGAACTTCCAGCGTGTTCGTGCGCGTGTAGCGCATGAGCGAACCCACCGACAGGAAAACCATGATGAACACGGGCAGCACGAGATGCCAGATCCTGTCCCAGAACCGCGTCCAATCGGTGGCGTCGATGGGAAGGTTGCTCTCCAGACCGTTGACGGGGAACCAACCCAGCTGCACCGAGAAAAACTGGATGCAGATCGCTGCAAAGAAGAAGGTGGGCAGGGCCGTGCCGATCATCGTCAGCACCGTCGCCGTGTAGTCCACGACGCCGTACTGCTTGGTCGCCGCCTTGACCCCGAGCGGGATCGCGATGATGAATTCGAGGATCAGCGCTACAAAGGCGATCTCAAAGGAGATGCCCATGTTTTCCGTGATGATCGTGCCTACCTTGTCCGAATACTTGAAGGAGTTGCCGAGGTCCCCTTTGAGGACGTTCCCGAACCACAGGAAGTACCCTTTCATAATCCCGCCGAACGAGGTATCCGCCAGACCGTAGATCTCTTTGAGACGGTTGAATTCTTCGCGCGTCATCTGCCCGTTCAGGACCATGCTCTCAAACTGGTTGGTGACAAAGTCCACGGGCATCATGCGCACGAGCGAATAGATGATGATGGATACCCCGATCAGGATCACAAAGGCAAGCAGAAGCCTTTTTACGATGTATTTGACCATAATTTTCCTTTACGCGGCCAACGTCAGTCGACGTAACCGACTTCCCAGATCTTCGAGAAGATCCCGTCAAATGCGGTAGGATTCTGGTTGAGCGTAGACGAGTCGATCTTCGTGTTGTTGTAAACGGTGAGGTCGTTCCTCTGATAGGTGGGCATTTCGACGGCGAGCTCCATGACCAGGTCGAGCGCCTTGGCATAGATCTCCGCACGGCGCGCCTCTTCGATGACCGCGCGCGCGGCGTCGATGAGATCGGAAAGCTCTCCGATCAGGCTCCATTCATACGAATACTTGCTCTTGTCCTGCTTGATGGCGTTGTAACCCCAGTTGAGGGTGCTGCCCGCGGTGGAATCTTTGTGATAGACCTGGTACATATCCGGGTCGATCGTGCTCGACCACGCCGCCGCCCAGACGGTGAGTTCGCCGCGGCTGAGCTTGCTCAGCGCATACGGATCCGTCTTGACGTCGATCTCGAATCCGATGCCTTCCAGCACCGTCTCCGCGTTTTTGAACATCTGCCATGCAGGGTGATCGTTCGACTCGCCCGCGACCGTGAAGGTGATCTTGGGAAGGGGATTGCCGTCCGGATCCCTCTGCACCTTGCCGCCGCTCACCTGATAGCCGTGATTTTCAAGCATGCGAAGAATGGACTGGCCGGATGCATCGTATGCGTAGTCGACCGTTTCGATTTCGCCGTTGTTCATCGTCGTAAAGGTATAAGGTCTGCTCGCATCTTCGTTCTTCGGATATGCCCACGATTCCATCGACATCGGGCGGTAGATCAGGTCGCACAGGTTGCCGATGTAATAGCCTTCGCTGATGATCTTGGTGTTCATCGCCTTCATGATGGCGCGGCGCATCCAGACATCGGGGATCTTGCCTGCATTGATGCCGACGTAGCCGTAGCCGTTGGTGCGCACCGTCTTGCCGGAAAGATAACTCAGCGAATTGAGGCGGTTCATGTTGGCGGATGTCGCGTTGGGAGTGCCGACGTCGATCTCGCCCTCCTGCAGGGAGTCGAGCAGGAAGTTCGCGTTGACGATCCTGTATTGCAGATACTTGATCTTCGCATTCTGGATCTTTCCGCCCTTGACGCCGTCGACCATGTCAAAATAGGTGTTGCGCTCGTAATAGATACGGTTGTTGCGCGAGAACTGGTTCGCCTTCGGATAGGTCAGATCGCCGAGGCCGCCTTCCTGGCTCGCCTTGTAGGCGCCCGCCCCGACGGGAACGTGCAGTTTTTCCGTCTCTTTGAGGACATCGTTCATGTAGTCCGGGCTGTTGTAGATCACGCCGAAGTTGTTGTTGACATTCCATTCGCCCTCGTCGCCCGCGCCTTCATACGAATAATAATGCAGGGGCGCGACGCTGAACGCAAAGTTCCAGATCGCCTTCGGATCGACCTTGTTGATCTTGATGGTGAGCACATCGTGTTCGCCGTCCAGCTTGTACGTCTTGCCTTCGATGTTGCTGAACGAAGAGACGCGGGAGGTGGTGATACCCGAAACGGAACGCACTTTGTTTTCGCCCATCGCCTGGTTGATCAGTTTGGAACGCTCGTCCGTCGTGATCTCGTTGAGAAGGGTCGTCGTGCTGGCGCTGTACTGGATGGTGTTGGCCAGCGTGTCGCCTGCGTTCGCATAGTCCACTTCGCCGTTTTCATCGATGCTCGCCGTGAATGCCAGAACGTAATCGATCGCATATTCGCGCTTGGCGTTGGCACGCTTGGCCGCCTCGTCGGCGCCCTCCGCGTTCTGCCAGTTCGCATCGGCATATTCCTCGATCGCATCTTTATAATCTTTGTAGCTGTTGTACCCCTTGGTCAGATCGTCGGTGAAGTTGAAGGTGTAACGGCCCTGGTCGTCCTTGGGGAGACGCTTGCCGCTCGCATCCATCGCAACGTTGATGAGGCCGTACATATAATAGAAGCTCTGCCAGTACTCGCCGTTCTCATACGCATACGATTTCTGGTCTTCCTCAAAAGATGCCATGGCGGAATCGTAGTCGTTCTGCACTTCCTGAATGTACAGCGGGAGGAAGAACGCGATGTCTTCACGGATCTCATCCGCATATATGTCCGCGTCGGTGGTGTACTGCTCTTTCTGCTCCTGAGTGAGCTCTTCGTACTTGCCGTTGGGGGTATCGGCCAGAAGCGACTGGTTCACGAGCCACTGCGAAATGCGCTTCATGCGATGGTTCGCGGCGGTCGCCGCATTCTGCTCGAGGGAGTCGCTGGCCGCATCGTCGCTCGAACCCGTCCTGTATTCGTTCAGGCCCACGATGTCGGTGGAATAGATGGTCGCGTTGCCGGTGTAGGAAGGATCCAGATAGACGTACAGGTTAAAGAGCACGTCTTTGATCGTCAGATCCACGCCGTCGGAAAACTTGATGCCGTTTTTGATCAGGAAATCATAACGGGTATACGCCGCATTTGCCGCGCTCGCGTTGGAGATCTCGTTGTTGTTGCTGTCCAGATAGGTGATGTCCAGATCTTTCACGACGCAGGCCTTGTCATCGCCGTAGGCATAGTTCTTGCCCTCCGACGTGAGCATGCCCAGCTGCGTCATGCCGGCGATCTCCGAGTCGTTCGCGGACGTGGAAAAGAACGGACTGAAAACGCCGTCTGTGCTGTCCATACCGAACACCAGCGCCTCCGTCTCTTCCCGTTCGCTGGAAACATAGATGTTGTCTTTTTTGCAGCCTGCGAAAAATGAAAGCATAAACAGAGCCGCAAACAAAACAGCCAGAATTTTTTTCATTATGCACACCTCTTAAATTTTTTCTTGTCTTGCACGGGCATAGCCCGCTGTCTGGTATTTCCTGCACCGGAAAATCTGCCGGACCATGCCCAAAACAGAAAATTTCCGAAGTTCCCGGGCAAAGCCCGGCTCTTGTTGCACCCTCCCTGTCTGATTCGCTCAGCCCTCTTCGGGCAGGATCTCCACGGAGATCGCCTCGCTGCCCTGGGCGGGCTCAAACTCCGCGCCCTCCGCAACCAGGCCGAATATGCCGTAATAGCTCCCCTGCCCTGTCGTGACGCTGATCTGCGTGGCGGTGTTGACGCGCACGGCGTGCAGTGAACAATTCTGGAAGGTGATATTTTCGAAACGCGACAGGTCGCTCCTGGATGCATCGCCGCAAAGGAACCCGACGTTGAAGGAGGTATCCACGCCGGCAATGCGGTTGGTCAGGGTGACCGTGTAGGTCGCGTCGCGGAAGGTGATGTTGCGCACACAGCCGTTGCCGCGGAAGGAGAACAGTCCCTTGGAACGTTCGGTTCCGCCCTGACGATCTTCCGTCGCGAAGTTGTAGATGGTATGGCCGTTGCCGTCGAAGATGCCCTCAAAATTGACCACCGGCCCGAATGCCTTGCCGCCCATGTTGATATCCGTATCCAGAATGTAATTGTTCTGGGAACTGACGACTTCCAGCTGGTCGACCGTGGTGATGATCTTCCAGATGCCCGTCAGCCATTCCACGTGTACGGTGATCTGCGGCGTTTCGTCGGAAAGGACCAGCTGCGACCAGTCGCTCGTGTCGCGCAGGCGGATCTTTTCGCCCCCTTCGCCCAAAATATAGTAATAGTAGAAGGTATGTAAATCCCACTCGGGCGAAAGTCCCGGCTGGGTGACGGGTCCTTCCTCCGTATACGTGCTGTAAACTACGTTCTCCACGCCGGCAGCCCGCGCCTCTTCGCCGACATCCACGATCAGCGAATAGTTTTCCTTCCACAGCGCGACCAGATAGAGCTTGCTCCCATCCGCCGCGGAAAGGCGGTCGGCCGCAAAATCCCACGGCTCGCTCTGCAGAATATACTCCTCGTTTTCATCTTTGCGCGGTTCGCCGTTTTCATCGAGCTCAGCCGGATACCACGCCACCACGTGATAGTTGTCGCGCGTGGGCGCTATAAACTGCGAGCTCTGCGCGCCGCCCGGTTCCATGATCGTCACGGACGGCTGATATTTGAAAGTCCTCACACCTGTCGTGTCGGCATTGCTGAACCGTCCCCCGTTCGCGTCGTATACGACGAGGGCGGTATAGCCGTGCTCCTCCGGTTTGTAAAGAGTAGTACAGGCCGCCAGCATGGCACAGAGAAATACCACCGCCAGCACACACAATAAGAACTTTGTTTTCGAAATTTGTAAATGCATAGGTTCCCTCAATGAAGCAGCCACAGCCGAAGTAAAAAGTACATAAGGGCAAAAGCCGCCAATACGCACAGAAATGCCGGAAGCATCGCCAGATACTGCCCTGCCACCGCCGCACGGAATTCTTTTTTGTCGACTTTACTGTCCTCTCTCTTCTTTTTTCGGTTTTTTTCACCGAAATACCCCCGCAACCCGCGGTTCCACGGCATCCAGTCGCCGGACATATTCGTTATGGTACGTCCGTCGTCACAGAGATCGGCTTCTTTTTTCTTTTCTGACATCGTCATCCCTTTGCCGGGCGCCTCAGGCGCGCCTCACCCGTTCTTTTACAGATTCTGAATGGCACTTTCGCCTCCGCGAAAAATTCGCGGAGGCGCGCCGCCATTGCTTGTGTTGTTGCACTCTGCTTATGCAGCAGCTTTCACTTCGAGGTTCATGACCCCGTCTTCCACCGTAACCGTATACGTCGTGCCCTCGCACACAAACTCAACGGACTGCATGCTGTCGCTGTACTTCGTCTTCGTCTCGCAGGCTTTTCCGTCATACGTCACAACGATCGTTTGCGATATATTCGTGGGAATACCGTCGTCGTCTTCGCTCGTCGCATCCATACGAATGGAAAGCTCTTTACCGTCTTCCGTCGTGAACGTATCGAAGAATCTCGCCGGGTTCATGTAAGACGAACTGTAGATGAGCACATACTCGATATATTCATCCGCCTTTTGGTTCAGATAAAGCAGATAAGACATACCGCCGTCCGTCAAGGAAATATATGCCCCGCTCTCGCTGAGCGTGCCGACCGCCGTGTCGTCCATATCGCCCGAGAAAACTACGTTGTACGTTCTCGCCGCGGGATCCAACAGAGAGACCTCCACTGTGATATCATCGTACCAGGTATAGTACGAGTTGTATACGTAGCCCTCCCCGACAAACTGCATGACCGACTCGGGAACTGTTTCCATCGTGAAGGTGAGAACGCCCTCGACCACTTCAAAATGGAAGACGTAGTAGGTAGCGCCGATCTGCATCGAGAAGGCGGAAGTGTTAAAGTCAGGGCTAATCGCAACCGCTTCGTTGTCGCCGTATTTCGCCGTGTAGGATGCTTTACCGCCGCTCACCGTGCGGTCGATGACGAGCGTTTCGCCGCCCGTGACCTCGAATGTTCCGTCGAACAGGTATTCCGACTCAAAATAGAGGGCGAAAGAACCGTCTGCCTGTTTTTCCAGATACAGCATGATGAGCGTGCCGTCCGTGCCTTTACCGGTCAGTTTATACAAACTTGCGTTGACGCGCTCTGCCTCTGCAAGGTTGAGTTTGCACGTATCTTCGAAGGTGTAGATATTGTCGAAATAGAAGCCGAGCACCGCTTTGCCGCTTTCGAAGTCGGTGAAGCGGACGTCGATCTTCATATCGTCGAAGTTGCTGCCGTACGCCCCTTCATTGTCCGCGCCGAGGAAGTCGCTGCCTTCGGGCAGAACATCCGTATAGAAAGCTTTCGCTGCAACATCGTAAGCATAGCTCTGCTCCTCCGTTACAAAGACGAGAATGCCTGCGGAATAGATATACTGCGCATAGGTGATCGCCTGGCCGTCGTACGTCGCACCCGTCAGATCGAATTTCAGCGCGTAACCGTTGGAATAGTCCGCAAAATCATAGTCGATCTCCACGGGCAGAACGAGAGTCTTGCCGTCAACCGTGTTTGTGAAGTCTTTCGCATAGAAGAAATCATATTCTGCCTGTGTATACACGGTGATGTCGAGAGTGTCTTCGCTGTTGAAAACGCCTATATATTGTACGCCGTCTTTCGTGAAGGTGAACAGCCGTCCGCCGCTGACCGCCTCGAATGTGCCGTCAACCACTTCATCGTCAAACTTGACCTGCAGGACAGCTTCCGTCGCT
This sequence comes from uncultured Clostridia bacterium, assembly GCA_930990665.1. Taxonomy (GTDB): domain Bacteria; phylum Bacillota; class Clostridia; order Christensenellales; family Borkfalkiaceae; genus Borkfalkia. Next base: position 34,167 of record CAKNQN010000014.1, read on the forward strand.
TCGTCGACCGTACCTACGACGATCGCGACCGCAACGGTATGTCCGTCAAAGAGCACGGAAACGCCGTCGTAATCATACCACCATCCGTCGTAAATGAGGATGGGAAGTTCGGTCGCCGTATCGGCATTTTTGTTCGGCGACAGGTAGTATTCCGTTCCGCCGAGCGTAGCCGAGAACAGCGGCGTAAAGGCGTTGATCAGCGTCAACTGGACCGTTTCACTGCCGTAGCGCACGTTGACAGTGGCCATCAGATCGGAGCTTGCAGGCTTTTGGGTAACGCCGAGTTCGATGCTGATGATTTCGCCCCTGAACATCTCTTCGCCGAGGATCTTCACAAAGGTATCCCGCACCGCCAGGTAAGGCAGGACCGAAGACGTAGCACCGTCCGTATTGGGGATCAGATAGGCCTTGTCGCCATAATTGTACGCCACGACCGCCGTGATCTGTCCGTCAAAGACAGTCAGATGATCGAGATATGTTTTGTCAAAATCATGTGCCGCCGCAACATCCAAGGTGATGTTGGAACCGGAGCCGGAACCCGTAAAGACCGTATAGCTCCCGTTGAAAGCTTCAAGCGAGAAGGAAGGTACGCGGTTGTAGGTCACGCCGTCGTATACGAGCGTGGAGCCGTCCGCCGTCTTCGTAAACACAGCTTCTTTGCCGCCAACCGTCATCGTCGCCTTTCCGTCCTCCATCGTGACACTGAAAGACTCCGTCGACGTTTCGTTATAATAGATCATCGTCGCGCTGAAATAGAATACTTTCGCGCTGTCCTGAGACAGATATGCACCGTTGAAGTCAAAGTAGGCCGTCGGATAATATTCTATGTTCCAGATAATACTGTCGCTGAACGTGATGGATATTGCATTGATATCGAGTGTGTAATGATACATTTTTCCGTCGACCGCACTGTCAAACTGTGTATACGTTCTCGGGAAATTGAAGAATACTTCCTTGCCGCAGAAGAGCGTTTTGCCTGCTGCCGTAAATTCGAACTGGTCTGTAGAATCAGACGTAGGTTTGAACTGCGATCCGTAAATGCCGGCAAATCCGTCCCAGACAAAAGTCTTCTTTTCGCCGCCGATCGTGACAATCCATGCCGCCTGCGAATAATGCAGGACGCTGAACGAATTGCTATCCACGCTGCCCGTGGCCAGAATTACCTTACGGCCGTTGTTGTTGCCGTCATCGACCAGGGAATAGACGACGCCCTTCACCTGCTGACCGTTGTAGCTGTAATTGGTGCCGTCAAAGGAGATGCTGTCCTCCCCGTTGATATACGCTTCGTTCGGCGTTCTCCCGTCGGGATCGCTTGTGATCTCGCTGTATACATACAGAACGCCGTCCACGGTAATGAAACGGTTGTCCTCTCCCCAGGAGATTGCGACCGCACCGCTTTCCAAGGTAACAGTGACTGTCGTTGCGCCGTTTTCCACGAGGATCACATAATCGCCGGAAGTTTCTCCATTGATCGTAAATACCCCTTTGTTATCATAGGATACCACTCTGCCGGAGCCATCTTTATAGACATAGCTGCCCGAATACCCCGCATACTCGATGAGGCTCTGCACTTTCAGGTAAGAGGCGCTGTCGCAGGTCGCCGTGCCGTTCGTAAGGTCAAACACGACCGTCTTCACGTCCGTCCCCTTCGTGAGGGTCGCCGTCAATTGGTTATCGGAAACGGAGAGAGCCAGGGAGCCGGACTCCGCTTCGGCACCGTAGGTGTATGTAGTACCGCCAAAACGTATGTCAAAGTAGCCCGGATATTCAAGGAAAGTCAATTTATCGCTGCTGTGGAGCCCTTCTGCATCTTTCAGATAGTAGTACCCAGTAAAATCGATATATTCTTCAGGGATGTAAACGTCCCCGCCGATTTTGTAATAGCCGTTCCCGATCGTCATCTCATTTTCCAGATCATTGGAAGTGAGGGACAAATACAGTTCGAGTTCAGCCCCATAACTGCTGTAGCAGCAATACGGCTGCACCGCCAAACCGTTGTAGGTCATGCTGCCGTCCGCACTGACGACAAGCACATCCGAATTTGTGTATTCGACAAATGTGCCTTCCGGAAAATCGGGATAGGCCGTTTCGGCTTGCTCTTTGGTCGCAAGGAAGACGGGATCACTGTCTACCTGATCGTAGTTCGCAGGGTTTGCATACCCTTCCACTCCGACCGTCTTCGTATCAAGGCTGTAGACAAAGGACAGATCCGATCCGTCCGCCAAAAGAGCAGCATCATCCGCAGAACCGTCTGCAGGAACGCTCAAAGTAAGATCGCGCGTGACCGCACTTGCACCGCGCAGCGTCGTGATAACTTTCGCCGTGTTCGCGCTCAGATCGATCTGCAGCGTGAAATCTTCGGCAAGCGTGGTAAATTCACCGTTGAACTTCATCAGGTTCGCTTCCGGAATGAACACATATTCCGTTTCATCCGAAGCGACGAGACGAAGCACTTCGTTCTCCATGGTAGCGGACGTATATCCCTCGATCGTCAGCTGCAGGTTGTCCTGATCGTCGTAAGAATACGTATACGCAGACTTCGTGCCGTTGAAGTCAAACATCGTCGCCGTGCCGTCCGTATCCAAACCGCCGAACACACCTTTCAGCACGCTGCCGCCCATGGCCGTGTACCAAGGCTGCGTGTCAAGCGCCGTCAGAATACGCCAGCTGAGCGTGTAACTTTCAGCAGAAAGAACGTAGTTGGCGTTTTCTCCCGTAAATACGGCCGTCGCCGTATAGATACCCACTTCCGTAGCCGCAAGCGCCTGGTCACTGCCTTCCGCCGAAAAACTTACCGTAAATCCTTCGGGCAGGTTTTCGGCCATAGCCGAAAGAGTGATCTCGCTGCCCGTATGGATATACGCCGTCTTCGACCATTCGATGGAATCCACGCTGAATACCGCCTTCGAAATGGTGATCTTCGCGGTCTTCTGCACCGTCGTGTAGTTTTTCGCACTGACGGAAACTTCTACAAAATATTCGCCCGCATCGACCGCTTCCTCGACAAGCTTGCCCTCGGCGCTCGTTCCCGCATAAATTTTATAAGAGACCGTCGCACCCTGCGGAGCGCCCGTCACGGAAGGCATCTGCGCGGCCTCTCCGTCATAGGTCTTGGTCACGTCCGCCACGGTGATCTCACCCATCGTCTTGGGCTGTACGTTCACCGCAAGCGAAGCAGTCTTACCCATACATGTGACTGTGACCGTGTATTCGCCGGCATCGGCAAGTTTTGCCTTGTCCTCTTCGGAAATCATAGCCGCCGTCATCGTCACTTCGCCCGTCGTATTGTCATCGTATGTAACGGTGATCTTGACGCTGCCGTAATCGAGCTCTTCTCCTGCCGTGAGCGTCACGCTCGCCGGTTCCAGGGAGATAGCCGTCGCCTTCGGCCCCGAAGGCGTCTTGGCAGAATCATCGTCGCACGCGACAAACGCAAACACGCACACGAGCGAGAGCAAAAGCAGCAACACGCTTAAAAGCGTCTTTTTGCCTTTCATTTGTCCTTCTCTCCTTATAAAATAAAGATTTTTATGAGATCTGTGAGCCCGGCGTGCGGGACCGGGCAGGCAGAGTTCATGTAATTTAAGAGATCTTTTGCCCGGCATCGCTGTCCGGGCCGATCAGCGGAAACTTCGGGCCTTGCGGCCCGCCGTCATGCCAGCGTGCCGAAGGATACGCCGCCCGCAGGAATCGTCTGCAGGCTCTGCGTGTCTACCGTGACCGCCGTGCCCGACTCCGCAGGCAGGACGATGCCGCCGTCATACACGATGGTGTAATAGCTGCCGTCTCCCGAAGGATGCACGCTGTACATCGAAGAGCCGTCTGCGGCAAAGGCGACGCAGTACTGCACTTTGCCCTCCGCATCCGTCACCGCGACAAAGTAACTCACCGGGCTGCTCTCCGCTTCCGTATACGTCGCATTTCCTTTGCTGTCGATCGTGTAGGTATACTGCACGAATTCCGTATTGCCGTATACGTCGACGGTCAGGTCGAAAAGCTTATACCCGAAGGCATCGAGCACGGTGACCGTCTGATCCGCATGATCGTTATAGATCGCCGCGAGGCTGCCGTACCAGTAGCAGTCCGAATCCTCTTCGGAATAGTACTGCAGGGTGCCGAAATCGTACAGGACCCACCAGTTCAGCTCCTCGCCGACAGGCACGCCGTCTTCGTCGAGGAGATAACCGGTGAACTTCAGCTCGTAGTAATTCGAGCCGTTCTGCACAAAGCTGTCGTAATCGTCGTAGGTGCCGAGGTAGACATTCTGGATCCCGTCGTCGTGCTCATCGAGGATGTACATGTTGCCGTAGCCGTCCGTCTTGACCGTATAATAGTAGAGGGGCGTGCCGTAGAAGTCTTCGGTCAGCGCGAGCGTCATGTCTTCGGAATTGTCGTAGCGGGTGTATTTCTCATCGCCGACCATGAAGGAACCGCGCTTGTCCAGGACCCGGGCGGCAAATTCCTCGCCCGCGTCGGAAATCAGCGTGAAGCTGCCGTCTGCATTGTACCGGACAGTGCCGAAACGGATCTCCTTGCTGCCGTCGGCGAGATACACATATTCACGATAATAAGCGTAGCTGATCGTCGCCAGATCGTCTGTGGAGAACCTGTAAATGCTCATCGACTTTTCCAGCGTGGAGCTCGAAAGCGTCGTGTAACGCCAGGCATCATTGTACAGGTCACTGCCGATCTGAGGCATGTTGATCTTCAGATCTTTGATGACATGGAATGTGTTGGAGTACCAGTAATCGTCATACGTCACGTTGAGCATCGAATATTGCAGATCGCCGAAGGTGATGTCGATGCGGTTGTACCTGTCTACGGCATAGTCGCGGAACACCGCCGTGACAACGCCCTCGACGCTCGCACCCGAGCTGTCTTTAAGGCTGTTCAGCGTGACCGTATAGCCCTCTTCCCCGTATTCTTTGGTTTCGTCCTGCACGACCGTACCGTTATAGGTAGCCCAGCTGCCTGCATCCGTCAATAAGATGAACGCGCCGCCGCCGGTACCGTCGAGATACAGCTGATAGGAGTCATTGTAAATCGAATTGGTGTTGAGAGTGATATAATCGTCCGATTTTAAGTAGATGGGAGCGTCCCATTCATAGCCGGTGCTGTCTACCTGCGCGTAGGTGACCGTGTCGATCACGGAGAAATTCGAATCGTAATAAGTGAAGGTGTACAGGCCGCTGTCGGAATTCTCCATCTCGGCATAGTAGGTGCCCACGGGATCTTCGACCGTCTCATACGAGTAGATCGCGCCGTTGCGCACGACGCGCCCGATCTGCGGGATGCCGTAATTATTGAACATCACCAGATAGGTGCCTTCTTTCTTCGCGTCGCCGTATTCGGAATCCATGAGGCCGACCTGCTCCATCACGGGAACGAGCACCCGCCCGCCGTTCACTTCGTAGGGAAGTTCGCTCACCACAAAGTAAAGGTTGGTGACCATCGAGCCGTCATAGTCGAGAAGTTCCGGATGCCACAGATGCAGAATGTACTGGTTTTCATACAGCGGTTTGGCATGGCTGTATTCGGATGTGCCCGCCGCCGTCGCCGCATACTCTTCGGGCGTGAGCACTTCGTACATCATCGGATAGTAGGTGCCGCAGGTCAGGCCGTAGGTCATCTCGCCGAAATTCTGCCAGTCGATATCCGAAATAAAGGTCTGGTTGGGGTCGGTGACATAGACGCGGCTGCCGTCGGTAAATTCAAACTTCGCATCCCAACCCGTGCCGTCCAGCGACCAGTAGACCGTCGCGGGGCCCTTTTTCGCCAGGACCATGTACGGCGCATATTCTTCCCAGCCGATCGCGGTCTTGTATTCCTGTTCGCTGTCTGCGGGGATATACATGCGGAATTCCGTGAATTCGATGTTGTAGCTGTTGTCCCCCACCTCGGTGAGCGAGTTGCTGAAGCAGCCGCCGTGCAGTTCGGGCGGTTCCGCGCCGCGGAAGACCACCTCCGAAAGGTTGGAGCAGAAATCAAAGGCGCGCGCCCCGATCGAGCGGATCCCCGTGCCGAATTCGATCTGCAATGCGCCCGACGCATAGAAACCGAAATCGCCGATCGTCTGCAGAGAATCGGGGAAACGCAGTCCGTCGATGGAGAGAGCGTAGATAAACGCATAGTTGCCCACCGAACGCAGCGACTCGCCGAACTCGACGCCCGTGAGCCCGGCCGCATAGTAGAATGCATAGCTGCCGATCGTCTGGATGTTTTCCAGCTTGGGAATAGCTTGCAGGTTGTTGAAAGGATATTCGTAAGTGATCAGCTCCGCGCGATAATCGGGATACTCTTCCCCGTACGGATAGATGTACTGCACGGTGGAAGAGGTGTTGCCCGTGTAGGAGCGGAAGGCGTTATCGCCGATCGAGGTCACATAGCGCAGCCATGCCGGGCTGATCGCCAGGCCGAGCGCGGAATCATACCCGAAGCTGAGGCAGTTCGCAAAGGCATAAGCCCCCACGGTGCGCAGGTCTTCCGGATGCGCCAGCACGACGTTTTCCAGCGCATAGGCGCTGTAGAAGGCGCCTTCCGCGATGTCGCTGACGCTCTCGGTCACGCGGACCGTCTTCAGCGTGAGCGGAAGAAGCTGGTTTTCCATGTGCTGGTCCCCCATATACAGGGAGGTGCCGTCGCTGTAGCCGGCAAAGGAATATGTATTGTCTTCGTAGGTCTCGGCGCCGAACGTATAGGCGAGGAAACGGTTGGCCGTCCTGCTGCCGCCGACAAAGGGAACGGTGAGCATCTCCAGCCCCGTCAACCCCTCAAAGGCGCCGCACTCGATGGAAGTGTACGTCTGGGGTACCGTCAGCGAAAGGACGGAGGCGCTGTTCTTGTTTTCCGCAAAAGCGCCCGCCGCGACCTTCGTGGCTCCGAGCGGCAGGGTCAGCGACGTGGCATTGCCGTTGTAACGCACAACGGTGCCGTTTTCGATCGTATAATCGCCTACGTCGTCCACTTCATAGCGGGCGTACAGGGTGACCGTGCCCCCCTTTTCCGCCAGGTTCTTCACCGTGTCTGTCACGAGATATTTCGCGGTGCCCCCCTCCGTCTCCGCAAAGCCGACGGCATGCGTGCCGAGCGGCGCCAGATCGGGCAGCTTTTCGTTCACGCCCCGGCGCATCGCAAAGGGATAAGAACCTTCGTCGCCGAAGTCGAGCACCAACGTATAATACTGCAGGTTGGACTTGTAGTACAGACGAATGGATGCGTCGGGCACCGTCGTCCCTTCATAGCGGACGGTATACTCGCTGTCCGTCCAGTATCCCTCAAAGTCGCGGTCCTCCAGTTCGAGAACGGGAAGGGCATCCCCTACCTTCGCCTGCACGACCGTCTCTTCCAGCGTCTCGCTCACGAGCGTCACGGATACGGTGTTGTCTTTCGGCGCGCACGCCGTAAGCATCAGTGCAAAACATACAAATGCCGCCACGGCAAATGCGGCGACCAAGATTTTCCTGATCCTGTTTTTCATTCGGAACCTCACTTTCCTGAATCTGTTCAAAGCTGTTAAAGTTACTTTTTATTTCCAGCACCGCTGGAAATAAAAAGCCTCGAGGCTTTTATTCACCCGATTTTCGACAGTTCTCCTTTTATTTTTAAGATATTATACTATATTTTACACGCAGCTGTCAAACTATCACACCTTTTCCAAACAATTTATATAATATTTTATTCCCTTATTCAAACTATCGAAAAATATTATATTTTGCATAACGTATGCCTTTTTTTTGTTCCACGGCACCGCATTTGTAAGAAATTTCCAAACAATGAAAAAATCTCCCAGATCCTTTTTCGGATCCGGGAGATTTGTGTTTGCAACAGCTCTCGTCAAAGGTATATAGCCTTCCAAAATATTTTATGAAGATGGCCTATAACGCGCTCTCAGAGGTTTTTTCCGCAGCAATTCTTGTATTTTTTGCCGCTGCCGCAAGGGCAACCTTGAGACTTCCTTTTCACCTTATTTTTCAACATTTTGGCACTATTTGTCGCTAAAAACAGCAAAAAACCGCCGTATAAAAAATATTTAGACACCCACTGACACCTACCAACATTACCCATTTTTGAGTCAGCGTGGACAAAATGTGGACAAAAATAATACCGAACTTTTTGGGACACGGATTATTTTCAGTATATAACATTCACTCATTTTTGTCAACCAACATTACGCTCCATCTAAAAACATTTCTTAAAACAGTAAAATTTTAAGACTTGGAAAACCACTAAAAGGAAAATTAAATGATGCCGCCGAGAGCATCTATGATTGTATCTGCAAACTTTATAAAAAATATCATATTCCCCTTTTTACCTTTATACCTTTGGATGACGATGTAAAAAGGCAGACTTAATGGAATTCATAGTCTCAAACATTTAATTTAACAAAATGACCATTACTACTACCATTGCAATAATAGACAGTAAAGCGATAATGAATGCACAGATTGCATAGCCACGCTCTTCTCGGTTAAATATAAAAATAAAATTAACAACAGTATGAATTAACTGACCGATCACGCCGTCGATCAAAGAAATAATCGCAAACGTAGCGCATACAATCAATAATAGCAATCCCCCTATAAAGGTTTCGCTGAACATTATTTCCCATGCCTTTAAAACGCCCCAACCAGAAAGCACTGCTATCGCTATAAATGCAATGTTAACAACGGCGTAAAAAATACGCTTGCCTTTTTCTGCCGTGATACAGCTGCCAATATGTCTTATCAGTTGTCTTACAAAATTCATACATTAAACCTCCGCATAAAGTCTTTATATTTATAAATTTGCGAATTGAAATTGATTGCGATTTTTTGTTCCTCTACCTCATAGACCAAATAATTTATTTTTTCCGAATACTGATCAAAATTTTCAGAATCAGTTGAATAATGCGCAAGATTGCAATGACAAACTGTAATACGTATTCGACCAGATAACTGCGGAAGATTTTTTTAA
>CAKNQN010000015.1 GCA_930990665.1 uncultured Clostridia bacterium
AAGATGACGATCGACGGCAATACAGCCGCCAGCCACGTCGCCTATGCCTTCTCGGAAGTAGCCGCGATCTACCCGATCACGCCTTCCTCCCCGATGGCAGAAGTCGCGGACGAATGGGCGACCGCCGGCCGCGTGAACATGTTCGGCCAGAAACTTCGCCTTGCCGAGATGCAGAGCGAAGGCGGCGCCGCAGGCGCCGTTCACGGCTCCCTCTCCGCCGGTGCGCTGACCACCACCTACACCGCCAGCCAGGGTCTTCTCCTGATGATCCCGAACATGTATAAGATCGCGGGCGAACTGCTGCCCACGGTGTTCCACGTTTCTGCACGCGCGATCGCGGCACACTCGCTGAACATCTTCGGCGACCACCAGGACGTCATGGCCTGCCGCCAGACGGGCTTCGCGATGCTCGCTTCCTGCTCCGTACAGGAGGTCATGGATCTCGCGCTCGTGGCACACCTCTCCACCCTGCGCGCCAAGGTGCCTTTCCTGCATTTCTTTGACGGGTTCCGCACCTCCCACGAAGTCTCCAAGATCGACGTCATCGATTACGATGAAATGAAAAAACTCGTGGAAGAGAACGGACTCATGGCGGATATCGAAGATTTCCGCTCCCGCGCTCTCAACCCCGAACACCCCATCCAGAAGGGCACCGCACAGAACGGCGATACCTACTTCCAGAACCGCGAGACCGCAAACAAATACTATGAGGCCTGCCCCGCCATCGTCCAGGAAATGATGGACAAAGTTTCCGCCCTCACCGGACGCAGCTATCACCTGTTTGACTACTGCGGCGCTCCCGATGCGGAGAACGTCGTCGTCATGATGGGCAGCGGCGCCGATGCCATGGAAGAGACCATCAACCGCATGAACAAAGAGGGCCACAAGGTCGGCCTCGTGAAAGTGCGCCTCTACCGCCCGTTCGTGGCGGATGCGTTCGTCGCGGCCCTGCCTTCGACCTGCAAAAAGATCGCCGTGCTCGACCGCACCAAGGAACCCGGTTCCCTCGGCGAACCCCTCTACCTCGACGTGTGCTCCGCACTCTTCGAAAAGGGCGTTTCCAAGATCAAAGTGGTGGGCGGCCGCTACGGCCTCGGCTCGAAAGAGTTTAACCCCTCCATGTGCTATGCGGTCTATAAAAACCTCGAAAAGAAACAGCCGAAAAATCACTTCACCGTCGGTATCTACGACGATCTGACCAATACTTCGCTCGACTTCTCCGAAAAATACGATGCCGCCCCCGAAGGCGCCATCTCCTGCAAGTTCTACGGACTCGGCTCGGACGGTACCGTCGGCGCGAACAAGGATTCCATCAAGATCATCGGCGACCACACCGACATGTACGCGCAGGCATACTTCTTCTATGACTCCAAAAAGTCGGGCGGCATCACCGTTTCGCACCTCCGCTTCGGCAAGACGCCCATCCAGTCCTCCTATCTCATCGACAGCGCGGACTTCGTTGCCTGCCACAACCCTTCGTACATCACCCGCTACGATATGCTCTCCGACATCAAAGAGGGCGGCAAATTCCTGCTGAACTCCGCATGGAATACCCTCGACGAGCTGGAAAAGAACCTGCCCGCCAAGGTCAAACAGCAGATCGCGAAAAAACACCTCAAATTCTATAACATCGACGGTATCCAGATCGCATCCGACATCGGCCTCAACGGCAAGACGAGCACGATCATGCAGTCCGCGTTCTTCTACATCAACGACAACATCATGCCTTACGAGCAGGCGGCCGACTTCATGAAGAAAGCCGTTTATAAAAAATTCTCCCGCAAGGGCGATGCGGTCGTCAACATGAACTACGCCGCCATCGACGCTGCCAAGAGCGGTGTCGTGGAGATCAAGTACCCCGCAAGCTGGGCTACCGCCAAAGACGGCGCACCCATGGCCGCCGTCGCGGACAACGAATACTTCAAAGAGGTCGTGCATCCCATCCTCGTCCTCGAAGGCGACAAGCTGCCTACCTCCGCATTCAATGCAGACGGACACGTTCCCGTCGGCACCACAAAATACGAGAAACGCGGCGTAGCCGTCAAAGTTCCGAAGTGGGTACCCGAAAACTGCATTCAGTGCAACCAGTGCTCCTTCGTCTGCCCGCACGCCTGCATCCGCCCCGCCGTCATCGACGATGCGACGGAAAAACCCGAAACCTTCGTCACGAAACCTACGACCGGCCTCAAAGGAACGCAGTTCCGTATGCAGGTCTCCCCGCTCGATTGCATGGGCTGCGGCGTCTGCGCGAATGTCTGCCCCGGCATGAAGGGCAACAAGGCGCTCGTGATGGTGCCTCTGGAAGAAGTCGTCGATGCCGACGCGAAGAACTGGGAGTTCGCGCAGAGCGTCAAACAGGCGGATACCTCTGCCATCAAACGCACCACGGTCAAAGGCAGCCAGTTCAATCAGCCGCTCTTTGAGTTCTCCGGCGCTTGCGCGGGCTGCGGCGAGACCCCTTATGTGAAGGTCGTGACCCAGATGTTCGGCGACCGCATGGTCGTCGCCAATGCGACGGGCTGCTCCTCCATCTACGGCGGCTCCTCCCCTACATGCCCTTACACCGTGAACAAAGAGGGCCACGGCCCCGCTTGGGCGAACAGCCTGTTCGAAGACAACGCGGAATTCGGCTACGGCATGAACCTCGCTTACAGCACCCGCAGGCACAAACTGGCCGACGAAGTCAAGGCGCTCGCCGAAAAGTGGGCAAATTACGAAGAAGGCAAACAGGCTTGCGAAGAATGGCTCGCCAACATGGATGACGCCGAAGGCAGCAAGGCCGCGGCTGAAAAACTTGTCAAGGCCTGCGAAGGCTGCAAGGACTGCGGCTGCGAAGCGGACGCCCTCACGGCTGAAGTGCTCAAAGCCAAAGATTGCCTCGTCAAAAAATCCATCTGGATCTTCGGCGGCGACGGCTGGGCTTACGATATCGGTTACGGCGGACTCGACCACGTTCTCGCCCAGAACGAAGACGTCAACGTCCTCGTCCTCGACACCGAAGTGTATTCCAACACGGGCGGCCAGGCTTCCAAATCCACCCCGACCGGCTCAGTCGCGAAGTTCGCTTCTTCCGGTAAACGCGTGAAGAAAAAGGACCTCGGCATGATGGCCATGAGCTACGGCTATGTGTATGTCGCGCAGGTTTCCATGGGCGCCAACAAACAGCAGTTCCTGAATGCCCTCATCGAGGCGGAAAAATACCACGGACCTTCGCTCATCATCGCATACGCCCCCTGCATCAACCACGGCATCAACATGAGCAAGAGCCAGGACGAGGAAAAACGCGCGGTCGAATGCGGCTACTGGCAGCTGTATCGGTATAACCCGATGCTCAAAGAAGAGGGCAAGAACCCCTTCACGCTCGACAGCAAAGAGCCCACCGGCGATTACCAGCAGTTCATCCTCGGCGAAACCCGCTACTCCGCCCTCAAGAAGACCCAACCCGAAGCGGCCGAGAAACTCTTCAAAGAGAACGAGGAAGAGAGCAAAGCCCGCTACGAAGGCTACAAGAAACTTTCCGAAGAAGAGATCGTTTGATTCCTCGGATTACAAATTCTGTCCCCGCGGCCAAAGGCCGCGGGGATTTTTTCTGCGGATTTTGTTATGCCGCTTTGCAGATTTTGGACAGTAAAAACCTCTTAGCTGATTTTGGACGGGAGAAGCATCTCTTTTGCAGATATTTCGGCTTTTGCGGTCCCTTGCACAAGTCCCTTTGCACAACATCTTTTTTTCGGATCCTTTGATACAGGAAGGCTTTGCGATACGATTTCCTTTATGCATTTCCGGGCATGAAATAAGAGACAGCACATCAACCCTTCTGCGGCATAGAAACACCCGTCTTTCCTCACGTACTTTTAACCCAACGCTGCGTTATGAAAGGTACAGGCAAATTTTTCTTAGAACTGCGTTTTTTCGGATAAGGCTTGACAAGTGTGACATTCATATCTTATAATAATAGAAAAACATAAGGCGGGAATTTATGATAACACTGCGCGCAAGACATTACAGAAGAATTGCGAATCTCAAACTGCGCGGACAACGCGGGACTCTGGCACTGACGCTTCTCATCTATTTTGCAATATGCGGAATATTCTTCCTTCCTGCATATTTGTCAGCCTTTTTGCCGATTGTACCCGATCTTGTCAAAGCAGCGAATTCATATTATGATTTTCACAGCTTCTTCCGACATGAATTTATAGATTTCATGTTCAGCTTCCTCCTCGCTTACCTGCCTTATGCAGCGGGGATTTCCGCTCTTTTAATGTTTTTTTTGGGGGCCTTTTCATTGAGCTTCAAGAGAATCGGGCTTTCTCTGGTGCAAGGAGAAAAAATACAGCCGGAAGATCTGTTCAAAGGCTTCAAACATTACATTCCTTCCCTCGTCCTGCATTTTCTCCTGTCCATTCTGATTTCTCTTTGGTCTCTATTGCTGATCGTTCCGGGTATCGTCATGCACTACTCCTATTCGATGAGTTGGTTTATTTTAGCCGAAAACCCCGGCATGCCCGTCAATGAAGCGCGGAAAAAATCCATGCAGCTGATGGAAGGCAACAAGGCAAAGCTCTTTTGTCTGGATATGAGCTTTCTCGGCTGGCTCCTTCTGAGCGCTCTGACGTTCGGGATCCTCCTGCTGTGGGTCATGCCGCGCATACTCACCGCCCATGCTGCCTTCTACCGCAACCTCGTTCCTGCAACTCGGGATGAAAAGCCTGTTCAAGTGCAGGCTGAATCCTGATCATCTTTTCTATCAATCACCTGGTTCCCGCACCGCGGGGAGAAACACAGCCAAATGCAGACAGAACTTAATCATCTTTTCTATCAATAAAAAAAGACAGCTGAAAAGCTGTCTTTTTTTATTGATTTTTTGCCGCAAATTTCGCGCCCGTCGGGTGCCTTCTGAACCGCGCAAACATATTCTTATCGGACAAAGCCTGTTTGAACAGGGCCGCACACCGTAGTCTTACCGTACAGATCCTGTCCGGATAGGGCCTCATTACCACAGTCTTATCGGACAAAGCTTTTCCGCATGAGGGCCGCCGACGCTTACTGTCTCTTTTCCACTTGAAAAGTTTTCAGCGCCTCCACGGCGGGGGCGTCGGCGGGCGCCCAAGCGGATGCGTCCAGCTGTGAGAGCGGAAGCCATTCGAGAGATTCATGCTCCGTATTGCAGAAGGCAGAGCAAAATTGGCACAAAAAAGTGTATAACGTGATGGTAAAATCGGGATATTCGTGCTCAAGCGTCAGAAACGGGCGCAGAATGCGAATGTTTGCACGCAGCTCCTCTTTGATCTCGCGGATGAGCGCCGCTTCCCTTTCTTCGCCCGGTTCGATCTTGCCGCCCGCAAACTCGTATTTATGCGCCACGTACGGGTATTTGCTTTCCCCGCGCTTTGCGGCAAGGACCTTGCCCTCCTCTATAACGACCGCCCCGACCACTTCAAGATGTTTTTTCATGTATGTATTCCCGCAATCAGTTTTCCTTACTTTGCCCGCCGAGCGCCTCTTGAAGAGCTGCGCTCACTTCTTTCCCCCATTTTTCCGGTTCCTCGAAGATGGGCGAATGGGCGGATTCGGCAAAGGAGATCCACTTTTTGAAGGGCGCATCCAGGCGGTCAAACCACGCCGAAGCGATCTTCGTGGGCGTGTTGTAATCGTGTTCGCCCTGCGTGACGATGACAGGGACCGACAGGTGCGTGACATCCAAAAAACTGACCGCCACCACGTCGTTCCAAAGTTTTTTGGAAAGATACAGGCCGCCCTTCGCGTACTTTACAACGTCTGCAAGGGTATATTCGGGTGTCTTCAAGAGGGGCAGGAGAAGGGAGCGCAGCATCCCCTCCCGCTTTTTGTACGTTCCGCCGCCGAACTTCGAAAGATAATTGCGCTGTGTCATCATCGCCTTGTCCGAAGGATACCGGCCGTTTACGGGGCTGATACCCGAAAGCGCCTTCATCGCCTTTTTATCGCCCAGCCGCTCCGCTTCGCGCACGCAGAACCGATACGATTCCAGTTCGTTTTCGCTGCCGTCGATGAACATGCCCTGTGCGACATACGCTGCAATCTTTTCCGGGCAGCGCCGCGCGAGAAAAGTGCCGATCACGGTGCCCCAACTGTGCGCCGCCACGATGATCTTTTCCGTACGGAACCGTGCACGCAGAAGATCGAGGAGCGCCTCGGCGTCGTCGACATACGTCTGTACGGAAAGCGGCTGCTTTTCAATGTCCTTGGTATAGCTTTTGCCCGAACCCCGCTGATCCCAGCATACCATGGTGTATTCTTGTGCGAGGCGGGACTGATTTTTTAGCACGAAATGCCTGTCGCAGACCCCGGGCCCGCCGTGCAAAAAGAGCAAGACGGGAAGTCCCTCTTTCGCCGCGCGGATGCGGATGTTCTGCCGGTCGCCGCGCACAGAGACAAACTCGCTCGTGTCGATCAGATATTTTTCCATTTTACAACTCCTCCGTCAATCGATCCAGCTGCGCCTCGATCGCAGGGAGGCGCTTAGGCTTCGGATGAGAAATGAATCGGCCCTGGGCAAACATACAATCAATATCGCGAAGAGCGGTCAGATCGGCGATCGGGTTCCCCTCCAAAAGCAGGATATCCGCACTCTTGCCCTCTCTGATCGATCCCGTCTCATCCCCGACGCCAAGAATGCGCGCATTGCCGAGCGTCGCGGTATAGAGCGCCTCCGCCGCAGAGATATTCATGCACTTTTCAAACCAGAGCACTTCCCGCCACATATTGTACTGCGTGCAGAAGGGACAGGAAGCATCCGTACCGATCCCAACGGCGATGCCCGCCGCCGCGGCCTGCGCGGCGCCGTCGATCATGCCCTGCATGACCACTTCGGAGTTGTACGAAGCAGCCTCTCCGAGCTTTGTCACCTCGTGCGGCAGCCTCGCGCAGGGAAGAGCAGGCGAACAGGTGACCACCTGCGCTCCCTTCCTTTCCCGAAGAAGCCGAACGCTCTCTTCCGTGAGCGGCGCGCCGTGCTCGATGGTGTCCACGCCGCCGATCGCGGCGAGTTCCGCGCCCGCCTTGCTCTGTACATGCGCGGCGACCTTTTTTCCGAGCGCGTGCGCGCGAGAGCAGACGGCGCTGACCTGCGCCTGCGTCATTTTGACCTCGCCGGGTTCTCCCCGCTTTTTCGCGTCCATCACACCGCCCGTGATGCAGATCTTAATGAAATCCGCCCCTTCGGTCACATTCTTTTCGACGAGTTTTTCAAACTCCTCCGGCGTTTCGGCCGTGCGAGCGAAGGTTCCCGCCCCGTGACCGCCGGGCGCCGTGATCGCCATGCCCGATACAAACATGCGAAGCCCCGCCGCCGCACCCTTGCCGGCATCCGTCTTGCGTTTGAGCGCGATATCCGAACCGAACAGATCCCCCACCGCGCGCAGCGTGGTGACGCCGGACAAAAGCTCGTTCCTGGCGGAATTTTCCACCATCGCCGCAAGGATCCTGCGGCCGAGCGCCGTGTGGATAAAGGCGAGCAGGCGCTGCTGCGCCTTGCCCCCGCCCAAGGCTTTGCTCGGCCGGCCCGTTCCGAACAGGTGCACGTGCAGGTTGACAAGACCCGGCACCGCAAACTTGCCGGCGCCGTTCACCGTCTTATATCCGTCCGCCCTGCCATGCTCATCTTTGTCGGCCTGCGCGTTTTCGCCGGAAGGGACGATCTTTTCGATCTTTCCGCCGCGGATATACACGTCCGTGTGCGGAAGGAGAGCACAGCCGTTTTCTACGTCGATCACGGTGCAATCGCATATTTTGTACTGCATATTTCTCCCCGCCTGCCGACTGAAAGTGCATTCGCCCCGGCAGGCTCTTTTTTCGGTTTTGTCCGCTTTTTCCCTTCCATTATAGCACCGCCCCGCCATCGACGCAAGCAAACAAAACAAAATTCTTTGCCGCATAAGTCGGATGCGTATCCTTCTCCAAAAAGAAAAAGTGCAACAGAAAAGCGGCGCCCTGACTAGGGCGCCGCAAAGAGGCTGTGTATTCACAATCCGAGAAAATAATAGATGAGCCCGACGACCGCGCCCGACACCACGCCGAAGACGATGATCGGCCCCGCCACCGTAAACATTTTGGCGGCAAGCCCGGTGATCAGGCCTTCCGATTTGAATTCGAGAGCGGGCGACGCGACCGAGTTCGCAAAGCCCGTGATGGGTACGATGGAACCCGCCCCCGCCGCTTTGCCGATGCGGTCATACACGCCGAGGCCGGTAAGAAAACATCCGAGAAAAATGAGCGACATGGAGACCGCCCCCGCCAACTCGTCTCCGGATAGGCCGAGCGCCGTTTCAAACACGGTGCGCAGAAACTGCCCGATACAGCAGATCAGTCCGCCTACGATAAAGGCGCGATAGCAGTTATGGAAATGCTTCGTGGGCTGGGCAAATGAACGGACATAGGCGAGGTAGTTTTCATTCACATACGGGTTGGTCTGCGTGTTTTGTCCGCCCTGCGCGCGGCCGCCCGCCTTTTCAGCGCCCTGCACGGTTCTTTTCCTCCCGCCGCGAAAAAGCGGAAAAACAGCTCTCGCGCTCGTCGCGCGTCTTCACTTCGTCTGCCATGGGGTATCTCTCTTTCATACCCCTATTTTTGCTCTTTTGCCCCCGATTTATGCGGACAAAAAAATTTTCCGCCGCTCAGTCGTGCTTTTTGTCCGTGATGTTGTCGATCGCGATAACAAGGGCGATCAGAAAGGGAAGATCTTGCGGTTCCGCATCCAGTTCAAAGGCGTCCCGAATGAAGGTGATCTGCCGACGGATCGTGCCGATCACGTCGCCGTTGCGCAGAATCTGACAATTGAGGCCGAAAAATTTCCCCTGCACTTTGATCTCATCCGCATATCCCGTCACGAAATACTCGCTGTGGACATTGAACCACTTGTCTTTCACCGTGGCGATCTTAGTTCCCGTCCCGTCATAAATATACGCCTTATGTACGAAAAAATTCAGCCACTTATTCCGAATCTTGAAAAGACGATTGCCCTGCATATCGCAGACATATTTCACGCGCGTGACACTGACCGCTCTGCCCTTGACATGAAAGACGGGCTGCTGGTTTTCATCCAGCACGTCCGACCCGCCGCCGAGAGAGAGCAGCTTGTTCCTGATATACACTTTCATAATCTTTCCTCCCTTGAGATTTTACCCTTACAGGGCTTTGGCAAGAAAATATCCCGCCACGAAAGCGAGCACAAGCCACACCACGATCTTAAAGGCCAGCAAGATCCGCCTGCGGCGCCTGGCGATCCGATCGAGCGTCCATACGTTTGCCGCTTCATAGACGGGCATATTTGTCTCAAACTCCGCCGCCCGCTGCTGCGGACGCGCAGGGTAAAAGATGACGGAAAGGTCCGTCCTTTCTGCGAGCATCACTTTCAGCCGAACGTCCGGCACAAGACACGCACGGTTATACGGCGGATTAAAGATGCCGAATACGCTGACAACAAAGGAGATCAGCGCGTACAGCCACCACAGCGGCAATCGAAGTTCGAGGAGCGAAAAAACGCAGATCTCTGCCTCCGGCCGCGCCGTCTGCACCGTCGCCTCATAGGAACCGAACTCGTTCTTCACACATTTGACCGACTCCCCGTCTACGGCGATACGCGGCATACTTTTCCGGTCGACCCCGCGAATTTTGATATGAAGCGTATTCATCGTCCCCCTCCCCCGACCACAACAAAGATCGCGATGAGCGTAAAGACGATCACAAGTCCGGAAAGGACGAGCCGCCCCGTATGCCGCACCGATTTATCGGTGAGCAGCAACAGAAAGGAGACCACCGCCCCGCCGATGGCGAGCGCCGCAA
This sequence comes from uncultured Clostridia bacterium, assembly GCA_930990665.1. Taxonomy (GTDB): domain Bacteria; phylum Bacillota; class Clostridia; order Christensenellales; family Borkfalkiaceae; genus Borkfalkia. Next base: position 9,823 of record CAKNQN010000015.1, read on the forward strand.
AATAAGAGAAATTTTTCAGGAAAAATGTGCTGATCTCCGCCGAGACCTGCATGACCGACATGAGTTTGTCGAAAAATCCGGGCACCATCGCGAAGATGAGGCCGACCGTCATCACGATGATGATCAGCCCGACAAGAAAGATCATCGCCGTGGCGGCAAATGCCAGGATCCCGCACAGACTGCACACCAACCCCACGACCGAAAGGTTGGAAAAGATCTTTCCCAACCGCACGGCAAATAGTCTGAGACCCAGGCCGCCCGGCCCGGTTTGCAGAGACCGCATATTCTTTTTTCCCCCTATTTTTTCTGAAACTTTGTTTACAGCGTGATCAGGACGCCGCTGATGAGAATGGCCGCCATGCACACGGGCGCAATGTAGCGGACCATGATCTTATAATACATTCTGTATCCCTTTTTGCGGATGCCGATCTCGTCGATCAGCGATTCGGTATCCGTAAAAAATCCGGCCAGTATACAGGTGATGATCGCGACGATCGGCATGAGAATACTGTTGGAAAAGTAGTCGAAGAGATCGAGGATCCCCTTGTTGCCGATGTGGACCATACTCAGCACACCAAACCCGAGCGAGGAAAGGGTGCCTAGGACGAGCATGACGGCGAAAACGATGAGGCACGCGACCCAGCGTTTGAGCCGGCAATTCTCGCGCAGAACGGCCACGATCGTCTCCACCAGCGAGATAGACGAAGTGAGTGCTGCGAAAAATACAAGCAGAAAGAACACGACGCCCACGATCCTGCCCCCCGGCATGGAGTTGAACATGTTCGGCAACACCACAAACATGAGCGAAGGGCCCGATTGTTTCATCGCCTCGTTTGCGATCTCCGTCGTAGCGGAGCCTGCAAAGATGGAGGGTATGACGATCATCGCCGCAAAGATGGCAAAAAGCGTGTCGCAGATGGAGATCTGCCGCGCGGACGAGCCGATGCTTGCCTCCTTCTTCATGTAGGAGCCGAAGGTGATCATGATGCCCATGGCCAGCGACATCGAGTAAAACAACTGTCCCAGCGCCGCGAGGAAGGTTTCAAACCTCAAATCGCCGAAGTTGGGAACGAACAGCCTTTTCAAACCCTCGGCGGCACCCGGCTGGCAGCAGGCATAAACGGCCAGCGCCACGGCAAGAATTGCGAGCGCGGGCATGAGAATCTTGCTGACGCGTTCGATGCCCTTTTGCACCCCGAACACGACCACCGCCACGGTGGCACCCGCAAAGATCAGAAAGAATACGAGCGGCTGCCAGGCATTCGCCGAAAACGACGCAAAGTACGCGGCGGTATCTGCCCCCGCGCCGACCAGCGCGGAATCGCCGACGGCAAACGCCCAGATATATTTCGTCACCCAGCCGCCGATAACGCTGTAATAGGGCACGATGATGATGGGCACCGCAAGACATACAAACCCGAACCAACGGAACTTCCCGTTGAGCGACGAAAACGCGCCGATCACGCTCTTGCCCGTCTTTCTGCCGATGGCGATTTCCAGCGTGAGCAGCGTAAAACCGAAGGTGACGGCGAGCACGATGTACACCAGCAAAAACATACCGCCGCCGTATTTTGCGGCGAGATAGGGAAAGCGCCATAGGTTGCCAAGCCCCACCGCCGATCCGGCAGCAGCAAGCACAAAGCCGATCTTACTGGAAAAGCCATGCTTCTTGACCGGCGTTCCCCCTCCTTCTGCCGCGGGCATCTCCTCCGCGATCTCCCCGATGATGGGCGTATCTTCCTCTCTCATAGTACCTCTTAAAAATGTTGTTGCTCTTTTCCGCGAAAAACGGATTTGCGCCGCGGTCTTGGAAGACCGCAATACCGCAACGCAAATTTTGATTTACTCCCGGCCGCAATCCTGCGACCGAGGCTTTCTTTGCATCCGCCGCAAACCTGCGGCAAAAATCCTCTTATCTCCCGACAGCAATCCTGCGGCAGAAAACGGATTATCTTTGCACCCGGCCGGAAGCATCTCCGCCCGCGAGGTTGGACACTTCCTGCACGCTGACCATGTTGTAGTCACCCTCGATCGAATGTTTGAGACAGCTTGCCGCCACCGCAAATTCGATCGTTTTCTGCGGGTCATAGCCGCTGAGCAGCGAATAGATGAGCCCGCCGCCGAACGAATCGCCGCCGCCCACGCGGTCTACAATATGTATGGAGTATTTTTTGGAGAAATATGCCTTCCCGCCCGTATAGAGCATGCCCGACCAGTCGTTGTCGTTGGCGGATTTGCTCTCGCGCAGCGTGATCGCCACTCCCTTGAAGCCGAAACGGTCGGTCAGCTTCTTCGCTACGGACACATACCCTTCGCGGTCCAGCTTGCCCCCGTAAATATCCGAATTGTCCGCCTCAATGCCGAACACGTCTTTGGCGTCCTCTTCGTTGGCAATGCAATAATCAATATATTGGCACAGCTCGCCCATCACTTTTCCCGCCTTTTCCTTGCTCCATAGCTTCTTGCGGAAATTCAGGTCGCAGGAAACCGTGACGCCGCTTTCTTTCGCCGCCTTTACTGCCGCAAGGCAGGCCTTGGCCGCCTCGTCCGAAAGCGCGGGGGTAATGCCGGTAAAATGAAACCATTCCACCCCCTCAAAGATCTTTTTCCAGTCGAACTCCTCCGCTCCGGCTTCGGCAATGGCGGAGTGCGCGCGGTCGTAGATCACCTTGCTCGGTCGCTGGCTCGCGCCCTTTTCGCAGTAATAAATGCCGACCCTGCTGCCGCCGCGCACGATGTGCGACGTGTCCACGCCGAACGCACGCAGCGAATTGACCGCCGCCTGCCCGATCTCGTGCACGGGAAGTTTGCTCACAAACGCACAATCGACGCCGTAGTTGGCAAGCGACACCGCCACATTGGCCTCGGCTCCGCCGAAAGTCGCTTCATACTTTGAGCTCTGCACAAAACGCAGATAATTCTCCGGTGCAAGGCGAAGCATCAGCTCGCCGAACGTGACTACCTTTTTCATACATTTCCACCTCTTTTTAATCTTTATCTTGCAATGACCTGAACCCCTTGCCGCGCACTTCCACCGAATCGTTGATAATGATGAATGCGCCCGGGTCGACGGAGTTGACGATCTGTTTCAGCTGCGAAAGCTGTCTGTTTTTTACGCAGGTAAGAAGAACATTGTGTGCGCTCCGCGTATACATCCCTTCGCCGTCGAGCATGGTCACACCGCGCGGGCTGGCTTCGATGAGCGCATCCGAGATCGCCTCGCCTTTGTCGCTGACAATGATGCACAGCTTTGACTTTTCGATGCCAACCAGGATGGTTTCCGACACCTTCGTACTGACAAAAATCACGATGATCGCGAACAGCATATTGTTCGGGTTTTTCGTGAAGATCGCACCGAGTATGACGATGATGCCGTCGAGAATGCCCACGCAGAGGGGCACTTTCCCGTTTTTGAGGATGCGGATGATGATCCTGCCGAGAAGCTCCGTCCCGCCGCTGGAAAAACCGCTTTTGAGAAAAAGCCCGATGGCGACCCCCTGGAACACGCCGCCATACAGCGAGGCCAGTACGCCGTCCGCCGTGACCGGCTGCAACAGAGCAAACAGGTCGGTCGCCACGCCGAGTAAGACGATGGTGAGCAGAGACCGCCCCACGAACCGCCAGCCGTAAAACCGGATCGCAAGCAGAAGGATGGGAACGTTCAGCGCGATCGACAACATACCGACGGGAACGCTTGCATAAAAGTGATTGACAAGCACCGAAATGCCCGTGATTCCTCCCGCCACGATCGAATTCGGAGCGAGAAAAAAACTTGTGCTGCAGGCGTACGCGGCGCACCCGATTAGCATACTAAGATAGTTCTTGAAGAGGGCCAGCGCCTTTTCACGTACGATCAACGTTTGAGCGCCTCCTCCACAAAGAAGCTTCCGCCGACTGCCGCGACCTTTTCAAAGGCGAGAAATTCGTCGATATTCTCCGTATTCACGCCGCCCGTAGGGATAAATTTTACCTGCGGGAAGGGCGCCGCGAGCGCTTTGAGCGCTTTCAGCCCGCCATATACGTTGGCCGGGAAAAACTTGACCGTCGTGATGCCGAGATCGAGCGCCGCCATGATCTCCGTAGGCGTGACGCATCCCGGATAATAGGGTACTCCCGCCTCTTTGCAGACAGCCGCCACCGCGGCGGAAAGCCCGGGCGACACGATGAATTTCGCACCTGCCGCAAGCGCTGCACGACACTGCTCCGCATTGATCACCGTTCCCGCGCCGATCTCCATGTCCGGAAATTCTTTGCACGCGAGCCGGATCGCCTCCTCCGCACAAGCCGTGCGGAAGGTGATCTCCGCCGTGTTGATCCCGTAATCTTTCAGCGCCTGAAGAATGACTTTCGTGTCTTTCAGCTCCTTGATCACGACGACCGGAATCCTCTTTTCCATTTTCTCTTCCTTCCTTTTTGCTATAGTTCCGTTTCAGTAAGCGGACAAATTTTTAACATACGTATTGCGGTTTTCAGTCGATTACGCCGCCGCCGAGACAAAGATCGCCCGCATACAGCACCGCATACTGTCCGGGCGTCACCGCGCGCTGCGGCTCGTCGAAAAGAATCTCGGCCGTGTCTTCTCCCGTCCGTCTCACCCGCACGCCCTGTTCCGGCTGGCGGTATCGGAATTTTGCCTTGCAGCTGAACTCCTCCTCTTCCGGCGGCGCGGGGATCCAGTTTATGCCCGAAACGGTACACGAACGGGTATAGAGCACGCTTTCGTCACCGTGCGATACGTACAGGACATTGTTCGCAAGATCTTTTTTGACTACGAACCAGCGTCCCTCGGCTTCCCCTTTCCTGCCGCCCAGCTCCAGCCCCCGGCGCTGGCCGAGAGTGTAGTACATGAGCCCGATGTGCTCCCCCACCTTTTCTCCTGCAAGAGTACGGATCTCACCCGGTTTCGCGGGCAGATAGCCGTGTAAAAATTTTCGGAAATTTCTCTCGCCGATAAAACAGATACCCGTGCTGTCCTTCTTTTCCGCCGTGGAAAGGCCGTTCTTTTCGGCGATCGCGCGCACCTCCGGCTTGGTGAGAGATGCGAGCGGAAAAAGCACATTCGCAAGCTGCGGCTGCGTGACCTGGTTGAGAAAATACGTCTGGTCTTTGTTCGCATCGGCCGCCTTGCAGAGATAGTGCAGGCCATCTTCATGCCGGATGCCGCAATAATGCCCCGTCGCGATAGAATCCGCCCCCAACGAGAGCGCATAGTCGCGGAAAGGCCCGAACTTGATCTCGCGGTTGCAAAGGACGTCCGGATTGGGTGTCCTGCCCCTTTCGTATTCCTGCAAAAAATACCGGAAGACCCGATCGCGGTATTCCTGCGCAAAATTCACCGTATAATACGGGATGCCGAGACGGTTGCACACACGCCGCACATCCTCATAATCCGCTTCTGCCGTACAACAGCCGTTTTCGCCGCTCTCTTCCCAGTTGACCATATACAGCCCGACTACGTCGAAGCCCTGCTCCTGCAAAAGAAGCGCCGCGACCGAGCTGTCTACCCCGCCGCTCATACCGACGACGACACGCCCTTTTTCCTTCAAAGATATTCTCCCCGGGCCGCGCCCGTATTCTGAAAAAAGCCGAGCTGAAAGGATGATTTCAGCCCGGCCTCCCTTGGTGTGCCCGCCGGGAATCGAACCCGGAACCTACAGCGTCGGAGGCTGTCACTCTATCCAATTGCGCTACGGACACATGCAATTTGAATGATATGTATTATTATAGCAGACATTTATCAAAAAAGAAAGAGAATTTTGCCCGCACATGAAATTTTTTACAGGAAAAATGCGGCGCGTCCCGCCATGTCACACCGCGCGGGCGCGCCGCATAGTATGATAGCAGGCCGAAAAGAGATTTTTACCAAAGAGGAAACAGTATGACGCTCGGACTGTGCATGATCGTAAAAGACGAAGAAGAGGTGCTCGGACGCTGCCTGGAAAGCGTGCGCGGCGTGTTTGACGAGATCAACATTGTGGATACCGGATCACGCGATAACACAAAACGCATCGCCTCCCGCTACACCGACCGCATCTTCGACTTTGCCTGGAACTACGATTTTGCCGCGGCGCGCAACGATTCCTTTTCGCACGCGACGACCGACTATATCATGTGGCTGGACGCCGACGATGTGTTGCCCGAATCCTCCCGGACTGCGCTCATTCATCTCAAAAACAGTCCGGATTTCGGGGATACGGATGCCTATTTTTTGCGCTATGACGCGGCTTTTGACGGAAACGGCAATCCGACCCTCTATTTCTTTCGGGAACGTATCCTGCGACGCGCATGCCGCTTTTTATGGAAAGGCGCCGTGCACGAAGCCATGGAAGTGCACGGGCGTATCCGCCGCGAAAATATTCCGATCGAACACCGCAAGGGGCCGAAAAAGGAACACGGCAGAAATCTGAAGATCTTCGCAAAGCTGTTTGCCGACGGTACGATGCCGGACGAAAGGCAGAAATTTTACTTTGCGCGCGAGCTCATGGACAACGGGCTGTACGATGCGGCCTGCTCGGCGTTTTTGTATTTTCTGCAGGGAAACGGCTGGCGCGAAGACAAGATCTGCGCCTGCCGCGATCTGGCGGCCTGTCACCGCTTATGCGGGAGGCGGAACGCGCAGTTCGCCGCGCTTTTGCAAAGTTTCGATTACGATGCGCCCCGCCCCGAGATCTGCTGCGACCTCGGCGACCTCTTCATGCAGGAAAAAAATTACACGCAGGCGATCTTCTGGTACCGGCTTGCACTCAATAAGGGCGGGCGGGAGACTACGGCAGGCTTTTGCTTGCCCGACTGCCGCGGCTATATCCCCTATATGTGCATGTGCGTCTGTTATGATCGCCTGGGTGATTATAAACGCGCCTCCGCCTGCAACGAGGCTGCGGGAAAACTGAAACCGCAGGACGCCAATTACCTGTACAACAAGCGATATTTCGAAAGACGTCTCAAAGGATAAAATCCTTTTGGCTGATTCCGTAACACCGGGGGAAAGGCACCCTTGCCCTTCCCCCGCTCTTTTTTCCATCCGTATCTGCCGTCCGAATGGTCAATAGAGCCTTTTACCTATCCGTCCGGACAGAAAAATTACAGTCACAACGCAAAAAAATTTGCTTTTTTGAGAAAAATGTTATACAATATTTATAAATTTAAGACAACCGAATCATTTGGTGCGGCATACAGGCACAGCCTTGACGCCGCGATTGGAAACGCACACCGCATCATGCGGCGATAACGAACAACACGATAAAACATCGTGTTGTTTTTTTATTGCAGGAGGAAAGTATGCCCAAAAACTTGTTTCAGGAAATCGTATTTACGCTCATCATGGTGCTCGTCATGGTCTATGCCATGATCTGCTACAACATCGCACTCGATGTAAAGGGACTGCAAAACTTTATCTTCAAAGCCGCCTTTTCCGAACTGTGGTACATGGGACTGATCGCGTTTGTGCTCGAACTTCTCGTCGTGGGGCCGCTCGCCAAAAAGCTTGCGTTCCGCGTGCTGAACCCCGCCTCGACGGCGCCGCTCCTGATCACTCTCGCCATTTCGGCGATCACCGTCTGCTTTATGTGCCCGATCATGAGCCTCGCCGCCACCATCATCATCAAGCAGCCCGCCGCCGCAGACTTCATTGCCGTGTGGCTCCAGACGACAGCCTTCAATTTTCCCATGGCATTGTGCTGGCAGATCTTCTATGCAGGTCCCTTCGTTCGCCTTATCTTTCGCTGTATTTTCGTCTATCCCGCTCGATCCCGCACCCGAAAGGCAGTCGGCAGCGAAGTAAACGACAGCCGCGAAACAGACAATATTTCCGCGAATCAAGAGGCGTGCTCCCCCGATACAAGTCATCGCGCAGCCGATAAAACAAATTACGCTTTTACGACAAAAAATAGTTCGGTCTCCAAAAGCGGTAACGCCGAATAAAAAATTTTTTGAATTTTCAAAGAAAGGAAAGCAGAACCTGCTTTCCTTTCTTTGATTGTAAAGCTTCCCCCGCCTGCAAGTCCATACAAATTCAGAAAACCTTTTTTCGGAAACCCCTGCTCATCCGTGCACAGCCGATCGCTCTTTTTCATACAATGGTACAGAGCAGATTTTCGTCTGCTCGGGAGGCAAGGGACCTCGGCCGGGTGCACTCCGGCCCCTCAGGCACAAAGGACGCTTGAAATTTCTGCCTGTGCCCCTTTCCTTCCCAATAAATTTTACCGGGAGAAGAAAATGAAAGATCTTTCAGGCGATAATTGCGGCATCTGCTCCATTTGCGGGTGCCGTTTTGAATGCTGCCGCTGCAGCTGCATGACCATAGCCGTGCAGACTGTCCCTGTTCGCGGCACAATGGGTCCGCGCGGCGCCACGGGTCCGCAAGGTCCCGCCGGACAAACCGGCCCCACCGGTCCGACGGGCGCCACGGGCGCAACAGGTGCGACCGGACCGCAGGGTGAAACGGGAGCGACAGGCGCGACGGGCGCCACGGGCGCAACAGGCGCGACGGGTGCCACGGGCGCCACGGGTGCGACCGGACTGCAGGGCGAAGTGGGAGCGACAGGCGCTACGGGTGCGACCGGACCGCAGGGTGAGACAGGCGCCACCGGAGCAACAGGTGCAACGGGTGCGACCGGTGCCACCGGGCCCACAGGCCCTACAGGCGAAGACGGTACTGCCGCCACTGTGACGGTGGGAACCGTCACCACTGCCACCCCCGGCACCAATGCAAGCGTCACCAATTCCGGAACTGCCTCGTCGGCCATCCTCAATTTTGTGATTCCGCAAGGCGCGACGGGTGCCACGGGCGCAACAGGCGCAACGGGCGCGACCGGACCGCAGGGTGAGACGGGCGCCACGGGCCCCACAGGACCTACAGGTCCCACCGGGCCGACAGGCGCGACGGGCGCAACAGGGCCGCAGGGTGAGACGGGAGCGACAGGCGCAACGGGTGCGACCGGACCGCAAGGCGAAGCGGGAGCGACAGGCGCAACGGGGCCTACAGGGCAGGGAACATAAGGGAAAGCCCACAATTTACAAAAATCCGAAACGTACACAAACACTTTTCTGCTCCTGCCATAAAAAAACCTCGGATTTACCCGAGGATTTTTTATAAACTATTTCAACCCGAACCGTCTTTTCATCTTGTTCTTCCCTGAAAAACACGATCCGTACGAATCTGAATTATTTCGCAACTGTATCCAAATCCAGGATAAAGGCACGCTCCAAAGGAGTTTTGTTCGGTTGATGAAAGAGCAGTTTCCGATGATTGTCGTTATCCGTAAACACCATGGAATGTCCGCCGTCATTGAGATAGATGTATCGGTCAAATTTATACTCGCCAAAAATGCTGTCCGCTACATTCCTTATTACGCAATATCCCTTTTCCGTAAAGGTGGACCAATAAAGATAAATCTTTTTCCCTTCCGTGATCAGATATGGGCCTTCTGCTACCCAGCCCTCTCCGCCGGCCATAGGCAACGCTGTAGCAAGACCACACTCTTTCCCGCTCACAATTTTTATTGGTTTCCCCTCTATGTATTTCAGATCGGGCGACAGTTTCGCCAGAAACAGCAAACCGTCTCCGTCACCCCCCACGGCATCTATCCATTCATTCGAAAAACATAAATACGGTTCATCACCGTATACAAACAAGGTTGCATCCAGGCATGTCCAGTTCGCCGGAGTTATATATTCCCCCGTAAGAAAGACAAAATCTTTATCCAGCTGATCGCTCGTCAATATGATGCTTCCTCTGCCTTTATCCTCCCTGTAAACCGAAAGAATAAGATAGTAACGGCCTCTATAATAATGTAGTTCGGGCGCCCAAAGCTGTTTATATCCCTCAAACAGACGAGGATCAGCCAATCTCTTCACACGGAAACATCTGCGCAGACCTTTGAAAAATGAATATTTTTACATAAAATACAAGCAGGGACCGATTTATTTGTCCCTGCTTGTTGCATAAGATTGTATATTCAGAGTATCCGCTTCCTTTCCTGCTTGCCGACAGATCTTCGTATCCGCCCGTTTCCGCACGTCCCCGTAAACGGTTTTGGGCTGTTTTCAGCTATTCTTTACGGATGAGAGAAAAAACTCCCGTTCGCCACGCACCTTTCCGACAAAAGAGCCGTCTGCCGCGCAGACGACGACTTCCAGGCCGCGCGCACAGACCTTCAGCCGCACCCCTTCCCTCTCGTAACTTATCTGAAAGGGAAGTTCTCCGCCCCGCAGACATAATTTCCCCTTCAAAAAGCCGAGCACCGGAAGACAGGGCGGGCAGATCGCGATCTGCTTTCCGATACGAATGCCGGCAAGCCCATAAAACAGCTGCCGCACACACGCGCCGAACATTTGATGATCGTGCGAGGTACTGCCGTCCCAATCCTCCCAGAGCGTCGTGGCGCCGCCGCGCCGCATGAATCCGAAAGAGGGAAACTCTTCTCCCGCCAGAAATTTCAGGAGAAGGTCGGGGCGCTTTCGGGCGAGCAGATCGCAGAGGATGTCCGTCCCGAAGATCCCCGTCTCAAATTTACCCACCTCTTCGCACCGCGCCAGAAGATTGCGCTCTGTGCGAAAATCGCCGATGCCGATGTCGACGGCGAATGCGTCCGCCCCCTGCACTCCCCCGCAGAAAGAGCCTGTCACTTCGTCAAAATATGTGCGCAGAAGCGCCTTTTTGCTCGCCTCGATCTCAGAATCATAGTCGGCTCTCTCTCCGCATTCTCCCGCCAGATACTGCATCGCCTGCATGCATTTCACATAAAAACAGGTATTGACGAAGGGTTCGGGCAGGCGGATCGGATCGGGAGTACACCAATCGCCCAGACACCAGCCGCCTTCTCGCTCACGCACGACAAGCCCGCCTTCCGTGAAGGTACGCATGCTCTCAATATACCGCCGCATCGTGCCGAGATACCGGCGTACAAACGACTTATCTCCATAAATTTTATAATGCGCCAGCGGAACGAGCACCGCCGCACCGCCCCATCCGCCAGGGCCGCCTCCCCCTCCGCAAAAGGGAGCTGTATGCTGAATATGCCCCGTTTCAATATCCTGGCAGTCGGAAATATCCCGCATCCATTTTTCATAAAAAGTGCGACTGTCCAGGCAGAGCATTGCCGTCTCGGCCGTCAGCTGCCCGTCTCCCGTATAGCCGAGCCGCTCGCGGTGCGGACAATCCGAAGGGACTCCGCCGTGCATATTGTTGAGCATCGTGCGGACAAAGGCATCGAAAAGCCACTGCACGTTCGGATCCCCGCAGAAAAATTCTGCCGTGCGACGCACATCGGTATGTACGACCGCAACGTGCAGAGAACGGAAATCTCCTTCCGTCTCAAAATAACGGAACCCGCTCCAACAGAACCAGGGATGCACGAGCTTCCCCGCAGGCGCTCCGATATACTTCGTCTGCGAGATCTGCTCCTCACCGCCGGCCGAACGGAAGTCGAGCTCCCCCTCCGCCGTCAGATTTTCCGCATGGCGCACCGTGACAGTCTCTCCCGCCGATTCGATGACGACAAAACCCGCAATGTTCTCCCCCGCGTCATATATCCTCTTGTTTCCCCGCTCGCTGACCAGCCTGGGGCAAAGGGTGCGCTCGACTCTGTCGTTGGGACAGCGCTGTTTTTCGATCCGCGCGCAGGGCGGAGCGACGATCTCCACCCCTTTCCCGCCGTTCCCGCCGCCGCACAGCAGTGAAAAATCAAACTGCGTATAATCGTGCGTTTCTCCGTAAAAAAGATTGTTTTCCGCAATAAAGCTTGCAAACGCACGTTCGCTGCCGTCTGAACGAATATGGCGGACCTTCTTTCCGCTCTTTACGGCAATATCATAACAGCATAGAAGCTTGTCCGAAAAGAAGACCTTCCCCTCGACGAGACGACGCTTCTGGCGGTAAAATCCGTTGCCCAGCAGGATCGCCAGCACATTCTTTCCCGCACGCACGGGCACGGTTATGTCGTATGTATTATAATAAACGGTATGCGAAGTCCGATCAAAAAGCGGATATTGCAGAGAGGAAAAATCCCGCTCGCCGTAATCGGAAAATGCGGGTTTGTAAAATTCTTCTCCCACCCGCTTCCCGTTGATGAAAAGCTCGTAATATCCCAGTCCGCACACCGAAATCGTGACCCGGTCGTACGCATCCACATCAAAATCTCTGACGACGAGGGGTGCGGAATATTCGCCGCATGCCACCCATTTCGCATTCTTCGAAAGCATCATCTCCCCCCTTTCCGGCCCCCGCAAAGCAAGGCTCAACGCCCTTTGTATCTTTTCCCGTCCGGCTCACACAGTGAAATCTATGCCGCAAAGCCCAGCGCATTTTCTTCCCTGCCTGCAAAATCCATTATACTATATCATCGGTGTCTTGTCAACGTCCTCGAAAAAAAACTCGCGGCATCGGACGCTTACGGAAGCCGCACACCCTGTCTGGCAAGTGCATATGATAAGGCAGGAACATCCTTTTCGGGAGGAAACAAAGACGAACTTGGAAAAAATGAAAGATCAGTACGCATCCTGTCAGAGGGAAACCGTCTTTTATCAAATCGACGGCACTTCGTATCAGGTCGTACGTCATTGCCCGGACAAAAGAAAACTCTCCGAAATCCTTTCTCAGCTTACCGTGAACCGCGCCGACAAAGAATCCGGCATTCGATAAAGAAGGGAAAACCATGTCAAAAATTCGGCTGAACAGAACGGCGCTCTATATGCGCCTTTCGCGCGACGACGAAAAAGCGGGTGAATCCCTCTCGATCGAAAACCAACGCGCCATCCTCCGAAAATACGCCATGGAGAACGGCGCTTCGAACATAGAAGAATATATCGACGACGGATGGTCCGGAACTGACTTTCGACGTCCGGCCGTCATGCGGCTTTTCGACGATGCCAAAGAGGGTAAGATCGACACGATCATCGTAAAAGATTTATCCCGGTTCGGCAGAAATTACATTCAGGTCGGGCAGTACATAGATTATATCTTCCCCGCATCCGGCATACGCTTCATCGCGCTCTCCGACAACGTGGATACGGCGGACAGAAGCAGTACCGGCATGGATCTGATGCCCATTATGAACGTATTCAACGAGTGGCATGCCGCAAACACTTCCAAAAAAATCCGCGCCGTACTTGACTCCAACTGGAAGCGGGGCAAGTACACCAACTGGGCTTACCCCTATGGCTACAAAGCGGCCGCAGATGAAAAACGTACCGCCGTCATCGACGAAACTGCGGCAAAAGTCGTTCGACGCATCTTTGATCTGCGCCTGCAGGGCCATTCCGTCCGATCGATCGCAAGAACGCTGACAGACGATGCTATTCCAAACCCTACGGCACATTACAGAAGACTGGACGGAAAAAAATCCGAGCGGCACTGCTCGCCCTATTGGTCGCCCAAAACGATTTCGGACATTCTCAGAGACAAAACCTATATCGGTACGCTCGTACAACACCGCACGACCCGCCTTTCCTATAAAAACCATACAGTGGTCTGCGTTCCCGAAAACGAACAGATCGTCAGCGAAAACGCGCACGAACCGATCATCGACCGCTGCACATGGGATCAGGTACAGAGGATAAACGATGCCGCCTGCCGCGGAAGAGAGGACAAAGAAAACAAAATCCATCCCCTCTCCGGTCTGCTTGTCTGCCCGGACTGCGGAAAAAAACTGCGCATAAAGGTATCATCACACAACCATTCCCCCTGCCGTTGGTATGTCTGCCGCACTTACGCAGATCACGGAAACAGGTACTGCACTTCACATGCCATTTCCGAAAAACAGATCGAGCGTCTCGTTTGCGAGGATATCCGCGCCTTGTTCGCTCAAACAGAATCGGACGAAAAAAAAGCGAAGGAACACTTTCTCCGGGAACGCGCCAAGCGCTGCAAACAAGACAGGCTGTCTGATGAAAGAGAGTTGCGTGCACTCAGAGGAAGACTTGCCGAGTTAGATGAACTGATACAGTCCGCGTTTGAAGAAAAGGTCCTCGGCAATCTTCCCCAAAGCACCTGTAAACTCCTATGCGAAAAGTATCAGACTGAAAAAGAAGGAGTACAGCGACAGCTCGCCGATCTGGAAAGACAGCTTGCCGAAAATGATTGCATAGATGCAGAGGCCGATGCGTATATCGCACGACTCAGACGATATGCGCGCTGTGAGGAGCTGACACGCGAAATGTGTCTGCAGCTCATCGAGTTTATCACTGTGGCCGAACGGACGGAAGACGGTAAACCCCGCGAAATCCACATTTATTACAAATGTATTCCGGATTGATCGTTTTACGGTTTCTCTCGGACTGAAAACCCCATCCGTCACCTGCCTTAGAGAACAGGTGAGATGAGGAAAACATAAATCAGCTATCCGCTAAAAGGCAAAGCAACGGCAAGAAAAGTCGCTGCTTTTAATATAGGTTGAATCCCTATGTGTAATGCTATACAGAGTAGAACAGCGCGGACCCGGTAAACCGGGTCCGGCGCAAAGCAGAAAAACGGGACCAGCCCTTTTTATTCGCCGCCTGATAAATGCAAAGGGGCGGGTCTGTGCCCGCCCTCTTTTTTATATACTTTTTTGTCGCCCCTTCGCAAACGGCTTTCCCGCCACAGGCGGCATGCGAACGGGGCTTCCTGCCCCTGCCCGCAAACGGCTTTCCCGCCACAGGCGGCATGCGAACGGGGCTTCCTGCCCCTGCTCGCAAACGGCTTTCCTGCCAAAGGCAGCAGCCCTGCAAGAGCGCTTACCTCCGGCCGGACTGTTCCTCCAGGTAGCGATACACGCCCGCCGTCCAGCCCATCATGCGCGGCGTTTCGTACTCGCTGGTACAGGAAACATCCCCTTTCTTTGCGTCATACTTTTCCCACAGGCTGCCTGTTTGCTCGAACACCGCCTCGACGGTGCGGCGATATTTTGCCGCAATCCGTTCGGCGTCCTCCCGCTCCCCGACGGCCATAAGCGCTTCATACGCAAAATAGACGTTGGTCGGCCACATGCTCGGATAATCCCACTGGTAGTACTTTTCCTGTTCGCCGCGGTATTCGCAGGCGGCGAGCCCGTACGGAAGTTCCAGCCGCTCCAATATCGTTAAAAGAGGGCCACTCTCCTTCTCCAGCCCCACCGCGTACGGGTAAAACGAAGCACAGCTGAGTACCGAAGAAAAACTGTTGCTCTTAAAATTATAGTCGTAATAGATCCCCGTGCTAGCATCCCGCATACAGCGGCGCATTTTTTCGGCGCGCTGTTCGGCATACCGATAAAATTCGTCGCTCTCTTTGCGCCCCACCGCTTCCAGCATCTCCGCCGTTTTTCGCTCCATGTCGTACAGCAGGCAGTTCAGATCAAGGTGAGCAAACTCCTCTACCGCAAACGGGGCTTTCTCCGTACGGAAGCGCGGATTGAAATCCCACCCGCTTTCGGCGATGGATAAAAGCTGTTTACATAGCCCTATTTTTTCCTCCTCCGTGGCACAGAAAATTCCTACCCGCTCCGAAAGCCACGGATAATGCCGCAGCAGCATCGCACGCGGCGTATATGTTGAATAGGCGTTCAGTCCGCACGGGGTCATACGGTCATAACGGAAGAATAAGTATTCATCCAGAATAGCGCCGATGTAACGGCCGATGACCTCCTTATCCCCCGTATAACGATACAGATCGTATACCCCACGGGCGAACAAGGGAGGCTGCGAACGGTCAATAATGTGATTGGAATTGGGCACATATCCCAGGTAACGGATAAAATATGCCATTACGTCAAGGTTGTTGTAGACCTGCTGTATATGCCCATCCAACAATAAGCCAAGGTCTGCAAAGTATGTATCCCAATAATAAAAATCGGAAAAACACCCGTCGGCGCACGGAACACTGAACGGTACCGGCATACGGATAATGCCGCGGGTGACGTTGTTGGGCTGATGGATCGCGTTTTCCCAGTTTGCGCGGATATATTTGGTTACTTCTGTCATTGCCTTTCTCGCTGTTTTTTGCGGGGACGCCGTGGCGTCCCCGCTTTCTCTTTTTGCCGAACAGGAGGGAGCTTTACGGCCCGTTCCTGTTTTATATCCTTTCAAATTGCCCGTTCTGCCAGCCGAACGTCACGTCTTCGGTAACCCGCATCGTCATGCCGTTTGCCGTGTTCCACGACCAGCCCGCTTTGAGCGTGACCGTGAACGCGCCTTCCGCCAGATAACCGGTGTACACGCTCACTTTGATGCCGCTGCCGTCCGCCGGAACCT
Source organism: uncultured Clostridia bacterium (assembly GCA_930990665.1). Classification (GTDB taxonomy): domain Bacteria; phylum Bacillota; class Clostridia; order Christensenellales; family Borkfalkiaceae; genus Borkfalkia. The sequence continues at coordinate 26,029 of CAKNQN010000015.1, forward strand.
GCACCAGCACGGGCGCCCAGATGCCGCCCATACTCATCCAGCCTGCACCGGGTTTATATGACGTGATGTCGTTTGCATTATCCGTACAGATCTCATAAGCGGAACGCTGCGTCTGCCCGTCGCCGATCAGGATATAATTCATCAGCGAATCGCCGGCATAGTTGAAATTCTGATGCTGATTGATGGCAAACGGATCCGCAAGCGTACCCGCCTCAGCCGTAAACGACATCCCGAATGAGATGGTGACCTCGGTGCGCTCTTCCGCCGTTACCGCCGTCTGCGTCATCTGCAGCGTTTCCGTAACATCGTAGAGGGCATCCACGCTCTTGAAAGTGAGCAGCCCGCTCGCCGCCTGTGTCCAGTATTCGGTATTAAACCCTTCGGGCACGCCCGTCACAGCCGCCTTCATCGCCGCCACATCGGCAAACAGTGTATTTGTATGGGGTGCATCGGGGTAAAGATAGGTCGCGTTGGATACGGCATAGCAGTTGATGTATTGCGTCGTAGCCGTTTCACCTGCCTTGGAGATCGCACCGATATCCTTGGAAGGATCGACCTGCGCCACGACGACAACATTTTTCAGCGTTGCATTTATGGGCGCAAACACGGCAGGTGCCGTAAAGTTTTTGCCCATGACCGTAGCGTACGAGATAAACACGTCGCACAGTTCTACATTGTAACCGTTGGAGAATAAGCCCGCAGGATCGCCGGGGTTGCTGATGTTCGTGATCGCAATATTGCGCAGCGTTACCCTGCCGTTGACCTGCCCCGTGCTGATATTCCCGAAGATGCCGTCCGACGGGGAGGAAATGCCGTTGATATAGTGCCCTTTCCCATCCAGCGTGTAAGCATGTTTGACGGCAGACCCGAACGCCGTAAAGGTTTTGCCCGTATAGTCCAGGTTGTCATCCAGCTCGGCAAGAATCACCCCTTCGCCCGCTTCCTTCACCGCCGCGGCAAATTCCTCAAATTCATCCGTCGTACCGATCTTAAAGTCGAGCAGATATACGGTAAAGGTGTACGACGTGACCTTTGTCATGCTTTCCACCTGCAATGTATAGGTGTGCATACCGCTTGCCTGCGCGGCAAAAAAGTCTGTACCGAACACGACCTTGCCGTCCTGCGCCTGCGGCGCCTCCGCGGGCGTTTCGCCGTCGAGCAGGCTGCGCACCTGCTCCCCTTCCGCCAACGTCACCTCCACGGGATCCGTGACTGCGCGGTTCTTTGCAAACGCAAATTCGCCCAGATCCTCGCTCGCCTGCTCCTTCTCGTTCTGTACGGATATGCTGCCCGTCTGCGCCGTGACCGCAATACCCGCCTTGTCGCGCGTGTTCGTATCTTCCATATACAGATTTCCGACCCAATAGCCATTGCCGTCCAGCGAGAAAGATGCGCTCGCACGGGACGCATCGTCCATCTTGCGGGTGAGCTCTTTGCCCGTGAAATCAATGTTGTCCGTAAGCTCGGCGTACCAGTACTGCGATGTGTCGGCCAGCGCGGAAATAAATGCGTTGAATTCCTCTGTCGTGCCGATCATGAAGTCGACTGCGAGCAGCTCGCGGGTAAAGACATATTCGTCCGTCGCCGTCTGCGCCGTGACAGTGAGCGTCTTCGCCGAGCCGTCCGCCTTGATGCCCGCAAAGGAGACGGAAAGCTGCGTCCCTTCCACCGATGCGGCAACATTCTCTTCGCCGTAGGTCGCGGAAATGATATTCGCCCCTTCCAGTGCGGCGTAGGAGTAGGTATACTTGCGGTTGATGCCCTGTTCTGCCGCCTCACCCATCGGGACGGCGGTGACGGGACGCACGACGGTAACCTCTGCCGTGGCCGTAGCAAGCGAACCTTCCGGCGAAGTATAGCGAAGCGTAAGCTTTGCCGTACCCGACGAAACAGCCGTAAGGAGCAAGTCCTCGCCGACGGTGACCACGCCCGCCGGCTCAGCGCTCACCTCGATCGCCGGATCGGAAACTTCGGCGCCGTTGAGCAGAACCGTCGCTTTGAGAGCGAACGTACTCTCCAACCCCTCGCTGATGAGATCATCTGCGCGTTTGAGTGTAATATTGCTTTGGTTGAGCGTAAACACGATCTCATCGGATACAGTCACATCGACGGTGCTCTCCTGCAAAGAAACACCCTTCCAGCGGACGCCGACGGTGATCTGCGCTTCGCCCTTTTTGGCACCAGTCACTTCGCCGTTTTCCGAAACGGAAGCGACGGCTTCATCGGAAGAACGGAAGGTGAACGACCCGCCTTCCAGCTCCTGTTCGCCGTACATCGCATAATGCGTGATGGCAAGCGACGAGCCGACGTTGAGTTTAAGCGATGCATCCGTCACCGTACGGATGACCGTATTTTCGGGCACGGTAACGGTGACGCGGCAGGTTGCTTCCGCCCCGCCGGCTGCGGCGGTGATCACAGCTTCGCCCGCGCCCTGCGGCGTGACCGCGCCGTTTTCCGCCACGGTCACGACCCCTTCGTCGGAGGAAGTAAAGGCCGCCGTTTCACCCGTGCTCACCTGTGCGGTCAGAAGCCCCGTTTCAAAAAGCGTGAGCTCCATACTCTCCTGCATGGTGATCGTAGTTTCGGGCTCCTGCTCTTTCTCGCTGCACCCGGCAAACAAGCCGAAAGCCAGCAGCAGCGACAAAAGAATAATACCAACTGCTTTTTTCATCTCTATTTCCCCTCTTGGTTACCACTTGCCGATCATTCCGACAATGTCAGTCGACTCGGCTTCTTTGTTCACTCCCAGGCGGCGGCAGTCTGCCGCAAACGCGGAGCGCATTTCCGTGCGCTCTTTCTGCCCGAGCGAAAGGTTGTAAAAACGCAGCTTCATGTACCGCGGCATCAGGCTTTCCAGCGTGATGTGGTCCAGGAACAGCTCGTGTTTTTCGGGATCGCTCTGTTGCAGCGGCGCAATCTCCTCTTTCGCCTCTTCGCAATAGCCGATCCAGCGGTCCACCAGCCCGATGGGCCAATACGTAGCCGAATCGAGCAGATCCCCGGTCTTGGATCCGACCCCTTCACGCGAAGTCAGCTCCCCGAGATAAGCTCGCATTTCATTGAACATTTTGCGCATCGCACCGTCGCTGCTGCCGTAATAGTTTTCAAAAAATCCGTCTACGAGCGTGTTGTAACTCTGGTTCACGTCCCACGCCCACTGCGCATTCAGAAACAGTTTCAGGTTCTGGAATCCCGTCACATTCGTACTGTCCCATGCGGCGTTGTCAAAGATCCATACCGCGCCCGCTTCAAGGTAACGCGCATACTGCTTCTGGCAGGATGCAAACGTATCGTACGGCATGAAGTAATTGCCGAAATGCGCCGAATAGTTCCACACCGAAATGGATGAGCAGCATGCTTCCCACGCTTCCAGCCGGTCCTCACCGATCACATTCTGTTCGTCGCTGTAATCGTAGTTGAAATTCACAACAGTGATGGGCGCAAAGATCATGCATACGTTGTCGCGCGTGACGACCTCTTCATCGATCGGCTCCCACTCCCCTTGCGCATTCTTGACTGCGGGCGGGGTGACCGTCGGATTGTAAGCGAACATGGCAATGACCACGTCTTTACCGCCGCGCTCGGCATCCAGCCACTTCTCCACCTTTTCCGCTACGTCGTTGATGAAGATGATGTTCGCCGCGGCCGCCGTGCCGTACTTTTCTTCCACCGCCTGGCAACTTTCGCAGTTGCAGAGCATGGACGTATCTTCGTTCGTGATCGAAATAATGCTCTTGTTCGGTTCGGCGTCGATCGCCACCTTTACCTTTTCGGTCATCTCGTTGACCAGCTGTTCATAGCGTTCGGGATTTCTGTGCGCCGTGTAACAGAGCTGACGGTACGGCGTGGTGTTGGTCGCGTACCATTCGGGATATTTCGCCTCGTATTCTTCGGGCGGAAGATAGTCCATCGTGTTGTGTACGTATTCCGCCGTCGCGGTCATGTAAATCTCGTCCACCGTTTCAGTGCGCATCTTGTGCGCAGCGTCCTTATCGCTGTACGTCGAGCCGTAGTTGGCACCCGTATAGTCGAAATCGGGGTTGTCATAGATATCAAATTGCGGCAGGTTCTTATCCTTTACGCCGCTTTCAATGTAGTAAGTATCCACACCATAGCGCACGTACCCGAACAGCTGGCGTAAAAGTTCATATACGCCGAACTGCGTGCCCAGGTCCTGCCCGCCGAACAGGATGACCGAACGCCCCTGCGTGCGGATCACATACCCGTTCGCTTTCAGTCCCTCGGGCGCGGTGACGCCGCTCGCCTGCTGGTAACTGTTTGTGCCAAGGGATATGTACTGCGCCGTTTCCGACCAGCTTGCCTCGCCGTCCGTCACGGTGCGCAGCGTGACGCCCGTCGCTTCCTTAAAGAAGGTAATAGGAAGACTGTACGGAAAAATCCGAACGGCACTGTTTGCCCTATTTCACGCCACTTCCGAAAAACAGATCGGGCGCCTCGTATGCGAGGATTTTATTCCTGTGACCGAACAGACGGCAGACGGTAAACCCCGCGAAATCCACATTTAGAACAATTGCATTCCGGATTGATCGTCTTACAATTTCTCTCACACCAAAAGCCCCCATCCGTCACCTGCCCTACCGGGCCCGCAGGCGCGACGGGCGCAACAGGCCCGACGGGCGCAACAGGCCCGACGGGTGCGACCGGCCCGACAGGTGCGACCGGCCCCACGGGACCCACCGGGCCTACCGGTGAAGCCGGAACTGCCGCCTCCGTAACGGTGGGGACCGTGACCACTGCCGCGCCCGGAACCGACGCGAGCGTCACCAATTCCGGAACTGCCTCGTCGGCCATCCTCGATTTTGTGATTCCGCAAGGCGCAACGGGTGCCACGGGCGCAACAGGTGCGACCGGCCCGACAGGTGCGACCGGCCCGACAGGTGCGACCGGCCCGACGGGTGCGACCGGCCCGACAGGTGCGACCGGCCCGACGGGTGCGACCGGCCCGACGGGTGCGACCGGCCCCACGGGACCCACCGGGACGCTGCCGGAAACACAGTCGCTTTCCGCCTACTCCACTCCGACCGCACCAGTCTCGGACGGTTCGCCGCTGGTCTTTGACCAAAATGGCACTACAAACGGGACTGCGATCACGCACACAGCAAACACCAGCGATATCACCATCAATCAACCCGGAACTTATTATGTTTCTTACAGCGGCTCCGCGGCGCCGGGAACAGGAATTACGCTGCCAGCGACAAATCTTTTGCAGATCGCTGTGAACGGTACACCTGTCAGCGGGGCAGCCGCACTGCACACCTTTACGACAAGCAGCGAGACGCAGTCGCAGGCCATTTCCACATTGATCAATGTGACCTCCGTGCCCGCGACCGTGACCGTACAAAATTCGGGTGGTGATTTTCAATATTCGAACACCAACCTGAATATACTCAAAGTCGGCTGAAAATAAAGAACGGAGAGGGAAGGTACGCCTTCCCTCTCTTTGCTTGACTTTCTTTCTGAAAAGTACTATGATAGGGACGGAAAAACGGGAGACAACTTATGATCGCTGATATACACACGCATACTACCTTCTCGCCCGACGGAAGAAGCACGACCGAACAGATGATCGCGCGAGCAGAAGAACTCAATTTAGATTACTACGGGATCTCTGAACACTTCAATTACGATTACGACCGTCTGGAACTGAAAATCGACGGAGAAGCCGTTCCGCCTATCGACGAAAAAGCATACTTTACACACACGCGCAGACTGCAAAAGGCACTGAAAGGTAAACTCAACCTGCTTGTCGGTGCGGAATACGGCTTTGACCACGACAGCCGCTCGCAGGAAAGATATCAGCGCACGACAGAAACTTACAAGCCGGATTTTATCATCAACAGCGTTCACACCTGCCTCGGCATGGACTGTTATTTCCCTCACTATTGCACGGGAAAAAGCAAAGAGTTCGCCTACAACGCCTATCTGTACCGCGTTCTGGAAAGTCTGGAAGCTCCCTATCCTTACGATATCGTGGCGCACATCGGCTACTGTTCCCGCAATGCGACCTATCCCGACCCGAAACTGCGCTATGAAGATTTTTCCGACGTCTTGGACTGCATCCTGAAAGGCATCATACGGCGGGGAAAGATCCTCGAGATCAATACCAGCAGCAAGACGGCGGGCAGCCCTTTCCTTCCGGACACCGACATACTCTGCCGCTATTTCGAGCTGGGCGGAAGAAAGATCTCTTTCGCATCCGACGCGCACGATACCATGCGCATCGCCGAAAAATACGATCTCGTGACGGGCGCCGTCCGAAAAATCGGCTTTACACACCTGACCATCCCCTGCCGCGGAAATCATATCCCTTTTTCTCTATGAAATTTTATATCTTCCGATCATCCATTGCATACGCAAAAAGGGCGCCCATCTGGCGCCCTTTTTGCGTACCTTTTATTCTTTTTTCCCTTCCGAGTCTTCCTTTTCGTCGGATTTCCCCTCTGCCGTCCCAGATGACGCCGGCTCGCTCTTGCCTCTTGCAGTGACGAGCGTTATGACGATGGCGGCTGCATAGACGGCGATCTCCGCGATCAGAATGATAAAATTCAACCAACGCAGAAATGTGGAGAAATCAGCAGAGTACGATAAACTGTTGATGCTGCTGAGGATACTGACAAAGGCGTTGATGGCCAAAAATATCAGCGTCACGATAAAACAATACTTCGCCGATCGCTTGGTCTCTTCATCTCCTTTTATGATCGCATAGCCGCCCGCAATCGCGAAGGCGATCATGCTCACATAGCCACATGCCCATATGAGCACCTTCTTCCAACTCTTTGACCAGACTTCTTTCATCTTTCCCTCCTCTGACCTTGTTCTGCTTTCATTATATACGGTGATCGGCTTTTCTGTCAATATTTTTCCGAAAAAACCTCATTCTTTTTCGATCGTAAACTTATAAAGCTCGCTTTTGGGGACGCCGCGATCTTTTGCCGCCGCTTTGAGCGCCTCCTTTTTATCCATTCCCTGCCCGATATAATGAGCGATGTGCTCCGCTTCGGACAGAAGATTGAGAGGGTTCTCCCGCTTTTCCGCACCCTGCACGAGCAGCACGTATTCCCCGCGTTTTTCCCCGCTAAGCCCCTCGGAAAGGCGGAAATACTCCACGCTTTCGTGCATCTTGGTGATCTCCCGCACGGCACAGGCATCCCGATCGCCAAATGCCTCGTGCAGAAGTGTTACGTCGGCATCCACATCCTGCGGCGCAGAATAAAAGAGCAACGTGCCGCGGAAAGATGCGTATTCTTTCAGAAATTCGAGCTTTTCGCCCCTCTTTCCGCGCAGGAATCCGAGAAAGGCAAACTTATCCGCCGGGAATCCCGAAAGGACCAGCGCCGCCACAAACGCACACGCACCCGGCACGAGCGTGTATGCGATCCCGTGCTCGCGAAGCACGTTGACCAGAAGATTCCCCGGATCGGAAATGACGGGCGTCCCCGCATCGGTGACGACGGCCACACTCTTGCCTTCCTTTGCAAGCTCCGCAAGCTTTTCGGCCGCAGAAAGCTCGTTGAATTTGTGACAGGACAGAAGCGGCTTTCTGATCTCATAATAATTGAGCAGCTTCAATGTGTGGCGGGTGTCTTCACAGAAGATCACATCCGCCTCCCGCAGCGCTTCCAGCGCCCGCAGGGATATATCTCCGAGATTGCCGATCGGCGTAGCTACAAATGTTACCATATATCTTTCCTTTGCCCTGACAAGGCAGGCTCCTTTCTTCCGTCTTTTGGATTTTCAGCGCCCTACGGGCAGCTTGACCCTTCAAATGCACTTTTTACAGCTCAAAGACGATAGTTCGTTCTCTTTTCGGATGCTCTCACAAATGCGATCCTGCGCCCTTCCCGTCGGCATCAGTTCTTTACGTTGACGATATCCGGCAAGATCTCCGTGCCCGGCTTTGCGCCTTTGACCCCTTCCGCAAGAAGGAGATACGGTCTTGCGCCCGTGCGCCCGCGCACGAGCTGCACCCGCTTGGGTTCAAGGTTAAATTCCTTCAAGGTATACAAAACTTCTGCGAGGCGGTCGGCACGGTTGCAAAGGGCAAGGCGTCCGCCGAATCTGAGCTTGCGCGCCGCCGTCTGCACGACCTCGCGAAGAGTGATGGTGAGCTCCTTGCGGCAGACGGCCTTTTTGGGATCTTCCTTTTCAAAGCCGCCCCGCTCGTAGGGAGGATTGCACAAAACAAGCGAAAATTTTTCGTCGTATTCCCTGCCGATATCCTGGACTTTGCAGCATTCCACCCTGAAATTTTTCAGGTCGTTGAGACGGATGCTCCGCTCGCTCATCGCCGCAAGCTCCGGCTGCATCTCAAAGAGCACGACGCTGTCGATCTGCGGATGCAGAGCGTAAAAATGCAGGCCCACAATGCCGCTGCCGGAACAGAAATCTGCCACTACGTCATGCGATTTTGCGCGCGCAAAGCGCGAAAGCAGAACTGCATCGCTGGTAAAGCGGTAAAGGGAAGAATCCTGTATGATCTTCAGCCCGCCTTCGAGCAGCTCGTCTACGCTTTCATTCTCAAACAAATCCATACCCTTATGGTATCACAAAAGCAAAGAAATTTCAACCGCTTTTGCCCGGTGTATTTTATTTTTGCCTGCCGTTGCCCCGAAGACCGATTTTCTCCGTATTGACTTTTTTTGTCGTTTGTAGTATAATTTGAGTATCTGAAATTGCAAGGAGAAGAACAACATGGAACTTTCCGATGCGATCCGCGCGCGCAGAAGCGTACGGAAATTCAAAAAAGACATCCCCGTACCGCAGGAACACGTTCAGAAAATGCTGGAAGCGGCGATGATGGCCCCTTCTGCACTGAACACCCGCCCGTGGCAATTTTATGTGGTGACAGACGAACGGACAAAACAGGCCCTCCTGCGCGTTCACCCCTACTGCCGCCTGGAAACCGCACCCCTCGCGATCGTGGTGTGCGGGCGTCCGGACAAACAGCCCGGTCACGGCTATTGGCCGCAGGACTGCGGCGCCGCGATCGAGAACATCCTCTTGCAGGCTCTGGACCTCGGCTACGGAAGCTGCTGGTGCGGCTGCTACCCCACCCAGCCGCGTGCCGACGGCGTGCAGAAAGTGCTCGGTACCTCCGCCGTGCCCGTGGCGATCGTGGCCATCGGCGTGCCGGACGAGACGCCCGCCGCCAAAGGATTTTTTGATCCTTCCGCCGTCACTTATCTTTGATCCTATATCTCCATACTTTGCAGTGCCCGCAGCCTCCGCTGCGGGCACTGTTTTTTTGCTTTACAAGGCTCGTGCCTTATAATACGCGAGCCCTGTTTCCTGTCTTTACAGACCTTGCGGATTAGCGCGCGGGCTGTATTTTCTGTCTTTTACAAAATTCAAGATTTCTGTTACGGGCCTTGTTCATTTTCGATGAGGCGAAATACATTTTTATGATAATCGATCACCCCTGCCCGTTTCAGCTTGGCGAGCAAGGCGGAAAGGGCACTGCGGTCACAGCCGAGAAAGTCTGCCATGCCCTGCCTTCCGAAAGGCAGGGCGAATATCTCGCGCCCCGCCTCCCGCCGGACCGAACGCAGATAGGAGAGCACCTTTTCTGCCAAAGTGTGCCGCGAAAGATGATAGATCCGCTCCGTCAGATAGACATTCTTACGCGCAAACAGGCGCAGTGCATTGGCCGAAAGTCGCGCCTCTTTCCCCGCCAGAATTCCCTCCGCGCTCAACCACAACACATGAGAAGGACAGGCCGCATACACGCTCACCGTGAGAGGAAGCTCCGCAAACGCAAACGCCTCGCCGAACATCTCCCCTTCGCCGATCCGCGCCACCGTCACAGGATCTCCGGCCGCATCCTCCTTGACGATATCCGCTCCGCCCGAAAGCAGAACGCCCAGCCTCCCGCTCTTTTCCCCCGCCGCGAAGATCTGCACACCCTTGGCATAGTCCGCTCCGCGCGCCCCCAAATTTTCAAGAGCTCCCTTTATATCCTCCACACCCGCAAACAGGGGAAGTTGTGCGATCACCCTTTCATACATGTCTTTCTCTCCGCAATCGTTATTTTGCACACTTTTGTTGTAATTACAACGGATTGTTTTCTTCTATTTTACTATAATGGAGACACAAAAGCAACTGAAGGAGAAAAAAGATGAAAAGAAAGATCATTCTGATAGACGAAAGCAAATGCAACGGCTGCGGCGCCTGTGCGGCGGCCTGTCATGAAGGCGCCATCGGCATGGTGAACGGGAAAGCCAGACTTCTGCGCGAAGATTACTGCGACGGACTGGGCGACTGCCTGCCCGCCTGCCCGACGGGCGCCATCACCTTCGAGGAGCGCGAAGCGCCCGCCTACAACGAAGAAGCCGTGCGCGCGGCAAAACTCGCCGCGAAAAAAGTTCAGGAAGGCGTGGGCAACGCAGAAAGCGCAGAGAAGCCGCTCCCGTGCGGATGCCCGGGCTCACAGGCGCGCCGCATCGCGCACAAAAAAGAGGTGAAATCTGACGACGAAGAATCAGCTAGCGAGCTTTCGCAATGGCCTGTACAGATCAAGCTCGTGCCCGTGCGCGCCCCCTACTTCGACGGGGCGCACCTGCTCATCGCGGCAGACTGCACGGCTTACGCCTGCGGCGATTTCCATCGCCGTTTCCTCCGTGGCCGCATCGCACTCGTCGGCTGCCCCAAACTGGACGGCGTCGACTACGCCGAAAAGCTGACAGAGATCATCCGCGAAAACGACATCCGCAGCATGACCGTCGTGCGGATGGAGGTCCCTTGCTGCGGCGGCATCGAAATGGCCGCAAAAAGAGCGCTTCAAGCGAGCGGAAAGTTCATTCCCTGGCAGATCGTCACCCTCTCGACCGATGGACGTATCCTCGAAAACTGAACGTATTCTGCTTTCATTTTTTCAGGCTGTGCGCAGATTTATACGAAATCCATGCGCAGATCTATACGCTGAAATTCAGAACGGAAACAAGCCAAAAGAAAAGCGGCGGCGCCTTTGTAAGGCGCCGCCGCCCGATTTTTTACAACAGATTGCTGAATTTTACCGCCCCGAGACACATGGGCCCGCTGCGGGGATTTTTCATTCAAAATGATCTGACTGTACGCGGATCTTGCCCATAAAGATGGATTCCAGGTACTCGAACGTCCCTCTCTTGAGCAGACAGCGCTCACAGATAAAGGCATTGGAGATGTCGTTATAGACGAGATAATAGCAATAGTTTGTCTTGATCACCCGCTTGATCTGGTCCAGGCGCTTCTTCTTTTCGACCGTCTTGCCCCCTTCGCAGTATTGCGTGCAGGTGACAAAGTCGCCCTCGATGTGTACGCGGAAGGTCCAGCGGGTTTTGTCCATCGTCTTTTTCATCGGGGAAAAATACAACGCCCCCGCCACAACGCCGATCACGATCGCGGCCACCAGAAAGGCGATAAACCCGCCATTGGCAAACAGGGCCACCAGCATGGCAATGACAAGCAACAGCGCCAGCGCCGCCAGCCATTTGGCAAAATAGCGCTTTTTCAGTTTATCCGTCCGACGCTTTGTATAATCGGTAATATCACCGTAAAATTCTACGACCATAATTTTCTCACCTCCCTGCCAAACTGCGCAGGCGGGAGCGGCTTCCGCCGCTCCCGCCGCATTTCTCTTTACTTGTTGAGTTCGTCTTTGAGCGTCTTGCCCGGCTTAAACGAAGGAACTTTACACGCCGCGATACGGATCTTTTCTCCGGTAGCGGGATTGATCCCCTCTTTTTCACTGCGGGTCTTCGCCTCAAACGTGCCGAAGCCGACGATCTGCAGTTTGTCGCCTGCGGCCATGATCTCTTTCACGTTGCTGACAAAGGCGTCGAGAAATTTCTCCGCATCGCTCTTTTTCAGCTCCGCATCCGCCGCGATCTTTGCGATAAATTCATTTTTGTTCATACAATTTCCTCCTGACGTATAAACGTTTTCTGCTCTCATTGTATCATATCCGGAAAAATATCGCAACACTTTTGGCGTATTTTTCAAAATTTGCACACGCCCCTCGTTTCGGATTTTCTCGGAAAAACCGTTGCCGTTCCCCTTTTTCAGTATGCTTTCCTTCGAAAAAAACAATGAGCCGTCTTCCTCGGAAGACAGATTTCTGCTCAAAGCCTATGCACAAAAAATATTTCGGACGCCCTTTCGCAAACACCCTTTCCCTTCCCGGAAAAATTTTGTAAAAAGGACAAAATCCTGTGTTTTTTATTTGACATTATACGCGGATTTTGCTATAATTTCTTAGCGTTGTGAAAATGCGGGTGTAGTTCAATGGTAGAATTCCAGCCTTCCAAGCTGGCTGCGTGGG
>CAKNQN010000016.1 GCA_930990665.1 uncultured Clostridia bacterium
TGTGGATCAACATCATCATGGACGGCCCGCCCGCGCTCACGCTCGGCCTGGAACCCATCCGCGACGACCTGATGCAGCGCAAACCCACCGCCCGCAGCGAGAGCATCGTCTCCCGCCAGATGCTTTTCCGCATCGCCGTGAACGGCGTGTTCATGTGCCTTGTCTGCCTGGCGCAGATGGGCTGGAACTTCCTGCGCCTGGAAACGGCGGAAGTCTCCACATCGGTGTTCACTCTCTTTGTCATCTTCCAGCTCTTCAACGCGTTCAACTGCCGCGAACTGGGCGACAAGAGCATCTTCCCCAACATCCACCGCAACAAGCTGATGCTCGGCGCTTTCGTCATTGCGTTCGCCCTGCAGGTGCTCATCGTGCAGTTCGGCGGCGGGGTGTTCGGCACCGTTCCCATGGAGGTGCTCGACTGGCTCAAGATCATCGCCCTCGCCCTCTCCGTCGTCGTGATCGACGAGGTGGTAAAACTTATTCGCCGCACGGCCGGCAAAGCGGCCCGCGAATAAATTACGGTTAGACAAAAGATCTTCCGCCGCGCGCAGTCGCGCGCGGCGGAAGATTTGAAAATTTTTCGGAAAGCTCCTGCAAAGGGAGCTTTCGTTCTGTCTTTTTCCCGTATTCCGGAGCGGAAGAAACGCCTGCAAATAATTTCGGGGAGCTCCTGCAAAGGAAGCTTTCATTTTTCGAATGCCGCCAGCGGCAGGCGGGAGGGAAACGAAGGAAAAATGTCCGAAAAAAGGGGGGATTTCCCGCGGGGGAATCTCCGCGAAAGACATTGACAAACGCGGCAGTTTATATTATAATATTTCCGATAAAACCGAATGGTTTTTCATCGCGCTTGCGGCTTGCCGAAAACGCGGTTTTTGCGTGTTCAGCGCAAGAAATACATAGCGGGGTAAAATGTTATGACGTTGAAAGTTTGTGTAGGCAGCTCCTGCCATCTCCGCGGCTCGTACGACGTGATCGAAGAGATGAAAAGGCTGATCAAGAAGTACGGCGCGGAAGACAAGATCGATCTGCAGGCCACCTTCTGTGTGGGCAACTGCACGAACGGGGTTTCCGTGCTTGCGGACGAAGTGCTGTTGCACGGCGCAAACAAGGAGAATTGCGAAGAGCTGTTCCTCACAGAGGTACTGCCGCTCTTAAAGTGAGGCGCGCATGATACAATACCTCGATTTTAAGGACGCGCGCTGCAAGGACTGTTACAAATGTCTGCGCGAGTGTCCGGTGAAGGCGATCAAGGTGATCGACCATCACGCCAAGATCATCGAAAACCGCTGCATTCTTTGCGGGCGGTGCACGAAGGTGTGCCCGCAGAACGCCAAGAGCGTACATACCGAGCGCGAAGAGGTGGAAAGGCTGCTCAAAACCGGCAAGGTGGTCGCGTCCGTCGCGCCCTCCTTTGTTTCCAGTTTCGGATTGCAGGATTTTTCTTCCATGAAACTCGCCCTTCTGCGGCTGGGCTTTGCCGACGCGGAAGAGACGAGCATCGGCGCGCGCGAAGTGACGGCGCAGTACAAGAAACTGCTCGAGGGGAAGACATTCAAAAATTTCATTACTTCCTGCTGTCCCGCCGTCAACACCATGATCGAGCTGTATTACCCGAAGGCGCTGGCCTATCTCGCGCCCGTCGACACCCCCATGATCGCGCACGCCAAGATGATCCGCAAGCGCGACCCCAAGGCGAAGGTGGTCTTTATCGGTCCCTGCATCGCCAAAAAGCGGGAGGCGCGGGAGAGCGGCATCGTGGACGGCGTGCTCACCTTCGAAGATCTTTCCCGGATGTTCGAAGACAAGGGCATCGTGCTTTCGGAGATCGCGCATCTTCCCGCACACGGAAAAGGGGAGGTCAACCGCGCCAAATTTTACCCCATCAGCCGCGGCATCATCAAGTCGTTCGCCAATTATGTGGACGGCTATGAATTCGTGGCGGTGGACGGCGCCGAAAAGTGCAAGGAAGTTTTGGAGAACATCGAGAGCCTTTCGGGCATGTTCATCGAGATGAACAGCTGCGATTCCGCCTGCGTCAACGGGCCCTGCTCGCTCGCGCTCAAAGCGGGGGCGCTCAAGGCCAATGCGGACATCCGCAAATATGTGAGCAAGGACATCGAGGCGGGCGGCACGTCGGAGTATACGCCTGTCGAAGACATCGATTTCACCTGCGTGCACGAGCGGCGCAGGACGGAGGATTTTATTCCGACCGACCGCCAGCTTTCGGAGATCCTCGCCAAGACGGGCAAGACGCGCCCGGAAGACATGCTCAACTGCGGCGCCTGCGGCTACGATACCTGCCTGGAAAAGGCGTGGGCGGTCGCCAACGGGTATGCGAACATCGAAATGTGCGTGCCGTACATGCGCGAGCGCGCCGAAAGCAGGAGCTACGAGATCATCCAGACCAGCCCCAACGGCATCGTCCTTCTGGACAACGACCTCAACATTCTGGAAATCAACGGCAAGGCGAAGGAACTGCTCGGCATCAAGGAGCGCGACATCAAGGGGCAGGGGATCTTCCAGTATTTCAACCCGACGGATTTTGTCCTCGCGCAGAACGACAAAAAGAACCTCTACAACAAGAAGGAATACATCGAAAAGACGGGAAGTTACATTGAGCTTACCGTCATCGTGTTCAAGGACGGCCGCGGCGTCTACGGGGTGATGAAGGACATCACGCAGGAGACGAAGAACGAGGCGCAGCTGGACAAAGTCAAGCTGGAGACGCTCGCCACGACGGACGAGGTCATTCAGAAACAGATGCGCGTGGCGCAGGAGATCGCTTCCCTTCTCGGGGAGACGACCGCCGAGACGAAAGTGGCGCTTCTGAAACTCAAAAAGACTCTGCAGGGCGGCGACAACTGAGCGCCGCGCGGGGAAGGGTATTATGGCATTGTGTCTGGAAAGCGGCTATACGTCGCTGAATAAAAAGAACGAAGAGCTGTGCGGCGACAACGTGGAGAGCACCGTCGCGGGCGGCTATACCACTCTCGTTCTCGCCGACGGCATGGGCAGCGGCGTCAAGGCGAACATACTTTCCACCCTCACATCAAAGATCCTCTGCACCATGGTCGCGGAGAACATCGACATCGAGGAATGTGTGGAGACCATCGTGCAGTCGCTTCCCGCCTGCAAGGTGCGCGGGGTGGCCTATTCCACCTTTTCGGTCATCCACATGAACGAAGAGGGCAAGGGGTATCTCTTTGAATTCGACAATCCGCAGGCCATTCTCGTGCGCGACTGCAAATGCCGCGATTTTGAGCGGCAGGGCATGGACGTGCTCGGGAAGACGGTGTATAAGACTTCGCTCGACCTGCGCGCGGGGGACATCGTCGTCGTGATGAGCGACGGGGTCATCCATGCGGGCATCGGGCAGACGCTCAACCTCGGCTGGCAGCGGCCGGAGGTGATGGAATTTCTGGACAACAATGTGAAGCCGGGCATGAGCGCGCGGGCGGTGGCCTGTCTTCTGGCGGGCGTATGCAACGACCTGTATCTCGGCCAGCCTGGCGATGACACGACGGTCGCCGCCGTCAAGGTGCGCGAAAAGCTGAAAGCCAGCCTGATGATCGGCCCGCCCGTCGACAAGAGCAAGGACGATTTTTATATTTCCCGCTTTCTTTCGGGGGAGGGGAAAAAGGTCGTCTGCGGCGGAACGAGCTCGCAGATCGTGGCGCGGCATCTGCACACGTCGGTGCGGGCGTCCTTCGATTTCCCCGACCGCGACGTGCCGCCCATCGGCTTTATCGACGGCATCGACCTCACGACCGAGGGAGTGCTGACCATGCGCAGGCTGTTGGAACTTTCGGAAAAATATGTGGACGTGCACGATCTGACCCCCAAGACGTTCACCAAAAAGGACGGCGCGTCCCTTCTGGCGCAGCTTTTGTTTGAAGAGGCGAGCGACGTGCATTTCTATGTGGGGCAGAGCATCAATGCGGCGCACCAGGGGCTTCCCATCGACATCACGATGAAGCTCAAGCTGGTGGAGAGCCTCGCCGCCAACCTGAAAAAGATGGGAAAAAATGTGGAGATCGATTACGATTGACAAACATGCGCAGGCGGCCTTTGCAAGAGGGCTTGCGGCAGGGAAAGAATGATGAAAAAGGCGTACATGCAGGAGTGAATAAGTATGGCAGACAATCAGAGACTTTTCGACACAGCGGTTCAGAAACTCAAATATGAGGTGCTCAAAGCGCTCATCCGCAACGAGTATGAGCACTGCTATGACAATATCTATATCGATATCCCCAAGGAGATCTCGCCCGGGCCCAAGGCCACGATGCGCTGCTGCATTTTCAAGGAGCGGGCGATCGTGCAGGAACGCATCAAGCTCGCCCTCGGCGGCACCAAGGGGAACCCCAACGCGGTCGAGGTGATCGATATCGCCTGCGACGAATGCCCGATCGGCGGCATCTTCGTCACGCCCGCCTGCCGCGGCTGTATCGTGCACCGCTGCAAGGAGGTGTGTCCCAAAGACGCCATCCAGATCATCGATCATAAGGCGGTCGTCGACAAATCCAAGTGCATCGAGTGCGGCAAGTGCACCCAGGCCTGCCCGTACGGCGCCATCATCGCGCAGAAACGGCCCTGCGTCAATTCCTGCAAGGTCAAGGCGATCACCGTCGGCGAGGACAAGAAGGCAGTCATCAACAACGACAAATGCATCTCCTGCGGCGCCTGCGTGTATCAGTGCCCCTTCGGCGCCATCGTCGATAAATCGCTCATCATGGAGAGCATCGACATCCTGAAAAAGTCGGAAAACAACACCAAATACCGCGTCTATGCCGTCATCGCGCCCTCCATCGTCAGCCAGTTCAAGTATGCGCGCATCGAACAGGTGGTCACGGGCATGCACAGGCTGGGCTTTCACCAGGTGGTCGAGGCGGCGCTCGGCGCGGATATCACCCTCTACCACGAGGCGGAGGAGTGGAAGGAACAGGGCATCCTCACGACTTCCTGTTGCCCTTCGTTTGTCATGTTTGTGGAGAAAAACTTCCCCGAACTTGCCAAATACGTCTCACATTCCGTTTCGCCCATGGTCGAGGCGGCCATGCTCATCAAGCGCACCGATCCCGACTGCAAGGTCATCTTTATCGGACCGTGCGCCAGCAAAAAGCTGGAATACAAGCTCCCCAAGACCAAAGGAGCGATCGATTCGGTTCTCTCGTTCGAGGAATTGCAGGCATTTCTGGACGCGCGCGACATCGAGGTCGCGGCGCTGGAAGACACCGCGCTGGACAACGCCTCTTTCTACGGCAGGATCTTTGCCAAGAGCGGCGGCATCGCGCAGGGCATCGCAGACGTCGCCAAGGAAATGGGCATCGAGGGCGTGAAACCCATCGCGATGAACGGCATCGACGAGTGCCGCGCCGCGCTGATGAAGCTGAAATTCAACCGCGCCACCGAAAACTTTTTCGAGGGCATGGCTTGCGACGGCGGCTGCCTCAACGGCCCGCTCTGCCTCACGCACGGTCCGAAAAACGCGGTCGACGTCGATAAATACGGCGCGCAGGCCAAGGAAAAGACCATCGACAATTCCGTCAAGCTCTATAAGCTCAGCATCGGCGAGACGGTCGATAAAAAGGAAGAATAACTGTTTTTTACAGAACGTACACCGCTTTTGCGGTACAAAAACGGGATGCGCGGCGGCACAAATGTGCCGCCGCGCATCCCGTTTTATCTTTCCGGCGGGAGGGGCGGCGCTTTCGCGCGGCCGCATATGTCCCGCCTGACATACGATGTTTCGTCCGTCATGCTCCGACCTGCGGCAGTGTCACCGAAGTGGTGCCGTAGTCGGAATAGATATGGGTGTTGGTTATCCCGTTGCCGAAGTCCCGGTAACAGGTTATTTCCGCAAGTTTTCCGTCTGCAAAAGAGACGGTAACCGAATTGAATGTAAAAAGATAATTGTCCAGCGCAGTCACGTTAAAGTCGGTAAAGACATACTCGTTTGTCTCCGCATTGAAAACCGCCTGATCGTAGGATGCGGCGATCGTTTCGCGCAGCGTGTTGTCGATCACGTAACTGTCATAAATTTCTTTGGTCCACACGCCGTCCTGCTGCTCATAGATAAAGCTTCCGTCCGGCGTTACCTCATAGTAGGTATTGCGATTGCTGTCCGTTTGATAGTGTAAGAGTGTGACGTCGCCGTCGGTGACGTACCTCATCACCGTATAGGTGATCGGAGAAGGGGGGGCGTCGGTGATGGTCTTTCCGGTATAGTTTTTGAAATTTTCTTCGTCAAAGGCTGCGAGCCACTCTTGCTTTGTCATTTTCTGCGGGATTTCGGGAACCTGCGGCAGGGTGACCGACGTGGTGCCGTAGTCGGAAAAAGTACCGGAATAGCGGATGGTCATGCCTTCCGAGACCGCAGTATAGGAGAGCGAGGAAAGTTTTTTGTTTTCAAATCTGACCGTCAGCTGGGTGAGCTCACCGAACAGGGGATCTTTCTCCGAAAGGTAAGAGTCGGCGAAGTATCTTCCCTTTTCTGCATCGAACGCAACCGAGGAATAGGCGCCTTCCGCAACCAGGACGTAGACCATGATGTCCTCAAGAGGCGAGGTCGTCTGGTCAAGCGGGGACTTTGTCCACTCGCCGTTTTCCTGTTCGTACATGCTATAACCCTCTTCCGCCTTCTCGTAATAATACCGGTCGGATGCCTCGTCCGATGTGCCGCTGGGGTCAAATATTTCTTCGCTGAGCTTATTTCCGTCCACCTTCCAGACGGAAGTCTGCTCCTCCGAAAGATCCTCGGAACTCATCGACATCGAGATCTCATACGTGAAGTTGGAAAAATTCTCTGTCTTGAAAGCGTCTGCCCACTCATCGGCGGTCAGAGTCAGGAGGGTATCGCCCGCATCGCCCGTGTTGTTTGTGTCGCCCGTGTTGCCAGTATCGCCGGTATCGCCCGTCGAAGTTTTGCCGGGGTCAGTGCAGGCGGCCGTCGCAAAAAAAGTGAGTGCCAGAAGCGTCGCCAGCAAAGAAAGCAAAGTCTTTTTCATGATTTACCTCCATATTATTTATCTCAATATTCTTTATTTATATTATATTACACAGAGGCGGGGATGAAAACAGTTTGACGGGCTGTCGACAAAAAATTTGATAAAAAAAGAGAGATTCCGGACAGGAACAATAAACGCAGGGGCGGCACTTTCGTGCCGCCGCCCGCTTCTTATATCGAATATTTTTCATCTCATTTGAAAAAATCGCGCGAAGAAAGTTTTTCCTATTCCTCCGTTTTGTCGATGTACGATGTGGGCAGGGTGACCGACGTGGTGCCGAATTTTGAATACTGAACGGTTATATTTTCCATTATGATTTCCGATACGTGTCCGTCTTCAAAGGTGATTGTGCCCGCTTCGGGTTTTTGCAGGCTGTAAGGGATATCATCCATCGTATAACAGTTCAGTTTTTCGTTGAAAACAACGTCGTCGTACAGTTTCGCCATTCTCTCAAAAAATGTTTTATCGATCCAGTTGAGAGATGTGTTCACCTCTTTTACCCACTGCCCGTCTTCATTTTTGTAATACAAGTATTGCACGTCTCCCACGGTTTCCCGGTAAGTTTCCCAGTCGGTTTCGCCAAACGGGACGATCGTGTGAACCAACTCCGTTGTACCGTTCGTGTATACTTCCGTCAAATAATATCCGTCTGCGGTTTCCGCTTCATACGTGAAATTGACGAGGTCATCCGCATCGAATGCGGCGCGCCACTGCGCCTCCGTCATCTTTTTATACGTTTTGACGTTGGTGGGCAAAGTGATCTCTTCCGACGTGTACTCGATCGTCGCGGTGCATGTCACGTCGATCGTCTTGCCGAAATTGTCAAAATCTTCGCGGATCGCCGTAAACCCGACGATCTTTCCGTCGAGGAAAGTGAGCGTCACTTTGTCGTATTCGATCGACCAGCCGGGAACGGCAACTTTTACGTTTTGCAAAACATAGTTGTCTTCGCTCACAACCGCCGCCTGCGCATACAGATCTTTCAAGCTCAGCAGGGGGTCAGGTCGGATCGGAGTATCGTCGATGCTGACTTCATAAAGGTTTTCCGATCTGTTGAGCATATACAGTTCGTATGTTCCGTCTTCCTTTTTGTTGCAGAAAGAATCGCTGAACAGAGAGCTGTCTACTTTCAGCCAATGGCGCCGTATGTCTTTGGTGCCGTCCGTATAGGCTTCATATCCGGAATCCTGGACCTGGTACCAATCCTGACCGTCGGAGGTATAGACGCCGTCCTGTATGGTCTGCATATGGAGGGAATAGTTTTGGAAAAGCTGCTCGCTGAATGCGCTGTCCCATTCTTCCTGCGTCATTTTTTCCGCTTCGGGAACTTGCGGCAGGGTGACCGACGTGGTGCCGTAGTCGGAGTATTCCAGCGTAAAGGTGATGCTGTACGGTAGAGTCTTGTATTCCAGATACGAGAGATTTTTATCCTGAAAGCGCACCTTGCAGTATTCAAACGTCTGTGTGACTTGTCCGAAGGTCGATTCGACCGACGATGCGGTATAGGTGTCGCTGCTTTCATCGTAGGTGAACGAGCTGTATTTGTCAAGGAACCACGCGCAGTAGACGTAGATGCCGTCTGCATTGAAATTATCTGTTTCCTCGCAGGTCCATGTATCTCCGTTTTTGAAATAACGGTACACGGTATCTTCCGTTCCTTTATAATAGGCTTCCTCTGCGTCTGAGTCCGTGGACGTCCTTGTATAAAAGAGAACTTCGGTTCCGTCCGTCGCAAGCTTCGCAGAAATTTCCGAACTGCTGCCGCTGTCCGGGGTCATCGTCCCGCTCATCGTATAGTTAGTGAAACTTTCGGCGCCGAAAGCCGATTTCCATTCTTGTTCTGTCAAAGGCTGCGTCCCGCCGGGCTCCTGTGTCCCGCCGGGCTCTTGCGTTCCGCCGGGCTCTTTTTCCCCGGGCGTACAGCCGCCCAACGCAAAAAACGCAAGCAGAAAGAATGCTGTGAGTAAAATGGCAATGCTTTTTTTCATGATCTCTCCTTCGGCCGATCGGCCATATTTATGTATTACAAAACAGCTACATTATATTATAATACAAAATATCAGATCCGTCAAGAGATCGGCCGCAGATGCTGCAGCATCTTTGCGCATCAGAACCCCGCAGCATGCATCCATTCCGGCCACATAGAGTCAAAATACGCATAGTCGTATTGAAATAAGTCCTGTGCCGTCATACGATCGTTAGGATTTTTTGTGAGGAGCGCATAGGTTGCCTGGGCACCCAGGCAGGAAAATTCGGGCAGGAACTTTCCGAGCGGGAGATCAAAGCGAGGGAAGAGATAATCGGCACTGCCTGTGATCTCCAAGCGGTCTTTTGCAAAGGAAGGTGTCGAAGCGTACCAATCGATTTTGCTGATGTCGAATCCGTAAGGGAGCGCCGCCGTTCCGTTCAGGGCGCGAGAGAAGACTTCCTGTCCTCTGTCCGACGCCATCAGCCGCAAAAAGTTTTTGGCATGTTCGAGGCGGCGGCTCTGTGCGTTTGCGGCGGCGGTATGCGAATAAGAAAATGTCTGCGTGACCGAACGCGCCTTCATCACTTCATCGAGCACTTCGTCGACGGTCAGAGAGGCGGGGGAGATAGAGGGTTTTTGCGCCGTCTCGCCCGCGAGGATCCGGTCTGCGTAGTCCACGGCGAGGCTAAGTTCCGTATCGGTGATCCCGAGTTTTTCTCCGAGCGCCGAAATGACGGGTATACGGCGGAACTGTATATCCATTTCGGAATACTTCTCGAACGCCTCTTCCGTTTCGGTGTAGAACCAATCCCCGCAGGGATACATGGCTCCTTCGATCCCCACGAAATATTCCTGAACATCGGGCCAATCATACAGAAGGATATCTGTTCCGCTTAAAATCTGTTCCGCCGCTTCCAGAGCTTCCAGCCTGCCCTGTTGGAGAGCGATTTCCGGGCTCAACACCATTTCGCCGCCGCTGTCCGGGGCAAGTCCGGAATAAAAGTTCAGGATCTGCTCCATCCCTTCATATTGCGCCCACCAGGTAGTATAGAGCATATTGTAGTAGGTCACGTTCGGAGAAGTGACCAAACAGGGATGCCCTGCATCAGTCAGCGCCTTCGCCATGTCGAAAAGCTCGTCTGTCGTGCGCGGAAATTGCACCGGGCCGAGAATGTTTTTCGTATAGGTTGCGTTGTAGACGATGCCGTTCACGCTCTGCGTCCAGGGCATCGCATAGTAGACGTCATCGCCGTTCGCCTGCCTGCGAAAAACATCGATAAAGTCGGGTTCGAGCTTGTCAATTATCTTTTCGCTTTCGCCTTGTGCCGCAAAGTTTTCGTACACGTCGGAAAGCTCGGCAAGCAGCGGCTCGCCCGCCAGCGAACGCCCGACATATTCGTTCAGATCAAAGCAGGTGAAAAAGAGATCGTATGGACTGTTCCCGATCGAGTTCAGTTCGTCTATGACCTCCTGATCGTCGGAAGTCAATCGGATCCGCACGTCAATTCCCGGATACAGGCTTTCAAACTCCTCCCGCAAAGCGTACAGCCACGCGCTCCCGTATCCCTTTTCGGACAGAAGGATATTGACCCCGTCCGTACCGGAATAAATCTCGTCCGTCTCGCCGCCGCTTTCGCCGCCGCTTTCGCCGCCCGTTTCGCCGCCGCTCTCGCCGCCTGTTTCGCCGCCCGTTTCGCCGCCGCTCTCGCCGCCTGTTTCGCCGCCTGTTTCGCCGCCCGTTTCGCCGCCTGTCTCACCGCCCGTTTCGCCGCCTGTCTCGCCGCCTGTCTCGCCGCCCGCCTCGCCGCCCGTCTCGCCGCCCGTCTCGCCGCCCGTTTCGCCGCCTGTCTCGCCGCCCGACTCGCCGCTTTCGATCGGCGGCAGGGGCAGAAAAACTTCTTTGTGACAGCCGGAGAAGACAAAAGGGGAGACCGCCATAACGAGAGCGAGAATCACCGCCGCCAACTTTTTCATAACATTTTTCTCCTTACCAGAATTTATAGAGGATTTCTTTTATCTCCGTGTTTTTATCGGGATCGGCAAGTGCTGCCAGTGTAAAACAGGTCCAAAAAAGTCCTCAATGGCAGCCGCCGCACGTCTTGCAGTTGCCGCTGCATTTTTTGGCAGGCTTGCCGGTGGCGGAAAACATTTCGCCGCTCCAGTCCCGCCCCGCCTTTTCACCGCAGGCGGGGCAGAACACTTCGTCGTCGAATTTTTTTACGAGTTCTTCAAATTTTTTTCCGCATTTTTCGCATTTGTATTGCAAGATGGGCATCTTTATGCCTCCGGATGTTCATTTTTTTCGTCCGGTACCTTTTCGGTATCAAGGCAGCGGGGGTCGCTGTGCGTCATTTCGTCCGCGGCGACTTCTGCAGAAACATTTTCCTTCGCCGCTTCATGCATTTCCGGTGCGCGGTATTTTTTTGCGGTAAAATCCGCTTTCAGCGTACCGAGCAGCAGGGACTTGCCGGTAAAGACATGCACAATATAGTGCAGAACGAAGACGACGGAACCGCATGTGTGGCAGATGATGTCTTCCATGGTATCTTTGACGTTGCGCATGAGGATGCCGTCCACCCAGTGCGGGTCGCCCTGGGCGTTGTTGCCCAGCCACTGGTCGCCGAGGTATTCCATGATCTCCCAGAGAGCGGCGAGCATCATGGAAAAGGAAAAGATGAACACGATGGCAAAGGCGGGGCTGATTTTGCGGATGTCACAAAGCTTGCAGGCGGCAAACAGCCCGACAATGCACCCCACATACCCGAAGAGGCTGTGGATGAGCTGGTCATACCAGGAAATATTCTCGTAAAAAGTCATGATCGTGCCGAGGAAGGAGGCGAAAAAGACGTAGATCACGAAAAACAGATACACGCCGTCGCTCACCGCATCGCGGAAAAGCAGCCTGCATACGGGCGGCACGAGCCAGATGAGAATGTTGCCGATCATGATGACGAGATTTTCCGTCTCCGTGTCGGTCACCCGTCGGTATACGGTGATGGCGATCATGACAACGACCATGACCGCGCAGAAAAGATAAACGGCAAGCCGTATGGGCGGGATCGCGGTGTGCGCGCGCTGTGCTTTCAATCTCTTTCCTCCCTTGCTGTGACTGCATCCATTATAGCATGCCCGCGACAAAAATGCAAGCAAGGCTACAAATCTTAATGCAGAAGGCGCGGCCCTTTCCGAAACGCGGAAACGAGCCGAAGCCTGCGAAAAAATGCAAGCGGGGGCATAAAGTGCAAGGCGGAACGCGCGGCCCTTTCCGAAACGCGGAAACGTGCCGAAGCCCGCGAAAAAAATGCAAGCGGGGGCATAAAGTGCAAGGCGGAGCGCGCGGACCTTTCCGAAAAGCGGGCGGGGCGCAACGGGCGGCGGGAAGGCGCGGGCAAAGGTGCCGGTGTCGCAGGCGTGCGCCTTCATAAAAGAGAGGCGGGCGGCATATACTGAGAGAGCGAAAGCCTGTACCCGGCTTTTGCAAAGGGGTGGTGGTATGCGCCTGTACGAAGAGCTTCTCGCGCGGCTGGGACCGGAGGAAGACCTCGCGTTCGGCGGGGCGAAGGTAGTGCTGTACGCGGGGCGGTGCGCCTTTTTCGAGAATGTGAAGAGCATCCGTGATTTTTCATCGCAGGGCATCACCTTGCAGCTTCGGCGCGGACAGGTGCGCGCGGAAGGGGAAAAGCTGCGCATTGAGCGGTATGGCGGCGGCGATCTCGTCCTGACGGGGAAGGTGCTGCGCGTCGAGGTTCTGGAGGAAAAGGATACATGATGCCGCTGTTTCGCACCTCCTTCGAAGTGGAGGGGCTGGCGCCTTACCGCGCCCTCGATAAGCTCGCAACGCGGGGAATTTCGGTGTTCGGCGTACAGAAATTGTCGCCGACACGGCTGAAAATGCGCGTAAAATCCAAAGAAATGCAAAAAGTTTTTGCAATTTTTTCCGGTTCGTGTTATACTGTAACAAAGGTACGGCGCGAAAGTTTTTCCCGCCTGCGCGCCGCGCTGCTGCGGCGCCCGGGCGCGGCGGCGGCAGCGCTTGTGTTCCTCCTTGTCGCGGCATTCGGGAGCGCGTTCGTCTTCCGCGTGGAGGTGGTGGGGAGCGCGGCATATCGGCGGGATGCCGCCGAGGCCTGTCTTTCGCGCGCGGGCGTGCGGATCTTTCTGCCATACGACGCGGCCGCGGCCGACCGCGCGGAAAGGGAACTTCTCGCCCTTCCCGGCATCGTGTTTGCGGAAGTGAAAAAGAGCGGAACGGTAGTCACCGTCACGCTGGAAGAGGAGGAGAGCACGCCGCCGCCCTCGTATGCAAGATCGCTGTATGCGCCCTGTGCAGGGCGGGTGGAAGAGATCGTGGCGCTGCGCGGTACCCCTCTCGTGAAGGCGGGCGACGAGGTATCGGAAGGCCAGGAGCTGGTAGGCGGATTTTACGTCACCGAAGACGGGCAGACGGCGCAGACCTTCTCTGTGGCGCGCTGCTCGATCATCGCTTCGGTGACGGGGGAATACGCCAGCCCCGAGCGCAGCCCGCAGGCACTGCGCGATGCGGTGGCCGCCCTCTCTCTCCGTGCGGGAGGGGAGGTGCTCTCTTCGCAGGTGCAGGTGCGCGCGGAAGGCGAGGGGTTCGTGTACGAGGTCACGCTGCGCGTGCGCGTGCGCTGTTCGGTCAATCTTTGAAAAGGGACCTGCCCCTTGCGCGGGGCGGTCGGTACAAAAGTTCGGAAAATGGGATATTTATGGAACAAGCGAAAGTGATCATCGACGCCGGGAATACGGATGTTTTGCAGAAACTTCTCGGCGTCTTCGACGAAAATCTGAATATCGTGACCCGGGAACTGGGCGTTACGGCGTCTGTCGACGGGGTCAGGCTGAAAATCTACGGTGCGGAGGAGGATGCGGCGCTCGCAGGGCGGGTGCTGGAAGGAATTCTCAAGCTCATCCGCGCCGGGGAAGAGGTGGACAAGTCCCGTATCGTCTACTGCATCGAACTGGCGCGCGAGGGCGCGATCGAAGGGGTGGAGCAGGTGATGAGCGGGGTGGTGGCGGTCACCGCCCGCGGCAAGCAGATCAAGTGCAAGACGGTCGGGCAGAAAAAATATGTGGACGCCATCAAAAAGAACACGGTCGTCTTCGGCGTGGGGCCCGCGGGCACGGGCAAGACCTATCTGGCCGTCTGCCTGGCTGTATCCGCGTTCAAGGGCAAGCAGGTGGAAAAGATCATTCTTACCCGTCCCGCGGTGGAGGCGGGGGAAAAGCTCGGGTTTCTGCCCGGCGACTTGCAGACAAAGGTCGATCCCTATCTTCGCCCCCTGTATGACGCCTTGCAGGAGATGTTCGGCCTGGAAACGTATGCCAAGCTCATGGAAAAGGGGGTCATCGAGGTCGCGCCGCTCGCCTATATGCGCGGGCGAACCCTCTCCAATGCCTTTATTATTCTCGACGAGGCGCAGAACGCCACGGTCGAGCAGATGAAGATGTTCCTCACCCGCATGGGGGAAGGGAGCAAAGTGGTGGTGACCGGCGACATTACGCAGATCGACCTGCCCGAAGGCAAGCGCAGCGGGCTCAAACACGCCGTGCAGATCCTGCGCGGGATCGAGGGCGTCGAGACGGTGACGCTCACCGCCAAAGATGTCGTGCGCCATCCGCTCGTGATGGAGATCGTGCGCGCCTACGAACGTGAATCCGCCAAAGAGGAAAGGAAAAGAAGATGAGAAATTCCGATCAGACCGATTTCAAAAAATTCGGCAAGGCCGAGTGCGCGCGCAGCGTGGCGATCTTTTTCGTCAATTATCTGTTCGCCATTCTTCTGGTCGCGCTGTTCATGTGGCTCAACTCCCTCCGCCTGCAAGATACCCTGTCCGATTTTCTCACGCGGCGTTTTAATTCGGTGGTGTATCTTCTGGCGAGCATTTTCATGCTCTTTCTCACCGTCTATTTTTACTATATTTTTGAAGACAGGGCGGTGCTCGCCAATCCGAGAAACGTCTGGCTGATCTTTGCCCTATTGGATACGGGCATCGTCATCTGCTACTTTTTCGGATACTTTTTCAACATCTATTCCCGCCCTGTGGCGCTTCTGGCCCTTCTCGCCCTCACCCTTCTCGGCCGGCGCGACGCCATTTTTCTCAACGTCATCTTTGCGCTGATGATGTTCTCCATCGACTATTTTTCCAATTATGCGGACATCAATCCGTATGTGAACGCGCTCAACAGCACGCCGCTGATGACATTTTCGGCGGGCATGGTCGCCATCTTTGTAGGGAGCAAGGTCAAGACGCGCCTGCGCTCTTTTCTGACTGGTTTTTCCGTGTGCGTGCCCATCCTCATCATGACGGCCTGCCTCGAATACGACCGCGGCGTGAACATGGTGTATCTTCTCCTGTACGGATTGGAAGCGGGCATCATGTCGGCCGTTCTTTTCATGGCGCTTTTGCCCGTGTTTGAAGTCCTCTTCAACTGCATCACCGACTACCGTCTGCGCGAGCTGACCGACCACGATGCGCCGCTCATGCGCGAGCTGAAAGCGCACGCGCCCGGCACGTTCAACCACTGCATCGTGGTGGCGCACCTGGCGGAAGCCTGCGCGATCGCCCTCAACGAGGACACCGCCCTCGCGCGCGCCGCGGCCTATTACCACGACGTGGGCAAGCTCCGTCAGCCGGAATATTTTACCGAAAACCAGACGGGTTACAACCCGCACAGCGAACTTTCGCCCGAGCTTTCGGTGGACATCATCCGTTCGCACGCAAAAGACGGGTACGATCTCATCCGTTCCCGCCGGCTTCCCAAGGTGCTGGCGGACATCGCCTTGCAGCATCACGGCACCATGCCCATCAAATATTTTTATGCGAAGGCGCTGAAAATGACGGACGGCGCACTCAACATCGAGGATTTTTCTTATGCCGGGCCCAAGCCGCAGACGAAGATTGCGGCGATCATCATGATCGCGGACGCGTCCGAGGCCATTTCCAGGACCCTTCCCGACCGTTCTCCCGAAAAGGTGGAGAGCGCCGTGCGCGACATCATCGAGGAGCGCATGGAGCTGGAACAATTCGACGAATGCGACATCACGATGAAAGATCTCACCATCATCCGCGAGACCATCGTGGGGTGCCTCACGGGCGTCTATCACGCGCGCACGCCCTATCCGAAACTCAAACTCAAGCGCGAAGAAAAAGAGGAAGAGAAAGAAGATGCTTGATTTTACACTGGATTGCGAAGACGAGGGGTTTGAAGTATCCCCGCTGGAGAAATATGCGCTTGCAGACGTGGACTGCGACGTACCTTTGCACGCCGAACTCGTGTTTACCGACGAAGAGGGGATCCGCAAGCTCAACGCCGAAACGCGCGGAAAGGACGCGGTTACGGATGTTCTGAGCTATCCAAACCTCGCCTGTGTGCCGGGCACGGCGATTCGCGGTAAGGATTATCCTTACGATCTCGACGAGGAGGGGGCGCTCTTTTTGGGCAGCGTCGTCATCTGCCGCGAGCGGGCGGCGCAGCAGGCGGAGGAGTACGGCCATTCGCTTGCGCGCGAGGTGTATTATCTGGCCGTGCACGGGCTCTGCCATCTGCTCGGCTACGACCACGAGACGGAGGAGGACCGCGCGAAAATGCGCGCGCGGGAGGAGGACGTCTTGCAGAAAATGGGACTGCCCCGCGCATGACGGGCGGCCTTTCCGCCCCGAACGGAGGGCGGCGCACACGGAAGAAATCGGGAGAAGGATTATGAGATCGGGAATGGTCGCCGTCGTAGGCAAGGCAAATGCAGGCAAGAGCACGCTCGTCAACGTGCTCGTCGGGGAAAAGGTGGCGATCGTCTCGCCCAAACCGCAGACGACGCGCAACCGCATCCTCGGGGTGATGAATCGGGAAGACGCGCAGGTCGCGTTCGTCGATACGCCGGGGATCTATCGTTCGAAGACGGCGCTCTCCGACCTCATGATGCGCACCGCCGAAACGTCCGCCAAGGACGTGGACATGCTCCTGTATGTGCACGACGGGCACAAGGGCATCGACGATTCGGACATCGCCCTGATGAAAAAATTCCGCGCCTTCGGCGTGCCCATGATCATCGCCTATACCAAGACGGACATCCTCCCCAAGGAGAACATCCCCGCCGATGCCGAAAAGCTGGCGGAGGCGGGAATTTCCTGTGACGTATACCCCGTTTCCGCGCGAAAGGGGAAAAATATCCGCAAGCTCGAAGAGGCGATCATCGCCCTTTTGCCGGAAGGGGAAAGGCTATTTCCTGAGGACGTCCTGTCGGACAAGAGCGAAAAATTCATGGTCGGCGAGATCATGCGCGAAAAGATCCTCCTTCGCTATGACAAGGAGATCCCGCACGGCATCGCGGTCATCGTCAACACCTTCCGCAAGCGGGAAGAGGGGAACATTTACGACATCGATCTCGACATTATCTGCGAAAAATCCAACCACAAGGCCATTCTCATCGGCAAGCAGGGCGCCGCGCTCAAAGAGACGCTCTCCGCTGCGCGCAAGGGCATGGAGTCCTTCCTCGGGGCAAAGGTCTTTCTGACCGCCTACGTCAAGGTGAAGGACGACTGGCGCGACAAACCCGGTCTTCTCAAAGAGTACGGCTACGGCAGCGAAGAGTAAGCTGATCGCAAAGCCTGCAAGGCTTGCCGGAATTTCCGTCTTGCACGGAATTTCTGCCGCAAAATTACAAGATCTGAATTTTGAAAAGTGCAGAGGGCCATGTATGGCGCGTCGAACGAAAAATGCAAGATCTCAACAGAGAAAGAGGGGACATCCGCAAAAGCGGATGCCCCCTCTTTATCGGAAAGTTTTTCGCGCGGCTGTCAAAGCCGGGCGTAGTTTCTGCGGAATTTTCAACGGACGAGGTGCTGCGCAAGTTGTGCGAAAGAGACACGCGGCATTGCGAGCCTGTGATCAGTTTTTGCGCTCGTCGCCCCAGAAGAACACGGCCACCGTGCCCGGCCCCGTATGGCTGCCGATGGTGGCACCGATGGGGAAGATCTCGGGTTTGCCGTTCATTTTCGGGAAAAGTTTGGCGATATGGTCGGCCACGGCTTTCGCGTCCTCCTCGCAGACGGACTGGCAGAGGAAGCATTTTCCGGTGTAATCGTGGCCGTTTTCGGCGTGCTCTTCCATTTTCTGCACGATGCGTTCCATGACTTTGTTCTTGGTGCGTACTTTTTCGCGGGGTTTGAGACGGCCCTCTTTATCCACATTGAGAAGGGGACAGATCCTTAGGATCGAACCGATCAGCCCGGAAACTTTGGAAACGCGTCCGCCGCGCACATAGAAGGTGAGGTCGGTCGAAAAGAACCAGTGATGCAGGCGGAGTTTGTTGTTTTCGGCCCAGTCGCGCAGCTCATCGATGTTTTTGCCCTCGTCGCGCAGGTCTGCGAGCGTCTCCATGAACAGCCCGTATCCGCTGGATGCGGCAAGCGAATCGACGACATAGAGCTTTCTCTCCGGATAACGGGCGGCAAGCTCTTTCTGTGCGACGAGCGCAGAATTGTAGCTGCCGGAAAGTCCGGAAGAGAAACAGATGTGCAGAACATCTTTTCCCTCTTTGAGGAGAGATTCAAAATAGGTGAGGTACTCATCGACGGTCACTTGCGAGGTCTTGGCGCTCGCGCCTGCCAGCATGCGCGAATACAGGTCTTCCGGCTTCATCGACTGCCAGAGATCGTCTTCATGTTCTACCCCGCCGAGAATAAAATGAAAATAAATGTAGCGAATATTCCTCTTATCCAGGCGTTCCTTGGTCAGATCCGCTGTCGAACAACAACTTAAAACAAAATCGCTCATAAATTCCATGTCCTGATATGTTTTTTGTATAATTATAGCATATCTGCACAAAATTTACAATAAATTTGACGGAAGAGCATTGTGATAATATTGTTAAAAATATTTCCGTACGGTGAGAAAAAAGTCGGGATCTGTCGAAAAAAATTTGTCTGTGTGAGGGTCGTCGGAAGAAGGGGCAGAGCAGAAAATAAAAACGCCCGCGCGGCATTGCCGCGCGGGCGGGAACAGATCGAATGTCGA
Organism: uncultured Clostridia bacterium; assembly: GCA_930990665.1. GTDB lineage: Bacteria > Bacillota > Clostridia > Christensenellales > Borkfalkiaceae > Borkfalkia. Next base: position 19,012 of record CAKNQN010000016.1, read on the forward strand.
TCGCTCTTTTGTCATTGTGCAATTTTGCCGTTCGGTGCGTCCTTTTCCGCATCCGATACCGTTTTGTCGGCGGTCGCAGCGGATTCTCCCGCAGGCGTGGCCTGGGTCTTGGCGGGGAAGAGGGCAGGGCGCATCATGTGCAGGAGGGTCTGCAATACGCCCGTCTTTGCCAGTACGACCAGCACGGCAATGCAGATGATCGCGTCGCCGGGGATATACACGAGCTGGTAAATGAGCGAATACAGAAAGGCGTTGGGCGTGGGCAGGTCGACCCAGATCGCGTCTTCCACAAAATAGATCATGCCGGAGATGAGGTGCATTACAAATCTTGCCACTACGGCGAGGATGGTTCCGAGAATGACGTTCCGCAGCAGTGAATGGCTGAATTTGCGCGCAAAGCCCATCAGTCCGACCATTGCGAAGGCGAGGATGTAGTCGAGGATAAAGGTGAACGGGGTGAGGATGTACGGGCTGGAAACGAAATTGAGGATTCCGAAAATGATGCCCACCAGAAATCCTTTGGGCGCGCCGTAGGCATAGGTGTAGATGAGCACGGGCACCCAGCTGGCCAGGGTGATAGATCCGCCGTTCGGCACGGGGGGAACTTTCACGAAGGAGAGAACGAACGAGGTGGCCAGGCATACCGCGGCATAGGCGAGCGATTTCGTGTCAAATTTCTTTGCGTTGCGGTTGCCGATGCAGACCGCCGCCACGATGATCGCCAGAAGGCCGACGACGCCGATCGCAATGTAGTTGACGATCTCCGTCGTCTTTTCGCTCACTTCGAGCAGGTTATTGAGAAACATAAAACCTCCTTTGTCCGCCGACGTCCTTGTAAAAAAATACGGCGCACCCCAAAAGGGCGCGCCGAAATACGTTCTTCGAAACCTCCCGTGCAAGCATTACCTTGTCCGGTTCAAAGGGTATAATCTCAGCCTTTGCAGGGCACCCCCGGCGGATATGTAAAATTTTTCCGCGGCAAAAACCGCGTTTTTCGCATAAAATTATAGTATAAATTCTGCGGCAAGTCAATCGTATAAACGTTGCTATCGTCAAAAAAATATGGTAAAATGTTTTTGTACCGACCGCCGCTTCCCCTCGGAAAGCAAACGCGCTCCCGAATGCGGTAAAAAGCAAGGGTGCGGCGCAGCTGTCGCGCGCGGCCGGCGCCCCTTTTGCGAATAATTTTTCGCCATGCGCAGAACAGCCGCAAAGGACGGGGCGGTCCGGGCGCCGCGGTCATGCGGGCGCGATCGGGTTTGACAAAAATGCTGCCGTGCACGGGAGACGTGCGGCGGGAAAAATCGGGGCGGCGAACGCCGCAGGAGAAAATTATGCCATACAATTTTTATGCGTTTCTGGACAGAATGAAATACATCCGCCGCTGGTCGCTGATGCGTTCCACGCGGGAGGAAAACATCATGGAGCACTCGCAGCAGGTGGCGCTGTTCGCGCACGCGCTTGCGCTGATCGATCGGGAAATTTTCGGGAACACTCCCGACGTTTCCAAAACTGTTCTGTATGCCCTTTACCACGAGTGCTCGGAAGTCATGACGGGGGATCTTCCCACGCCCATCAAGTATTTCAATCCAGAGATCCACGGCGCTTACAAGCAGCTGGAAGACCGCGCCGCCGACAAGCTTCTCGGCATGCTTCCGTCGGAGCTTGCCGCCGCGCTCTCTCCCTGCGTGAAGGCAGATACCGATTCCCGCGAATACAAGCTGGTGAAGGCGGCGGATAAACTTTCCGCCTATGTCAAGTGTCTGGAAGAGGTCAAGGGGGGCAACGCCGAGTTCAAAAAGGCAAAGGAGAGCATCGGCCGCGAACTCAAATCCAAAAAGATGCCTTGTCTCGATTACTTCATGCAGAACTTTCTGCCCGGCTTTTTGCTCACCCTCGACGAAATGGAAGAGCTGTGATCACGCTTTTTTCTGCGGTCGTTCCGCAGAAAACCTTTCTTTCGGGAATGTCCGCAGCCGCAAGTTTAGGTGCTGCCGAAAATTTCCCATGACGTTTTCGCGGTTGCCCGCGCATAAGCTGCTTTTCGGGAAGGAGTGAAGCCGCGAGTTTGTGCGCGTCCGAAAAATTTTCCTGCCGTTTCCGCGATGGGGAGAAGAGAGTTTTTTCGCGTTGCCCTGCCAAAAGTTTGCCTTTTTTGTCATGGCATGATATAATTTATAACAGAAAACCATTACAGATCAAAGGAGATTATGGCAAAGATCGATCTCAAAGCACGGCAGACGCAACTTGAAGAGGAGGGCCGTTTTGCCGTCGACATGAACGAGCAGCATCGCACGTTCGATGCACGGGATATAGAGGACGGGTACAATTATCTGCCTGTCAGAATTACCGAGCGCATCCGCCGGCTGTGGCTGCTTTGCCTCGTGAAGGCGGTGGGGCCTTTGCTGACGGCGATCGCGGCGGGCACGCGGGTAAAGGGGCGGAAAAATTTGCGTCCGATCAGGGGCCGCGGCGCGATCTCGGTCTGTTCGCATACGCACATGCTGGATACCCTCATGGTCAAACAGGCGCTCGGCGTCTTCCGCACCTTTCATACGGGATCGTATTATCTGCTCAAACGCGGCTTTCTCGGTCGGCTTTTCAAGGCAGGCGGCTTTATTCCCGTTTCCATGAAGATCAGAGATATCAAAAATCTGCAGGACGCGGTCGGCCGTCTGGTCGATGCGGGTAAAATCGTGAATTTTTATCCCGAGCATGCGCTCTGGCCGCGGTACGAAAAGGTTCGCCCCTTCCAGGCGGGCGCTTTCCGCTACGCCGTCAAGTTCGGCGTGCCGGTCGTGCCGCTGTTCATCGAATACCGCCAGACGCCTCTGCGCCGCTTCTTCCGCATGAAAAAGAAGGCGATCGTGCACATTCTGCCCGCCCTGTATCCGCCGGAGGAAGGAACGGAGCACGAGCGCGCCGCCGCCCTGTCCGATGCCGTGTATGCGGCGATGAAGGGCGCTTATGAGCGGGCATACGGTAAAAAAATGCTCTACGACACCGATCCGCGCTTTGCTTCCCGACTCCCCGCATCCGCCCGCTCGGCGCTGCGGCAGGGAGGGGGAGAAGAGAGCGGGCCGACGGCCGTTGCATCGGCCCCGCAGTCTTTTCCCGCAGACGAGAAAGGACGGGGGAAGGTTTTTCCGCCCGCAGAGGACTCTGTGCCGGCTTCCGCGGCACCCGACGGCGAAGAGCTGTTGGCGGCAGAAAACGCCGAATAAGAATTTCCGGAAATAAGAAAACGACCGCACGTCGCCGAAAAAAGGGCGACGTGCGGTCGTTTTTGTGTCTGCAAATTCAGCGGGTCAGTTCCCGAACGGCGGCGCGGCAGATGCGAAGCTGTTTGCGCGCCTTTTTGAGTCAATAAGATCAGCGGGTCAGCTCGCGGATGGCGGCGCGGTAGATGCGGAGCAGCTTGCGCACGTTTTCGAGGGAGATGTATTCATCCTTCTGGTGGATGGTGGAGGGCTCACCGGGGAATTGCGGTCCGAATCCCGCGCCGCAGGTCAGGGCGCGCGCATAGGTGCCGCCGCCGATGGCGATGGGTTCTCCGCTCTCGCCCGTCTCCTCTTCGTAGACGCGGCGCAGCGCCGCGACGAGCGGGGAGTCCGCGCTGTTGTACAGGGGCAGCTGGTGGTGCGTGATCTCATATACTATGCCGGCGTGGCGGAACGCGCGCAGGACTTCCTCGTGAGAATGGGTGGAAGGGTAGCGGATATCGACGGTGACGATCAGTTCGTTTCCTTCATAGGTAGCCATGTCCGGGGAGAGGGTGAGTCTGCCCGTATCGTCGTGCAGTTCGGTCAGTCCGAGCGCGTCTTCAAACAGCAGAGAGTGGATGTTTGCGATTTCCGCATGGCTGCGCGCAAAAAAGGCGAGCAGCTTTCTGAGCGCGTTATCCCCCTCTTCCGGGGTGGAGGCATGCGCCGCGCGGCCGCGGGCGCAGAGCGAATCTCCGTCGATCTCCAAGCCGCACAGCTGTGCTTCCGCCTTTTCAAAGACGGCACCTTCGGCGCGGGCGAAGTCGCAGACCATATTGGCGCGCTCGCCGGCGTTCAGCGCCGCAAACGGGGCGTTTTTCAAGGGGAAATGCAGACGCAGCTGCAAGATACCCTTTTCCGCGCGGATCACGGGGAAATCGGCGTCCGGTGAAAATCCCATGGCGGGCATGTGTGCCACCTTGTTGTAGTGCGCGATGCACTCCCAGCCGCTCTCTTCGTTGCATCCCACGATCAGCTTGATCTTCTTGTGCGGCTGGAAGCCCTCGTCTTTGAGCATCTTCATGCAGTGCAGACAGATCACCGCAGGCCCCTTGTCGTCCGAGGTGCCGCGGCCGTACAGTTTCCCGTTCGCGATCTCTCCGCTGAAAGCTCCGTGCGTCCAGCCGCTGCCCGCCGGCACCACGTCGAGGTGGCTCAGAATGGCAAATTCCTCTCCCTCGCCGAAGATGACTTCGCCGATGTAATTGTCATAATTTTTCGTCTCAAACCCCATTTTTGCGGCAATGTCCAGAAAGAGGGAAAGAGAATCGGCCGCACCCTTGCCGAAAGGCATGCCGGGCAGGGCGGGCGCCTGTGCGCTGTCGATGCGCACCAGGCGTTGAATGTCTACTACACAGTTTTCATAATACTTTTCAAATTCCTGCATATTTCACCACGATGTATAAAATTTTGTACAGATCGAATGCGCCAGACGCAAAGTCGTCTCGTTTGCGGCCGCGCGCCGGATAACTGTGCGCAAAAAGACAGAACGTATCCCGATAAGCGGAATTATTTTACCAGCATGGCCAGAACGGCCTTGTTGAGGTGCAGGCGGTTTTCGGCCTGGTCGTAGACGATGGACTGCGGCCCGTCGACAACTTCGGCGGCCACTTCTTCGCCGCGGTGGACGGGCATGCAGTGCATGAACACCGCGTCCGGCTTGGCCAGAGCCATCACTTCCTTCGTCACGCGGTAGCGCGCAAGTTTCTGTTTTTTCACCTCGTCGTCTTCCCCGCTCATCGAGATGAAGACGTCGGTATAGACGACGTCCGCGCCCCGGACGGCCTCGGCGATGCTGTCGGTAATAAGAACGTCCGAGAACTGCGAACCGCGGTCGACGGTGTCCTGGGCGGGACTGTACCCGTGCGGGCTGGCGATCGCCACGTCCATATTCATCTTGCTGCAGCCGATGATCAGCGAATTGGCGACGTTGTTTCCGTCGCCGATGTAGGCGATTTTGAGGTTATCCAGCCTGCCTTTCACTTCCCAGATGGTAAAGAGGTCGGAGAGGACCTGCAGCGGGTGCGTCGTATCCGAGATGCCGTTGATGACGGGGATCTCGCTGTTATCGGCAAATTCCTGTATCTGCGCATCGTTGAACGCGCGCAGGACGATGGCGGAGAGGCCGTACCGTCCGAGCATCACGGCCGTGTCGCGGATGCTTTCTCCGCGCGCCAGCTGCGTCTCGTTTTTGGGCAGAAACAGATAATCGCCTCCCAGCTGGCGGATGCCCATTTCAAAGGAAACGCGCGTGCGGGTGGAGGCGTTGCCGAACAGCAGTGCGATTGTCTTTCCGCGGAGCACGGGGCTGTTCTCGCCCACCTTGAATTTCTTTTTGAAAACTTTTGCCGCGTACAGAAGTTCAAATATTTCTTCGGCCGAGAAATCGGCAAGGCGCAGAAGATTCCGCTTGCCGAGCTTGAATTTGGGGGAATATTTGTTTATGTCCATTGTACTCTCTCCGATAATGCGGTCCGGCGTGTCGGTCGCTTTTTCCTTCATTATAGCAAATCGATGCAAAAAATACAAGCGGCAGGGGCGGTTTGCGGGGGAGGATGGCAAACTTTTTTTGTTTTTCTGCGCACGTTGCACAAAAAGCGACGGTCACTTGGGCAAATTTGACAGATATAAATAGATTATTTGTAATTATTGCCCATTGCGTTTTTTTTCGGAATGTAGTAAAATAGTTGTAATAAGATAAAACCATTCTGGTTTCAGGGAGGAATCGAATTTATGGCAAGCCTTTTGCTGAAAGGTATTTACAAGGTCTATCCGTCGGGCGTCACGGCCGTTACGGATTTCAACCTCGAGATCAAGGACAAGGAATTTATCGTATTCGTCGGACCTTCCGGCTGCGGTAAGTCGACCACGCTGCGCATGATCGCGGGCCTGGAAGAGATCTCGCAGGGCGAGCTGTACATCGACGGCAAGCTCGTAAACGACGTCGTTCCGAAAGACCGCGACATCGCGATGGTGTTCCAGAACTACGCTCTGTACCCGCACATGACCGTGTACGACAACATGGCGTTCGGTCTGAAGCTGCGCAAAGTTCCCAAACAGATCATCGATGAGCGCGTGAAAGAGGCTGCCGCGATCCTCGGCATCACCGATTACCTCACCCGTAAGCCGAAGGCTCTTTCGGGTGGTCAGCGCCAGCGTGTCGCGCTCGGCCGCGCCATCGTTCGCGAACCGAAAGTGTTCCTGCTCGACGAACCTCTGTCCAACCTCGACGCGAAACTGCGCGCGCAGATGAGGACGGAGATCTCCAAACTGCATGCCCGCCTTGCCACCACCTTTATTTACGTCACGCACGACCAGATCGAAGCGATGACGATGGGTACCCGCATTGTCGTCATGAAAGACGGCTTCATGCAGCAGGTGGACACCCCGCAGAACCTGTACGATTACCCGATCAACCAGTTCGTTGCGGGATTCATCGGCACGCCGCAGATGAACTTCTTCCCTGCCACCGTTTTGCAGGAAAAGGGCAGGACGTACATTGAATTTGTGAAAAACCGCATCCTTCTGCCCAAGACGGTGGAAGCGCGCATCCGCAATATCGAAGATTATGCCAACACGGGCAAGCCGGTCATCCTCGGCGTTCGTCCCGAAGATATTCACGATGAAGAGAGCTTCATCGCCGCTTCTCCCGATACCGTCGTGAAGGCGTTCATCGAAGTCGTCGAAAAGCTCGGCGCCGAGACGCAGATCTACTGCAAACTCGACTTTGTCGAGGGCGAAGAAGTTACTTCCGTCATCGGCGATTCCTCCAACATGATCGCCAAGATCGACTCGCGCAGCCTCGTCAACCGCGGCGAAGTGGTCGAGCTTGCGTTCGACGCCCGTCACATCCACCTGTTCGACGGTGTCACCGAGATGTCCCTGCTTGCGCGCGACGAGGGCTATGAGATCACGCCCGAAAACGAAGTTTCCTCTTCGTTCGTGCCGCTTACCCCGCAGGAGATGCAGGCGATCATCGAAAAGAACCGCGTTGTGACCAAGGAAGAGAAGAGGGCTATGCGCCGCGAAGCGCGTGCCGCTGAGCGCAAAGAGCGCATGGAGGCCAAAGCCGCTCTCGAGGCCAAAAACGAAGACGAGCAGGCTGTGACGGCGGAAGAACCCGTCGACGAGGCTCCCGCAGACGAAGTGCCTGTAGAAACGCCCGTGGAAACGGAAGCCCCCGCGGAAACTCCTGCAGAGGCGGAAGCGCCCGCAGAGAAACCTGCCGAAAAGCGCAGCCGTTCCAAAAAATAATCACAAAAAATAAATTCAGCAAGAGCCTTTCCGAGAGATCGGAAAGGCTCTTTTGTTTGTCTGCGAAAAGGCGTATGCGAAAAAAATCGCAAAAATTTTTGAAAACATGCAGACATATGCCTTTATATTATGTTAAAATTATACTAAAAGCGGGGAAAAGAGATCCGCGAAAGAAAGGAGAGGGAAGACAATGCGCTATCTCGAGAAATTTATTTTGCCCGATGAAGATGCGGAACATGATCTCGCGCACAAGCGGGCGGAGGAGAACGGCGGCTATTTAGATTGCGGGTATCCCTGTATGATTTTTCCGGAAAAGGAACTTTCGGAGCTCGATTTTGAAACGACAACGCTGTTTTACGGGGGAAACGGGAGCGGAAAAAGTACGCTGCTGCAAGTCATTGCCGCAGCGCTGGACTTGCAGCGCGGAGCGCCTGCAGGAGGGGGCGAGCTGTTCGAGCCATACACAAGGGCCTGCGCGTACCGGATGGATGTGGACGAAGAGGGGCGTTCGGTGGCTCTTCCTGCGCACAGCCGCATGATCGGAAGTGACGACGTATTTGAATACATGCTCGCCGCCCGCCGCACAAACGAGGAGCGAGCCGTGCGCACGGAAGAAGAAAAAAAGGCGCACGCTTCGCTCAAATTCGGCGAAACGCTGCCTTTTCAGGGAATGAAAGATTACGATGCATACCGCAAACAGGTGCTGGCACGGCAAAGATCGCTGACGCGCCGCAAGTTTGCCCGTATGTTTGCGGGAAAGCAGATAAAGCTGCTGAGCAACGGAGAAACGGCGCTGGAATTTTTCCGTATCCATCTTAAAAACGATGCGTTGTATCTTCTGGATGAGCCGGAGAACAGCCTTTCGCCCCGGTTGCAGCTGGAAATGAAAGAACTCCTGGAAGATCGTGCGCGCTATTGCGGGTGTCAGCTGATCATCGCCACGCATTCTCCCTTTCTGCTCGCTTTGCGCGGCGCTAAGATTTATGATCTCGATTCCGTACCCGTTTTGCCGAAAAAGTGGTGGGAGCTGGAAAATTGCAGGACGTACTTTGAATTTTTTTACCGAAACCGCGACCTGTTTCTCAAATGACTGCGCGGCTGTTTTGGCGCCTTTCCGTCATTTCAACAAAAAGCAGCTGGTAAAGGTGATGGTGCAAGGCCCGTAGTTGTAGGGGAGTTGCGAGAGTTCGCACACTCTGCTCACCCACAGCCCGTATGCCTCCATGGAGGAGTAGGAGTCGTCGGGGTAACGGCAGGGCTGGTCGGGGTAGGTGCATGTTTTGCATCGATCGCAGGTACCCGCACCCATGCCGAGCGCGTCGGGATAACTCTTTTTCACTTCGCGCATGAGGCGACGGAAACTCTCCGCGTGCGCCTTCCCCGTCGCGGCGATCGTTTCCCCGTCGAATTCGTCTTCCATCTTGCCTGTCGTCTGCACGAGCATGCCGTAAGAGTATTGCGCGACGCGCGCCGTGATCTCTTCGAGACTTCCGCACGCGGGCGGGCAGCGCCAGTTCTTTCCGTAAGCGCCGCATTTGTCCGCACTGCACATCTGCCGCACTTCGGGCAAAAAGACGAGAGCGTCCATGGACAGCTCTCCCGCCGCGGTAAACCCCGCTTCAAGGGCAAGTTCTTTGAGCTTTTCGGTCGGATATTTCATGATTATCTTCCTTCACAGGATCAGTCATCCTATCGTTATCATTATAGCACCCGGGTGAAGGTACGCCAAGGGACGCGGTTGCAAAAAAACTGCAAAATTTTGCTTTTCTTTAGGGAAAAATAGGCATATTGCGGCAAACAGAACAAAAAAATCCCCTTTTTGAGCAAACGATTCACTTTCGCTTTTGGGCGGGGAGTGTTATAATAAATATGTTCAAAGCGGTCGCGATGTGTGTCGCGGTCACTGCCTGTGTTCCGGCCAAAAAGGCGGGAGTCGGGAATATGCCGAAAAAACTGTCGGGATTTTCGACGAAAAGAATACGGCACAAAGGGGAGGTCAAATTATGGCGAGGTATGAAGAGATCTCCGCGCTTTTACAGCGCGGAAAGGCGAAGGATCTGGCGGCGCTCGTCAGCGAAGAACTGGCGGCGGGTGTTCCGGCCAAAGAGATCCTGACGCAGGGACTGATCGTCGGCATGGGCATCGTGGGAACCAAGTTCAAGAACAATGAGATCTTTGTTCCGGAAGTTCTGATCGCGGCGCGCGCGATGAATGCGGCGCTGGCGGTGCTGCGCCCTGCGCTCGCCGATTCGGGCGTGGAGCCGATCGGCACGGCGGTCATCTGCACGGTGAAAGGGGATCTGCACGACATAGGCAAGAACCTCGTCAAGATGATGATTGAGGGCACGGGTATCCGCGTGATCGACCTCGGGGTGGATTGTTCCGCCGAAAAGGTCGTGGAGGCGGTCAAGGAATACAATGCGGACATTGTCTGCCTCTCCGCCCTTCTCACGACGACGATGATGTACCAGAAGGTGATCATCGACGCGCTGAAAGAAGCGGGTCTTCGGGATAAAGTCAAAGTCATGGTCGGAGGCGCGCCGCTCACGCAGGAATTTGCGGATGAGATCGGGGCCGACGCCTACACCTCGGACGCGGCGAGCGCGGCGGAAAAGGCTCGTTCCTATTTCGCCTGACCGTCTGCGGGACAGAAAAGCATTCCGGAGGGCGACCCGTATGCGGGCCGCCCTCTTTTGTAGGAGCAAAGTATGAAAATCGTCATACAATCGGGCACCCGGCGCGCGGAGGCGGAGTGCTGTGCGGGGCAGGACCTTCTTTCCGTGCTGCGGGAAAACGGGATATTTCTTCCTGCCGGTTGCGGCGGGAGGGGTTCGTGCGGGAAATGCCGCGTCTTTGTGACGGGCGGGCATTTCGGCGCCGACGGCGCAGAAGTCCTCGCCTGCAAGACGCAGGCGGAGGAAGGCATATGCGTGCACGTAAAGGAAGTGCAGGGCAGCGGGCTGACGCGCGGGGAGTCCCGTACGTTTGCCTGCGACGGCGAGAGCGGCTACGGGATCGCCGTGGACATCGGCACGACCACGATCGCCTTTGCGCTCTGCGACCTTTCGAGCGGGGAGACGCTCGCGCAGTACGCCTGCCTCAATCGGCAGAGCGCGTACGGTGCGGACGTCATCAGCCGCATCATGGCGGCACAGGAGGGCGCGGCAGACGCGCTCGCGGAGGCAGTCCGCTCGCAGCTGCGGGAGGCCGCCGCGAAATTTTGTGCGGAAAAGGGCATACGTTCGATCAAAAAAGCGGCCGTCTGCGGCAACACGACCATGCTGCACCTCCTATGCGGCGAAGATGTTTCCGGAATAGGAAAATATCCATTCACCCCCGCATTTACGCAGAGCCGCACGGAAGACGGCGCGCAATGGGGGCTGAACATAGGACAGGTGCATATCCTTCCGTCCGTTTCGGCGTTTGTGGGGGCGGACGTGGTGGCCGGCTGTGTGGCGGCGGGCCTGGACGGCGAAGATGCCATGCTCGCGGATATCGGCACGAACGGCGAGATGATCGCGCACGCGGGCGGGCGGTTTGTGTGCACTTCCACGGCGGCAGGACCCTGCTTTGAAGGGGCGAACATCGAATGCGGCATGGGCGGCGTGGCGGGCGCGATCGACAGTGTGCGGGAAGAGGCGGGCAAGATCGTCTGCACCGCCATCGGCGGCGGCGCGCCTGCGGGCATCTGCGGGGCGGGCCTTGTGGACGCGGTGGCGCTCATGCTGCGCCGCGGTGTGATCGACCCGACGGGTGCCTTTGCCGAGGGAGACAGATTTTATCTTTCACCGGACGTCTTCATTTCCCAGCGTGATATCCGCAATTTCCAGCTCGCAAAGAGCGCGATCTGCGCGGGCATCGAGATCCTTTCGGAGCGGGCGGGACTGTCGGCGCAGATACAGAACGTGTATATAGCGGGCGGACTCGGCTTTTATCTGAATACGGAAAACGCGCTGTCCGTGGGGCTTTTCCCCGCCCAAAACGCAGGGAAACTTCGTGCGATCGGCAATGCCGCGCTTGCCGGTACGCGCGCCTGCCTCCTGAGCAGGGCGGCCATGGAACGGGCGGAGCGCATTGCCGCCGAAGCGGAATACATCGATCTCTCGATGGACGAACTCTTCATGCAAAAGTACATCGAAAACATGAACTTTTAAGTTTTTTCCGCGCGCGGCGCCCTTCTCCCTTGCAAAATTGCGGAAAATCGTCTATACTTTTAGGCAAGGGTGCGCGATCGCAATGCGGGCGCCGTGCGGGGTAAAATGGATCTGAAAGAGGTCAGGCTGAACGAGATCATTCGTTTCAGTGAACTGGAAAAATTATTCAAATGCTATTCGCTCACGAGCGGGTTCGACGTCTCCCTCTACGACCTGGAGGGGGGCGAGCAGCTCTCCGTCCGCCGCAGCGGTTCCGTCTGCGCCGCGATGCAGGGGGTGAGTGCCTGCCGCGAAAAGATCGTGCAGAGCGGAAAGAAGGCGGAGGAGCTGGGCGAGAGCTACATCTATGAGACTCCCTGCGGGCTGGTCATGTGCATTGCCGCCGTGTCTCTCGAAGGACAGTCGGTCGGGTACATCACTACCGGCCCCGTGGTTCTTTGGGAGAAGGATGAATTTTTTTACGAGGAAGTGCGCGAAAAGTGCGCCGGAATGGGCGCTGCGCCGGAGAGAAGCCTGCTCGAAGAGGTTCGGCAGGTCGATTGCGAGCGAATGACGGCCATCTCCGAGATGCTTCGCGTCCTCGTCGAATATATGGCTGGGCAGGAAAAAAACTTTCTGGAACAGCGTCTGGAGATCAAAAAGCTGAATCTGGAAAGGCTTCGTACACAGCGGGAAATGCAGATCCGTCAGAGCAATCCCTGCTACAGAAAATACCCTGAAGAATTGGAGAAGGAGCTCATTGCCTGTGTGCGGCTGGGCGATAAAAAGGGTGCCAAAGAGATCATCAACCGCTTTTTGAGCGAGATCTTTTCCTACGCGAGCGGGGATCTCGGCATCATCAAGGCGAAGCTGTACGAGTTTTCCGCCTTTCTTTCGCGCAGCGCCGTCGAGGCAGGCGCGCCCATTTCCTCGCTCAAAAACATCGTCAAAAAGAGTTCGCGGCTGCTGCTCGACAACATCGATTTTCAGGATCTTTGTTCGAGCACGATCGAGATCCTGGAAGATTTTATCGACGTCGTCTATGAGAGCCGCTCCGGGCGCCTCTCAAACGAACATCTTGCGGGGGCGCTCCGCTATATCCGGCAGCATTACGCCGAAGATCTTGACCTGCAGACGCTGGCGCAGAACGTGTTCGTGAGTACATACTATATCAGTCACCTTTTCCGCAGTGAAATGGGCACCACGTTCAGCGATTATCTGACCAAGGTCCGCCTGGAAGAGGCGAAAAAGCATCTCGCGCAGGGCCTTTCCGTGGAAAAGACGGCGGAACTCGTCGGCTACAGCGACGGCAATTACTTTATCAAGATCTTCAAAAAATACGTGGGCGTCACTCCCGCGAAATACCGCAAATCGGTCATGCAATAAATGCAGAAATCATTTTGCAATAGAATATCGGTCATGCAATAAATGCAGAAATCATTTAGCAATAGAATATCCGTCATGCAATAAATGCAGAAATCATTTTGCAATAGAATATCGTTCATGCAGTAAATGCAGAAATCGGTTTTGCAATAACATATCGGTCATGCAGTAAATGCCGAGATCGGCTTTGCGGCAGAAGATCGACACGGAGTTTATAGCGGAATCAGATTTACAATATCGTCCAGAAAATATGTTGCAGGGGGATGCTCCTGCCCAAAAAAGGAAGGCCGCCCGCGATGCGCGGGCGGCCTTGTCTGTTATTTGCCGTAGAAAGAGGTGACCGTCTGGAAGAAAGCGTCGATGTTTTCCCAGGGGGTGTCGGGCGGGATGTCGCAGCCGGAGGAAATGACGAAATTTTTATATTTACTGCAGGCATGCAGCAGCTGCAGGGTAGCGGCTTTCACGCTTTCCGGATTTCCGTTCCGCAAAACGCCAGCCGGGTCGATGTTGCCCATGGCAACGGTCTTTTCCGGAATGCGTTCCATCATCTGCGCCATGTCGATCGCGTTGCCGAAGTGGTAGGTGTCCGCGCCCGTGGAAAGGATGGAATCGATGGTAATGAGAGCGGTATTGCCGCAGTTGTGGTAGATGACAAGAAAATCTTCATCTTTGACCGCGGCGAAGATCTCCCGCACATAGTCTGCGGAAAATTCCTGTGCAAGGGCCGGGGAAAGCAGACCTGCCAGCGGTTCCGCCATCACGATCCCGTCTGCGCCCGCTTCTTTGTAGGCGCGGATATACGAAATGAGAAATTCGCTCGCTTTTTTGAGCAGCGTATGCATCATTTCCGGCTCTTCATAGCAGTAGATCATCGCTTCCGAAACATCTGTAAGCCTGCCCGCGAGCGAAAAAGGCCCGATGACTCCCGCAAAGACCGGCCGGTCCTTGATCTTTTCCGAAGCGAGGCGGATCGCGTCGATGTACAGGTGCGTTCTCCCTTCGCCCACGGCAGGAACGCGCAGGGCAGACGCCTCTGCAAGGGAGGAGACGATGCTTCCCGTCACGGTGGGGACTTCCTTTTCCGAGATATGGATGGGTGAGCCGAAGCATTCTGCCTCGACCGACAGGTCCATCAGCGAGACGGCCGCCGCCGACGGCGTGCGCTCCGCCACCGCCGCCATGGCGGCGGCCTGGTTTTCCGCCGAAAAGATCAGTTCCTTTACGTCGATGCCCAAAAGCTGCGCGCCGGGAAAGGAAAGGATGGGCATCGCCCTTTTCGCTTCGGCACAACGCAGTTCTTCCAGCCATTTGCGCATGTCTTTTTTCATTTTTGTTCTCCTTTTTTGGATACGTATACTGAATTTCTTTACAGCCGTTCAGCCGAAGACGGCGAATTCGCCGTACATTTTACGGGGCCCCGCGTGAAAACAAAGTTGAACTTTCGAGTTCTGCGAGACTGACTGTTTCTTCTTTGCCGTTGGCATTGTAAATGATTTTTAAGTGGTCGTCGTACAGGTAAATGGCGTTGATAAACGTGTCTATTATCTTGCGCTTGCCTTCCTGCGTGGTTATATCTATCTTGCGGAAGTTGGAGAGAGCCATTCTGAAATGGTCTTGCGTAAAGATTGGCGCTTTAAGCTGTTCTTTGGCAATCGCGTCGCTTATCTCGCGTTTTTCCTTTTCAAGTCCGTCCAGCCGCTTCAATAAGGTTTCCGTCGCGTAGCCCTTCTGTACGGCGTTTACGATATTCTCTATCTCTTTTTCCTTTTGTTTCAATTGCTCCTGCAACTTGGGGAGAACAGTACTCTCCGTGTACTGTAACTCATACAGTTTTGCCGAGAGCCTCTCTATCACGCCATCGTCTTTGAGGAATTCCATTGTCTTATAGACTATGAAATCTTCCAGCTTGGTCTTGCTGACGGGTTTCTTTTCGCATTGGTGTTTCTTCTGCCGCACACAGGCATAATAGCGATAGACAATGCCTTTTGTGCCGCTCGTTCCCGTCTGCGCAACCATCATTGCTCCGCACCGCCCGCAAAACAGTTTGGTGGTGAGCAGGTAATCTTCGTCCGCCGAATGTCTTGCCGGCGCCTTTGAGTTCTTGGCGAGTTCCAACTGCACGGCATTGAACAGCTCTTCCGAAACAAGCGGCGGTACGCTGTTCTCTATCACCACACCCATGTGGTGGTACTCTCCAATATAAACTCTGTTAGAGAGTATATAGCGGATTGCGTTGTATCTCAAAGCCTTGCCGTTCGAGCGCGTTACTTTGCGCTCGTTCATTATGTTATAGATTTCCTTTACCGTCTTTCCGTCGTTGCTCAACTTGAATATCTCCTGAACGACGGGCGCGGCTTGCGGGTCTATATCGAGCTTGCGCTCTTTGTTTATCACATAGCCGAACGGAACGTTTCCGCCATTCCACAAGCCTTTTAAGGCGTTCTCCTTCATTCCGCGCGTTACCTTCTCGGCAAGTTCGGCTGAGTAGTATTCCGCCATACCTTCGAGGACGGACTCCAAGAGTATGCCTTCCGAGCCCTCGGCAATCGTCTCCTTTGCGGAAATGACCTTAACTCCGTTCTTGCGTAACAGCGCTTTATAGTGCGCGCTGTCGTAGCGGTTGCGGGAGAACCTGTCCAGCTTCCACACGATAATACAGTCGAAGGCATGCTTATAACTGTCCTTTATCATTCGCTGAAATTCGGGGCGGTGGTCGGTCTTTGCCGAGAACGCACGGTCTATGTAGTTGCCGATTACCTGAATATCGTTGTATGTCGCGTACTCCATACATTCGCGAAGTTGTCCCTCAATAGACGCTTCCGTCTGATTATCAGAAGAATAGCGGGCGTAGATAACGGCTCTCATTATTTCTGTTCCTCCCGTAAGAGTTTAAGCACGGCTTCTTTGAGTTTGGCGTTGGCGGGGGATTTGGGGTCAAAACACATCTCTACAAACTGCTGCATCTTCTCGTCATCGAAGGCTTTGGGGTTATAGTCATATAGTTTGCCCTGCGGCTTGTCCGTGCGCCCGAAAATGTAGTCGAGCGATACGTCAAAATAGTCGGCATACCACAGCAAAATTGCGTTCGGTACATCGCTCTGACCATTTTCGTAGCGAAAAATGGCAGACTGAGCCACTGTTCCTATCTCGCTTGCTATAAAAGCCTGTGTTTTGCCTACGCTCTCGCGCAGAGTTCTCAATCTTTCTCCTATAATTTTAATGCTCATACTGTCACCTCGTATATTATTATACACGATTTTTAAATTAAGTCAATATGATTATCGTATTTAAACAAGTACAAATTATAGCAAAAATGATTAAATAGAGTTAATTTCGGTCACTATATTTTATCTGCGAGAAACACTTGACTTAATGAACTGAATCTGATAAGATATACAGGCAATTAAATAAAAACTTGCACGACCCTTTCGCCGGATCGGGCGTGCTCGGAGTCAATAAATCAGCCTTAGGCTTTATGGTTGATTTGTTGGCTCCTTTTTTTGTCAAAAGGAGGTCAACCATGTACGAAACTACACCGCTCAAAGACTTGCAGGCAGAACTTGGCGAAACCGCCGAAACAGGGCTTTCGGAGAATGAAGCGAAAACCCGACTTGAAAAATACGGAAGGAATACTCTCGCAAAAACCAAGCGCAAGTCCGTATTCATGCACATTTTGTGCTCGTTCAAGGACGTAACGATTATCATTCTGTGTGTTGCAATGGCACTGTCGCTCTACATAGCGCTCACAACGCACCCCGACAATCTGACGGAACCTATCGTCATTGCGTTTATCATCGTGCTGAATATCTTTCTTTCGGTGCGCGAACAGGTCAAGGCGGAAAAGTCCGTCGAATCGCTGAAAAAGTACAACATACAAAAATGTACGGTCATCAGAGCAGGAAAGACGGATAAGATAGATGCGGAACTTCTTGTCCCCGGTGACATCATAACCCTTTCTACGGGCGACCGCGTTCCCGCCGACGCCCGCATTTTGGAAGAGACGGGACTTTGCTGTGACGAATCGCTCCTCACCGGCGAGAGCGAACCGGCCACAAAGGACATTTCATTCATGCCCGAAGAGGATACTGCCGCCGCAGACAGCAAGCATATGGTGTTTTCAGGCTCGCTTGTCGTCGCTGGTAAATGCAGAGCCGTTGTAAGCCGCACGGGAAACGAAACGGAGATCGGCCGCATCTCCAAGCTACTTGCAAACGAAAAGGCAAAACTTTCGCCGCTCCAAGAGCGTATGCAAAAACTGGGCAAAGTATTGTCCGTCATCGCCTTTGGAGGCGCATTGCTCGCTTTGCTCATCGGCTGGCTGTACGGCAATCCCGTGCCCGAAATGCTGATGGTGGCTGTTTCCGTTGCGGTTGCGGCTATTCCCGAAGTTATGCCCGTTGTCGTGACCATTTCCCTCTCCTTCGGCGTGGGCAGCATGGCAAAGAAAAATACCATTGTCCGCACGCCTACCGCCGTGGAGACGATCGGCAATATCTCCGTCATTTGTTCGGATAAGACGGGCACGCTCACACAGAACAAAATGCGTGTACAGAAAATTTGGGCTGTGGGCAATACGCCGCTCTCCTCCGAATGTGAGTTCGGAGAGGC
>CAKNQN010000017.1 GCA_930990665.1 uncultured Clostridia bacterium
CGTCTTGCCTTTTGTACTTTGCTTTTCTTTTTCTATGCAGTTGTCAATCTTCGGAATCCTTTCAAAAGAAAGGAGCTGCCTCAACCGACAGCCTAAATATAATATCATGTTTAACAGGATATGTCAAGCAAAAAATAAAAATTTCGCAGAAAAATTTTTATTCCGACAAAACTTCGGAGAAAGCGGGAGGGCGGCTGCATTTTGATCTGCCCGCCGCCCTCTGAAAAACCTGCGTTTCCGCATTCCGGGATGCTCTCCTATATTATTAAGGAAAGGTTATTTCATATATTCTTCGAAAGCCGCCTTCATCTTTTCAAAAGATTTTTCGGCGGACGCTTCGTCCTTGGCGCGCACGGAATAATAAATTTTCAGTTTCGGCTCGGTGCCGCTGGGCCGCACGCAGATGAAGCTGCCGTTTTCCAGCTCATAATAGACGGCGTTGGTCTTGGGGATATCGAGCGGTTCTTCGGTGCCGTCGGCAAGGCGGCGAACGGATGCGGAATAGTCGCGCACGGCCACGACGTTGTGCACGTCGAATTTCTCCGCCTTTTTCTTTTTGAGGGAATCGACGAGCGCGTTCATTTCCTTCATCGCATTCAGTCCGTCAAATTTGATGCTCACGTTGCGGTCGAGCACATAATCGTAGCGGGAATAGATGTCCATCAGCCTGCCGTAGACCGACTGCTGCCTGTAGGTATAGTAACAGACCATTTCGGCGCAGAGCATACTCGCCACGACGGCGTCCTTGTCGCGGCTGCATTCGGTGCCGCGCAGATATCCGCAGCTCTCCTCGAAACCAAACAGGAAGGTATGCGAACCCGTCCGGACGTACTCTTTGATCTTTTCGCCGATGAATTTGAACCCGACGGGCACGTCGACCAGCTGCACGCCGAAATCGTCGCAGATGGCCTTGGCCATGCCGGTGGTCACAAAACTCTTGACAACCACCCCGTTCGCGGGGAGTTTCTGCTCCTCTTTGAGACGGTTGAGGATATAATCGAGAAGGAGAATGCCCACCTGGTTTCCCGAGAGTGCGACAAATTCGCCCTTGTCGTTCTTGATGGCGACGCCGAGGCGGTCGGAATCGGGATCTGTGCCGAACACGACGTCGGCCTGGATCTTTTCCGCCAGCGCGATGCCCATCGAAAGGGTCTCTTTGAATTCCGGGTTGGGAACTTCGACCGTGGAGAAATTGGGATCGGGCTGGACCTGTTCCTTGACCACGCTGACATTGATCCCCAATTTTTTAAGGATGGTCATGACGGGAACATATCCGCTGCCGTGCACGGGCGTGTAGACGAGACGGATGTTTTTGCCGACCTTGGAGACCGCCTTGCGCGAAAGGCAGAGTTTGGCGATTTTTTTATAATAGCTCCGATCGACGGATGCGGGTACCTTTTTGATGAGCGGAGACCCCGCCGCCTCTTTGACGGAGAAATAATCGGTGATGTTGCGGATAAATCCGACGACGACGTCCGTCGCTTCGGGGGACATCTGCGCTCCGTCCTCGCCGTAGACTTTGTAGCCGTTGTATTCCTTCGGGTTGTGGCTGGCGGTGATCATGATGCCCGCGACGGCGCAAAGCCTGCGCACCGCATACGAGAGCATGGGGACGGGATGCGGTTCGTGGTAGAGATACGCCGCAATGCCGTTCGCCGCGAGCACACCCGCCGCGGCGCGGGCGAACTCTGCGGATTTCCTGCGCGTGTCGTAGGAGATCGCGACCCCCCTCTTCATCGCGCGCGGGCCGAGCGACTTCACGTATTCCGCAAGTCCCTGTGTGGCGCGGCGCACCGTGTAGACGTTCATCATGTTGGTGCCGCAGCCGATGATCCCACGCATACCCGCCGTGCCGAACTCGAGTTCTGCCCCGAAACGGTATTCGATCTCCTTCGTGTTCCCCCCGATGGCGGTGAGCTCTTCCCTGTCTTCCGCACTGAGCGCAGGGTTTTCAAGCCATTTACGATAAACCGATTGAAAATCCATAATTACCTCCGATAGATGCAAAAAGCAGCGCAGGATGCAGCGCCGGAAATATCCGTACGCTCCGCCTGCGCGCCCTTTCAAAGTTCAAAATCTTCGTAAAAATTTTCGCCCGAATCGTCCTGTTTTTCCGGTTTGACGACGGTATCCTTATTGAGGAAATATTTTTTGCGATCGTAAGTATAGCTGCTCACGAACTGAATGCAGATGAGCATCATATACGACATCGGAACCGTCAGAAGGAGCGCCGCGCCGAAAGACGAGAGCGCAAACAGAACATTCAGACACAGAATAAACATCGCCGTCACCACATAGGTGGAAAACAGCGGCCAGAACCTTTCTTTTTTGAACGCGAATGCCTTTTTGAGCGCCGCGCCGAGTTTGAGTTTATCCCCCACCATCGCAGGGACAACCCCGTTGAAGACGGTCAGCTTGAAGGCCTGGGAAACCAGGTACAGCGCGACCGAAAGCATGAGCGAGACGACCGAGGCGATGAGGCCGACGGAGAAAATGTTCAGAAGGACGAGGAAAAAGGCATAGCAGATGCCGAGAACGATGGCATCGTACACGAAAGTAACGGGCACATAGATCAGGTGCCACAGCGAGGCCTTGCCCAGATTGCTCACCAGCGCACCCGTCAGAGAGACTTTCGCATAGCTGGACATCTTGTTGTCCAGAAGATACCCGAAGGCAAAATTCCCCAGTCCGCTGAGAAAGCGGGATACCAGAATGACAAAGACGAACGCGAGGAAAAACAGCACCACGTCCGTCGCATTGTTGCGGATATATTCGAGAAGAGTCCTCGTCTTTTCGCCCAGCTGCGGCCCGAACGTTTCGAGAAAAGCGGTATCCCCCGAGACGAGCGATTTGAAAAACTGCCCGAGAAGGTCCACCACATCCTGAAACTGACGGCTGGAAAACAGCGTGTTGAGCAAGGGATAGATCAGAGCCGCACTCAGGCCGAGCGTGATCGCACCCACGATGAGCTTATAAAACAACATCTTATAATTCAGCGAAAAATTATCGACGAGAAGATGAAAGGAATTTTTGAAGATCACGACAGACTCTCCCGCTTAAATTTTTTTCTTTAAGTCCATGCGCTCCTCGCCCGCCGCATCGAAATAGGCGACGAACATCAGCACGCAGAAATACAGGATAAAAAACAGGAAGACGAGCTCGACAAGGAGAAACGCGGCCGGGAGAAAGGGTACGAACGCCACGATGAGCAGGCGCGCGGCAAAGCAGACGAGCGCGGGCAAAAACAGTGCCAGAAAGATCGGACCCTTTTTCCGCACGCTGAGGTTGTTCGAATAGACGAGCGCATCCATGTAATTGTAACCGGTGATCTGCAGGCAGGGAAGCCAGAGCAAAAAGGTGGAAAAAAGATAACCTAGCACCGCCACCATCCCCACCGCCGTGGCGAGGGCGACGATGCTGCAGGCGATCCCCCGCAGCAGAAACGTCTCGGCATAGATAAGGCCCGCCGTGATCAGCGCCCATATCTCATAGATGACCAGGCAGACAAGAAAAACGACGAGCGTTGTCAAAAAATTGAAGTTAAAGCGGCCGGCAATGCCTTTCCAGGTCCGGAACCCCAGGCGCATATGCTTTTCGATGAACCCGAACAACATGGGCAGACAGAGGACGGACGCAGCAAAAAAGATGAGCGCATACGCCCAGCCGTAGCTGTTGAAGGGAGAGAAAAAGGAAAAGATCTCGCCGAACTTGATCTCCACGTTCCCTCCGCTGCGGATAAAGGCATCGATCAGCGCGCGCACGGCGGCAGGCGACCCGGAAACCGCCAGAAAATAAGACGGGATCAGCACGAACGCGAACAAGAATATGAAGTTTTTGATAAGATATCTGAATGCGCCCGCTATGTACCGCACAGCATCCTCCGCCCGGACGTCTTACTGTTTTGGATTCAGACGTTCTTTGATTGTTCCATTATATAATAAAAAAGTGAAATTGTAAAGCCTTTTCCCGTTTTTTGCTGAAAATGCGCCTGCCCGGAACAAGACTTGCCCCTCTTATTTTATGTAGATCCAGAGAAAATACCATTCAATCAGGATAATTTTTCTCATTTTTTTCGATGAAATGCAGCAGACAACACAGTTTTCTCTTCTTCTGCCGCACGTGCACGGGTTTCCGCCGTTTGCACTTTCTTTTCCGTCCGGACGGAAAAGAAAGTGCAGCTTTCTGCCTTCCGCGCACCTTTCCTCTCCCCGCCGACAGCGAAATATGCGGCTTCCGATGCCTGAAAAAAGGGACCGGCGGCGCCGGTCCCCCTGCCGGACTTTTGGGAGTACGGCACCCCTTTTACTGCACCAACAGGAGAAGCTGCAGCAGATAGTCGTAATAGCTGCCGAGATAGTCCTTGGCGATCTCGTCTTTTTCGAAGTCGGAGAGCGCCGCGGCCATATCGTCGTAGCCGAGGTAATAATTTTTGACGATCACATACCGATCGCGCATGGCAAGAGTATAGTCCACCTCGTAGGGCGCTTCGCCGGGGTCAATCCCGGGAGGCGTCGTCCCGCCCGTGCCTTCCTCGGCGTACAGCGCTTCCAGACTCTCGTCGAGATCTTTCTGGATCTGCAAAACGAGCGCGTCGTACTTGTTTTTTCTGTCTGCGAGGATGTTTTCGAGGATGGTCGAACGGTCTATGCGCTGTTCGAGCGCACGGTATTTCGCCCGCAGACAGTCCTGCTCATATTCCTCCTTGGCAGCCGAGCTCGAAGCATTCGCCTCCTCTATGAGTTTCTGCACCGCCTTTTCCAGTTCTTCCGCCGTCATTGCAGTCCTCCTTTCGTATAGCGCACGGTGAGCGCGCGAAGTTCACAGGCAGGCCCCTCGGAAAGAAGTTCGCAAAGAAACTGCCCGCCCGCCAGGTTCACGGCGGCGCGCGCACGGCCAAACGCGGCGTTCAGCCGCACGATACGTGTGCCCCTTTCGCCGGAAAATCGGATGACGTACATGCCTTTTCCGTACAAAACCACTTCGGAAAGACAGGATGGCTGGGCCAGCGGATTTTCCAGGCGGCGCACGATCCTGCGGGAGGGCGCCGCCCCCTTTTGCAGGCGGAACAGCCCCGCATCCGACGCGAAGATCACCTCGCCGCCGCAGGCCGATGCGAAAGAGGCCGACGCACGCACGACCTGCCTGTCTCCGCGCAGAGGGTGGATGAGCACGAAAGCGTCCTCCTCCCCTCCTTCCGTGCAGATGCGCGCGTGCAGAGTATACATTCCCGCCGCCGCAACGGCAAAGGGCGAAAGCTGGGTCTCGGAAAAGAAACGGCATGTATCCGCAAAATTTTCCTCCTTTCCGCCGTCGAACCGATGCAGGCCGTCTTCTCCCAGCCAATAGATACAGCCGCCCGTCTCGCAGACAGTTTCCGCATACACGCGGGCGCAGGAAAACTCGTCGCGGACCTCGAATTCCGCCTCGTCACCGCGCGCCGAAAGGCGCTGCACGCCCTGCTCGCGGAAAAGATACAGATAATTTTCACGGCCGACCAGCGCGCAGATATCCCCCTTTTCGTCGGGAACCCGGACATATCCCCCGCCCCCGATCGCCGAGGAAAAATCCCGAAGGGCGCCCGGTGCCGAAAAATACAGCTGCTCTGCGTCCGAAGCGGGCACGAGCCACAGCCTTTCGTAGTGCCAGCAGGCGCACGAAAAGGCGGGGATCTCCGCCTCCGCGCCGACGCCGTCCGCCGCAAACAGGGCGACGGAAGTCCCGTCCGAAAGCAGCCAGCCCGCCTCGCCGCCGCTCACGCGGCAGGCGGCGGGGCGGGCCGCGAACTGCACGCCGGAATCGGTAAACGCCGACCCGCCCGCCGCGCAGTACCAGACCTTTCCGTCCGCGCTCACAAGGCAGTAAGCCCTGCCCTCCGCCCCGTCCAGAGCGTATACCGCCTGCGCCTGCTGCCCCTGGGGAAGGGTAAGCGGCAGAGCCTCGGCGCCGTACCCCGCACCGAGAAACTTTCCCTTGTCTTCAAAGCCGAAGTCGGGGGCATCCCCCTCGGACGAATCCTGCAAAGGCACCTCGCGCACCGCCGTGCGCACGCTGCCGGAAAGCGGCTTTTTCTGTGCCCGCATCATACCCACCTCCGCATTTTCAGCCGCCCGCCCCGCTCGCGGCAGGCGCATGCGAGCGCGTCGCGGTACCGCCTGTCGAGCAGCTGCGCCGCGTCCGTAAGCCCGCTCATCAGCGCGTATTCGCAGGCTGTGCCGAGCGCGAGGACCCGTTCGCCCGCCTTTCCGGAGACGGAAGGCTCGTCGTCCGCCTCTTTCACGGCCGGACGGTAAGAATAGGTCACGCGGACGCTTCCCGCCTTCACGCGGATGCCCTCCTCCCCCTGCACGAAGGGGAGCTTTTCGCCCCCTTCGCCGTGCACGCTGAAGATCTCGAGCGGGGGAACTGCAAATGCCGTATACGCGAGCGCGCCGTCCGAATGGAGAATCTCCGTCTTTTTAAGCGGAAGATAATCGAGCGCGATCTCGTTTTCGGCAAGGTTATAGCAGCGCAGAAGCGTCTCTTCCTCCCGCGCGGAAGCCGCGGCGTCTGCGGTCAGCCCCTTTTCAAGATAGTCCGCCACGTCGCGCCGGCCGCACAGCTCCGCCGCCAGCGCCATGATCTGTTTTACTTTCATATTCCCTCCTTGCCTTGCCCGGACTTGCGCCGGGCGAAAAGCGCCGCGCAATAATTGCGCGGCGCCGCCCTTACGGGCCTTTTCCGCAGTCTGAACCGCGAAACTTCCTGTCTTTACGCTTCCGTGATGCCGGAAAGCATAGCCTGCCCGCACGGCCGCGTGCAGATCAGGTCTGCATACTTGACGAGCGTCGCCGTGTAGAGCGGTTTGCCGGGCACCTGGCGCAGCACTTTGCCGTCATCCCCTTCCAGCCACTTCCAGTCGCACAGCTGGTGCAGCGTGAAGTCGGCGGAGTTCAGAAGATACATCGTGCCGTCCGGGCAGAAACGGTCTGCCACCACCGGGATTCCGTTGTACGTCATCGTGCGATAGCCGCCCGCAAGCTCGGTCATGTCGCTGTTGGTGCGGGAGGCGGAAAGCACCTCCTGCAGCGCGCGCTTGACGCCCCAGCTGCAGAGGATCATATCGACGCGGCTGCCCGCCGTCTCTTCCAGCTTGTCGATCGCCTTCTGGATCTTGATCTCCGAAAGCTCGCCCACGCTCGTCTGCATATACGGGACCATCCACTTGTGCGTGGAGCGGTCGATGCCGTACAGCGTGCCGGTATCCTGGAAAATGGCGCCCAGCCCCGTGAGTTCAAGGTTGTAGGAACCCTGCACGCACACGATGTTGCTTTCCGCCACGCCCGACAGGGCGCCGCCGGAAAGGGTGATCGTGTTGGCGTCGCGGTCGACGGAAAGGATGCGCCTGCCCGTCGCGCCCGAAACGGCGCCGCCGCCCGAAGTAAGGATATCCACCGTCATCCCTTCGATGACGTTTTTGACGGAATCGACGGTGACCGTCGTTCCGCTCGCCGAGGAAACGGTGCAAAGGACGCCCGAACCGTCGCCGAAAAGCATCCTGCCGAAATTGAAGGCGGAAGAGCGGATCAGCCCCTCCATCTCCGCGGTGAGCAGGTTCACGAACGCGCCCGCGTTGTTTTCGGAAGCGCGAACCGCCTTGTCGCTGATCTCCACCGTGCCGTAAAGGTTTTTCAGGGTGGTCACAAACTGCTCGTAGTTGTTGCCCGCCGCCGCAGGGAGCGCGCCCTCTTCGGTGCCTGCCCCCACGCCGCCGTTGACGCCGTACTGCGCAAGGCGGCGCACCTCCTTGCCCCATACGTCCGCCGTAGACTGGCGCACCTTGGCAAGGAAGGGGTTCACCTCCGTATTCAGCTGCTGCGAAATGGCGCCGAGATAATAGCTCTTTAATGCACTGTCTGCACTGGTCAAAGTTACCATAGTCAAATTATTCCTCCGTCAGATTTACGCGGCGGCGCGCGGCACGCGTGCCGCCTTTTTGCAGATTTTCGTGCATACGTTACTCAATTTTTTTGAACATGGCCGCCGCCAGCGCGGCAGCCTCTTCGAGGGTATGCGCCTTCTGCGCGGGGGCAGCGGAAAATGCGCCGCCCTCCGCCATAAGATAGGGCGGCCGCTCTTTCGAGAGGTACGCGTCTACCGCGCGTTCCACCTCTTTGCGGAACCGTCCGTCCTCCGCCGCCTCCGTACGGGGCGGCTCTTCCGCGCGCGGCGGCTCTTCGGCCGCGCGCGCTTCCCTGCCCTCCAATTCGCGCAGACGCTGGCTGCGGCGGGTAAACTCAGCCTCCAGCGAATTGTACGCGCTGAGAAGGGCTTCCGCGCTCCTGAATTTCCCGAAAGGTGCCGCCGCGCCTTCCTGCATCCGAGCCTCCGCTCCCTGCGCCGTCTCCTCTCCGGTCGTGTTGTTCTCCTTCTCCAACTTTCTCCTCCCTTTTGCCGCTTTGCCCGCCCGCGCGGAAGCGGCTGTTTTTTATTCGCGCACGGGCGGCGTGGAATTTTGCGCCTGTACAGCCTGCGCTTTTTCCCGCCTCTGCCCTTCGTGCGCACGGATGTGCGCCACGAATCTTGCCTTTGCCTCCGGCTGCGCCCGCTTGAACTCGTCGGAAAGCAAAAACCGCGTATGTTCGGCGACGTGCGCGGCGTCGTCGTCATACCAATCGACGTCCACTTCCCCGCTTGCCAGCTGCAGATTTTCCTCTGCCGCCTTGTTCGTGTGCATGGCCGTCATGCCGCGCGCCTGTTCCAGCCCGCCGAAGCCGAGCGCGTCCAGCACCTTTTCCTTCGTCTGCACGGGAACCTTCCCGTTCTCATCTTCCAGCACGCCCAGCCGGTACAGCTCGTAGATGAGCGACCTGCGCTGCGACGGGGATTCGGCACTCTCCGAATCCGCTTCGAACACCACGTCGTCCGACGAGATGTCCGACGCGGAAAAATAATACATCTTGACCTTTTCGCCCTCGCCCGCCATGCGCATCAGCCGCTTTTCGCCCGCAAACTGCCGCATGAGACGCAGGATATGTTTCCCGACACAGATCACGGCGCGCCGTATGCTCTCCACCGTGACCATCAGCCTCGTGTCGTCCAGATCGATCAAAAGCTGCAATCCCGTGGCGCTCGTCACGTTGGTGCGGTTCTGGGTGGAGGAGCTGATCTCGCTCACACCGCTGACAAGGACGAACTCGTCGAGCAGGCGTTCCTCCTCCGCGCCGAAATCGTACGGCACCGAATCGGCGCCGAGCATTTTGGGCGGCGTGGCACCCTGGCGGTACACGAGCACCTTTCCGGGCGGAAGTCCCTCTTCGAGCAGCTCTTCCGTGTCCACCGAGCCGTCTTCCACGGCAAGGACGCCCATCGTCAACCTGTTCAGAAACTCGTGTTCGCGGTTTTTGAGCGCGTTGAAGGCGCGCTGGATGGGGATCATCCTGTCGATGATGCTCGTTCCGAAAAAGGCGCCCGTAAGATGAAGCGCCGACTGCTTCACGAACGGATAGCTCCGCCCGCCCCGCTCACCGTTCCGATAAGGGAGGTCGCCGCAATGGACGAGCTTTCCGCCCGCCACCACCACGAGCCTGCCGTTCGGAAAATCCGCGCAGGGCTTTTGGTAATACTCGATGACGAGCTCGCTTTCGCGCAGCACGTTGCGCGCCGAAAGCCCCGCCCCGCCCGCAAAATTGGCGGCCTCCGAATAGGGCGCCAGCGAAAATTCCGCGATCTCGCGGCCGGGCAGGCGAATGCCGTAGCGCTCGAAGATCTCCGAAACGGGCATCGCCTTGGCATGGATGATGCTGGGCTGGTCTTCCACCCGCTCGCAGCCGAGATTTTCCGGATAGATCTCGAAGGGCGGAAGGGCCGCAATGCGCACCCCCTCTCCGCTCCAGAGCACCTTATAAAAGGCTGTGCCGCACGTCTCGCTCCACATCGTGGCGCGCGTGATCACGTCGCTGAATGCGCACTCGTCGCAGACGGAGCGGAGCACGCTCGTGCATACCTTGGCGGTATACAGGTCCCCCTCCTCGCCCGTGGCAGCGCGCACCGTCATGTTCGGCCGCACGCGCGCCAGCTTCGCCAGACGAGTGTCGATGGTGGGCGCGATGTGGTTGAACACGCGGCGGTATTGCCAAAAATAGCGCGGCTCTTCCTGCTCGATCTCTCCGTCGGGGCCGATGCGGCAATACTGATTTCCCGAAAGAAAGTTCATGTTCAGCTCCCAGCCCCTTTCGAGGAACCGCCTCTCCGCACGGCGGCGCTCAAACTCCGCGCACACCTCTGCCGCCAGGCGCTCCTCCGCCTTTTTCTGCATATCCGCTGCCCCTTCCGCCGACAGGGCGGCGCGGGCGCGTATGCTCTGCGTCTTCTTGCTCAATTTTCTTCCTCCTTCAACATCTGCAAAAGTCTGTGCTTTTCCCGTTCGATCTGCTCGTCGCTCATTTCCCGCGGCGACGGCAGCTCGCCGAGCAGCATCTTTGCCGCTTGTATATCGGGCGGAACGCTCTTCCTCGTCACCTTCTTTTTTACGAGGATCTCCTCCCCTTCCCGAAATCCGTATTCCTCCACCACTTCGTCCGTCTCGTACCCGAGCGCCTTTCTTTCCAGCGCGCGGCGCACTCTTTCCTCTTCCACACATTCTCCTTCCCGCACGAGGCCGCCGTGCGGATGTTTTATTCGGGCCCTCGCCCCCTCGCCGCGCGGCGCATCAGCCGCATCTTGTCCCGCTGCAGCGCGGTGGGCTGCGGAAGGGGCGGCGCGTTCTTCGGCTTGGTCATCAGATAGTAGCGCAGCTCGTCGAGAGAGTGATCGTCCCGCTTTTTCGGCACGTCCCCTTCCCCCCAGAAATATCCCTTGATCTCGCGTATGAGATTCACACAATTTTCAAAAATGTACAGCTTCGGCTTTCCGTTTTCCCCCTTGAGGTAGCTTTTCACCCGTGCGATGCCCGCAAAGAGATCTTTGTCGACGCGCGCATTGACGTTGATGCCCTGTTCATAGAACAGCTCGCTCACGCTCTTGGAGGCGGCAAGCGTGCGCTGGTTGGCCGCCGAATCGATGAGCGCGCACAGTCTTCCCCCGTAATCGGTGTGCCAGCCAAGCTTGCGGCTGATCTCCCGGATCTTCTCCGCATGATACCCCACGTCTTTGCCCGCTTCGTAATGCTCCGCGACGACATACACATTGCCGTCAAAGTCCACGCAGTACCAGTGCGCCGAAAGCGGATTGTTGAGCCCGGGGTCGATGGAAATGGTATCCTGCCACTCAGGCGGCACCGAAAAGGGTGCAATTACGTGGGTACGTTCATCAAATTCCGGGTACACCAGCCCCTCTTTCACGCAAAATTTACCGTAGCGGCGGCTCTGCAGTTCCTGCGCGTCCATCACCTGCGAAAGGTGAGCGATCTCGCTCTTTTTCAGAAAGGGGTTGTCTGCCCATTCCATGAACTCGTACCACACTTCGGGGTCGTTTCGCTTGTTCATGTAGATCTCGTCGAACAGAAACGTGAGTCCCTTGAGCGGGGTCATCGTGCCGAAGATGTCCCCCTTTCTGTCCATCACGCGCATGACGCATTCGCGGTAAACGTCCTCGGGCGGCTCCTCGTCGAACCACACAAAATCCAGCGACGCCCCCTGAAACTTTTCGCGGCCCTGGTCGCAGCTCTTGAACCCGATCACCGAGATCCCGCCGAACACATTGCGCACGCGGATCTGGTCGATGACGCCCGAAGGCGACCCCTTTTTTCCGGAAAGCATCACCACGTCCTCGATCCACCCAGGCGAAAGATACTGCAAAATCTTCTTCTGCGCCACATCCCTCTGCACCTGCTGCGACAGAGACACCACCCAGCCGAACACGTCTTTCCTGTTCTTGCGATAGGGATGGATCCCGCGCGCCATGTACACGCACTCGGCAGCCCCGCACTCCGTCTTACCGCTCCGATTCCCCCCGAAAACCCAGCGGTTGCGCTTCTTGCATCTGTGAAAGGCGATCTGCTTCCGATGTTTTTTGCGGCCGCTGTTGTAGCGGGCAAGCGCGTTTTCGGCGCTCCGCCGCCGCTCCTCCCCCTCCAGCTCCAGAATCCGCTGCACGATCTCCGCTTCCGTCATTCTCTCACCTCTGTCATCTGCCCGCTCTCCCGTCGCTCTCCCTTGCCGCCTTTTGCCGCACACCTTTTCCGGTTCGTTCTGTTTTTGTTCGCCCGCCTTTCACTCGGGCGCTTTTTTGCCGCTTCTGACTTTGGCATATCCCGCTTTATGCCTCGTCCGCCATACACGCCGTTTTTTCTCGCCTGCCTTTGCCGCATCCCGCTTTTCTTGTCCGCCATACACGCCGTTTTTTCACGCTTGCCATGGCCGCGGCACAAATGTGACAAAATCCGTGAAAATACGTGCCGAAAACTTTTTTCCCGCGTTCGGATCCGCTGTATAATGGCTCTTGCGCGAAGGAGGTAATTTATGAAACTGCTATTTTCCTTTCTCACCGCGGCGGCGATGCTGTTTTTTCTCTCCCCTTCTGCCGTGCGGGCGGAGGAAACAGCGCGCTACGCGCGCATCCTGGATGAGGAAGTGTATTTTTACGAGCGAGCCGAAGCCGAAAGCGGACTGTTCGTTCTGCCGCGCACCTATTTTGTGCGCATCACGGGCGAAGAAGGCAATTATTACGCCGCCGAATACCGCACGGGCAGCGCGGCGCTGCAAGGATATTGTCTGAAATCGCAGGTGGAGCTTGTCGATTATGTTCCCGAAACGCCCTATCTCGACTACACGATCGAAGTCGTGTTCGAAACGGAGGGTGCGGAACAGCTGCCCGCCGGCTTTATCACCCGTTATACGGTGGAGGCGGACTTCTACGGCACCTTTTCTTACGGATCGGCGATCTATTACTACGTTTCCCTCGAAGGGGATTTCGGCTATGTTCCCGCGACCGCCTGCGCTCCCCTCGATTATCCGGAAAACACCGAACATATGCAGGAGGAAAGTTCTCCGCCCGCCCCTCAGGAGAGCGGCGGCATGAACGCGGTGAACATCGTCCTTATCTGCGCCCTTTCGGTGGCCGGGATCGGCGCCGTATATTTCCTGTTCCGCCCTGCAAAACCGCCGCGGCCGCAGACGTATGGCGAAGACGCCGAAGACCCATTCTGAGCCCCGCTTTCCCCGCTTTTATGTACAAAATTACGGGATACGTCACCATATTTTCCGAACTGATCGCTCCAAGCGGCGCCCGCCGGGATCCTTCCGCGGCGGGCGCCGCTTTGTCTGCAAGAAGCGTCCGGAAAGATTTGCCGCGCCCCTTCAGACGGAAAGAGGTTTTTCCTTTTCCTCCCTTTCGCCCTTCCCGCTCCCGTCGGAAAAACGGACGGTCCGCCGCACGCGCTTGTCGCAAAAGCTCTTTTCTCCGCCCGCCCTGACCTTCTCGAGCGCTGCCATCACATAGGGAACGCCCGAATAGGTGGTCATGAACCAGTCCTCGCTCAGCCCGCGCCGCAATAAGAGGGCATTGAATTTGTCCGCCAGACGGTTCTGGCGCCGGAAATAGGTGCGCTCGCTGCAATCCATGCGCAGATCGGCAAACTCCCCCGCCAGCTTCTGCTTTCTGCGGAAATATTTGTATTCGAGAAGATACCGCTCCTCCCTGCAAAGCTGCGCGAGAACTTCGTCCATCTCCGCCTTCATCGCAAGAAAACAGCCACGCACGTAGATATAATCGAGCACTCTCTCCACGCTCTTTTCCGCCCCCTCGCCCGCTCCGCAACAACACGCCAGCGCGTTCACGATCTTTCGTATATCCTCCGCAATCCTCTCCAGTTTCGGATAGAGAAGCAACATCACCTTCTGATACGCCTTCATCTCCGCACCTCCTTGCCCGCTCTTTCGGGCGCACTCCCATTATCGCATATAATTCTGCTTTCCCGAGCGGTACATGTCAAAAAATACGAACATATGTTTGTATTTTTCTGAAGACAGTATAGCGAATAAAACAGGCATGCGTTTGCCTGTTTTATTATTTTTCTGGAAAGATTTGGAAATTTTTTATTATTTGACGCAATTTTACGCCTGAACCGAGAGAAGAACTGCGGCGAAACAGGAAGGCAAGGCACAAAGCGGCGAAACAGTGAGGCGGGGCACGGAGCGGCGAAAAAAGTGATTACAGGCCATAATCTACCGAAAGACGGGGTTGTTCGGCTTAGAGGAACGGGGCGAGCAGGGCAATGACGAGGGCGGGAACATTTGGCAAGAGGCAAAAAGCGCAAATTTTGTAAAATTTTGTCGACAAACGCGCGCGATTGTGCTATAATATAAAATATATAATTGCGCGCGCACACACAAACGGGTGCGCATACGCGGGGAAGCGAATGAAAAAGGCTCTTTTGACCATCTTAACGGCGTTGGCGCTCATGGCGGCGCTGTATATACCGGCGGCGCAAAGCGCGGCCGGCGCTCCTGCACAGAGCGGAGAACTCGGGCTCAACCTGCTGTTGCCGGAGACGTACGAACAGTATCTTGAGCTGGAAAATCCCTCCGACTTTGCCGTCAACGATGATTATATCGCCATTGCGGATGCCCCTGCCGGCGGCAACGCCCGCATCTATATTTTCGACCGGAATGACCCGGCCGCGGGATACCGCGTATATGAGCACAGCGCCGCTTCCACCCTCACCTCCCTGCAGTTTTACTCGAGCGGCGAGGAAACGCACCTGTATTTTGTTTCCAGCGGCACGAGCACCTTCATCTACCATTTCAGTCTCACCGCGGCGTCTGAAAGCTTCGCCGCCGAGCAGACGAGCGTATCCTGCGTCTCTTTCCTGATCAGCGGCAAATATATGTTCTATGCGACGAGCACGGGCGGCAACATCACCGTCGCGCGCATGGATATGCAGGGCTTTGACTTCGCGGGGCCCGAACAGACGCTCACCCTGCCGGACGGGCTCACCGCTACCAACATCAACCCCTATTTCGCACAGAGCTACACCGCAGGCGATTCGGACAGGATCTATTTTTCCGCCAACAGCGCCATCTGCTCGGTGACGGGAGACAGCCTCACAGCGACGGAAGAATGGTCGCTCTCCTCTTCTATCCGCAGCTTTGCAGTCGTCGGACAGGAAGTTTATTATTCCACCACCGCACTCCAGCCCCCTCTGTTCGTTTACAGCAACGGCGACAGCACGGAGATCCGGAGGAACGGCGAAGAAGTCGTCAATGTTCCCTCTATGCGGCTGATCGGCGATACGCTGTACCTGCTCTGCGGAAAAAATCTGCAGACCTTCGATCCCGCTTCCCGCACTTTTGAGGAATATGAGATCGGAAAATATTCGGTGAGCGACGTCCGCCTGGGTGGCGCCGCGACGATCTCCGCATACGACGGAAACCTCGTCATCGCAGACCAGGCCAACCGGCGCGTCATGGTGTATTCTTCCCGAACGCAAAGCTATTCTTATCTGCGCGGTCTCAGCTATATCCCCGCCGCCGTCTGCGCGGGAGAAGATTGTTTCCTCGTCGCAGACAACGAGGCAAACCGCCTGTATATCTATCGATACGAAGATTTTTCTCCTCTCCTCGAAAGCCCCTTCGCGCTGAGCGGAGATATGCTCGACGGAGCTTATTCGTTCGGAAGTTTCTATCTTCTGACTGCGGGAACTCAGCACGGCGCCGTCATCGGACAGACGGATTCCGGATATCAGATCACGCCCGCCAGCCTGTCCGGCACCTTTTCACAGATCGCGGCCGATCTTTTAGGCAATCTGTACCTGATGAACGGTGGCGCGGTGTACCCCGTCAGCGAAGAGAATTTCCGGACCGGAACGGTGGGCGAAAGCCTGCATTCTTTCGGCAGCGACGCCATCGATCTCGCCGTCGACTATACCGGAGCATTGTGCGCTGTCACGCCCGATGCCCTTCTCACCTATAAAGACAGGACGCCCGCGACCCTTCCCGCCGAAACGGCGCTTGCGCAGCTCGTCTATTCACAGAGGAAGATCGAGCCGGCCTCTCTCGTTTTCGACCCGATCACGGGGGATTGCTACCTGCTCGGCGACGGCTTTATCGCGACCGTGCAGGGGCTCGGCCTTTCCTCCCTGAGCAATCTTTCCGCCGAAGGCGTATACGAGGATATCTTTGCATCGTCGCCCGCAGCGGGCACGGCGGAAAACGGTCTGCTCATCACCGCACCCGCGGGGACCGTGGCAGTCACGCTCGACGCCGCGACGCTGGAAGAGAGCACGCGCGCCCTTCTCGACTGCGGCGATTACCGCCGCCTCGACAGCGAACGCACGGGTATCGTCCTCTCACAGCAGAGCTACGGAACGATCGTGCTTTTCCATCAGGGCGACGCTTCGGTATCCCCTATCCGCCACGACTACGAGATCTGTCTGCTCCTCGACACCGACGCGGAGATGCTGCATAGCGGCATCGACGGCAGCGTCACGGGCAATGCAACGGTGAGTAACGCCGTCGGCGTGTACCGCTTCCCCGCCATGCGCATCGGCACCACGGCCAGCGAAGGGAATACCGGAAACACCTACCAAGTGTTCGGACGCATCACGCAGCTTGCACGCGGACAGAAAGTGACTCTCCTCGGATATGTATCCGATCAGCAAGGCGCGCTGGATACAGACTACTATTTCGTATCCTATACCTCCGAAGGGGGACAGACCGCCTACGGATTTGTGCCCGCCGCGTACATTCTCGGCGAAGGGAGCGGCGGCGTAAGCGGAACGCAGCAGATCTCTTACCGCCGTCTCGACCGCGGCGAAAGCGTGACGCTCTCGCAATACGGCGACCCGTCCTCGACCATCGAACTTTCCAACCGCGAACTTCTCAAAGTTTACGACGATACCTTAGACAGCGAAGGGCGCGTCTATGTGGAATATTCCGAAGGCAATACCCTGTATGTCGGCTGGATCTACGAGAGCCAGCTGTATGAAGCGACGCCCGCCGTCATTGCGGTGCTCGTCGTCGTGAGCGTGGTGGCCGCCGCCGTCATCCTCAGCGTCTGCTACCTGCTCCTGCGCAAACAGCCTACCTTGCAGTAATCCATCAAAACGCATATTTTTCTAGCTTACAGACCGCAGGCCTAGCGATCACAAAGAGAGCGGCGGCGCCCGAAAATTTCGGACGCCGCCGCTCTCTTTTTCATATCCGCACAGATCTTTCCGCGCAGAAAAGTTGTCTATTTTTTATCGATCGTACACAGTTTCAAAAAGCCGCACGCTCAGACGGACTGCTCTTGGAAAACTGCAAAAGGGGCGAGACAACTCTTTGCCGCACTCATTCGAAATCGCCGTGGCCGAGGGGCTGTTCCTCTCCCGTGTACAGAGAAAATTCGCGTTCGAGGTCAAAGTTATCGGCGCTGTCGAAGGCGGCGAGCTTGGAGATGGAAACCTCGTAGGCGGTCATCGTCTTGACTTCATAGTCGCTGATCTTTTTTTGGTATTCGCGGCTCTGGATGCGCCCCGAGAGGGCGATCTTGTCCCCCACCTGCAGATTCTTCACAAAGCGCGCGTTCCTGCCCCAGGCGATGCAGGGGATATAATCCGATTTGTTGTAAGAACGGTTCACCGCCACCAAAAGATCTGCGATCTCTCGGTTGAAAGGAGTCGTGCGATACACGGGCGGCTTGCAGATGTAGCCGCTCAGGACGATGCTGTTCGGGTTTTTAACGGGAGGCGCGTCGACGGGCTCGCGCACGAACACCGTCAGCATCAGACGGGAACGCCCGTTTTCGATCTTGTTATAGGAACGGAACTGCCCCATCGCGCAGAGCGTTGCACCCACTTTCAGGTCGCGCTCCGAGATCAACCGCTCCGAAACGGTGACCGGCAGAATATCCGCCTGCCCCGAAAGCCGCATCACCTTTACGAACAACTCGTAAAACCCTTCTCCGTACACTTCGTGCGAGAACTTCGCCTCACTCACGATCTCGCCCATAATGAATACCTTGTTGTTTTTCTCGGTACCGTTCATAAAAACATCCTCCTGCTATTGTATCGCAATTATTTTATCCGGCGGCATGCTGCCTTCCGTTCGGGTCTATGGTAAAGTTTTCGCGGTAGATGAGCTCCCCGATCGGCACAAATGTAAAGCCCTTGTTTTTGAGCGTATCCAGGATCACGGGAAGCGCCTCGGCCGTATGTTTGCCGTTGTTGTGGCAGAGTATGATGCTCCCGCTTCGGACTCGGCTGATCACACGCATGGCTATATCGTTTGCGGAGAGATCCTTCCAGTCGAGGCTGTCTACGTCCCACTGGATCGTGTAATATCCCGCATCGCGCGCGGTGCGGATGAGCCGGTCGTTATAGTCGCCGAACGGAGCACGAAAGAGATCGGGCCGCACCCCGGACGCCGCCTCGATCACCGCCGAAGAAGTGCTCAGCTCCTGACGGATCTTCTCCTCGGACAGCTTTGACATATACGAGTGCGTGGCGCTGTGCGTGCCGATCTCATGGCCCGCCTCGGCGATCTTCTTCACATATTCGGGGTACTTTTCCGCCCAGAACTGCACCATAAAAAAGGTAGCGTGCACATTCTCCCGCGCCAGCACTTCTAAAAGTTTGTCGGTGTAGTCCGTCCCCCAGGCGCAATCAAAGGAGATCGCGATCTTGTTATCCGACCGCTCCACGCTGTATATGGGCAGCTCGCGTACCGTTCCGCCCGTATACACGGCATAGGCGCCCGTCAGGCGCAACGCCAGAACGAGCGCCGCCACTACGACAAAAGCCACCGCCGCAAGCACAGCCCGACGCAACCGTATTACCCCGCATTTCATCTGCTTTCCACCTCATTATACCGCCCGCACGCCCGAATTTTTTCGGCGATCCTGTCGAAAAAAGTCCGCTTTTGCCGAAAACACTTCGCCTGCGGCCGTGTGTATGTTTTAATATATTCCTCCACCCTCGCCTATATGCCTTTTGTGAAAAACAGGGCGGACGCGTTTGCGCGTCCGCCCTGCCCTTTCCGGTCATCCGTGCGGTCTTATGTTTCCATAAAAAAAATCCGGGCTTTCTGCCCGGTTAAAGAATCAGAAAATCTGCACACCC
This sequence comes from uncultured Clostridia bacterium, assembly GCA_930990665.1. Taxonomy (GTDB): domain Bacteria; phylum Bacillota; class Clostridia; order Christensenellales; family Borkfalkiaceae; genus Borkfalkia. Next base: position 19,016 of record CAKNQN010000017.1, read on the forward strand.
GAAAGAGTCGGCCATTTTCCAAGTCGATCTGCTTTTCATCAAAAAAATTGCCGTCCGCGATGCGGACGGCAACAGGGCCGGAGTTCTCCGGCAAAGATGAATCAATGGAGTTCGAAATTTTCTTGTCCGCGCGCCTCCAGGACTTTGCGGTCGATCTTTCCGATCAGGTTGACAGGCAGACGGTCTTCGAAAAGGATCTCTTTGGGCTGCGCGTAAACGATGAGCTTGCGGCGGCAGAGCTCGCGGATCTCCGCCTCGACCTTCGCCCTGTCCGCGCCCTGCGCGCACTCGACGAAAAGCCGCACGGCCTGCCCCTTGACGGGGTCGGGAATGCCGACGGCGCAGACTTTTTTCACACCCGGCGCTTCCTGCGCCGCCGCCTCGATCTCGGACGGATAGACGGGTACGCCGCTCACTTTGATCATATTTTTGATGCGCTGTTTGAAGTACAGAAATCCGTCCTCGTCCAGCCAGCCGTAATCGCCCGTCTTGAGCCATTTTTTGCCGCCGTATTCGGCAAACGGCGCGCCCTCTTCGTGCAGGTAGCCGAGCATGAACTGATCGGAATGCAGCCAGATCTCCCCCACTTCGCCCGCGGGAAGTTTCTTTCCATCCTTCGTGATCATCACTTCCGTGCCCGAAAGCGGGTATCCGATGGAATTTTCGCGGCAATGTCTGCGGGTATTGACAAGGCAAACGGTGACCGTTTCCGTAAGACCATACCCTTCGTACATGCGGGCGGAACTGCCCTGCCGCCGAAGCATCTCGTTAAATTCATCGATGAGCGGCTGCGGAGTACGATCGCCGCCCACATACACGTCCTTGATCGCAGAGAGATCCGCCTGCGTAAAGGCCTTTTCTCCGAGAAGTTTCAGATACATCGTCGGAACGCCCGTAAGGATGTTCGCCTTCTCCTTCACGATCTGCCTGGCACTCATCTTCGCGTTGAACTTGATGCACATGATATTGACGCGGCGCATGAGCATGCACATATGCATATTGATGCACAGCCCGAAGCCATGGAAGATGGGCAGGACGTTGTAGAGCGCCCGATAATTCCCGATCGGTTCGCTGAGAAACTCTTCCGCCTTGCAGCAAAGCACATTGAAGACGAGATTGTTGTGCGCGATGATCTTCGGTTCGCCCGTAGTGCCGCCGCTGGCAAGGTACACCGCAGGCTCCTCATCGCCGAATTTTTGGGGGGACGTATGCGGGTTTTTGCGATCTTTCAGGTATTTTTCAAAGGGAATATAGCCGAATGCCGTGGGGCGATTTGTCAGCTTATAATATCCCTTTGCCGCCAGGCCCATGAAATAAGAACTGTCGCTCACGAGGGTGGGAAGCCCGAAATCAAACCTTCCGCACTGATACAGATCGTAGATGAGCAGAAGGCGGCTGCCCGTCGCTTTTGCGCTTTCGCGCAGTTTTTCGGGCGGCAGAAATGGATGTACGAGGTTGACCGCCGCGCCCAGTTTGTTCGCCGCATAGAATGTGATCAGCGCGGCGGGCGAGTTGGGCATGCAGAGGGTGACTGTATCCCCCTTTTTTATGCCGAACTCGGCGGACAGATTGTCCGCAAGCGTGTCGATCCAGCGCAGAACGCGATCGAAAGAATACTTGCGCCCGTAATAAGAGATGGCCGTTTTCACCGTACTTGCGGATACATTTTCAAGGATCGCCTCGTACATCGTGGCATCGGCTGGCAAAGATCGGATCATAGAACTCCTTTGTGTGAAAATATACGGCGCGCATCGCGCGCCGGACTCGAAACCGGATGCGCTCTGCGGTGCGCCTCTTAAAAACAGGGACAAACCTACGTTCGAAGAGCGGGGCGATTCAACGAATCGCAGCCTTTTTCGCGTTTCAGGAAAGAGCCGCCCGCCGCGGATGCGATGTTCAGAACAGGGATGAGATCCACGCGCAGAGCGCGAACAGCATGGGGACGACGATCATGTGCGCCACATAGACGACCGCCGCATGTCTTCCGAGGAAGCAGACGCCGCTGTTCCACGCGCCGGACAAGGGCGCGAAGGCATACTTTGCCGAAGTGTGGTAGACGAGTCTGCCGATGATTCCGCCCATCAGCACGGCCGCCGCCCAGGGCAGAATGGGGAAATAGTCGCTCGTATAAGCGCCGTAATCGAACCACCCGTTGGAAGGGGCGGACTTGATATAGACAAAAATGCTCAGAAACTTGTTCTCCTGCACCGTCGCCGCCCCCGTGAAATCGGAGATCACGTCGAGATACCCGTTTTCGAAGGAGAGATGGGCAAAGCCGTTGAAGAGCCAGATGAGCATCGCAATCCCGACAAGGCCGGGAAGATAGCGGAGCGCCTCGCGAAAGAAACGGGAAACCTTTCCGTCGCCCAAAAGGTCGCCCACCGCGACGGCGGCATTGTCTAAAACGGCGTACAGAAAGACGGCCGCGGCCAGCATATGGATGACGCCGAACAGAATGACCTCGTTCAGCCCGAAGTTTTCCAAAAAGACGGTAAAGGCCGTGATACCCGCAGCCACCAGCGCCAGCGGTATGCTTCGGCGGAAGTTGCCGCGCGTAAGCGTGCAGGAGATGCCGCACAGGATAAAAAATGCCGTGACGACCCAGAAACGGAAATTCTGACGGAAAGGCCACACCCAGTAGGCTGTACCGAGCTTTTCCGCACCCGCAAGAAAGGAAGTGCCCAACACCTCGTTGATAAAGGGCAGCACTCCCCACATGCAGAACATAAAGTGATCGAACACCATCAGCGTGACGCACAGCCCCCGCACAAAATCCAGCTCCCAATACCGCTCTTTTGCGCGCCCGCAATAACGCCCGACCATCTTCTTATACCCGGCATATCCGGGATTTTTCAGGTTGATTCCGGAACGATACATCTCTATCAGTTTATCATCTTTCGGCTTTTTTGTCAATCAAAGGGAAAAAATCCCGCGATCGGACCCGTCCAAAACAGTTTCCGCCCCGTTTAGACGCGCGCGAAGGCCTTTACCACCTTCGCCGCCCCGAAAGGCTCAGCTGCGCACGAAGGCCGTTACTGTCTTTGCCGCCCGGAAAGGGTCCGATGCGGCACACCGCCGCACGAGCGGAGGAACACAACTTTCAATCGGAAGTGTGCGCGCTGTTTTCCGCGCTAACGCTTTCCTCATCGCCGAAAATTTCTGCCACGAGCGAAAGGAGCGAAGAGACCTTGTCGCAGGCAAACAGTTTTTCCCGCCACCTGGCCCCGCCGTGCATGCCGCGGGTGTAGAAGGCGGTCATCTTGCGCATCTGCACGACGGTATAGTTTTCCCCGTAAAAGGGGAGCATGTCCGCGATCTGCTCTTCAATCGCCGCGCGGCGGTCCCACGCGGCAGGCCGGCCGAGGATCTCGGCAAAGATGTGCGGATCGTACATGGCCGCCCGCGCTACCATCACGCCGTCCGCGCCCGTCTCGTCCAGCATTTTCAGCGCATCCGCGCGGCTGAAAATGCCGCCGTTGGCGATGACGGGGATACCGACCGCATTCTTTGCCGATGCGATCGCCGCATAATCCGGTTCCCCCGCATAATACCGATCGCGGGTGCGCCCGTGCACGGTGATCATGTCCGCGCCCGCGCCCTCGCACATTTTGGCAAATTCGGCGGCGACGACCCTGTTCTGGTCCAGCCCGATGCGGAATTTCACTGTGATCGTCTTCCCGCTCGCCTTGCAGGCGGAAATGATCTTTTCCGCGCGCGGCATATCTGCGAGCAGGGCGCTCCCCTCCCCGTTCTTGAAGACTTTGGGAACGGGACAGCCCATGTTGATGTCGACCGTCTGATACCCTGCAAGGTATTCGCTCTCACAGGCGGAACGCATGACGGACGGATCGCCGCCGAACAGCTGCGCCGCCGTCTGTTCTTCTCCCTCCGCCTTATACAACAACTTGCGCGTCGCCTCGCTGTTATAAAGCAACCCCTTCGCGCTGACCATTTCCGTAAAACAAAGGCCCGCCCCGAAACGGTAGCAAAGTTTTCGGAAAGCAAAGTCGGTATAGCCCGCCAACGGTGCGCAGAGTACTCGATTTTCCGCATACGTATCGCCGAATTTCAGTCGCTGCGCGAGGCGCTCGCATCCCTTATCCATGGCGTTTTGCCCGCTCATAATACGCCCAAAGCTCCTCCGCCGAAAGGTCCTGCATCCGCTTTCCGTCCGCGAGGATGAGCTGTTCGGTGCGGCAGAAACGCTCGATAAACTTGTTCGTGCTCGCCTGCAGGCATTCCTCGCAGTCTATGCCCGCAAGCCTGCCAGCATTGACGGCGGAAAAGAGCAGGTCCCCCGCCTCCTCGGCGATGTGCGCCTCATCCTTTTCCTGCACGGCCGCCAGAAGCTCGCCCAGCTCCTCCTGCACCTTTCCGGCCGCTTCGCGCACGTCGCGGAAGTCGTAGCCGAACTTGGCCGCCCGCTTGGCCGCCTTCTGCGCGCGCATGACGGCGGGGAAAACTTTCGGCACATCCCGAACGGTGTCGGAAGCCGTCTTCTGCCCCTTTTCCTCCGCCTTGTTCTTTTCCCAGACGGAGAGAGCACCCTCCGCATTGTCCGCCTTGTCCTTGCCGAAAATATGCGAATGGCGGAAAATCAGCTTTTCACAGACGGCAGAGAGCACATCTTCGGGAGAAAACGCGCCCCGCTCCTCCGCCAAAACCGAATGAAAGGCACCCTGCATGAGCACGTCGCCCGTCTCTTCCAGAATTTTGGAATCGTCGCCGCTCTGCACGGCGTCGACCAGCTCGTATGCCTCTTCGATCATATTCTTGCAGATGCTCTCGTGCGTCTGAACGCGATCCCAAGGGCAACCGTCGGGCGCGCGCAGGCGGCGCAAAACCTCCACAAGATCGTCGTAGTCGAACCGCGTCCTCTGCAAAAGCGGAATCTCCCCGATCACGAGTGCGCAGGTCGAATCGTATTTTTTCTGACGGTCAAGCTCGAAGAGTCTGATCTTCGCCGCCTTCCCGCCGTGCACGAAAAAGGCTTCCGCTTCATCCCCGTACAGGTCGCACAGCCGCAGTTTTACGTCCGAGGCGATGAGGTCGCAGTCGATGTCATAGACGGCGAGCGGCAGGCCCGGCCGTCCGCTTTCGGGCAGACGGTAGGCGGACAGAGCCGTGCGCGAAGGGGAAAGAACGCGGCAGGCATCGAAGGCGGCATCCGCCTTCGAGATCCCGCTCACGGCGACGGCAGTGCGGTCGCGCGCGAGCACGATGCGCGCCGAAACGTCGTCCGCGGCGGCGCCGTCCACACAGTACACCACATCCCCCTCTTTGCCGGCCGAAAGGACGGCGGCGGCAAGTTTTTTGTTCAGCGTATCGAAGTTGCGGCAGGTGGAATATATGTAGTCGAGCGTGGAAAACTCCACGCCCAGCGCCCTGACCCCTTCCGCGGCGGGCGTATCGCCCGTGCGCAGGAGCACTTTTGCGCCCGAAAGCAACGCCTTTCTGCCCCCTTCGGGCAGATCGGCGGCACTACAACCCAACCCCACGACCGTTATCATGTTTCTTCCTCCAGGCTGATCTGAGTTCGCGCGCGCCGAAAAAACCGGCAGCGACCGCGACGGCGAGATAGGCACAGCCCGCCGCCAGCGCCGCGAGCAGAATATGCACGCCGCTGAGCGGCCAGGCCGCAAGGAGCGCCGCCGCCGATGCGAACGCAAAGAGCAACGCATACGCCGACGCCCGCGCGCGGGCCTTTCTCTGTGTAATACTATAATACAAATCGACGAGAAGTGCAACCAAATAACAGGCATTGCAGGCATATGCCGCCCCGAAAACGGAAATTTGCGCACTTTGCAGCAAGATGACTTCGAGGATGAGTTTGACGGACGCGGCAGAAGCCATCGCGAGCGCGGAGATCTTCGCTTTGCCCCGCCCCGTGAGGCAGGCGGAAAGCGTCTGCACGATCGCCAGAAGAAGGGAAGAAGGCGCGAGGATGCGCACCAGCCGCGCGAGAGTTTCGCCCTCCGCCCCTGTCACCGAAGGAAAGATGAAGGCGCAGATCTGCGGGGCGAAAAAAAGCAGAAACGCCGCCGCAGGAAGGGCGAAAAAGAGAGTGCTCTTGACGGCAAACAGGACACTTTGCTGCCCCGCCTCCTCGTCTCCCCGCGCATAATGCGCGGCGACGGAAGGGATGACCGCCGCGGCGAGCCCGCTGCAGACGGAGGCCGGCAGGTTGGAAAGCGCCGTCGCTGCCCCCGCATACAGTCCGTACAGCGCGGTAGCGTTGGCCGCATAGCGCGCCAGAAGGCGGGTGATGAGGACGCTCTCGATCACGCCCGAAAGGGGCATGATCCCCGCCGCCAGCGTGACGGGAAGCGTGATGCGCAGCAGAGCCGAGGCCGAAGGCATGCCGCGCACGTCCCTGTACAGCGCGCGGCGGTTGCTCTCGCTTCCGGCACGAACAAACATAAAGACGCACGCCGCCACCTCGCCGAAGGTGACCGAAAGCAAGGCCATCCATACCGCTTTGTACACATTTTCGCGAAACGTATAGGCAAAAAAAAGACCAAGCCCCACCTTGATCGACTGCTCAACGAGCTCGGATATGGCGGTCGGGTAAAAGTTGCTGCGGCCCTGGAACCACCCGCGATAGCAGGAAAGCACGGATACAAAAAAGATGCCGGGCGCTAACGCACGATATGCCGCGGCCGCACCCGGTTCGCCCTGCGCGGCGCTCATCGGCACGGACAGCAGGAACATCACCGCGGCGGCCGCCAGCCCCACGAACGAAAAAAGAGCGAGGGCGCGGCGCAGGATCGCGTCATCGTCCTCCCCCACGGCGCGCGCACGGGAAACGGCGCGCGCCAGCCCTGCCGGTACGCCCGTCGCCGACAGGGTGAGCAGCAGACAGTACAGCGGGTATACCATCTGATACACTCCCATGCCTTCTCCGCCCAGGATATTTGTGAGGGGAATGCGATAAAATGCTCCGATGATCTTCGCCAGAATACCGCCGGCCGATATGATGATCGCCCCTTTGATGTACGATTGCGCCTTCATATGTACCCTGCATCCGCGCAGAAGTCCGCAAAACGGAAAACTCAATTTTCTCCGACAGAAATTCCGGAAAATTTTTTTATCGAAAACCTTTTATTCGTCTTTTGTGCCGCTTCCAGCTTCTGTTATCAAGAACACGCCGGCTCCTTCCCTTTGCCGTTGCCGCACCCCTCTTTTGTGTTTGCCGCTCCATCTCTATGCCGTTGCCGCGCCGCGGCCATTCGGCAAAACATTTTACAGAAAGCGTTCTTCTGCATTTTTTCAAAATACGGGTTTTAGGGAAAATAAGCCGAAAAAGAGAAAATTTTCTAATAACTTTTCCATATTTTCAAAAAAAGGCTTGAAAAGAAACGCATTGGTGTTATAATGAAAGCATAGTAAAGCTGTCCGCACGCAAAAGCGGAAACAATCTGCCGCGTCACGCGGCTGTCAGACATATTTTCGGACAATCGGAAAATATTCCGGCAGAGTTCGGCGATATTGCTTTACTGCAAAAAGAAAAGGAGAAACCGCCATGGACGCGATCGCAAATATCGTGGCATTTTTTGAACAACCCATCGCTGTCCCGGAGCCGTGGAACGGATACCACGCGATCTGGCTGCTCCTGCTGACGGCTTCCCTTCTCTGTCTTGTCTACGCCGCACCCAACCTTCGCTCGAACCCCTCCCTTACTCGCGGGATCACGCGCGGGCTCGGACTCTTTCTTCTCTGTATCGAAGTCTTAAAACAGATTTTCGGCGGACTGCACGCGGCGGAAGGTACAGTATACTGGCAATACCCGTGGTACATGTTCCCCCTGCAGCTGTGCAGCACCCCCCTCTATATCTGTGCATTGCTCCCCTTTGCACGCGGGAGCGTCGCCCGTCCGATGCAGATGTATCTCGGGACATTCGGAATGCTCGGCGGGATCGCCGTGATGCTCTTTCCGCAATCCGTCTTTTGCGACTATCTGTTCCTGAATCTGCATACGATGCTCTGGCATTCGGGCCTCATCCTTCTCGGCGCAACGCAATGGTTGAGCGGAAATATGCGCGGAAATTTCGGCGAATACTGTGGCGCAACGTGTATATTTTTGATCTTTGCCGCCGTCGCCGCAGCGCTCAATTTTGCCTTCCCGCAACTGGCAGGAAAAGGATTCGATCTCTTTTACATCAGCCCCTATATTTCCCCGGGGACCCTCGGTTCTATCGAAGAAATGCGCAGGGCGCTGCCCTATCCCATCTATTTCACCGGCTATCTCGCCGCCCTGTGCACGGGAGCCGCACTTCTGTTTGCGGCCATGCGATCGCTCGTACGACCCGATGACGCCGCCGAAGAACTCAAACGGGCCAAACCCTTCTCCGAATAAAACACCGGCGATCTCTTTTCAAAATACAGCAGCTGCCAACTCGCAGCTGCTTTTTGATGCTATCTTTATTCTGCCGATCTGTACCTTTTCCGACCTGGAGCCAAAAGCGACGAAGCGGGACTTAGTCGAACTGATTAGCGAGGATATCAGCCGTGAGGCGGCACAAATTGACCGCGTCGCTCTCCATTCTGACCCCTTCCTTGGCCGTGAGCAGGGAAACGGCACCCAGGCAATCTCCCCCCACGACGATGGGGACGATGATCTGTGCCGTGGCCTGAAAGTTGTTTTCGGCGAGCGGGACAATGTCTCCCCCTTCAGCGAGGTTGGCAATATAACTGCGCCTGTCCTTCATGATCTGTTCGAGTTTTTCGGTGATCTGCTTGCCGGCAAAATCTTTCCTTCCCTCACCCGACGCATACAGAATTTCATCGGTATCGCAGATCACGGCAAGATAGCCGCTCAGATCGCTGAGCGACTTGGTCGTGCTTTCCGAAAATTTTTCGAGCGTGGCGATCGGCGAATACTTTTTGAGCATGAGCTCGTCCCTGTCCGTAAAGATCTCCAGAGGGTCGCCGTCCTTCAACCGAAGAGTGCGGCGGATCTCCTTGGGAATGACCACACGGCCAAGTTCGTCAATCCTTCTCACGATTCCCGTAGCTTTCATACAATCCTCCCTTGCGCCGCGCGTCCGGCGCGGCTTTCCGGAAAAAAGTATGTGCAACCAACTGCCGTTTATTCCGAAAAATGGCTGCAACGGAAAATAATCGCGCCCTCACCCATTTACTACCCGCGCACACAAGAATTGATCGGGCAGTCTGGCCGCGCGCTTCCAAGATAGATTGCCGGACAGACAGCTTTGCCGCACGGACAAAAAGGAAGGCGGGGCGGACATTTCTCAATTCTGAACCCTTTCTCCATGGGCGATGTATCTGATGCTCCTTCTATCCGAAAAATCGTGACAGTCATCCTAAAAACTGCGGGAGTTCATATATGTGGATTTTAGCGGCAATTTTATCAGCTTTATTTGCGGGCATTACGGCAATCCTGACGAAATGCGGCGTAAAAGAGACCAATTCCGACGTTGCTACAGCCGTACGAACTTTTGTTGTGCTGATCTTTGCGTGGATCATTGTCTTTCTTACGGGAGCTCACGCGACTCTTTCAGAGATCAGCGCCCGTTCGTGGATATATCTCATCCTGTCTGGGCTGGCGACAGGGGCTTCATGGATCTGTTATTTTAAGGCCCTTTCGCTGGGAAATGTTTCAAAAGTGGCCGCCGTCGACAAATCAAGCACTGTCCTGGCTGTCCTCCTCGCCATAGTTTTCTTTGCCGATGAGAGAAGACTATGGTGGTTAAAACTTATCTTTCTTGCGGTCATTGCCGCCGGCACGTACCTCATGATAGACATCAAACAAACGGAGGAAAAATCAAGACGTTCCTGGCTTATTTTCGCCCTGCTGTCCGCGGTATTCGCCGCAGCCACCTCCCTTCTGGCAAAGGTGGGGATCAGAAATGTCGACACCAACGCGGCAACGGCCATTCGCACAGGCGTAGTACTCCTCCTCGCCTGGATCATCGTGTTCTGCCGGAAGGAATGCGCCTATGTAAAATCATTAAAAGGAAAAGAAGTTTTTTTTCTCATCCTGTCGGGAATTGCGACCGGAGCCTCCTGGCTCTGCTATTATTATGCCATTCAACAAGGGCAACTGAGCGTCGTAATACCGATCGATAAGTTAAGCATATTGGTGACCGTGGTGTTCTCCCTGATCGTATTCCGGGAAAAACTTTCCGTCAAAGCATGGATAGGTTTGATCCTCCTCACCTGCGGGACCATCTGCATCGCTGTGTTTACATAAAACACATCCATGCGGTCCATTTCGCTAACATTGCGGAAAAACTGCGACGAACACCAATCATACAGGCAATCACTTACGAAAAAACAGGGCTTATCCCGTTTCGGGGATAAGCCCTGTCGCTTTTTATGTTCCGCAACGTCGCTTTTCAGCCTCTATGCGGCAATATCCAGCAATTACTTGCGGGGATTTTTAATGTTGGCCTGTGCTCCTTATCTTTTGCCCTTAGCGAAAAATTGTGCTTCTGGCTTTACGCCGTTATCGCAAGACTAGGATCCATATATTTTATCCGCCTTAGCGGTTGTATTCAATTTTAATTTTTTAAGTTTTTCCCTTACCATTCTTTAATTATATAAACACCCTTACCGTTAAATCTTGCCATTGATTTTGCCTGAGCATACCGTTTTTTTCCTTTCTGTAAGACAGTGCCGACTTATAATCAATGGTAAATTCCCAAACCAACTTTTTCATATCGTTAGGCTTTTCAATTAGATCAAAGTTCATATACCAATTAAAGCACGTTTCCGTTACAGGAACAATGGTATGAACGAACTGCTTAATCACTTCTCTATCGATATAATGCTCGGTAAAATCCATCTTTGATAACAGAAAATCTTCTACCTTTTTCGCAGGTTCTTCTTCTCCGTCTTCGTTTGGAACCATTCCCGCATCAAGAACACGCCTTTTGTTGATAAGCTCGATTTTTTCCTTTATATAATTGTGTCGCATTCACCTACTGAGGCGCAAGTATGCACAAATTGTGTGCGCTGGCGCACAAGCGTGGTTTTGCTTGTGCCGTAAATAATTTATATTACCCTCATATATATCATCATCTCCTTTGGGTTTTTATCTTTACTCCCACGCCGAAGGCGCAGAGATTATTTGCTGCTTAGTAGTTACCCTCACTTATCCAAGGACACGAAATTTGAAAAGTACATGGTCTGGCTAAAAATTTTGTTAATCTTTCATCTTCGTATAAATCCCTCCATATTAACAAGGACACAAGATTGTAAAAGTTCGGAGTGCGCATAAAATTTTCTTGTGTATAACCTCTCAATTATTAACCACGGCACGTGGCATTTTTCAACGGGTAAATCAAAAATTTTTGCACTAAAAAGCGGAAGGTGTATTTTGCAAAAAAGTCCCTCATAAATACCCGACAATTTAAGGGAAAAACTTTGACGTTTTTCAAAAAATTACCTTTTTTAAACAGGATACGAAATGCTCCACGGAAAAATCCGCCTTTTTTAACTCGAACAGCACTATATCTCTGCCTGCTCGAATATTTTCTTCAATTCGGTCCTCTTCAATAAGTTGCAATAAATTCTTTAGCGTATAGTTGGATTTGTCACGGCAAGAAAAACGCAGGGTGTTTGATATTTCCCGTGTTAATGCGCCTTTTTGAGACAAGCATTTCAAAATAATAAACAGTGTCGTCAAGCGCTGATTCTAAATAATACGCAACCATCTCAAAAAAGCTGCTGCCAGCCAGAAACGGTGCTGTAATTTGAAAATAAGGCATGGCGTTATTTGCTCTTTTGGCATACGTGTACGGTGAATATTCAGAAATGCCTTTATAGCTGTCGATATCTTTAGCAGTAAAAGAATAGCTCTTTTTACCAGCAGACCAATTCTTAATCGGGAAAAGGTACAACGCAAAAAGTTCACGAATTGCCTTTGAATCAACTGCCTCCCATTTTGTAACAGCATGGCGCATCTCATATGGATATTCTCGCATTTCGCGTAAATGATAAGCTTTCAATAGGTCGTGAGGATCCAACACACGTCCTCTGGTGTTTTGTGAATCGAACAACTGGAACGCTTCTGTTACTTTGTCAACACAAATAACGACAACCTCAATTGTATTATCTAACGCCGCAACCAATTTGGCGGAAAATGAAGGATTATTATAAAGATAATCCCTAGCTATAATAAAATTGTTATGCAGGTTGGTCTGCGTAATTTTATTGCTAAAATCGCTATTTCTCAAAAGAGGACATGTGAAAGAATTATCTAAGCATAGCATAATTAGCGCTAAAGATAGTGCGCGCTGCTGCCCATCAACAATATCAAAGCGTTTTTGATCCCCCTCTACCACTTCATGCAAAATAATAGTACCAACTCGATACTTAAAGCTATCGTATTTCTCTGCATTACTTACCGCATCATTTAAATCACCAAGCAAATCCACCATATTTTTGTATCCCCATTTATAGGGGCGCTGGTAATTTGGAAGTGACAGATTCTTATTTAATAATTCCATTATGCTAATAATATCAACCATTATATCTCTTCAATCCCTAGACTCTTTAAATATTGATATGTTCCATTGTAATATTCGGGCAAACGTGTACTATCTTCCCAGAAACCGCTAACTGTCTTATTTCCATTGCCTTCAGGTACACAAATTACCATACCAGCTCTAGCACGTGTGAGCAAAACACGGTAAGCATTTAACATATACTTTATTAAATCTTGCTTGCTTTCGCTCGTTGGCGTTTGCTCTACCCATTTTGTTTGCCCGTTAAATCTGTAGAAATGCCACTTGCCATTTTCGTATCGCATATCAGCATCCCAAAGCAAACAAGTATAATCAAGCTCTAATCCTTGTACTTGAATTTCTGTTGCCGCGTCTTCCAGATAATTCGATGCTCGTGTATCAATTTTGTCCTCCAAGAACCAATGGACTGCATTTTCGTCACCCGAAGGCAACACGTGAATACCCAACGGCTTAAATCTTGCCGATTCCTTTGTGATTAGAACTCCTGTACGCTCCGTTACCCTGACTTTTTCGTGCAACCATCTTTTTGCCTTTTCCATATCCCTTGTGAGCACAATGGGATACTTGCCCTTAATTTCTTTATATAATTCTGCGGCTTTAGGTTCAATTGCAAGCAATGCGTGAATAAACGCCGAGAGTTTTTCTGCTCTATAAGAACGTAAAGACACTGCAAGATGCAGATTATCTGAATATGTAACCTTATCGTTCTTTTCGAGCAACTCGTTTACTTTACCTTCAGCATATTCTGCCTCCGTTAATTTCGATGAAATATAAACGTTCCAATGCGGAAATTTCTCATTAAGCGCGTTAATCCATTCAGATATACCAGCCTCACCTGTATTAATTTCTTGACCGCCGCCAACAAGACATATTATTGTTGCCCAGTCTTCACGTTGGTCAAGCGACCAAATCAAAAACGCCGCTTCTGACATAGGAAAATTCGGCACTTTTAATTTATTGCCGTAAGTTCCGCCTCTTTTCAGATAATCGGCAAGTCTTTTATGAGTCCAAGAACGTTGTGCCTCGTCAAAAATAGCAACGTGTTCTACTTCTCCGTAGCCAGATTCCGCAAATTTTACTGCCTTTTCAGTATTAATCTCTAAAACCCCGTTTTCAACCGGATTCTTGATTTTCGCAAGCATATTATCACGATAACGGTGGATAATTTGTATAAACTTGCCTACTTCTCTACGAGAATCTGAAAGTTTTTTCGTTATCGCTAAGTACAAGTAAGTTTTGTAAATATTCTTTTATTGAAGCGACTACCGTATCCTTCTTGAAATGGTCGTTTTTGTTAAGCATTGGTTTGAGTTGTCTATTGATATCTCTATCCGTAACGCCATCTAAAATATCAAGTGACACGTCACAAATGTTAGAATCTCCACCAATACAATTATAGAAAATAGTACATTTTTTAAGCATTTCTTTTCACTATATATCTCTGCCCGTCTTTCCGATATTTGCGTTCTGCTTTATAGGTCA
>CAKNQN010000018.1 GCA_930990665.1 uncultured Clostridia bacterium
CCAGACCATCGTCAAAAACATCTACGGCAGGGAAAAGACGGAGGCGGAAGAATACGTCGCCCGCGGCCTCTCTTTCCTCGGGCTGGGTGAGTACATCAAGGCGGCGGAATGCTTTGAAAAAGCCGTCAAAAGCGAGCCGGGCAACATCGAAAACCATATCCTCTTATACCGCGCCCTCACTTTCGATTTCCGCCTCTACTACGGCGGGCTGACCGGACCGGACTGCAGCTGCCCGATCTCCTTCCGCTTGTCAGGACAGGACGAGGTTTCGCTGGACGATGTGTTCGGACATATCGAGCGGCTCGCGAAAAAAGCGGATATTTCCGCGTTGCAAAAACAGTACGGCCATACCTTCCGCGCGGACAAAGCGTTCTGGCTGGAAAGTTTCCGTACCGCCGCGCGGCTGTACGACGCCCAGCGGAACAAGCGCCCCGACGAGATTCTCTCGCTCCTGCAAAAAAATATGAGCTGGCCCGTCAAAGAATTTACGTTGCAGGCGGCGTACTCCGTCGAAAACCTGTATGCCTGCTCCGATTTTACGGAAGAGGAACGCGCCGCCTTCTTTGAAGAGTACTGCCGCGCCTTCCGCGACGAAAAGACGGACACCCTGAACGCCCTTTCGGACAAATTGTTCCCCCTCCGAGACGGATACCGCGACTTGACTATTTACGGCGGCGCCGTCTTCTTTGCCAAAGATTACCACTACAAAACGCAGCGCGTTTATAAACTGCGCTTTGCGCCCGAAAACCTTCCGAGAAACTGCTACGGCTATGTCGAATGCGACGCACGCATCGCCGCCGAAGGGGCGTTCGATGCGGCAAACCGCGCGCTGCACGCGCAAAAGCTCACCTTCGAAGAGGGTGTGACGGAGATTGTCAACTCCTCAATCGGATCCCCCATTTCCTTTATGCAGCTGGAGCTGCCTGACTCTCTCGAGCGCATCGGCACGCGGGCGCTGGTCGCCGCAAAGGACGAAGGAAACAAGGGCTATATCAAATTCGGCAAAGGGCTCAGGCGCATCGAGGAGGAGGCCTTTTCCCAAAACCTCTCTGAAAAGGTCTGGCTCTCCTGCGATCTCCTGCTGCCCGAGGGGCTGGAATTTATCGGCGACAGGGCCTTTGCGGGCATCTGCTGCCACATTGCAGTACTGCCGGCGAGTCTTGTACAGGCGGGCACCTACCTCTTCGGAGGGGTATCGCTGATCATCTGTTTCGCAAACGCCAACAAGCTGACAAAAGGCTGGAATTATTATACGAAGGAAGAGCCGAAGTTCAACTTCGGCTACAAAGACGGCAAGTGGGACTCCGTCGACCTCGTATATGAACATGTGCCACACATGTACAACTGGTTCGACGTGCCCGGAAACGTCGTCTTTTGCGAAAAGATCTGCTACCGCTCTCTGTCGGGAAAGGACTGCGAGATCACGGCAGCCTCTTCCTCAGAGGAAAAGGCTGACTTCCTCCCCTGGCTCAAACAATACTGTGATTTCGATGAAACAAAGACGAATTTCGCCGATTCGAGCGCGATGAAAAAGTTGCCCCCTTCCAAAAAGAAAAAGGGCTGCTACATCGCAACTGCCGTCTACGGCAGCTACGACTGCCCGCAGGTGTGGACGCTGCGCCGATACCGCGATCACTCCCTCGCCCGCTCCGCTCCCGGAAGACTATTTATCCGGGTCTATTACGCGCTCAGCCCCACGCTCGTGAAACTGTTCGGAAAACAAAGATGGTTCTGTTTGCTCTGGAAACGAATCCTTGACAAAAAAGTGCGCCGCCTCAACCGAAAGGGCGTCGACGATTCGCCCTACCGCGACTGAGCGCGGGATTTTGCCGCACAAATCCTATAAAATACGAAAAAGAGAGGGCTGCCCTCTCTTTTTTGTGATTGATCGCAAATTTCGCGTCACTCGTAATCCTCGACCGCGCGGGAAATGCGCATGAGGTCCGCTTCCGTGATCAGGTTGCAGATGCGTTCTCCGATCCTGCCGTTTTCGCTGACCGCCACGGCGATGAGCTTTTTGTTGTTTTCAAAGGCGGTGAGCACGTCGATCAGGGAATCGTGTCTGGAAAGATACTTATAATAGACGGTGAGGTCCGCCTCTTCAAGGATCTCCTCCACGGGGGTGCGGGAAAGGAAGGCGTCCGCGTCCATCCCCTCCGCCATGGCGGCGCCGAGAGCGCGCACGATGCGGCGGTTGTTGAGGATGCCGACCATCCTCTTCCCGCG
Organism: uncultured Clostridia bacterium; assembly: GCA_930990665.1. GTDB lineage: Bacteria > Bacillota > Clostridia > Christensenellales > Borkfalkiaceae > Borkfalkia. The sequence goes on from CAKNQN010000018.1 coordinate 2,227, forward strand.
ATAGACGGGGAGATTGGAATGCCCCGTACGCGAAACGAGCAGGACCGCCTGCCGCAGGGAGATCTGTGCCTCGATGCTGACGATCTTCTTTTCGGGCAGCGTACCGATCTCGGGCGGCGAGCAGAGCAGCTTCTCGATCAGCTGAATGCGGCTGACCACGTCGTCGCAGGGAACGGCGATGATGCGCCCGTCCGTGCTCTGGTGCACGATGGCGTTGCGAAGGCGGGCATAGTCAGCCAGATCGCTCTCATAGCGGCGCACGACCGCATTTCTTTCCGCACACCGCCGCACTACGTCGGTGAAGGGCTGCGAGGGCTTGAAACCGTATAGTTCGCGCAGCTGTGCGTCGATCTTGTTGTAGCTGTCGATAAATTCTCTGGCATTCTGCAATTCGGGCATGGTCCTTTTCCCCTTTTTCTTTCATTATACAACTTTTTCCGGCTTTTGAAAAGGATTTTACAAAATCGCGCCCCGCGAATTCTCGCGGGGCGCGCCGCCCGTATCGGATAAAGTTCAGTAGTCCTCCCTGCGCCTTTGGCAAAGTCCGCGCGAACGGATACCCGTCAGGCGGTATTCCCGCTGCGGCTCGTAGACAAGCTCACATTCCCGCTTGACACACCGCAATACGATCTCCCCTTCGGGAGAGGAAAACTGGGCGATCCCGCGCGCGCACATCCCGATCCCCACCCCCGACGTGAAGGCGCAGGCGCGGAGCATGAGCTGGGGGATGCTGTCCTCCGCGGCGCCGAAAATATTGAAGATCACGTCGGCGTCAAAGAGCGCAAGCGCCGACGCTACCGAAGGATAAAAGATGTCTTCCCCCACGCAAACCCCCAGTTTCCCAGCCTGCGTGTCGTACACCTTCAGATGCGCGCCGCTCTTTACGTCGTCCGCCTCGCCGATGTGCAACATGTCCGATACGCCGAGTATGCGCCCCTTTTCTGCCACGGCGACGCTCTTGTGCCTTATCCCGCACGAGTCGGTGATACACCCGGAAAGCACCGCACACCCCGCCTCGCGACTCAGGATCGCCATGTCTTCCAGTTTCTGCGTCTCCCCTGCCAGTTCCGCCGCATAGTCGACTTCCCCCAGGCCGTCAAAGCCGAATACGAGCACGTCGCAGGCGGCACGCGCGCCGCTCTCCCAGTACTCATTGACAGAGCCTTCCGTCACAAACCGAATTTTCATGCGCACCTCCCGCCCCTTTTATTATATTGCGGCGACCGCGGCATGGTGCAAACGGAGGACGGACAGACGACGAAACGCCGCGCAATCGTAATAAATTTGTAAAATTTGTAAAAAATATGATGAAGAATTTGCCATTTGCGTTAAATATGTTATAATAGTTACAGTTCGGCTCAAAAGCCTATACTGACGGGAGGTCCCATGCAACGCAAAATACGCCTCACACCCGTGCGGCTGCTCGTTCTCGGCTATCTGGGCGTGATCATAATCGGAACGGTCCTTCTGATCATTCCCTTTTCGTCGCAGATCACCGGTTCAGCCTCCTTTATGGACGCGCTCTTTACCGTCGTTTCCGCATCGTGCGTAACGGGGCTGGTCGTGCAGGACACGGCCACGCATTGGACGATTTACGGGCAGATCGTAATATTACTGCTTATACAGATCGGCGGCATCGGTTTTATGACCGTCGTTTATACTATTCTGAAACTCGGCGGCAAAAAAATAGGTCTCAAAGAGAGAACTTATATGCAGGAGGCCGTTTCCGCCCCCACGCTGAGCGGCATGGGTAAGCTCACTTCCACCATCCTCATCGGCACGCTCATCTTCGAGGCGCTCGGCGCATTCGTACTTTGCTTCCGGTTCGTGCCCGATTACGGCTGGGGCGAAGGCATCTGGATGGCGATTTTTACTTCCGTTTCCGCTTTCTGCAACGCGGGTTTTGACCTGATGGGCGACAAAACGGGGAAATTTTCTTCCATGACCGCCTATTCGGGCGATCCCATCGTCTGCCTGACCATTCCGCTGCTGATCATCATAGGCGGACTGGGTTTTTTTGTGTGGCAGGACATCAAGGACAACCGTTTCCGCTTCCGTAAATACGAACTGCACACCAAACTCGTGCTGATCATGACGGCGATCCTCGTCATCGTACCTACCGTGATCATTGCCATTGCGGAAAACGACCTGCCCTGGCAGGAACGCATCCTCTCTTCCTTTTTTACGGCGGTTACGCCGCGCACGGCCGGCTTTAACGTGCTGCCGCTTGCCGGTGCCGGCAGCGTAAAATCCGTAACGCTGCTGCTGACCATCGTGCTGATGTTTATCGGCGGCTCCTCCGGCTCCACCGCGGGCGGCGTTAAAACCAATACCATTGCGGTGCTGGGGCTTTCGGTCTTTTCGCTTATCCGCGGCAAGCGTTCGGTGGAATGTTTCGGGCGGCGGCTCGACGAGACCAACGTAAAGAACGCGGCGCAGTTCGTAACGGCTTTTCTCACACTGATCGTTGTCGGCTCCATACTGCTTTGTATGTTTGAGCAGAACAACCATGTTTGGCCGGACAACCCGGAAATAGCGGGCATTACCGTAACGGAATCGGTTTTTGAAGTTGTATCGGCAATCGCGACGGTCGGGCTTACGACCGGCATCACGCCGCAGCTGACGATCGGTTCGCAGATCGTACTCTGCATTCTGATGTTTTTGGGGCGCGCCGGATGCATGACGGTGATGCTGTCGTGGAAAACACCTTCCGCCCCTGCGGCCGAGTTGCCACTGGAAAAAGTGCGCATCGGTTGACCGCTGTCCTTTCAGACTTACAAAAATATTGCCGTAAATGCTCGCGGCGGCATCCAAATTGCGGATGCGGTTGCCCGGCGACTCTCATTCCGGCAAAATATGCAGCCACTTCTTGACAAGGAGATTTTATGAAATCCGTTCTCATTATAGGCCTTGGCCGGTTCGGAACGTACATGGCAAAAAAATTTGCCGAGCTTGGAAATCATGTGATGGTGCTGGACACCGACGAAGAAAAGGTCAACGAGATCCTGCCCTATGTGACCAGCGCACAGATCGGCGACGGGACCCGAGCCGCAGTTCTCGAATCGATCGGCGTCGACAACTTCGATATCTGCGTGGTGAGTGTGGGAGAAAATTTTCAGTCTTCCCTCGAGGCGACCTCCCTTCTCAAAGAGGCAGGCGCGAAGTTCGTCCTTTCCCGTGCCTGCACGGAAATCCAGGCAAAATTTCTGCTGCGGAACGGTGCGGACGAGGTCGTCTTCGCCGAGAAAGAGATGGCAGAACGGCTGGCCGTCAAATACAGCGCCAACAACATTTTCGACTATATCCAGCTGACAGACGAGTACGCCATTTATGAGATACCCACCCCCAAATCCTGGGAAGGCCGGACCATCCGCGACAAGGGCGTGCGCGTGAAGTACAACCTCAACATCCTCGCTATCAAACGCGGCGGCACCCTCGTACCCCTGCCCTCCCCCGATTATATGTTCAACAGCGCAGAAAGGCTGATCGTGATGTGCCGCAAAACGGATATCGACAGGATCATTCACTGACCCGATCGAACGGGAATATTCTTAACATCGTATTTTCAGAGAATAAGAGGCCGCATAAGTTAAAAAGCTTATGCGGCCTCTTTTTGCGTATATTTTCAATTCTCTTCTCCGATCGGGGCAAGGACCGTCATCAGAGATCTTTGCTGCATGGCGGCGGGCGGGTGAAGTCTGCCGCTATGCAGCAGTTCTTTCAAAAGATAAATCAGAAACATCCCGTCCGCACGGAAAAGGTATTGCAACATGAATTTGCGTGCACGGCGCAAATGTACGGGAGTCTCCGCGAGGACAGCTCGGACATACTTCTCTTTTTCCTCCGTCAAAATGCCCTCGCTCTTTTTTCTGACTTGCATGCCGCAATCGAGCAGTCGCATGTTTGTTTCCGCATCCTTGATGCGAACGATCAGCAATTTCGGAGTTCTCTGTTCCATGCGCACGAAACCGCGCTGCGCAAGCGACGCGTATTCATCGGCAGACAGCCGCTCGCCTCGTTCCATGCGAACAAGCATTTTCAGTTCGGACGTCGTCGGAAGGTCTTCTGAAAAATCGTTGTCTTCTTTCCCGCAGAATTCACACGATATACATTTCCAGAGCATTCTATTTTCATGGCAAATCCAACTCGGGCCACACCACCGCAGCAGGGAAGAAAAATAGCGCAGCGAACGCGATCGGCTTTCCCCCTCCACCGCATACGCAATGTCATGCGAACCGTCGATCCGCCTGGTCGCGGCCTCTTCGAAGGTGATCTCTTCCCTCGTTTGCCCGCTGTTGGCCGCTATATACGGAATCAGCGCCCACAAGAGAAAATTTTTATCCTCTTTCCATGCACTTTCTATTCCTTTATCCCGCAGACAGCCATTTTTATCAAGACTGTCGCACAGCTCATCCCCGAAACTTCTCGCCGCCTTCACGTACAGTTCATCTGCCATCCGATCGATCCGCTCACCGCGTTCGTCCGATTCATCGATGAGAAGATTGGAAAGATATCCGCCCTTTGTGCGGAGAAGATAACCGTATTCCTCCAAAAATTCCGCCTCACTCTCAATGTATACGGGCGACACCCCCAGTTCGTCGGCAATTTCTGCTGCGGTTTTGCATTTTCGATATGTACAATATGCTATATTTTGCGCCAACGTACTGCGAAAAAAAGTCCTTGTCCCGCCCATTGTTCCTGCGCTACCGCTGAATCCCATCAGCGAAAAACGAACAGGATCAAATTTCAATCTGTTTGGTTCTCTCATCTTTTCCATCCCCCCTTTTAATTCTCGCTTTGCCTCGAACAAGTGCCATTTGACCGTGCCGAGAGGAATCGCACATTCCGAAGCGATCTGCCGCAAGGGCTTGTCATCATAATAATGCGCCACTACGATCTTGCGCCGCAGCGCCGAAAGGCGCGCAATGTTTTCCGCCAGCCGCACAGACATTTCACTGCCGATCAGCACTTCATCCGGCGCGGTGACCCCGGCGTTCAGTTCCGCCGTATCCTCAATGGGAATCCCCGCCCATCGCCGCTCCTCGCCGCGATAATAATTGACCAAAGCATTGTGCGCAATCGTCCAGACGAACTTTTCGCCCTCTTCGACCGCCCCGCGGCAAAGTGCGGCGTATGCCCTGCACAGAACATCCTGCGCGAGGTCCTCCGCATCCTGTATCCTACGGCAATGCTTGAGAGCAAACCGCAGTACGGGCTCTGTCATTTTCTCGATGATCTTTTCCGCATCGGCACTGTTCATACCTTGTTCTCCGCAAAGTTCTCAACCATATAGACACCGAAACCGAAAAAAGGTTGGGACGCAGCTCCTTCTTTTTTATTTTCCTATAAAAAAATCGGCTTTTGCAAGCCGATTTTTTGTTGAAGTTCAATAGCTGTAATAGTAGCTTCCGCCATATCCGGAAGAGGCGGCTACCACGGCGATCACAACCGTCAGTATAACAAAGACCACGTACACGATGACGCCGATCAATGCCCCTTTCCCGCACGATTTGGCGCGCAGAGGCATGCTGTCATGCCACACAAGATACAGGATCAGCCCGATCACGGGGAACAGAAAGCACAGAAACGCAAAACCGCCGCTGCGCCTGTCTTCCGGATTGTGATACGGCTGCGGCGCACCATACGGCTGTCCGTTGTACGGCTGTCCGTTGTATGGCTGGCCGTAGTAGCCTTGACCGTTCGGCTGACCATAATAACCCTGCCCGTTCGACTGCCCGTAATAGCCCTGTCCGTTGCCGGGCTGAGACTGGTTCTCCTGCGAAAATCCGGGATTCTCGGGCGCCTGCGAAGCGTTCTGCTCCTGCGAAGCGTTCTGCGGCTGTTCCGCGTCTGCATTACCAAGCTGAGCGCCGCAATAAGGACAAAACTTTGTCCCGTCCGCGACCTCGCTTCCGCAATTCTTGCAAACCATTTCATATCCTCCTTTAATAAGTGACTGAGAAAACGCCCACAAGCAATATGAGCAACAAGATATAAAAAACCACCAGAGCTGCTCCCACAATGACGCTGATCAGAGCGCCTTTCCCGCACATGCGGGCACGCAAGGGCATCGTCTGCTGCCAGACAAGATACAGAATTAATCCGATCATAGGGAAAAAGAAACCCAATACCCCCCAACCCATGCTCGGAATGTCCGGCTCATAGGGATAAGGTCGATAAGGCCCGTAGCCGGGGCCATAGGGACCATAACCGCCGGGACCGTAACCGCCGTAGCCGGGACCATAGCCGGGGCCGCAGCCGGCATTCGGGTTCGGTGCGCCGGGGCCGCCCACTCCGCTCTGTGCGGATCCGTTCGGCGCTTGCGCATCGCTCTGCCGTTTGCCGCAATGCGGACAATAAAGGGCCCGCTCGGGCAGTTCTTTGCCGCAAAATTTGCAGTACATATTTACCTCCCCTGTTCTGTTTTCGATTATATCATATTCGACATTGTCTGTCAAGTATTGCTAAAAAATGATAAAAATTCGTTTTTCCCTTTCCAGCGGCCGCAAAAATACAGGCACGTTGTTCAAAAAGTCCGCTCTTTGCAGAGGGAAACAGGGGAACCATGACCTGCGGAAAGTTTTACGGCGGCCTGCGGAAAATTCGCGGGGCGACGCAAAAAAAGCGGAGGCATTGCCTCCGCTTTCTGTTTCTTCCCGATCAGAGCCGGACAGAGTGTTTTTTGTGATAGGCTCGGATAAAGACCTTGGAGATCTCCACCGCCAGAAGCGGGAACATGGAGAGCGCGATGCTGACCAGCCATTCCTGCCAGGAAAGATAGGTGAGGTTGAAGAAGCTCTGCAGGGGCGGAACGAGCGCAACGATGAGCACGATCGCCGCCGAAGCGAGCAGCGCCACCGCGAGAAAACTGTTGTGACCCTGGCCGCGCTTGAAGACGGAATCGGTATTCGAGCGCTGATTGAGCGCGTGCGAAAGCTGGGAAATGGACAGGACGAGGAAGGTCATCGTCATTGCCTGCACATGGTTGTGCGCGAAGCAATACTGGCCGATGAGGTAGGCCGCCCATGCCGCCACCGTGATAAACAGACCGTGCAGCGCGATGCGGTAGATCATGCCCCGTTCAAACAGCGTGCCGCTCTTGACCGGCTTGTGTTTCATGATGTTCGGGCTGGCGGGATCGACGCCCAGCGCGACGGCAGGGAGAGAGTCGGTAGCCAGGTTGATCAAGAGGATGTGCACCGCCTCGATGGGCATTTCGGGAAGTCCGATACACACGGCGATAAACAGGATAAGTATCTCCGCAATGTTGCCGGCGACCAGGAACTGGATGACCTTCTGGATATTGCGATAGACCCTGCGGCCTTCGCGGATGGCATACTCGATGGTTGTAAAGTTGTCGTCCAGAAGGATGACGTCCGCCGCGTCTTTGGCGACGTCCGTACCCGTGATCCCCATGGCCACGCCGATATCCGCTTCTTTGAGGGCGGGCGAATCGTTGACGCCGTCGCCCGTCATCGCGGCGACCTCGCCGCAGCGTTTCAGGGACTGGATGATGCGCAGTTTATCCGACGGCGAAACGCGCGCGAACACCACGCACTTTTCCACCGCTTTATCCAGCTGTTCATCCGTCATTTCGTCCAGCTCGGGGCCGGAAATGACGATATTCCCTTCGCGGAAAATGTGCAGCTGTTTGGCGATCGCCATGGCGGTGACCTTGTGGTCGCCCGTGATCATGACGACGCGGATCCCCGCGGTATGGCAGGTTTCCACCGCGCGGATGACTTCCTTGCGGGGCGGATCGATCATGCCGACAGCGCCGACAAAGGTCATCTCCTCTTCGATGTCCGCCGCCTCCTCTGCGGGCACGGCGGAATGTCCGCGCACCGCAAAGCCGAGCACGCGCAGCGCGTCTTCGCTCATCTTATTGCAAAGATTGAGGATCCGAGCGCGGTCTTCGTCCGTCATATCCCGCACGCCGTCTTTGGTGCGGAATTTCGTGCAGAGAGGCAGCATTTCGTCTACGGCGCCCTTCGTGAACGCCGTCAGCCCGTTCTGCATCTTGTTCATCACGGTCATGCGCTTGCGGTCGGAATCGAAAGGCTGCTCAAAGACGCGCGGATTGGCATCTTCAAAATCTTCGCTGTCGATGCCGAATTTTTCGGCGAACAGCACGAGCGCACCCTCCGTCGGGTCGCCCAGAATATTGCCGGGATTGTCCGGGTCTTTCTTCGCATTCACGCACAGGGCGCAGCCGTCTATAAGGTCGGCATATACGCTCTTGTCGTATTTCCCCGCGAGCTGATCGGCAGGGGTCGCGGCGCCGAACGTGAAATCGTCGCCGACGGCGACATAGGTCACCGTCATCTTGTTGAGAGTGAGCGTACCCGTCTTGTCGCAGCAGACGACGGTGGCCGAACCCAGCGTTTCCACGGCGGGAAGGCTCTTGACGAGCGCGTTCTTTTTGGCCATCCTCTGCACGCCGAGCGCCATGATGATGGTGCTCGTGGCGGGAAGACCTTCGGGAATGATGGAGATGGCCAGCGAAATCGCCGTCATGATCATCGAGACCCATTTCGTGTAGTCGCGGATGAGGCTGATGCCGAGCACCAGCACGCAGACGATCAGGCCGATCAGGCTGAGCGTTTTGCCCACGGAATTGAGCTTGCGCTTCATGGGCGTATCCGTCTCGTCCTGTTCGTCCAGAAGGTCGGCGATCTTGCCGACTTCGGTATTCATCCCGGTGCCGACCACGATGCCCGTGGCGTTGCCGTACATGACGATGGACGAGCTGTAAGCCATGTTGACGCGGTCGCCCAGGGGCGCGTCTTCGGGCAGAACGGTGGGACCGTCCTTTTCGGAAGGAACGCTCTCGCCCGTAAGCGCGGCCTCCTGCACCTTCATGTTGGAATCCTGTATGATGCGGATATCCGCCGGGACGATGCAGCCGTCTTCCAGATAGACGATGTCGCCGGGGACAAGATCGCTGGCGGGCACGACGCTCTCCTCCCCTTCGCGCAATACGCGCGCGGTGGGAGCCGTCATGTTTTTCAGCGCTTCCAGCGCGTTGGCCGCCTTTTTTTCCTGCACAACGCCGACCGTGGCGTTGAGCGCTATGACGACGAGTATGACGATCGCCTCTGCAAGCCCCTCGCGCTCTTCGCCGCCGCCGGGGTTCACAAAGTACATGATCAGAGAAAATGCCGCCGCAATGAAAAGAATGATCACCATGACGTCGGTGAGCTGTTCCCAGATCATCCGCCCGATGCTCTTGGGCGGGCGCTGACGCAATGTGTTCTTTCCATACCTTGCTAAGCGTTTGGATGCTTCGGCATCGCTGAGCCCCTCTTCGGTCGTGTCCAGAATCTTCTCCACTTCCTCACAGGACATCGCGTGCCAGCAACTTCGGTGTTGGTCTTCCATAATACTTTTCGGAAAACTCCTCCTTATAAAAAAATTATAACACAAAAAGACATAGCCTATACAGGTTATGCCTCTCCGTTTTTGTTAAGTTGGGTTCTCGGCGGAACTATTGCCGTCGTCGCCTTTCATTCAAGTTCCCCTTGCGCAGGTGCGCAATAAATTTCGCTTTCTCCGCCTGCGCGTGTGAAAGTATACGATAATTATACTATATGCTCACAGACAAGTCAAGTATTCTTTTGAAATTTTCCGAATTTCCCGCAAAGTTTATTCGGATACGGGCTCATTTCTCCGCGCAGGAAATATAGTGCAGCGCGCATTCCACGCATCCGTCCACCCCGACGAGGCCGCTGTCCAGGCACAGATGGTGATTTTCCGCCATGCCCCACTTTTTATCGGTGTAATACTCGTAATACTTCTTGCGCTTCTTGTCCGTCGCCTTGACGTGCTCCTCCATCTTTTCAGCAGGAACACCGACGTCCATGGCGATCTTGCGCTCGATGCGCTTTTCCAGCGGCGCATGGATATAAATTTTGATGCTGTCGTCCAGAATCGCGTCCGCACACCGGCCCACGATGACACAGGGCCCTTCCGCCGCCAACCGCTTGATCAGGTTGGACTGCGCGATGTAGATCTGATCGGTCATCGGCATCTGGTAATAGGAATACAGGGTGCGCGAAAACAGGCTGGGCGCACTTTCCTCGTAATGGCGCAGAAATTCTTCGGACAGGTTGCTGTCCTGCGCGGCCATGGATATGAGATCCTTATCGTAAAACGGGATCCCCAGTTCCTTCGCTAGCTTGATGCTGAATTCCCTGCCCCCGCTGCCGAACTGCCGACTGACCGTGATGACTTTTTTCATGCCTTGCCCCCTTTGCTGTTCTTTCGGTTCCATTGTACCGCATTTTGCCGCATCCGTCAACAATTTGAAAAAATTTCATGCCTTGCGCAGAAAATTTTCCCTTGGGCTTTGCCTGAAATGCCGTTACTTCTTTCCGATACGCCCGCGCCTTCCACAGGAAGGCGCGGGCGTATCCTTACTATTTATCTATTCAAACTGGGCGCCGTACATGCCTGCATAGAAGCCTTTCTTTTGCAGAAGTTCTTCGTGCCGCCCGAATTCGACGATGTCGCCGTTGCGGACGACCAGGATGAGGTCCGCCCCCACGATGGTGGAAAGGCGGTGCGCGATGACAAAACAGGTCCTCCCGCGCATGAGCTTTGCCATGGCGTCGTGAATGAGAAGCTCTGTGCGGGTGTCGACGTTGCTGGTGGCCTCGTCCATGATGAGCATGGGCGCATCCGAAAGCATGGCCCGCGCGATGGTCATGAGCTGCTTCTGTCCCTTGGAAAAGTTGACGCCGCCATCGGTGACGGGCGTCTGATAGCCGAGCGGAAGACTTTCGATAAAGGATGCGATGTTCGCCTCCCTTGCGGCCCGCCGGACGTCTTCCTCGTCCGCCCCTTCCCTGCCATAAGCGATGTTTTCAAAAATGGTGCCGTCGAACAGCCATGTATCCTGCAAGACCATGGAAAAACAGGCGCGAAGGCCCGCCCGCGTATAGGTACGGATATCTTTGCCGTCCAGGCGGATACAGCCGCCCTGCGGGTCATAAAAGCGCATCAGAAGATTGACAAGGGTCGTTTTTCCCGCGCCCGTCGGCCCGACAAGGGCGACCGTCTGCCCCGCCTTGGCAGAGAAGGAAAGATCGGAAATTACGGTGACGTCCTCCGAATATCCGAACCGCACATGCGAAAATTCGACGTCGCCGCGCACCTTTTCCGGCGCCGCGGCATCGGGCAGGTCAGCGGGTTCGGAAGGCGCATCCAGCAGGCGGAACACGCGCTCGGCCGCAGCGAGGGCGGACTGGATCTCCCCGACAATGTTCGCGCACTCGTTGATAGGACCGGAAAACTTGCGCGCATATTGCAGGAAGGCGTTGATGTTCCCCAGAGACATTCTGCCGAACACGAACATGAGGGTGCCCGCCGCGCCGATCAGCGACGTGCCGAGGTTGCCGATGAGGGATACGGCCGGGCCGAGCATGCTGCCATAGCAATCCGCCTCGTAATAGGCGTCGGCAGCCGCACGGTTGGCGTCGGCAAACTTTCCTTCGATGAGCGCCTCCACCCCGTACGCCTTGATCGTTTTCAGACCGGAGAGCATCTCTTCGGAAAAGCCGTTGAGCTTGGCAAGTTCCGCGGCGCGGCGGCGGAAGAGCGGACGCATCTTTTTGCTGCGCTTGTACGCCACCAGCACGGAAAGAGGAACGGTGAGAAGAAATACACCCAGAAGGGCGGGAGAAATGAGCAGCATCCCCACAAACGCGCCCGCGATCGATATGATACCCGCGGCCGCCTGCAAAATATCGTTGGAAAGGGAAGCGTTCACCGTGTCGATGTCATAGGAAATGCGGTTGATGAGGTCGCCCGCCTGCATGCGGTCCAGACTGCCTATGGGCAGGGAAAGGATCTTGTCGAAGACGTCCTGCCGCATGGCGCGCACGATGCGCTGGCTGAGATGGATCATCAGCACGGACAAGGCATACGACAGGGCGGACGAAAGGGCATAAAACGCCGCCATCAGCGCACAGCACAGGAATACGGCCGGAAAATCGACGCCCGTCTGCAGACCGATCGCGTCGATCGCTTCGCCCGAAAGCCAGGGTCCCAAAAGAGCCAGAAGATTGCCCGCGACCGTGAGGATAAACGCCGCGATCACCATACCCTTGTATTGCAGAAAATAACGGGTGAGACGGCGAAGCGCCTGCTTTTTCCCGCGGGGGCTCTTCCCCTCCGCCCCGGCTTGCCCCGGCGTCTGGTTGCTATAAGATTTGGGCCCACTACTCTGCGACGAAATCGTATCGTCTTTTTTGCCTTGCGGTGCAATGCCGCTGCTTTGACGATCGCCCTGTGGCGAAGTTGCGAAAGCTTTGGCCCTGCTATCCTTCAGCAAAGTGTTGTCCGTTCTTTTGCCCTGCAAAGGGGTGTTAATCTCCTGCGGGACATCTCGTTTTTCAGGCATTTTCCGTCCCCCTTTGCGAATCGTAGATGCGGCGATAGACTTCGCAGGTCTGCATGAGCTCTTTGTCCGTGCCGAAACCGACCGCGCGCCCGCCGTCGAGCACGAGGATCTTATCCGCCCCGCGCACCGAGGAGATGCGCTGTGCCACCATGAGCACCGTCGCGTCGGGATATTCTTCCGCCAGGGAACGGCGCAGCTGCGCGTCCGTCTTGTAATCGAGAGCGCTGGAAGAATCGTCTAAGACGAGGATCTCGGGGTCGCCCGCCAGCGCCCGCGCGATGAGCAGCCGTTGCTTTTGCCCGCCCGAAAAATTGGCCCCGCGCACGGCAAGGCGGGTTTCGTACCCCTCTTCGAGCGCGGAAATAAAATCGGCCGCCCTGGCGCATTCCGCCGCCTTTGGTATATTTTCGGGGGGTACGTTCCTCTCAAAATCGATATTTTCGCGGATGCTGGCGGACATGAGAAAGTCGCTTTGAAAGACCACGCCGAACTTCTTCCGCAGTTCGTGCGGAAGATACGAACGCACGTCTTTCCCGGCAACGGATATGCTGCCGCTGTCCGCGTCGTAAAAACGCAAAAGAAGGGAAATGAGGGTGGATTTTCCGCTGCCCGTTCCGCCGATGATGCCGAGAGTCTCCCCCTTCCGCACCGAAAAAGAGAGATCTTCAAGAACGGGCGCGCCGTCGTAGGAAAAACTGACTTCGTCAAATCGGATGAGCGCGTCATCTGCCTCCTCTTTGCCGGGCAGGGGCAGAAGATCTTCCGGAAGGCAGAGCACCTCTTCGATGCGCCGCGCGGATGCCGTGCCGCGCGTGAGCATGACAAAGATGCGGCTGACCGCGATGACCGCGTTCAGTATGATGGCAAAGTAGGAGGTGAAGGCGATGAGGTCGCCGACGCCCGCGTGCCCGCCTGCGACGCGGTAAGCGCCTACAAAGATGACGGCCGTCATGCCGAGATTGAGGAAAAAGTTCAGGACGGGATTGGTGATCCCCATCGTGACGCCCGCCCGACGCTCCGCCAGAGAGACCCCTTCGTTGAGCGAGCGGAAGGTGCGGCTCTCGTATTCCGTTTTGGAAAGAGCCTTGATGACGCGGATCCCCGCATGGTCGTCGCGCACCTTGCGCACCATACCGTCGACCGCGCGCTGGAGCGAAGTGTAAAGTCTGACCCCGCGCGAGGAGATGAACACGACAAAAACCGTCAGCACGGGCACCACCGCAAGGAGGACCAGCGCGAGGATGGGATCGAGGGTGAACGTGAGCGCCACCCCGCCGATGAGCATGAGCGGCGCACGAATGCCCATGCGCTGGGTCATGACGAGCATGGTGTGCACGTTGTATGTATCCGACGACAGGCGGGATACCAGCGAAGGAAGGGTGACCGCATCCGCTTGGCGGAAGGAAAGGGACAAAGTTTTGGTGAAAAGATCGCCGCGCAGGCTTTCCGTCACGTCCCTGCCCACGCGCGAGGCCATGCGGTTGGCCAGCACGTTGCACAGATACGCCGCCGCCGACACGAAGAGCATCGCGACGCCCCACAGCACGAGCATCGGGGCGCTGCGCGTGGGCGCGACGGTGTCAATCATATACGCGAGAATGAGCGGAAGCACGAGCTCCGCGAGCGCCCCCGCCGTTTTGAGGGTAATGCCGCCCGCCATGCGCCCCTTATACTTGCCGATGTATCCGAAAATGTGCTTCATCGCTCCTCCCCTTCCCATTCGCGGGCGAGCTCCTTAGCTCGCTCCGCCAGCCGCTCCATCATCTTTGAAACCGCTTCCCGCTCTTCTTCCCCCATCTCCGCGAGCAGTTGCTCCGTCCAGGTACGGCGGATGCGCCGCACCTGTTCCAGAACGGAAAGCGCCTTTTCGGTGGGATAGACGCGCAGGATCCGCTTATCCTGCGCATCCGGCCGCCGCTCCACAAAACCCTTCTCTTCCAGCGAGGCGACCTGTCGCGCCACATTGCTCTTGTTGACAAACAGATCTGCCGCGATCTCCTCCTGTGCGATGCCGGGCGATTCGCAGATCTTAGCCAGATATTGGTCTTGAAAACACCCGATCCCCAGTTCTTCATACTGCGCGGCCCGATACAGCCCCGCACAACGCCAGATCTCTCCGACATATTTCATGAATCGCATTCTCTCCCCTCCTTTCGTATTTTTCGGAATTTCTTTCTTTCGACTTTCCCGAACACGGCGCCTGTTCTTTCCGAGCGGGGTGCCTGCTACAAAGGTTGGCAGGCATCGCCTGCCCGCGGTCGAATGACCTTTCCGGACGGCATCGTCTGCCCGCGTTCAAACGCCCTCTCGCCGCCTGTTCGCCCGTCTTTTTTCGTTGCACACGCAACAGTTGCATACGCAACTATATATTATCAAAAAAGAGCACCGCTTGTCAAGAAAACGGGAGCATGATTTCTATATTCTATGCGCGGAAAACCGCCAGTCGATTCCATTGTATTGCAGGAGTTTCTTTTTTATCCACAGCTTAAGCTCTTTATACACTCATTCAGCGAGTGGTTGCCGGAAGCAATGACAAAAAGGAAGCGCGCCCCGCCGGAAGGCGGAGCGCGCTCCTTATGTTATGAGAGAGTTGTGTGAACGGTGATCAGTTTTCATCCTGCAAGGCATCGTATCCCGATTCGCCTGTGCGTACCCGGACGACGTCTTCCACGTCGTAGACGAAGATCTTGCCGTCGCCGATGTGGCCGGTGTAGAGCGCCTTGCGCGCCGCCGCCACCACTTCGGACACAGGAACTTTGCTCACGACGACTTCCGCCTTGACTTTCGGAAGCAGATCCATATCCAGTTTTACGCCGCGGTAATATTCGCTCGCGCCCTTCTGCACGCCGCAGCCGAGCACCTGCGTCACTGTGATACCGGTAACGCCGATCGCATTGAGAGCCTGTTTGAGGTCTTCAAACTTGGACTGTTTGGTGATGATGACGACTTTGGAAAGTTTTGCGCTGTCCATGCCGCTTTCCGTGATTGCAGGCATGGCAACTTCGGAAGCATCGCTTGCGGTTGCAGCCGGCTCACCCGCCGCCTCGATGATCTCCGCCGCGAGCGGAACGGGAGTGAAGTCTGCATATGCGCTGGGAAGACCGTGTTCGTGTTTATCCAGACCTTCGATCTCCTCGATCTTGGAGACGCGCAGCCCGATCGTATGTTTGAGGAGCTGGAACAGGCCGATCATGCAGGCGATCGTCCAGGCCGAAATGGCGAGAACACCGATAAGCTGAACGATGAGCTGTGCAAAACTGCCCGTATAGAAGAGCCCCGTGCTGGTGGAGAACAGGCCGCAGGCGATCGTGCCCCACAGGCCGTTTACGCCGTGCACCGCAATCGCGCCGACCGGATCGTCGATGTGGAGTTTGGTGTCGATCACTTCTACGCCCACCACGACGAGGATGCCCGCAATGGCTCCGATGAAGAAGGCGCCCGCCACGTCAACGACTGCGCAGCCTGCCGTCACCGCGACCAACCCGGCCAGAGAGCCGTTGAGGGTCATCGAAACATCCGGTTTTTTGTTCTTGATCCAGGTATACAGCATCGTGGCAACGGTCGCCGTAGCTGCCGCTACCGTCGTCGTCACCAGAACCTGCGCCAGCTGCGTCATGTTGGACACCGCCGCGCCGTTGAAGCCGTACCAGCAGAACCAGAGGATAAAGCAGCCGAGCGCACCGATGGTCAAGTTGTGACCGGGGATCGCACGCACATACTTCACTTCTTTACGGTTCAGCGTGGGTTTGCCGTCTTTGTCGAGATATTTTCCCCAGCGGGGCCCGAGGAGAAGCGCGCCGATGAAGGAAGATACGCCGCCCACGAAATGGATGAGCGAGGAACCGGCAAAGTCAATGTAAGCGACATTTGCAAAGTAACCGGTCGTGCCAAACAGAGGCTCCAGCGTGCTCAGCCAGCCGCCGCCCCATGCCCAGTGCGCTTCGATGGGATATACGACCGCACTGATCACGAGGGAATAGATGCAGTAGGAAAGAAACTTGGTGCGCTCTGCCATGGCGCCCGACACGATGGTCGCCGTCGTGGCGCAGAACACGAGGTTGAAGAAAAAGTTCGACCAGTCATAATTCGCGAAATCCGTCAGCACCTTCAGGTTGGGAATACCGACGAGCCCGAACAATGCGTCCTCGCCCATCAGAAGCCCCGCGCCGAGAAGCACGAAGACGATGGTACCAAGGCAGAAGTCGAGCAGGTTCTTCATGATGATGTTGCCTGCGTTCTTGGCACGCGTGAAGCCCGTCTCCACCATCGCAAAACCGGCTTGCATGAACCATACCAGTATGGCGCCGATCAGGAACCATACGCCCGTTGATGTGAATATGTATTCTTCCATCGGATATACCTCCAAACTTTTTTCAATCTGTCAGCCGGCTGTCACGAGAGCGCACCGCTCGCCAAAAGGCAGATATGACTTCCGTCCCGGTTATCCCGCGGCCGCCTTCCGGCGCTTTCCCGGAAGGCCGTCACGGAGCCCCGACCCTTTATTAAACGCTGAAAAGAATGTCGCCGTAGGTCGGGAAAGGCCAATATTTTTTGGCCGTGTTCTGTTCCATCTCGTCGGCGCAGGCACGCATCTCCTGCATGACGGGGACCACTTTGGCCGCAAAGAATTCCGCAGCCTCCTTGCCTTCGCTGCAAGCTTTCGCCTCGATGAGGAGCTCGTCGAGCTGCTCCGCCTTGCCGGACAGCGAACCGCTCAGCGACAGAAGTTTGCGCGCGAGCTTTTCGTCCGCGCCCACTTCCGAACCGGGCAGGACCGCTTTGACATCCGCGATCTTCTTGCAGAGAACGTCCGTATATTCCCCGACTGCGGGAAGGATATCTTTCTTCACCATATCGAGCATGGTCAGACCCTCGATGGTGAGAACTTTCGTATAGTTTTCGAGCATGATCTCCGTGCGGGTGACGACCTCGCGCTCGGTGAACACTTTCATCCGCTCGAAAAGCTCGATGTTCTTCTTATCCGCAAAGTGCGGCAGCGCTTCCGCAGAGTTTTTGAGGTTGAGAAGTCCCCTCTTCTCCGCTTCTTTCGCCCAATCTTCCGAATAGCCGTCTCCGTTGAAGATGATGCGCTTGTTTTCCTTGATCGTGCGCACGACCAGATCGTGCAGCGCGGCGTTGAAATCTTTGGCGCCTTCCAGCTCGTCGGCAAACTGGCGCAGAACGTCCGCCACGGCCGCGTTGATGACGATGTTCGGGCCCGCGAGCGAGAAGGAAGATCCGACCATGCGGAACTCGAATTTGTTGCCCGTGAACGCAAACGGCGATGTACGGTTGCGGTCGGTCGTGTCTTTCGGAAGCTCCGGAAGGGTATCCACGCCCAGTTTCATCGTCTTTTTGCCCTTTCCTTTGTAAGGGATGCTCTTTTCCAGCGAATCGATGACCGCTTCGAGCTCTTCGCCCACAAAGACGGAAACGATGGCGGGAGGCGCTTCGTTGGCGCCAAGACGATGGTCGTTGCCCGCGCTCGCGACCGAAAGACGCAAAAGATCCTGGTAGTCGTTGACCGCCTTGATGACTGCGACGAGGAAGAGCATGAACTGCCCGTTTTCGGCAGGCGTGCTGCCAGGGTCCAGCAGGTTCATACCCGTATCCGTGCTCATCGACCAGTTGTTGTGCTTGCCGCTGCCGTTGATGCCCGCAAACGGTTTTTCATGCAGCAGGCAGTACAGTCCGTGACGCACGGCAACCTTCTTCATCGTCTCCATGATGAGCTGGTTCTGGTCGGATGCGACGTTCGTGCTCGTGAAAATAGGCGCAAGTTCGTGCTGGGCAGGCGCCACTTCATTGTGCTTGGTCTTGGCGAGGATGCCCAGTTTCCACAGTTCCTCGTCCAGATCCTTCATGTAAGCGGAGACGCGCGTCTTGATCGCGCCGAAGTAGTGATCTTCCAGCTCCTGTCCCTTGGGAGGTTTTGCCCCGAACAGGGTGCGCCCCGTAAACACGAGGTCGCGGCGGGCATCGTACATCTTGCGGTCGATGAGGAAATATTCCTGTTCCGCGCCAACCGTGGCGTTCACGCGTTTTGCCGTGGTGTTCCCGAAGAGGCGCAGGATACGCAGAGCCTGCGTGTTCAGCGCTTCCATGCTCTTCAGAAGCGGGGTCTTTTTATCCAGAACTTCCCCGCTGTACGAGAAGAAGGCGGTCGGTATGTACAGCGTTCCGTCCTTTACGAACGCGTACGACGTCGGATCCCAGGCGGTATAGCCGCGCGCTTCAAACGTGGCACGAACACCGCCCGAAGGGAAGGAAGATGCGTCCGGCTCGCCGACGACCAGCTCCTTGCCCGAAAACTCCATGATCACCTTTCCGTCTTTTGTCGGAGAGATGAAGGAATCGTGCTTCTCGGCGGTGATCCCCGTCATCGGCTGGAACCAATGGGTGAAGTGGGTCGCGCCCTTTTCCACCGCCCAATCTTTCATCGCATTCGCTACGACGTTGGCCACGCTCATATCCAGCGGCTTGCCTTCGTCGATCGTCTTTTTCAGCGACTTATACGTCTCTTTCGGCAGACGCTCCTGCATGACCTGTGCGTTGAATACATTCGATGCAAACAATTCGGGTACACTCATAACAATAAAACCTCCGTAACATAAACAAAGCAAAAGGCGCTGCCGAAACCCTCCCTTTGCCGGGAAAGCTTCGCAACGCCTTTGTTGCCCTTCGTTTTTTATGGTCAGATTATATATCTTTGCAAAGTTTTTGTCAATCACCTGCACAAAAATCGTTTTATCACGAAAATTTATACCAGGTATCAGAAGCATTTAAGCTGCTTTACTCCATAGCTTTCCCCTTCCGAATCGATTTCTCCGCCCCTTTCGGTGCCCTGATCTTACCCGGTTAATGAGAAAATGTTCCCCGCCATCCATGCGCAGGACGATTTACCGGGCGAAAAACGAAAAGCGGCTTTTCCCTGCGGCCGCGGCTCAGATGCGGGCGGTTTCCCGCGGTTGGGCCGCAAACGATTTGCCGCAACTGGGACGCGGACGGTTGCCGCGGCTGGGACGCGGACGGTTGCCACGCTATTTTTCAGGATTCTGATCCCGGAGCTCGGGATACGGCTCCTTTTCCAGGCAGATCGGCATTCCCGCGTACCAGCGGGCGAGCGCCCTGCCCGCGGCTTTGCCGATGCGCCGCATGGCGCGGTTGTTGTAGTGTCCCGCAGCAAAGGGATTGATGTACCTTTCCGGATGCTGTGTGCAGTCGCCCGTCACGCGGGTCAGAAGGACAAATTCGCCCGACTCTGCGAGCGCTTCCTGCGCGCGGAGAATGGGGATATCCCGCGCATCGCCGGTAAACTTACCCACGCGGATGAGCGCAAAGACGTCCTGCCCGATATCCCGCAGCAAATGCCCGCGCAGCGCGCGCAGCCGCCGCATATACTCCGCCTGCGAACAGCCTTCAAGCGCGTCGCTCTCCCCCTGCAGCCAGACAAACGCGATGCGCCCGACTTCGCCGGCAGCTTTTTTCGCGCCCTGCACCTTGCGTACAAGCGCCGCATACCGCCCGGACGGATGTTCGGGCAGCCACTCCGCCGCCGTCGTTGCACCCTTTGCCGCATGCACCGCGAGAACTTTCCTACCCGTCTCGCGCACATATGCACGGCAAAAGTCGGGAAGCAGCGAACCGTGCCCCTCGTGCGCGGCAAGCAAAAGCCCGTCGCCGATATCTTCCCCCACGGGATGGCAAAGCGGCCGGACTTTATCTTCCGTAAAACAATATTCTCCCGCCCCGCGCACGCGCGCGGGAGAAGGCAGGCTCTCCGTCTGCCCCTGCATATTGCTCTGCCCGCTGAAAACGATCAGATCCATTTTTCCCTCCCCGACCGTCCTCTCTTTCTGCGGGCGGCCGATAAAATTTCTGATACTCAAACGGATTTTTTCTCTAAAAAATGGCGGCCCCGATGAAAAAACGCCGGAAGATCGCCGATCCGCATTCAGAAAGTGTAAACAACTCGGCAAAAAGAAAAAGCGTCTGCCCGAAAACGGGCAGACGCCGGCCGCTGTATTTAACGATCGTAATGGACGATGGTCGAGAAATCTTCCGCTTTGAGAGAGGCGCCGCCGATCAGGCCGCCGTCGATCTCAGGCATCGCCATAAGCTCTTTGCAGTTTTTCGCGTTCATGCTGCCGCCGTACTGGATGCGAACTTTTTCCGCGCATTTAGGGCAGAAGACTTCCGCACACGTCTTGCGGATAAAGCCGATCGTCTCGTTCGCCTGTTCCGCCGTAGCCGTTCTGCCCGTGCCGATCGCCCAGACCGGCTCGTACGCGATGACGATCTTCGAAACGTCATCCAGACCTTTGAGGCCTTCGCGGATCTGCACGTCGAGCACGGATTCGGTTTTGCCCGATTCGCGCTCTTCCAGGCTTTCGCCCACGCACACGATGGGGATAAGCCCCGCCGCGAGCGCGGCGTGCATGCGCTTGTTGACCGTTTCGTCCGTTTCGCCGAAATACTGGCGGCGTTCGCTGTGGCCGATGATGACGTATTCCACGCCGAATTCTTTGAGCATCGCCGCGGAAATTTCACCCGTGTACGCGCCTTTTTCGGCGAAGTGCACGTTCTGCGCGCCGAGATGCACGTTGCTGCCCTTGACCGCCTCGCTCACGGCGGGGATATCGGTGAAAGGTACGCACACGACCACGTCGCACTGCGCATCTTTGACCAGCGGTTTGAGAGCGTTGACAAGCTCAACACCCTGCGCCGCGGTATTGTTCATTTTCCAGTTTCCTGCAATGATAGGTTTTCTCATAAAGTTTATCCTTCTATACCGTTGAATATTTTCTGAAAGATTATTTGTCGTTGAGGCAGGCGATGCCGGGCAGAACTTTGCCCTCCATCAGCTCGAGCGATGCGCCGCCGCCCGTGGAAATGTGCGTCATCTTGTCCGCAAAGCCCAGCTGCTGCACTGCCGCCGCGCTGTCTCCGCCGCCGATGATGGTCGTAGCGTCCTTGGCTTCCGCCATCGCCTTCGCCACCGCGATCGTGCCCGCTGCGAGGATGGGATTTTCAAAGACGCCCATCGGCCCGTTCCAGACCACCGTCTTGGCACCCTTGATCGCGTCGGCAAACAGCTTTCTCGTCTCTTCGCCGATGTCCAGGCCCTCCATGTCGGCAGGGATCTCGCTCACTTTGACCGTGCGCACCTCGATCTTCGCATCGATGGGATCCGGGAACTCTTTCGCAACGACAGTATCCACAGGCAGAAGGAGCTTTTTGCCCGTCTCTTCCGCCTTCTTCATCATATCGCTGCAATAGCCGATCTTCTCGTCGTCGACGAGCGATTTGCCGATCTCATAGCCCTTGGCTTTGAGGAAGGTATACGCCATGCCGCCGCCGATGATGAGCGTGTCGCACTTTCCGAGAAGGTTGGAAATGACGTTGAGCTTATCCGCGACTTTCGCCCCGCCCAGAACAGCCACAAAGGGATGTACGGGGTTTTCCAGCGCGTCCGCCATGACTTCCAGCTCTTTCTGAATGAGGAAGCCGCAGACAGCCGTTTTCACCAGGCCGTATTCGACGATCGCCGCCGTAGAGGCGTGCGAACGGTGCGCCGTGCCGAACGCGTCGTTCACGTACACGTCGCAATAGGAAGCGAGCTTTTTGCAGAACTCGAGGTCTCTTCCCTCTTCACCCGCATAGAAACGCAGGTTTTCGAGAAGGACGCATTCGCCCGGTTTGCAGGCAGCCACTTTGGCTTCGGCATCGGGACCGACCACGTCCTTGGCAAAGGTGACCTTGCCGCCCAGAAGCTCGTTCAGCCTGTCCGCTACGGGTTTGAGCGTGAACTTCTTGGCATCGCCTTTCGCCTTCTCGATGTATTCGGCCGTCGCCTTCTCGCGATCTCCTTCGGGAAGCGCCTCGACCGCCTTCTTCTCTTTCTTATTGAGTTTGATCTTTTCGTCGAAAATATTGTGCGGCTTGCCCATGTGCGAGCAAAGGATCACCTTCGCACCCTGGTCCATAAGGTACTTGATGGTGGGGAGTGCGCCCTGGATACGGTTTTCGTCGGTGATCTTGCCGTCCTTCATGGGAACATTGAAATCACAGCGAACGAGCACGCGCTTGCCTTTGACGTCTACATCCGTTACACACTTCTTGTTCATAAGATATAACTCCTTATTTTTATTTCAGTTTCTGCCTATAATGATATACTTTTTTTGCGGGTTTGTCAATGACTTTGAAATCGCTGCCGCCTCAATTCCCCGGGAAAATATGATTTCCGCACTTTCCCGCCCGCATTACACAACTTGTCTTCCCGCAATTTCGCGATCAGTCTCCCCTGCCCGTCAGATGCCCGCACGATTCTCCCCCGGCAAAACCGTTCTGGCGCCATGCCTCGAACACGGCCACTGCCACCGAATTGGCCAGGTTGAGAGAGCGGATATCCCCGCGCATGGGAAGGCGCACGCAGTGATCGTAATGCGCGGCCAGAAGATCTTCGGGCAAGCCGCGCGTCTCCTTGCCGAACACGAGAAAATCCCCCGGGCGGTATTGTATCTGCGCGTAATTTTTTGCGGCCTTCGTGGAAAAAAAGTAGAAAGCCGCATCCGGGTTGCGTGCAAAAACTTCTTCAATGCTGTCGTAATAGGTGATATCGACAAAGTGCCAGTAATCGAGTCCCGCCCGTTTGAGGTATTTGTCCGTCACCTCAAACCCCAGCGGACGCACGAGATGAAGGCGACAGCCAGTCGCCGCGCAGGTGCGCACGATATTGCCCGTATTTTGCGGAATTTCAGGCTCCACAAGTAAAATATTGAACATTTCTACACTCCTTTTCCTCCTCAAAAATACACCCAAATTTAACCGATAATCCTGGGGTATTCGAGAAACCGTGGTACGATTTTTACACACACGTATATAAAAAAATCATACATGTGACAAAAAGTTTAGCAATTTGTGAAAAAAAACTTGACTTGCCATCGGCAATATAGTATAATACAGATACGATCGAGCGATGTAAAAATTGCTCTCACAAAAATGCTCACACTCACTACCCATATTTTTTCTCATTTGTTTTAGGAGGACGGCCCGTCGCAAGATGTGCCGCCCTTCTAATTTTATCCGTCTGAATTGCGTCATGCGCACCTGCGCGACTCGGTCTGATCTTCGCCCCCCGCAGAATCATCTAATATTTTAGACGAAATTCTTTTCCGAATCATCTGATATTTTCGATGAAATTCTTTTAAGGGCCGTCTGATGTTTCAGGGTGAATCAGTAAAGCATGGCGGCAGAAGGGCGCGGGCAAAAAACGAAGGTGCGGGCAAAAAGCTAAGGCGCGGGCAAAAAGCAATGGCGCAGGCAAAAAGCAATGGCGCAGGCAAAAAGCAATGGCGCAGGCAAAAAGCAATGGCG
>CAKNQN010000019.1 GCA_930990665.1 uncultured Clostridia bacterium
GTCCAGTTGTGCTTGCCGCAGTTGGGGCAGGCGACTTTGTGCTCTTCGATGTACGTTTCCATCTCTTCGTTGGTCATCGTGTCGGGATTGACTTTTCCTTTGGAATGCGCCTCGATCAGATTATCCGCGCGGAAACGCGCCTTGCACTCCTTGCAGTCCATCTTGGGGTCGGTGAAAGAGGCGGTGTGGCCGCTCGCCTCCCATACGCGCGAATTCATGAGGATGGCGGCATCCACGCCGTAAGAGTTGTCGCTTTCCTGCACGAACTTTCTCCACCAGGCGCGCTTGATATTGTTTTTGATCTCGACGCCCACGGGGCCGTAGTCCCAGGTATTGCCCATGCCGCCGTAGATCTCGCTGCCGGGGAAAATGATGCCCCGCGCTTTGCAAAGGTTCACGATCTTATCCATTGTCACCGCGTGTTTGTCTGCCATAGTATATACCTCTATAACGCTACAAAGATTTTCCTATCTATTGTACTTTTTTATCCGTGCAAAGTCAAATCATTTGCCATTGCCGCCGCTCAGAATTTGAGTTTTTTGAAGAGAAAGGGCGCGAGGGTCACGGCGGCAAACAGCGCGGCGAAGTAGGTCACGAAGTCCGCCCATTGTCCCGCAGGCAGGGCAAAGTGCAGAATCAGGAAAGGGACGCCCGCGCAGACGCCCGTCGCCAGCAGCCGCAGGAGCCTGTGAAGCCAGTTTGCAGTGTCTTCAAAGCGGATGAACTTGTCCTCGATCAGAAGTCCCGCCGCCGTCGCGAGGGTGATGGCGGAGACCTGAAACATGGAATCGGTCGCCGTGCGCGGGATAAAGAGAAAGGGCACCGTCAGCAGTGCAATGGCGGCGTAAACGTACAGCCTTGCGCCATACCATTTGCAGTAGACGAGCTGCCAGAGGAAGGCGCATCCCGCGCCGATGACGAGCCCTGTCAGAACGTCGGTGGGGTAATGGACCCCGAAGTACAGCCGCGACAGCATCACCATGAGCACGAACAGGACGCACAGCAGCACGGCGAGCGGCCTGCGAAGACGCAGGGCAAGGGTGGTAAAGAACCCGCCGGAAGCGGTCGAATGTCCGCTGGGGAAACTCATGTCCGCGTCGAGATCCATGGTGGAAACGAACGGGTTGTCGATCTCCACGCGGCTCACCGTGCCCGCCGCGTACGGCCGCAGGCGGCGCACCGCGCCCTTGATCCCCGCAGTCACGCAGGAGGCGGTCATCACCGTCAGAAGCGCCTGTTCGCCTGCGCGTTTGGAAAAACAGATATATACCACCGCGATGATCGCGGCGATGATCATCTCTTCCCCGAGCGCCGTGAAGATGCCGAAGACCACGTCCAGGAAGGGGCATCGTATTTTTTCGAGAGCCTGTAAAATGGCAGCGTCCATGTCATCTCCTCGCGTATGCCCGCCGCACGGAAAAAGGTGTACCCGGGCATCTGCTGCAAAAAATTATACCATAAATTTGCGCGCAAGTACAACTTTTTTTGCGTTTCCGTCAAATTTATGTTATAATGGTTTTATGCTATCCGTATTGCAGAAAAAAAAAGACGGGTATCGCTTCTGTTACGTCCTTTCCGACGGCGAAAAGCGCTACGTCGGCGGACTTACGGAGGAGGGGTTTCTCACATGCGAAGCCGCCTGCCCTTATAAGGAGCTCATGCTCCGCACGCTGATCAATAAGTGCATGAACGAATTTGTGACCGCAATCCGCACGGCCGACGCCTGGGGTGTCGATCTTGCGCGCTTCGGCTTCGAGGCGGGCCCGGGCGGGATGTATACGGCAAGTTTCGAAACGCTCGCGCTGCCGCACGATTGCGGGCATTGAAAAACGGGCGCATAGTTTTTGGCGGATTGCGGCAGATACAGAGTCCCCGCCTTTGCGGGTGGAGCGTGGAAGAGAGGATTTCGCGCGGATGGGCGCGGCAGGTGAAAATTACCGAGGAGGAGAGAGATGCTGACAGATATTGAAATCGCAAAGAGCTGCAAAATGAAGGACATCGGCGAGATCGCCGCATCCTTAGGGCTGTCGGAAGAGGAGATCGAGCGCTACGGCAAATACAAGGCGAAGATCTCGGCGCGTCCGGGAGCGCGCCGCGCGAAGCTCATTCTCGTCACGGCGATCAATCCCACGGCGTCGGGGGAGGGAAAGACGACGGTCTCCATCGGCCTGGCAGACGGAATGCGCAAACTCGGCAAGAAGGTATGTCTTGCGCTGCGCGAACCCTCGCTCGGCCCCGTATTCGGCATCAAAGGCGGCGCGGCGGGCGGCGGCTATGCGCAGGTGGTGCCGATGGAAGACATCAACCTGCACTTTACAGGCGACCTGCACGCGATCACGGCGGCGAACAATCTCCTATGCGCCGTCTTGGACAACCATATTTTCCGCGGCAATGCGCTGGACATCGATCCGGAAAAGATCTATTTCCGCCGCTGTCTGGACATGAACGACCGTTCCCTCCGCAATATCATCATCGGCCGCAAGGGCGAGGGTGTGGAGCGCGAGGAACATTTTGAGATCACGGCGGCTTGCGAAGTGATGGCCATTCTCTGCCTTGCGACTTCTCTTTCCGATCTCAAACGCCGCCTCGGCAACATCATCGTCGGCGAGAACCGCAAGGGCGAATACGTCTATGCGCGCGATCTGAAGGTGGAAGGCGCTATGTGTGCGCTACTCAAAGACGCGATCAAGCCCAATCTGGTGCAGACGCTCGAAGGTACGCCCGCCATCGTGCACGGCGGCCCGTTTGCCAACATCGCGCACGGCTGCAACAGCATCCTGGCGACTTACACCGCACTCGGGCTTTCCGACTGGGTCGTCACCGAGGCGGGATTCGGCGCAGACCTCGGCGCGGAAAAATTTCTCGATACGAAGTGCCGCGTGGCGGGTATCCAGCCCGACTGCATCGTGATCGTCGCCACCGTCAAGGCGCTCAAACTGCACGGCGGCGCAGATAAGGCGAACCTCGCGCAGGAAGATCTTTCCGCGCTGGAAAAGGGCCTGCCGAATTTGTACAAACACATCGAAAATATGCGTACGGTATACCAAAAACCGGTCATTGTGGCGATGAACCGCTTTGCCGGGGATACTCCCGCCGAGATCGAAGCGGTCATGCGCGGCGTCGAAAGGGCGGGCGCGAAGGCTGTCTTCACCGACGTATTTCTGAAAGGCGGCGAGGGCGGCAAAGAGCTTGCCGAGGCGGTGTGTGCGGCCGCCATGCAAAAGAGCGAGCTGCACTATGCATACGATCTGAACGACCCGATCGAAAAGAAGATCGACGATATCGTCAAGAATGTTTACGGGGGAGAGGGCGCCGATTTTTCGGAGATCGCCCGTCAGAAGATCGCGGAAGCGGAGGCGCGCGGCTTCGGCAAGCTGCCCGTCATCATCGCCAAGACGCAGTATTCCCTCTCCGACGATGCGAAACTTCTTGCCCGCCCGCAGGGATTCCGCGTACATGTACGCGACATCATCGTCAAGGGCGGGGCGGAATTTATCGTGGCCGTCGCGGGCAATATCATGCTGATGCCCGGCCTCGGCGCGCATCCCGCCGCCGAACGCATCGACGTGGACGAAGAGGGCGAGATCGTCGGCCTTTCCTGATTTTTAAGACGATTTTTCGCGGCAAGACATTTCGCCTCGCCGCCGGGCAGAGAGTATTGCTCCGGGCAAAGCGTATTTCTACGCCGGTTACCCTGTTCAGAGCTTGTTCGTAACCGCTTTTCGCATCCGGCAAGGCCGCACTTTTTTCGTCGCGCCTCCGGTCGGAGCGCTTTGCACCGGGGAAACATACTCACATGCCGGACGCGCTGTTCAAAGAATAGTGCGCAGTTTATCGATTAAATTTTCCATTTTGGGAGTCAGAATATGTCAGAAACCATCAAACTACCCGAAGCAACCAACTTTATCGAGCAGATCATCGACGAAGATATCGCCTCCGGTAAACTTCGTCCCGAGCAGGTGCAGACACGTTTCCCGCCTGAGCCGAACGGGTACCTGCACATCGGGCATGCCAAGAGTATGTATGTCAATTTCGGCACGGCACTCCGTTACGGCGGCAAGTGCAACCTGTTTTTTGATGACACGAATCCTTCCAAAGAGAAGACGGAATTTGTGGATGCCATCCGTGCCGATATCCGCTGGCTGGGGTATGAGTGGGCGCGCGAGTGCTACGCCTCCGACTTTTTTGATACCATTTACGAATATGCCCTGCGTCTTATTCGGGAGGGAAAAGCGTTCGTGTGCGACCTTTCCGCGGAAGAGATCAAGGAGACGCGCGGCACCCTTACCGAGCCGGGCACGGAGAGCCCGTACCGCAACCGTACGCCCGAAGAGAACCTGAAGCTCTTCGAAGAGATGCGCGCGGGAAAATACAAAGACGGCGAAAAATGCTTGCGCGCGAAGATCGATATGTCTTCCCCGAACGTGAATATGCGCGACCCGGTCATCTATCGCATCCTGCACGCGACCCATCACCGCACGGGAGACAAGTGGTGCATCTATCCGATGTACGACTATGCGCATCCGATCTGCGACTTTCTGCAGGGGGTCACGCATTCCCTCTGTACGCTGGAATTTGAGGATCACCGCCCGCTGTATGACTGGGTGGGTATCTCACTCGGCTTCAATCCCAAGCCGCGGCAGATCGAATTTGCGCGGCTGAACATCACCAACACGGTGATGAGCAAGCGCTATCTGAAAAAGCTGGTGGAAGAAGGGCTGGTGCACGGCTGGGACGACCCGCGCATGCCCACCCTTTCGGGGCTCCGCAACCGCGGCATCCCTGCCGAAGCGGTCAAAGATTTCTGTTCGCGCATCGGGGTCGCCAAGGCGCAGTCGGAGTGCGAATACTCCTATTTCGAAGCCTGCGTGCGCGAATATCTCAATGCCCGCGCCGAGCGCGCCATGGCCGTGCTCGACCCCGTCAGGCTCACCCTCACCGACTACGAAGGGGAAGAGGAGCTGGATTTCGACATCAACCAGACGGACGAAACCGCAGGCACGCGCAAAGTCCGATTCGGCAAACATCTCTTTATCGAGCGTTCGGACTTTTCGCTCGACCCGCCTCCCAAATATTTCCGGCTCAAAAAAGACGGGTACGTACGCTTGAAAAACGCGTATATCGTGCGGTGTGAAGAGGTCGTCACGGACGAAAAAGGGGAGGTGCGCGAGATCCTTTGTTCGCACGTACCCGAAAGCCGCAGCGGCAGCGACACGAGCGGCATCAAGGTCAAGGGCGTCATTCATTGGGTGAACGCCGATACCTGTGTCGACTGTGAAGTCCGGCAGTATCAGAGCCTTCTGCGCGATGCGGATTATGCGGGCCAGGATTTTGCCGAGCGGATGAACGCGGAGAGCGAAAAGATCCTTTCCGCCAAAGCGGAACCCTATCTCGCCGCGGCGCAGGAAGGTACACCCTTCCAGCTCATGCGCACGGGCTATTACAAAAAATGCACGGAAGGCGGGAAGCTGGTCCTCTCCGA
The DNA here is from genome assembly GCA_930990665.1 of uncultured Clostridia bacterium. Classification (GTDB taxonomy): domain Bacteria; phylum Bacillota; class Clostridia; order Christensenellales; family Borkfalkiaceae; genus Borkfalkia. Next base: position 5,483 of record CAKNQN010000019.1, read on the forward strand.
AATCGTCTCTCTCAAAGATAATTTTAACAAAAAATAATTCCGAGCGGGCATTGCCCGCTCTTTTTCTTGCAGCAACGGCGTATTGCGGCGGGGAAGGCACTCTTTCACCCTGAATTTTACAGCCGAAAATCTCCTTTTCCCGATTGACAATTTTTCGTTTAGCCGCTATAATGATAGAGAAGCAAAGTTCGGGAAAAACCGAAAATACAGTGCAAAGGGGATAGGGAGTGAAGATCTGTAAAAATTGCGGCCGCGAAACGGAGGACGACAAAGTCCGTTGCCCGTATTGCGGCGACCTGTTTCAGGAAGATATGGATAAGGTGCTCAGCCAGATGAAGAGCAACCTCAACGCTTATAAGGGCGAGATCGCCGCGCAGCCTGTTCAGCCCATGACTGCTCAGTCCATGCCTGCTCAGCCCGTTCAGACCGCGCCCATGCAGGCTGCACAGCCTGTGCAGGCAGTGCCTGCACAAGCACAGCGGCAGGAATTTGAACTTCTTGCGGAGGTGGCGCAGCTGAAAGGGGAGCTGAGGGCGCTGCACAACGAGGTGGACAGAATGCACGCGGCCGGGCGTGCGGGTGCACAGCCTGCGGCGCCGCAGCCGTACATACAGCCTGCACCCGTCTATACGCAGCCCGCGGCGCAGGCGGGAGTTTATCCGCCGCCCTCTTACGGCCCGGCTTATGCCGCGCAGAGCGCCGCGCCCGTCCCTGTTGCGTCGGGGGCGGGAAAAGCGAAAAAGGCGCGCAGTAAAAAGCGCATCTTTCTTTCCATTGTCAGCGTTCTCCTGCTCGGGCTGAGCATCGGCATGTTCTTTATGCCCTGGATCAAAACGGAAGGGATGGCCTTCAAGGGCTTCGATGCGTTCGGATATCTCTTTGGTGAGAAGGAAGGCACGCCGTTTGCCGCGTTTCTTGCTTACATTCAGGCGGCGGAAGTTTTCAAAGGCAGCGAATTTATTGTAAATGCCTGCCGCAATATCTGTTATTACGGAGCGATGTACGGCATCATCGCTTATGCGGCTTTCCTCGTCCTCAGCATTTTCCTGCTTCTGAGCCTGGGCGGGCGCATTTCCCTCAAGGGCTGGCACCGCTTCACGGCCTGGATGTCTTTCCTGATCGCTCTGGCGCTTTTCGGCATCTTTTGCTGGGTCAGCGGCTTTTCCGCCATTACGATCTGGTTCCTTGTCGGCGCAGGCGCCAATTTTGTCCGCTGTCTCTTCCTCGCCTTCTACGGCATCAAAAAGACGGCTCCTGAAGGCTACGGCTATATCTACGGCCGCTGAGCTTAGAAACTCCCGTTTCGGCAAATTTTCTTCGCGCAATGCGGAATTTCTTCTCTCGGAGAAAAGTTTTTCGCGCAAAGTCGCAAGCGTAGCGCTGAATCGGGGAGCAATACACTGAAATACAAAGAGAAAAAATAAAAGGGTAAGTATGGCTATCGCGATCGATGTAATTTTTATATTGTTCATGGCGCTCATGTTCTTTTTCGGGTACCGGAAGGGGTTCCTGCACAAGGCATGGTGGCTATTGGATGTGGCGCTGATCGTTTTGTTCGGTCTCTTTCTCACGCCTACCATCCGGGACGCATTGCAGAACAACACGGGCATTTACAACTGGCTGAACAATGCGTTTGTGTCCATGATGGGCGACGGGTCTGTGGCCAATTTCGACGCTGCTTCGCTGGCGGGGCTGGTTCTCGACATCATCATCTGGGTGGTGCTCGGCATCATCGTCATCATCGTGATGGCGATCTTCAAAGCGGTACTGCGCCGTCTGACCAAATATGCGTTTTTCGGGATCATCGACCGCATCCTCGGCGGAGTATATTCGATCGTGATCTGGCTGGCGGTCCTCATGGTCATCGGTGTGATCGCGGGCACCTTTACAAACTTTGAACCCGTCCGCAAGGCTTACGATCTGTGTGCCGACACCTATGTTTTCCGCTATATCTTCGGGGCCAATCCTTTTCAGGCATTTGTCAACGAAAAATTCCCGCTGGGAAGATGGATCGGCGGGCTCTTCCAATAAAGCTCTTCCGATAAAAATAAAAGTACAGCAACCATCAGGCGCTCCGGCCGGCAGGCTCGGGGCGCTTACTTTTTGCCCGGTCACGGTTTTGTTGCGGACGAAGGGAGCGATAAGGTTTCTGGTCGCGAAGCATGAAGTCCGCGGTGCAGAAAGACAAAGGAAAAAGGGCCGTCGGTAAAAATTTCCGGAGGCCTGGGTGTATAAAGGGAAGCGGTGGGGGAAATAATAGAGGGTGTAAGGAGGAGAAACCGATGCAATTCGACAAAACGAAAACTTTTTGCAACCTTGCCCGATCGTTTGCGGGCGAAAGCCAGGCGGGCATGCGTTATCAGCTGATCGCCAAACTCGCCACGGCGGAAGAGTATCCCGTCATGGCAGACACGATCCGGTCGATCGCAAAGAACGAGACATACCACGCGAAGACATTTTTTGATACGCTGATCCTGAAGGCGGGCAGCAAAGAGAACATTCGATTGGATGCCGGCTATCCCTTTCACTTCGGGACTCTGGAAGAAAATCTCAAGTTCGCCGCCGAAGACGAGCGTGCGGAATTTGAAGAGGTTTATCCTGTGTTTGCCAAAGAGGCGCGCGAAGAGGGGTTTGAAGACGTGGCGGCGCTGTTTGAGCGCGTTCTGAGCGTCGAGAAGGAACACGAAATTGTATTCCGTTATCTTTCGGAAGCTCTTGCGGGCGGATTTTTGTACAAGCGGGACAAACCGACGCTATGGATCTGCAGCGAATGCGGCTATCGCGCCACCACCAAAGAGGCGTGGAAGGTGTGTCCGCTGTGCAAAGCGAAACAGGGTTTCGTAGAGATACCCTTACCGTTCGATCACGAATAAAAGGAGAAAAAATGAAAAACAGCAAACAGCAGAACATGCAGAACAAAGTTTCCGAGCCGAAACAGGCACAGAACAAGACGCAGAATTGCGGCGCGAAAGCAAAGGCGAGCCAGAGCGGCGCATCTTCCAAGGCGAAGATGACCTCGGGTGCAAAGTCGTGCAAGTAAAGGGCAGAAAGGGCGCATTTGCGAAGGACAAAAAGTCACAAGTCATGCGTTCGCCCTATGACGTGAACGGCAGTTATACGGGCACGCCCGAACAGGGCGAAAAACCCGTTCAGGATGCCGATGATCTGTAAAAAACGATACAAAAAAGGTGCGCTGATGCGCACCTTTTTTGTATTTTCGCCGATTTCGGGGAGGAATGCGAGGAAGGAAAAAATTTCAAAAAATTTCGCCTTGCGCAAGTTTACAAAAAAAAGATTTTGTGCTATGATAGGAAAGATAAAAGAAAAAAAGTCAAACAAACGGAAGTTACAGCCGTTGCAGGAGTGTGTATGGAACATATTTTCCCCGTCAGGATCGTGAAGGCAGAAGGAGTCGTGCAGGAAGAGATGCTGCTTGCGCCGAAAGCGCTTCAGATCGGCCTGAAAACGAGAGAACTTGCAGAATTTATTGGAAGATCGTATGTGATTCTCGACTTTGGCAGAGAATTGCAGGGGGGCGTGCGGATTCTGACGTATATGCGCGGTCCGCAGCCCGAAGTGCGCATTCGTTTCGGCGAGTCGGTATCGGAGGTCTGTGCGGAACTCGGTTACAAGAACGCCACCAACGATCATTCGCTCCGCGACATGAAAGTTTCTCTTTGCGACTATTCGGACATGACGTTCGGCTGCACGGGATTCCGTTTTGTGCGGATCGACGCCCTTGCATCGGATGCGCACATTCTGATCAACAGCATCGTGGCGGAAGCGCGCATCGATGCCCGTCCGGAGCCGGGCACATTTGAGTGCAGCGATCCGCTTTTGGGAAAGATCTGGAAGACGGCGGCATACACCATGCGCCTTTGCCTGCAGAACGGGTATTTGTGGGACGGCATCAAGCGCGACCGACTCGTCTGGATCGGGGACCTGTATCCGGAAACACGCGCGTCGCACTGCCTGTTCGGCGATACGCCGGAAGTCCGCAATTCGCTCGACTTTGCGCGCAACGAAACGCCCTTGCCCCAATGGATGAACACCTTTCCCGCCTATTCGCTCTGGTGGATCATGATCCTGCACAGCGAGTATATGCGCGGGGGAGACATGGCCTATCTGCGTGAAAATATCCCTTACCTGAAAGGGCTGCTTCTGCAGATATCCGACTGTATCACGGCCGATGGCGACGTCAACTATCCCGTCAACTTCATCGACTGGCCCACATTCTGCAACGAAAGCTCTTCGGCGAAGGCCTGGCACGACCTGAAAGCGGGCATGCACGCGCTCACCCTGCTTGCGCTGCGCTGCGCGAAGGAACTCTGCGCCGCGGCGGGGGAAGACGAGGCGCTCTGCGCGAACACATTGGCGCGCCTTGGCAAAAAGGAATATAAGGTCAACAGCCGCAAACAGATCGCGGCAATGCGCGTTTGGGCGGGGGACAGAACGCCTGCCAATGAAAAGCTGCTTCTCAAAGGGGGCGCAGAGGGCTTTTCCACCTTTATGATGTACGAGCTTCTCACGGCGATCGCAGCCTACGGCCGCTATGAAGAGGCGCTCGATCTTTGCAAAGAATATTACGGCAAGATGCTCGAGCTGGGCGCCACATCCTTCTGGGAAGATTTCGATATGAACTGGGCAAAAGATCTGTGCCCGATCGACCGTCTCCCGCAGGAAGGTGAGAAGGATATCGGCGATTACGGCGCATTCTGCTATGTCGGGTTCCGTCACAGTCTGTGCCATGCCTGGTCGACGGGCGTGATCCCTTATCTTTCGGAAACGGTGCTCGGCATCCGCACGGAAAACTGCTGCAAAAAGATTTATGTAAAGCCGCACCTGAGCGGGCTTACGTGGGCGCGCGGTACATATCCTACGCCCTACGGCGTCCTCACCGTCGAACACACATTGCAGGCGGACGGAAATGTACAGACGCATGTACAGGCGCCGGCCGGCGTGGAAGTCGTCGTCGAAAAATAAAGATAAAATTCCCGCAGGGTGCGGCAAGCACCCTGCGGGAATTTTGATTTTTCTGAAATTTTTGCGGCAGGTTTTCCGTCCCGGCCGCAGATCGCAGGCAGCGGCCTGACCGATTGCGGCCTCGTCCGCTTTTTTCCGGATTTTTATCCGCCCGCTTTCGGCCCGAGCGTTTATGGCCTTTTTTGCTTGGCGTTGGTATCCGGTCCGGGTGTTTGCGGGAGGCATGTTCCAGGGCCGCACGCCGGAACCCGATCCGACTATTGTACGTCCTGCGGCGGGAAGGGGCGGCTTTTCCGATACTGCGAGGGCGTTTGGCCGAATTTCTTTTTGAAAGTTTTATAGAAGTAATCGGGGTCGGCAAAGCCGCTGACGTAGGCGATCTCCTGGGCTTGCAGGGAGGAAGTTTCCAAAAGAAGTCTTGCGCGGGCGAGACGTTTTTCGGCGATGTAATCGACGGGCGTTCCGCCCACGAAACGGCGGAAGATGCGGCAGAGCTGTGCATGCGAAAGGTGCAGCATGCTGCAAAGGGATTCCACACGGAATTCGGGATCGAAATATTTTTCCTCAATGTACAGTTTCGCCCGCTCGGCGTAGTCCTGCCCGGCGGGCCTTTCTTCGCTTTTCGCCCGCAGAGAATCGAGCAGGGAATAGTAAGCGGAGAGCGCCCCGAACACAGATAAATTTTTCCTGTTTTCCGCCCGCAGCAGAGCGGCGATCTCCGCGCGGATCTTCCAGCTCTGCCCGCAAGGCAGAACGGGCCTATTCTCCGAAAATCCCGCGCCTCGTACCAGAGCGGTCGCATCCTTGCCTTCGAATGAAAACCACACGTAGTCCCAGGGCGCGCAGCTGTCCGGCCAGTAGGCGAAAGAACGCCTGTCGTCGATAAAGAAGGCGTCGTTTTCCTCGACGGGGAAAATTTTTCCGTCTATGCGCAGGCTGCCTCTGCCCGAGAGCACGAAGTGCAGCGTGCAGAATTCCTGCCTGCGCTCGTACAGATACGGCCGCACGACGCGAAAGTCATTGTATCCGACCATGAGCAGCGAAAGGCCCGTCTCCTGGGGAGTGAAAAAGCGCACGATCTCCGGTTCATGCGGAAAAAAAGGCTGTGTTTCCATGGCTACAGTATACCATCCCGAACTGCGGGGGTCAAGCCAATCTGATAAAAAATTCCAGTTAAGCGATAAAATAATCAAGCCGATCTGTTGTGGGAATGTGCTATAATGAAAGAAAAACGGAGGAAAAAAGCGATGTTGAAAAGCGACACGATCAGGGTCGGTGTCATAGGGCTGGGGCAGCGCGGCAATTTTCTGATTGACACGGTGCTCGCGTGTGCGGGCGTGCGTATCTCGGCGGTATGCGACGTCTATGCCGACCGCACGGCCGCCGCGGCGGAGAAGGCGGAAAAATTGCAGAAGTCGGCTCCGGTACAATACGAAAAATACGAGGACGTGCTGGCTGACCCGCAGGTGGATGTGGCGCTCATCTGCACCTCGTGGGACATGCACGTTCCCATCGCCTGCGACGCCATGCGCGCGGGGAAGATCACGGCGCTCGAAGTGGGGGGCGCCTATTCGGTCGAAGACTGCTGGAAGCTCGTCGACACTTATGAAGAGACCAGAACTCCCTTTATGTTTCTGGAAAACTGCTGCTACGACGAGTTTGAACTTCTGGCGACCTCGCTCGTCCGCGGCGGGAAGCTGGGGGAGATCGTATTTTGCGGCGGTTCGTATAGCCACGACCTTCGGGACGAAATCTTAGGCGGGCGGGTGCGCCGTCATTACAGGCTGGAAAATTATATTCGGCGCAACTGTGAGAACTATCCCACCCACGAGCTGGGCCCGATCGCCAAACTTCTGGATATCAACCGCGGGAACAGACTGCTGACGCTGACTTCGCTTTCCTCGAAGGCGGCGGGCCTTTCGCGGTTTGCGGAGACGGAAAAGAATCCCGATCCCACCCTGCGCGGGCAGAAATTCTGCCAGGGCGACATCGTCAAGACGCTGATCCGCTGCACGAACGGGGAACTGATCGAGCTGATGCTGGATACGACGCTTCCCGTATATTATTCCCGCCGCTTTACGGTGCGTGGGACGGCGGGACTGTGTGAACAGGAAAAGAACGGGGTACTGCTCGATTCCAGCGGAGAAAAGGTGATACCTGCCTCCGAATTTTCCGCCTGGAAGCCCGCCTGCTGGCAAAACATCGACGAAAAGGCGAAAGAGCTCGGGCACGGCGGAATGGATTACATCATGTTTTCGAACTTTTTCCAAGCCGTCCGCGACGGCGGGGAAATGCCCCTCGACGTTTACGATGCCGCCGCGTGGATGTGCATCACCGCGCTGTCGGAAAATTCGATCGCACAGGGCGGCGCGCCGCAGCCCATTCCCGATTTCACGCGCGGGAAGTGGCTCACCCGTCCGCGCAAAGACGTCGTCGAGTTTCCCGTCGTATCCGATACCTGATTTTATTTTATGCAAGACGCCCGCCGCTGAAAAGCGGCGGGCGTCCGTTTATTTTGTGAAAAAGGGCAAGGGGATCGGCAAAATTACCAGCTTCTGCCGCCGCCTCCGCCGAAGCCGCCTCCGCCGCTGAACCCGCCCCCGCCGCCGGAGGAGCCTCCGCTGCTGCCCGACGAGGCGGGACGGGAGGTAAAGGCGCCGGCCATGCTCTGGCGGGCGCTGCGCATGGCGGCGTTGAGGAAGTGGAAGTTGTCCGTCCGGCTCTCCGGCCCGAGTGCCCATGCGGGCGGGGTCATGCGGATATTTTCGAATTTTTCCTCCCAGATATCGGATACGCCCAGCACCTGTGCATAGGGCAGGATTCCGTAATAGTATGCGGGGTCTTGGGCGAGCATGGTTTCCAGCCTGTCTTTTTCGGCGAGGCGGATGTAATCGCGGAAGCCGAGCAGGGGCGCGACCGCCTGCACATATTCCTTCCTGCGCCGCAGCAGGAATGGCGCCGCGATCGCTGTTCCGACCGATAAAAGGCACAGGAAGGGCATAACGGAGCGGAGAACGGCGAGCTGCGGGATCAGGGTGCAGGCGATCGCGGTAAAGGCAGCCGCGACGCAGAGCTGACCTGCCAGAATCCCCGCAAAGACTTTGCGGGAGAGCCGCCAGCTGTTTTTCTGCAGCCAATAGCCCGCGAGATAGATCGCCGCAAACGGCAAGATCGCGAGGAAAGCCCCGATCAGGAAGATGGAGCCGAAGCGAAGGCCGCGCAGAAAAACGGTGAGCGCAAACGCGAAAAAGCCCGCGAACATCGTCATAGCAGAGAGCGCGACCGAGCCTTTGGAAAACATGCGCGGCACCTTTTTCTCGGCAAGCTCTTTGGCGCGGTTTGCCGTTTGGTAGAAAGAACAGGCGAGAGAGGAGATGCGGACGGAATTTCCCCCGAGAAAGAGCCTTCCGAACACGGCTTGCTCGTATGCCGGGGCGTCCTTGTCCAGTTCGCCCGTCTTTTGCAGAAGCGGGTCCTTCTCGTCTGTCAGGTCGATGGTCAGCTTTTTGTGATAGGCCCAGTAGTAAATGAGGGAAGAGATATCCTTTTTCTGCGCGCAGCCGTCGATCATGGCGCCCGCGAGGAGGGGATCGATGCCGTCGGGCGGGTCAAACTGTACGACTGGGACGGGCACATGCCCGGGAAGCAGGAACGCGAGCGCGACCGCGGCCAGAAAGATCACTGCCGCGACGATAAGACCGGCAATTTCTCCGCCGGAGGGCGTCAGTTTTCCCATCGCGCCGACGGGAAGATCGCACCGCACGGTCACGGGGGAGAAGGGGTCGAGGTCGGTTGCGGTCACCGTCAGGGTTTTGCCGTTCGATTCGTAGCTGCCCGTGAATTCATCGTCGTTGATCTGAATGTTTTTCGGCGGCATGGGCAGGATGACGGTGCATTGCGCGCGCAGGATCTGTGTCGTCCAGCCCCCGCCGACCAGGTTGAGATACACAGTGTCCCGCCCCGCGTCCGCAGGGAGTCGGATGGTATAGCCGAGCGTGTAGGTCACGGGCGTCTCGGTCGGGAGGGCGCTCCCTTCTCCGAGATAGAGGCTGATGAACCCGTGGCCCGTATGGGAGGAGGAGATGTCGTCCGAGCGGATATCGTCGTAGACCTCGCCGCTGTTGAAGGGCAGGTCGCGTATGATGCCGTGCTTGCCCGAAACGTGAAATACGGCCGTGATCTTTTCAGTCACGCGGAAAGAGCGTCCGCTTTCGTATTCGTAGCGCACTTCATAGTTTTGAATGGTATAGGAAGAGTCTTTCCTCGGCGTTCCGCTGCTGCCGGCGTTGTAGACGAGCGTGACGGACAGGACCACGAACACGAGAAAGAATCCGATGCTGAAAAAGACGGGAAAGTATTTTTTGAAAAAGTCCATTTTCCGTCCTCACTCAGAATTGCACCTGTACGTTTTCGCGCGAGTCCTGTTCCGCCTCAAAGTAGACGAGCTTTTCCAGCTTCATGGCGTTTGCGATGATGCCTGCGGGGAACATCTGAATATCGGTATTGAAATGTCTGACATTGGCGTTGTAATATTTGCGTGCGTTGGCGAGCTCCGATTCGATCTTGTCGAGCTGGTCCTGGAGCCGGAGGAAGTTTTCGTTGGCACGCAGCTGCGGGTACTGTTCGGCGAGTGCGTGGAAAAGGGTGTGCAGCGACCCTTCCAGCGCATTTTCGGCGCTGATCTTTTCGGCCGAACCCGCCTTGGCGGAGAGGGCGAGGTTTCTCGCCTCCACAACTTTTTGCAGCGTTTCGCTCTCGTGTTTGGTGCAGCCTTTCACCGTCTCCACGAGGTTGGGCACGAGATCGCTTCGCTTTTGCAGGTACACGTCGATGGTCGCCCACGCTTCTTCGCAGGCGTTTTTGCGCTTCACGAATTTGTTGCGCGTGGCCACGACCCAGATAGCCAGGATGATGAGCAGCACACACAGCGCCGCCGCGACGGCGATGCCGGCGATCGCGCCGGTGGAAAGCAACAGACAGTTCATTTTTTCTCCCTCACTGAAAAGATTGCGGTTTTTTCCGCCGATTTTATTATATAGCGGGAAAGGCGCTTTGTCAACGGAAAGTGAAAAATCGGAAGATTGCGGCGGCATAGCCATACAGGCGCGCGCATATAAATAGCGATATGGCAAAATTGCGGGAAAACGCGGCGTCGGCCGCCAAAGTCTGCGCGGCGCTCGTGGGTACGGTCGTCGGCGCCGGGTTCGTTTCGGGGGCGGAGCTGGTCCGTTTTTTTCCGTCGCAGGGGTTTCTTCCCTGGGTCCTGTTCAGCGCGGTACTCTTTTTCGCCGCCTTTTTCTCTCTCATGCGCCTGGGGGAGAAGTACGGCGGCTATGCGGGCGCCCTGCGCTCCGTGTTCGGCCGCTTTGCGCCGCCGGTGCGCGCCCTGACGCTCGCTTGTTCCTTCATCCTGTGCGGCGGAATGTTCGCGGGGCTGGATGCCGCGCTGCGCGCGGGATTCGGGCTCAGCTACTCTTTTCCCTGGCTCGCCCTTTTGGCGGGAGCGGCGCTCTTCCTCTTTTCGGGCAGGGGAATGGGCGCCGTGTGTGCGGTGAACCTGCTGCTCGTCCCGCTCATCCTTTTTTTTCTCGCGCGTTTTGCGGTCGGCGCCGAGTTCTCCGGTTTTCCTTATTCGCCCCCGACGGGGTTTCTGCACCGCGCCCTTTCGGCGGCACTGTACACCTTTCTGAACGCTTTTCTCTCCGCACCCGTCGCCTGCGATCTGGGCGCGCGTTTTCCTTCTCGCGGCAGGTCGGTCGGCTGCGCGGCGGCGTCGGCGGCGGTGGGCTTCTGCGCGGCGGTCGTGCTCGGGTGCGTGGCGCGCGGCGGGGCGGGCGCATATACGGCGGAAATGCCCCTTCTGTACGCGCTCGGCGGCGGAGGAAAGGTCTTTTCGCTCGTCTGCCTGTGCGGCATATTCACCACCCTCGTATCCTCCTATTACCCGCTGCACGCCTTCGCAGCGGAGCGGCGTCGCCCCGCCGCTCTGCGCATTGGCTTTCTTCTGTCCGCCTTTCTTCTGTCCCTTCTCGGCCTGCGGGGCATCGTAGACAAAATCTATCCCTTACTCGGCGGCCTCGGCGCCCTCTTTTTTGCTGCCTGTGCCTTTTCTGGCCTGCGTTCCCGTTTGGGAAAAATGCAAATTCTGGCCGTGCGGCGAAAACAAAGAGCCGCGCGGAAGGGAAAAGGACGGCCTGAAGCGGGGATGCGCCAGCGCGGCAGATTTTCTCCGAACGGAACCGGTTGTACGCTTTCGCGGCGAAACGGAGTCGCTCCGCCGCTCTGCGCATCGCCGCGGGAGAGGTAAAACAGGACGCCGGAAACACGAAAGGTGTTTCCGGCGTTTTTTCAGCGGCACGAAGGATGCTGCTTTCGCGCAGCGGCCGCGTTTCGGAAAAGGGTGAAGACCGTCGCTTTGGCAGACGGTTCATCCGCGGCGGTTGCCTTTTACGATGAGTTTTTCGGCGAGTGCCACCAGGGCGTACATGCCGGCGGCGAGCACGCAGAGGATGAAGGTTGCGGCCATCACGAGGTCAAGTTTGAACACCTGCCCGCCGTAGACGATGAGGTATCCGAGCCCCGCGCGCGAGACGATGTATTCGCCCATGATCGAACCGATCCACGCCATCCCGACGCAGATTTTCAGCATGCCGATGAAGTCGGGGAGGGCGGAGGGGATGACGAGCTTGCGCAGGATCTGCCATTTGCTTGCGCCCATCGATTCGAGCAGGAGGATCTTGTTTTTGTCGGTGGCGAGAAAGCCGTTCAGCATGTTCATCGTGGCGACGATGATGCCGACCAGCACGGTCATGAAGACGATGGCCTCCGCGCCCGTGCCGAACCACACGATGATCACGGGCCCGAGGGCGATCTTGGGCAGGCTGTTGAGCACGACGATGTACGGTTCGAGGACCCGCCGTGCCGTTTCGCTCCACCAGAGGGCGAGCGCGACGGAGGTGCCGAGCGCGACGGCGATGGCGAAGCCGAGCATGGTTTCCCAGAGCGTCGTTCCGACATGGTAAAAGAGGGAGCCGTCCGCCGCGAGCTGCCCGATCATCTTCGCGATGCGGGAGGGGGAACTGATGATAAAGGGATCGACGATCTGCAAAGCCGCGATCAGTTCCCAGATCCCGAGTATGAGCAGCAGAACGCCCGCTCTCAGCGCCTGCACGAGCAGAGTCTTCTGTTTTTCCCGTCGCAGGAACAGGCGGTGTTCCGCCGAAAATTCCGCCTTTTTCTTCATAAGTTGAGCTCCTTCCATAAAAGTTCGAACCATCCGGAAAACTGCGGCGATTCTCTGCGCCGCAGCGGTTCGAGATTGCCGAATCCCAGTTTGTGCGAGGCGGTCACGTGTGCGGGCCGCTTGCTGAGTACGATCACGCGGTCCGCCACCGAGATTGCCTCGGAGATATCGTGCGTGACGAGAATGGCCGTCTTTTTTTCGCTGCGGATGATGGAGTAGACGTCGTCGCAGACGGAAAGTCTTGTCTGGTAATCGAGCGCGGAGAAAGGTTCGTCGAGCAGAAGGATCTCCGGCCCGGCTGCCAGGGTGCGAATGAGCGCGGCGCGCTGCCGCATTCCGCCCGAAAGCTGATCGGGGCAATGTTTCAGAAAATCGCCCAGACCGTATTTTTCGGCGAGAGCGAGCGCGCGTGCGCGCATTTCGGGGGTGTTTTTCTTTTTGATCTCGAGCGGAAGAAAGATATTCGCTTCCACCGTCCGCCAGGGGAAAAGTTCGTCCTTTTGCAGCATGTAGCCGAAGTATTCGGCGCCGCGTTCAGGCGGTTTTCCGTATACGCGCACCTGTCCGGCGGTGGGTTTTAATAGCCCGGCCGCCATCGAGAGCACGGTCGTTTTCCCGCAGCCGGAAGGCCCGATCACGGCGATAAACTCTCCCTTTTCCACCGAAAAGCGGAGCCCCTTTGCCGCCAGCGTCTCTCCCTCCCGCGTATGGTATGTCAGGTCCACGTTGTCGAATTCGAGCACGGGCCCGGCGTTGATTTCGTTCATAGCGGTGTTCCTTTGTCTGTAAAATGTCGGCGCGGCGGGCATGTGCCCGCCGCGCCTCGCGCCCGCAAAAGGCGCGGAGCGCAAAAAGTTCTTTGGTCAGGCGGTCAGTTCCGCATAAATTTCCGAAGAAAAAGAGGTATCCACGAGGTCGGCAAAGCTCATGCGCTTTTCCAGTTCACCCGCGTTTTCGATCACGTCCTGCAGGCGGTTGAAGGCGTCTTCCGTCATCGTCATGTCCTCCTGCCAGGCGTCGATGGCCTTGTAGCTTTGGAGGGAGGTGCGGATGGATTCCTCTTGCGTGCCGTCGAAATAGGGGGCAAGCACGGCGGCGGCCGCCGCATCGTCGGTGTCCAGGATATAGCGGATGCCGCGCATCACCGCGCGCAGAAAACCGCGTACGGTATCCTGATTTTTGTCGATGTAGCTCTCTTTTGCGATGTAGCAGGTGTAGGGGATCTCGCCCGACGCTTCGCCCACGGACGCGACGACGTATCCCTTGCCTGCCTTTTCGTATTCGGAAGCCACGGGCTCGAACATGGTGCAGTAATCGGCGGTACCGCCTTCAAAGGCGGCGGTCATGTTGTTGAAGTTTACGTCATAATTCATCGAGACGTTCTGTCCGTCGAACAGTCCGTTCTCGTTGAGGATGTATTCGAAGGTCATGGCGGGAACGCCACCCTTTCTTCCGGCGAGTATGTCTTTGCCTTTCAGGCTTTCCGCCCAGTCAAAGGTGTCTTTTTCGTCGACGCGCGAAACGAGGAAAGAACCGTCGCGTTTTGTCAGCTGGCCGAACACTTTCGGCACGTTGTTGGAGCCTCCGATCAGAACATACAGGGCGGCCTCCGGGCCGCAGAAACCGATATCCGCACTGCCCGAGAGGACCGCGGCCATCACCGCGTCGGCGCCGCCGCCGTTGGTGAGTTCGATCTCGATGCCCTCTTCCTCGAAGTACCCGAGCGCGTCTGCCGCGTACATGGGCGCATAGAAGACGGAATGCGTCACTTCGCTCACGCTGATCTTTTTCAACCCTCCTTCGTCCTGACCGTTGCACGCTGCAAGCGGCACGATGGCGAAGAGGGCGCATAAAACTGCTGCAATAATCTTTTTCATCTCGTTCTCCCTTGGTTGATTCCGCAGCCGTAAGGGCGGCATATGTGCGCCCCTTCGCCCCCGGTATACTACATAGTATGCGCCGCACACCCTTTTTGCCATGTTTTCCCGGAATAACGGAAGAAAAAAACCGCCTTTGCCATTCTCCCGCCCCGACGTTGTCCGCCAAGCCCGTCCAGTATTTTTAGCCGAGCCCGCTGCCCGCCGCGCCAGTCCCCATGCCCGAATAGCCCTGCGCGGTGATGTACTGGCTGAGCCCCATCGTGAGGTTGGTCTGCCGTCTGCGTTATTTTCGCCGGAAATCTGTACCGGTTCTTCTTCCGCGGAAACCGGCGGGAGCAGAGAATCTGTATTTCTTGTGCGTGACAACATTTCTCTTTTCGGTTGACAAGGCGGGAGGTTTTTATTATAATAATAGTAAAGAGAATGAACGCGGGCAGGTTTACGGCAGAAGATGCAGTAAACTTGTTTTTTTGAGAGGAACGAGAAGATGGAAATGCAAAAGGTGTACAACCCCAAGGACTTTGAGGACAAGCTGTACAGGGAGTGGACGGAGCAGAATTATTTCCGTGCGGAAGTGGACCCTTCCAAAATTCCCTTTACCATCGTGATCCCGCCTCCGAACATCACGGGGCAGCTGCACCTGGGGCACGCGCTGGACAATACGATCATCGACGCACTCATCCGTTTCAAGCGGATGCAGGGGTATTCCGCACTGTATTTGCCCGGCTGTGACCATGCGTCCATTGCAACGGAGGTCAAGATCGTCGACCAGCTGAAAAAAGAGGGGCTTACCAAGGAGCAGCTCGGCCGCGAAGGGTTTTTGAAACGCGCTTGGGAATGGAAAGAAAAATACGGCGGGCGCATCGTCGAACAGCTGAAAAAGCTGGGCGTGTCGGCGGATTGGTCCCGTTTGGCTTTCACGATGGACGAAAACTGCTCGCGCGCGGTGCGCGAGGTTTTTGTCAACCTCTATGAAAAGGGGCTCATCTACCGCGGCGCGCGCATCATCAACTGGTGTCCCGGCTGCAAGACGGCGCTCTCGGATGCGGAGGTGGAATACAGCGAAGATGCATCCTATTTCTGGCATCTGCGCTATCCGGTCAAGGACAGCGACGAATCCATTGTCGTCGCCACCACCCGTCCCGAGACCATGCTCGGCGATACGGCCGTGGCAGTCAACCCCAAGGACAAGCGGTATAAAAACATGGTCGGCAAGACGCTCGTCCTCCCGTTGGTCGGGCGCGAGATCCCGATCATTGCCGACGACTATGTCGACCGCGAGTTCGGTTCGGGAGCGGTGAAGATCACGCCGGCGCACGACCCGAACGACTTTGAGGTCGGACTGCGTCACGATCTGCCCGTCGTCCGCGTGATGAACGACGACGGCACTATGAACGAGAATGCAGGCGTCTACGCGGGGCTGGACCGGTTTGCTGCGCGCGAAAAGATCGTGGAAGATCTCAAAGCCTGCGGCGCGTTGGTCAAGATCGAGCCGCACACGCACAACGTGGGGCATTGCTACCGCTGCAAGAG
>CAKNQN010000020.1 GCA_930990665.1 uncultured Clostridia bacterium
TAAAAAATGCGGCGCAACGTACGTTTTTGAAAACCCGAACGGTTAATCGCTGCGGTGCGCAAGCGTCGGCGCCAAAACCTGTGTACAAGCAGCGGCAACCGTCCGCAAAATTGTGCACAAACACCGCCGCAGGCCGCAAATTGTGCGCATAAACGACGGACCTGCCGCATAGAGATAAATAAAACTCTTGCGGAGGTCTCTTATGAAAAACGCAAACGCCGGCGCTTTGGAAGTTGCAAAAAGCGTCGGGCTTTCGGTCGTGTTCACGCTCGCGGCGGTGCTCGTGTTCGCGCTGGTGATCAAACTTTTCTCGATCGGGTCGGGGGCCATCCTGCCGGTCAACCAGGTCATCAAGTATGTCGCGATCTTTCTCGGCTGTTTTCTGTGCATCCGGACGGATAAGCGCATCGTGAAGGGGGTCGTGTGCGGCGCCTGCACGGCTGTTTTGACCTATCTTCTGTTTGCGGCGATCGCGGGGAGCATCTCGTTCGGCTGGGGAAACATCATCGACTTTGTATGCGGCGCGCTGGCAGGCGGGATCAGCGGCGCGCTGGCGGGCTTGATCCGAAGCCGAAGCTGAAAAGGCGGAAAGGGAATCATCCCGCCCGAAAAGCACTTCCCGAAAAAACCCTTCGCTTTTGGCGCGATCTGCAAAAAATGCTTGCAATTTTGCGCGCAGTATATTATAATAGTATAAAACAAGCGAAAGGAGATCTCAGCTATGAACAAGATAAAGACAATCGCGCATCCCGCAGAGAGAAAGGTGACAGGCTGCGGCGAGTGCAGGAGCACCTGCCAGTCTGCATGCAAGACCAGCTGCACGGTCGGCAACCAGTCGTGCGAGAGAATCGGCAGAGAAAACGATCCCGAAAAGAACACATTGGCGAAATAATTGCCGCACGCAAGGCGGCGCACAGGCGTGCACATCCATCGAAAGCCCGGCAATTTTATTGTCTGCGGCTTTTGTTTTTGTTACGAAGGAAAACGGGCGGTTAGCCGCAGAAAATTTCGTGTACAGAGTAAGGAGCAGCGCCGCTGCTCCTTAAAATTTGAAAGGGACTTGCATGCTGCTGCCGCACAACGGGAAAGAAAATGGTTCACGTATTTCAAGTAAAAGGACACTGGTATCTGTTTGACACGGGCAGTTCATCGCTGCACGAGTGCGACGAAAAGGGCGCGCTTCTCATGCGTGAAAAGCTCGGCGAAAAGGTCGACGTCTCGCACATCACCGAAAAGGAGAGGGCGGAGTACGAAGAAGATTTTGCCGAACTGGAACGCGAAGGCCTTCTGTTCAAGGAGGAAGAAAAGACCGCGCCGGTCAAGTCGAAGGAAGTGAAGGCGCTGTGCCTGCACATCTGCCACGACTGCAATCTGCGCTGCCGTTACTGTTTTGCCGATGAGGGCGCCTATCATTCCCGCCGCGAGTTCATGAGTCTGGAGACGGCGAAAAAGGCGATCGATTTCCTCATTGAAAATTCCGGAAACCGCCGTATTCTCGAAACGGATTTCTTCGGCGGCGAGCCGCTTCTCAACTTTGACGTGGTGAAGGAAACGGTGTACTACGCCAAGGAGCAGGCGGCAAAGCGCGGCAAGAAGTTTTTGTTTACGCTGACGACGAACGGATTGTTGCTCAAAGACGACATCGCCGACTTTCTCAACCGGGAGATGGAGAACGTCGTATTGAGCCTGGACGGGCGCAAAGAGGTGCACGACGCCGTACGCAAGACGGCAAACGGCAAGGGGAGTTTCGATCTCGTGATCGAAAATCTGAAAAATTTTGTCAAGATCCGCGGGGACAAGCACTATTATGTGCGCGGCACGTTTACGGCAAAAAATCCGGATTTTTCCAAGGACGTCCTCTTTTTGGCGGACAACGGGTTTGACAGCATTTCGATGGAGCCCGTGGTCACGGACATTCCCGATCTTGCCATCACGAAAGAGATGCTTCCCCGCATCGGACAGGAATACGACGCGCTTTGCGACGCCTATCTCGAATATATGGCGAAAGGAAAGGGTTTCAACTTTTTCCATTTCAATGTAGATCTCGAAGGCGGGCCCTGTCTTGCCAAGCGGGTGAGCGCGTGCGGAGCGGGCAACGAATATTTTTCCGTGGTGCCGAACGGCGACATCTATCCTTGCCATCAGTTTGCGGGCGATCCCGCCTTCCGCATGGGCAGCGTATATGAGGGCAAACTGGACGAGAAGATCCGCAGCAAATTCAGGGATTCCTGCCTGTTTACCCGTAAAAAATGCGAGAACTGCTTTGCGAAATTCATCTGCAGCGGCGGATGCAGCGCCAACAACTATCATTTCAACGGCGACATCAACGAGCCGTACGAGATCACCTGCGAGATGATGAAAAAGCGCACCGAAGACGCCATGCACATTCTTGCTGAAAAGAAACGGCTTGGCAGGGCGTAAGGAAGGGCTTTGCCCGGGGCGCGGGAATTTCGGAAAGACAAGGCGCAGCCCCCGTTTTTGGGAAAGAGATCGCGGGAGGACGTATCGATGCCTGTGAAAAAGGGAAAAAACGTATTTATCCACGAGCGTGCATACGTGACGGGCGACGTGACGCTGGGGGACAATGCGAACGTATGGTGTGGGGCGAGTATCCGCGGCGATCTGGCGCCCGTGATCATCGGCAGGAACACCAGCGTGCAGGACAATGTGACCATCCATGTCGGCAGCGGGACGCCTGCCGTTCTGGGCGACGATGTTTCCGTCGGACACAACGCCGTGGTGCACGGTTGCACGGTCGGGAACAACGTCATCGTGGGCATGGGTTCGGTGATCCTGGACGGCGCGAAGATCGGCGATAACTGCATCATCGGCGCGGCGACGCTGATCACCAAGAACAAGGAGATCCCCGCGGGCGGCATGGTGTACGGCAATCCGTACCGCATCGTGCGCCGTCTGAGCGAAGAGGAGATCCGCGGCATCACCCGCAATGCGGAGGGGTACGTGCGGATGGCGGCGGAACAACTTGCCGAAGAAAAATCGGGCCGCCCGTAAAACGCCGCGAAGGGCGCGGTAAATTTATGATAAACAGGTAAAATTCCGCAAAAAACCTTCGTTAATACTTGACGGGATTCCCGTTTTTTATTATAATAAATTAGTATTTTTCTGTAATATGCGAGAATGGCGGGCAGTCTGCCCGCATTCGTACTGTTCAGAATTCAACGTAAGTTGCAGGAGGAAGCAATGGGCAAGAAAAAATCGGTGGCGCTGATCGTTCTCGCGACGCTCGTGCTTGCGGCTCTGCTGTTCATCAGTGTTACGCCGTCGTTTTACGTGTCCGCCGCAGAGAAGTTCAATTCGCTGCTCAGCATCGTCGATCTGGGGACAGATCTCGGCGGGGGATATTATACCGTGTATTATCCCGAAGGAGTCATCTCGCAGGGCGAGTATGAGATGCTCGTGGCGGAATACGAAGAGGGACAAGCCGCGGATACAGATGTGGAAGATCCCGCGCAGAATTATCTCGCGTACAAGGGGATCTATCTGAGCAAGGACATCTGCGAAGATGACGGCAACGGCAATCCCACGGGCGAAGAGTTTGAAGCCTTCCGCGCGGAATTCCGCAGGGCATTCAATGCGATTTCCGCCCGCTTTGAGTCGAAGGGCTTTATCGGTTGTTCGGTCAAAGTGCAGGACGATTACACCATCCGCGTGGACATTCCTTATACCGATGAATCGGTGAGCAAGCTGTTTGACAGTTTTGCCTATTCGGGCACGCTGCTCTTCACCGACGATGGGGCGAATCCCAATGAGATGCGCGGCGACGCGGCGCACGTGAAAGGGGCTGAAGTTGTGGAAGGCACGAACGGCTTTGCCGTCGCTATCAATCTCACCTCCCTCGGCCGCAGCGAATTCCGCACCATTACGGCCGCGATCAGCGGCGGATCCGATTCGAGTTCTTCCTCGAGCAGTTCGGGCGGCACCCTCTATATCAAGGTGGGCGACGAAGTCCTTACGCAGGCATCGGTTTCGAGCGAACTGGACCAGGATGTGGTCTACATCAGCGGGGCGTTCGATTCGCGCGATGCGGCGCAGACGATCGCCAGCGTCATCAATTCCACGCTTGACGAAAACAAAGTATTCGACATGAAACTCGACGCATCGCAGATCTTCACTTTTGAGCCTACGATGGGCGAACATGCGTCGGTCATCATCGCGGCGGCGTTCGGCGTGTTCATCCTTGCGATGATCGTGCTGATGCTCGTGCGCTACAAGGGCATGGGGCTCGCGCATGTGTACGGATTCCTGCTGTATGCGCTCCTGCTCATCGTCTGCATCGCCCTCATTCCCGCCATGCGCGTGGATATTGTCGGCGTGATCGCCATCGCCCTTTCGGCGGCGCTCATGGTTTTCTTCAACGTCTATGCTTTCAACAATATCCGCGAGGAGTTTGCCACCGGCAAAACGCTCACGGCGTCCGTGAAAGCGGGCTATAAAAAGAGCCTCGCGTTCACGATCGACGCGCATCTCGTGCTTGCGCTTCTCGGCCTGGTGCTCTATCTCATATCCACGGCGACGGTGCGCTATGCCGCTCTGATCTTCCTGATCGGCACGGTCCTTTCCGCGGCGTGCACGCTGGCGGTCACGCGCTTCTTCCTGTATATGTTCCTCGCACAGCCCAAGAACAAGATCGCGTTCTGCAATCTGAGAAGGGAGGAAACGGAAGATGAGTAAGCAAGTCACCAAAAAATCTCTGATCGTCTGCCTGGCTGTCAGCCTCGTGCTGATCATTGCCGGCGCGTTCATGTTCGGCTTCCTCGGGTTCAATCCCGATTCCACCACGAAAGATTACACCGTCATCGAAGTCAGCGATTCTGCCGGGTATATGTCTTTCCGGAGCGATTTCCGGGAGGCTTTGCAGGATCTCTGCGAAAAGGAGATCAAGGCGGAATATCCCGTTTCGAGCGTGCGCTACACCGAGTCGACTTCGGCGGGCGGAGTCATCGAATTTGTTCTCCGTTCGGGTGCACCGACGGAAGAGTTTTTAACCTCCGTCCGCAGTGCGATCGCATCTTCCGGCATTGAAGGCCTGGAGCTTGCGGACGTGGCGGTGTCCGTGCACAACGTCGTCAACGAAGGATATACCGAATATATCTGGCGTACGGCTGTGGCGGGCGGCGTCGCCCTCGTAATTTTGTTTGCCTATGCGGCCATCCGCTTCAAGGTGGGAATGGGCGTCGCGGCTCTGGTCGCCGCGGTGCACGACATACTCCTGACCCTTGCCGTCGTCGCGCTTCTCCGCATCCCCGCGGGCGTCGCGCTGATCGGCGTGGCAGCGTTTTCGCTATTGCTGTCGGCGGCTCTCAATCTGACCGTTCTCGGCCGCATGCGTTCGGACTTCCGCAACCAGCCGGAAGGGCTCACGGCGCGCGAGGCGGTCGCGCAGTCGGTCGCGTCCAGCCGCAAGAATGTGCTCATCGTCGCCATTACGCTCGCGGCGGTCTGCGTCGTGTTCGGCGTCGTCGGTGCGATCGTCGGGATGGACCTTCTCACGATCATGCTCTGCACGCTGATGTCGGTGGTTGTTTCCACCTATTCGTCGCTCGTGTTTATGCCGGCAGTGTATGCCTGCATCAAGGAGAGGTCGGACGCAAAGAGGGCAGAAAAGGCCAAATACAATTATCTCTCGGATAAAAAGAAAGAGAAAGAAGAAAAGGCTTCCGCGAAGAAAGTCGCCGAAGAGGCCTGACAAAAGTATCGGATAGAAAAAGGCGGGGGGAGGCTCCCGCCTTTGTCGTTTAACGGCGCAGGTGTGCGCCGGCGTACGGAAGGGACAGGATGAAAAAGATCACGCCGGAATATACATTTACAGATGCACAATGCAGCGACATACGCGCCCTGGCGCGCGAGTGCGGTCTTCGCGAGATCACGGCGAAGATCCTGTATTCGCGCGGCGTCGACACGCCCGAAAAGGTCCGAGAATTTCTGTCGCCGTCGGCCGAACATTTTCTTTCGCCCTTCCTCATGCGCGGTATGCGCGAACTCGTCGATGCGATCGCGGACGTCCGCCGCGAGGGCGGCACGGTCGCGGTTTTCGGCGATTACGATGCGGACGGGATCGGCGCAGCTTCCGTTCTGACGGCGGCGCTCCGCCGCTATGGGGTGGATTGCGTGGCGTACATTCCCGAACGCGCCGAGGGGTACGGGCTTTCCGTCGCCGCGCTCGAAAAGATCATCGACGAGTACACGCCCTCGCTCATCGTCACGGTGGACTGCGGCGTATCCTGTCGGGAAGAGGTGGAATACGTCAAGGCGCGCGGCGTGCGCATCATCGTGACCGACCACCACGAACTTCCGGAAGTTCTGCCCGATTGCACGGTGATCAACCCGAAGATCGCCGACGATTACCCTTATGACAATCTCTGCGGAGCCGGTGTCGCGTTCAAAATCGCGTGCGCGCTCCTGGGCGAGGACGCCTATCCGCTCGTGCAGCTGGCGGCCGTATCCACGGTGGCGGACAGCGTTCCGCTCGTGGGGGAAAACCGCGACATCGTGGCGGAGGGGCTCCGTCGCATCAACGGGCATCCCTGCGACGCCATTGCGGGGCTTCTGGCGGGCCGTCGGGAGGACATCACGGCGACGTCGCTGGCGTTCACCGTGGCGCCGCGCATCAATGCCGCAGGCAGGATGGGGGATGCGAACAGCGCACTGCGGCTGTTCACCTCCGAGAACAAGGCGGAGATCTACGATCTTACCTGCCTTCTGAACGAGTACAACATCGGGCGGCAGCAGGCGTGCGACGAGGCATACCGCTGTGCCAAAGAGAAGATCGAGCGGGAAGGCGCGTACGGCAACATCATTATGCTGTGCGACGAGAACTGGAATACCGGCCTGGTCGGGATCGTGGCGGCCAAGATCGCGGAGGAATTCAACCGTCCGGCGATCCTGTTCGTACAGCGGGGGGATATGCTCAAGGGTTCCGCCCGCACCATTGAAAACATCAATATCTACGAGGCTCTCAAAGCCTGTTCGCAGTACATTTCCGAATTCGGCGGCCACGCGCAGGCGGCGGGCGTGAACATTACCCGCGACAATTTCGAGCCGCTGAAACAGGCGCTCGACGAGTATATCGGCGCGCGCTACAAGCCGGAAGATCTCGTGCCCGTCCTTTCCGTCTGCGAACACGACCTTGCGATCGATCTCCCGCTGGCGCGCGAGCTGGCGCGCCTGGAGCCTTACGGGGTGGGGAACAGGCGGCCTCTGTTTTCGGTCCGCGCGGGCGCCGTACAGGTGCGGCGTCTGAAACAGGGCTCGCCGCACATTTCCTTCCGCGCAGGGGAGATGGATCTCATCTGGTTCGGCGGGGAAAAGGCGTTGCCCCTTCTGCAATCCGATCTTTCCAAAGAGATCGTCTTTGAATGCGACGTGTCGGTGTTTCGCGGCAAGGCGAGCGTGCGCGGGATCGTGCGCGACATGGTCGTCTGCGGGGAAGGCGGGCCGCGCACCGCGCTGTATGCCTTCCGTAATAACCTTTTGCGCCTTACGGAAAAGCCCGTGTCCGTGTCGGTGGTCCGCGAGTCGGAGGCGGAGCTGATCTCCCGGATCCGCATGGCGCGGGCGGCCTGCAATTACGGGCTGTTGGTGCTGTGTTCGGAATCTGTGCCGGATGAATTCCGCGAATGCCTTTCGGGTCTGGACGCGGAATATTTCCGTCCGGGTGCGGGCAATGCGGGGAACACGCTCGTCATCGCTCCCGCGGCGGACGCCGCCTTTGCGCAATACCGCGACATCGTCTGGCTGGATCGCCCCGCCGACTTCAACATGGCGAGCCTTGCGGGGAAAAAGCTGTATGTCAGCCGCGATCGCTGCGGCTATGAAGGCATCGCCGCACTCGAGATCTCGCACAAGGTCTTTGCGGAGCTGTACCGCGCGCTGCGCGGCGCGGCGGGGGAAGATACCGTTTCCGCCGCCCTTGCCGCGAAGACGCCCTTTACGCCCGAACAGACACTGTTCGCGTTGGAGGTATTCTGCGAGCTCGGGCTGCTGCGCATATCGGGCGGGCTCGTCTGTGTGACGGGCAAGCGTTCCGAACTCAACCGATCGGCTCTCTATCGCGCCGTGTGCGCCCTGAAGGAGAAACAATGAACGACGTATTGCAGATGATCTACGACAATTACACGGGCGACGACCGCGAACTGCTTCTGCGCGCCTATCGGTATGCGGAGGCCGCGCACGCGGGGCAGAAGCGCGCTTCCGGGGAAGCGTACTTCATTCATCCCTGCGCCGTCGCGCAGATCCTGATCGAGCTGGGGCTGGACAGCGCCACTGTCGCCGCGGCTTTTCTGCATGACGTCATCGAGGATACGCCCGTCACCGAAGAGGATATCCGCCGTGAATTCGGCGACGAGATCCTGCTGCTCGTTTCCGGCGTGACAAAGCTGGATAAGATCGTCTTCAAATCGCGCGAAGAGGAAGAGGCGGAAAATTTCCGCAAGATCTTTGTGGCGATGGCGAAGGATATCCGCGTCATCATCATCAAACTCGCCGACCGCCTGCACAATATGCGATCGCTCAACTTTCTCTCCAAAGAGAGGCAGATCAAGATGGCGCAGGAGACGCTGGACATCTACACGCCGCTGGCGGGCAGGCTGGGTATTTCGCAGATCAAATGCGAGCTGGAAGACCTGTGCCTGAAATATCTGGAGCCGGAAGCGTATGAATTTCTCGTGGAGAACATCCACCAGAAACTGTACGAGCGGCACAATTTTGTCGATTTTGTGGTCAAGGAGATCAAGAACATTCTCGACGAAAGCAAGATCGAAGGGGAAGTTTTCGGCCGGCCCAAGCATTTTTATTCCATCTACAAAAAGATGAAGACGCAGAACAAGACGCTCGACCAGATCTACGATCTGACGGCGGTGCGCGTCATTGTCGGAACGGTGGACGAGTGCTACGAAGTGCTCGGCAAGATCCACAAAAAATGGAAGCCCATCCCGGGGCGCATCAAAGATTATATCGCGACGCCGAAGGCGAACATGTACCAGTCCCTGCACACGACGGTGGTCACCAATTTCGGCCAGGCATTTGAAATACAGATACGTACCTTTGAAATGCATCGCATCGCCGAGTTCGGTATCGCGGCGCACTGGAAGTACAAGGAGAAAAAATCCGAGGACAGCGCTTTCACCGAGCGGCTTTCCTGGATCCGCGAGGTCCTCGACTGGGAGGGCGGACTCAAAGACTCCAAAGATTTTATGCAGTCGCTCAAGACGGAGCTGTACTCCAACGAGCTTCTGGTCTTTACGCCGAAGGGCAAGGTGATCTCGCTTCCCAAGGACGCGACGCCCATCGACTTCGCGTACGCCATTCACAGCGAGATCGGCAATCATTGCACGGGCGCGCGCGTGAATTCCAAGATCGTGCCGCTCAACACGACTTTGCAGACGGGCGACGTGGTCGAGATTCTCACGTCACCCAATTCCAAGGGCCCCTCGTGGGACTGGCTGAAGATCGTGAAGTCTTCCAGCGCCCGCGCGAAGATCAAGCAGTTCTTCAAGCGGGAGATGAAGGAAGAGAATGTCAAGATCGGCAAGAGCATGCTCGAAGAAGAGGCGCGCCGCCGCGGATACAAGCTGTCGGATATCCTCACCGACGAGAGCTTTGCCAAAATATCCGAGCGTTTTTCATTCTTTTCGCAGGACGAGATGTTTGCCTCCGTCGGGTACGGTGCGATCACGGTCAACCAGATCCTTTTCCGGCTCATCGATTTTTACCGCCGCGAGGTGCCCAAACAGCCGGTCGTGCGGGAGGGCGGCGCGTCGGCCGATTCGAGCGGCGTCATCGTCAAGGGGATGAGCGGGCTTCTGACCCGTTTTGCGGGCTGCTGCAACCCCGTTCCCGGCGACGAGATCGTCGGGTTTGTTTCCCGGGGCAGAGGTGTCGTCATACACCGCGCCGACTGCCCGAACGTCAAGAATCTGGAAGCGGAGGAAGGGCGTATCCTGCCCGCCGAGTGGGCGGATTCGGCGGCGGGCGGCAGGTTCATCGCGGGGATCGTCATCAAGGCGAAGGACCAGGGCGTGGCGCTGTCGGTGCTCACGAGCGTGGTCTCGGACATGCGGCTGATGATCACGGGTGTGAATTCCCGCTTCGACAAGAGCAAAGACGCCGTCATCGAGGCGAATATCCGCCTCAACAGTAAGGATGACATCGACCTTCTGATCAAAAAGATCCGTTCGGACGAGCGGATCGACGAGGTATTCCGCACGGCGACGAAATGATCTTTCGCGGGCGGGACATACTATGACCGAAATATAATTGGCGAAAGAGGTTTTATGAAGATTTATACCGTTCCCGCAGGCGTACTGCGTTCGAATGCATATTTGCTCACCGAAAACGACAAGGACGCCGTGCTGATCGACTGCGGCGGCCTTGAGCCGCTCAGGTTTGCGGAGGAAAAGGGCCTCACGATCCGGGAAGTTCTGCTCACGCACGGCCATTTCGACCACATCGGCGGGTGCCGCGCCGCACAGCTGGCGGGCGCGCGCATCGGCTGTTCGGAGACGGCGAGCGGTCTCATCTTCACATCCGAAAATCTCGGGAGGACGATGGGGGTGCAGATCCCGTCGTTCAGCATCGACTTCACATTCCGCGACGGGGAAACGCTCGATCGTTACGGCATGCGCTTTGTCGTGATCGCGACGCCTGGCCATACGCCCGGCGGCGTATGTTTCCGCTGCGGCGGCGACCTGTTTACGGGCGACACGCTGTTTTTGGAGAGCGTGGGCAGAACGGACTTCCCGGGCGGGGATGCGTCCCTTTTGCGGGAGAGCGTCAGAAAGCTTCTCGCCCTGCCCGAAGATCTCACCGTGCATCCCGGGCACGGCGGCCCGACGACGATCGGACACGAGCGCAAGTACAATCCGTATGTCTGATGCGCGGAACTTAGGGCAGCGCGCAAAGTTTGGAAAGGGATTTTATGCTTACCACCAACACCGATTTTTTGTATCCGGAATTGATGGACGTAGTGCGGCTTTTCGGGCCGGATGCGCCCGATCTTTCGCATAGTTTTCTGTATGCGGAAAACAATTTTCTCAATACCGTCATCGCGGCGGGCAGGGAATTTGTCTATCGCGACGAATATGTCTGTTCCGACGATCTGGAATTCAAGCGTTACGCCAAGCGTTTCGCAAAACTTGCCGTCTACAACGCGCTCAGAGCGCTCACGGGCAGGACGATGCCCTGGGGCGCATTGACGGGGATCAGGCCGACAAAGCTCGCTTACGGCGAGCGCGAGCACGGGCGGCCCTTCGAGCCGATGTTTGAAAAGTTCGGCGTGGCTCCGGAGAATATCCGGCTCGTGCGCGATGTGCTGGACGCGCAGGAAGGGATCTACGGACACGAAGAGGGCGCGGCGGATCTGTACATAGGCATTCCGTTCTGTCCGTCCAAATGCAATTACTGTTCCTTTATCACGGCGGACATCGGCAAGACGGCGCAATACCTCAGCGACTACCTTGCGGCGCTGGAAGGGGAGATCGCAGAATGCGAGGGGCTGTATTCGCATCTGAAGAGCATTTACATCGGCGGCGGCACCCCCTTTGTGCTGGAGCCTTCGCAGCTTCGCCGCGTGCTGGAAGCGGCGAAGCCCTTTACCCGCCCCGGCATCGAGTACACGGTGGAGGCGGGCCGTCCGGACGTGTTTACGGAGGAAAAGCTCGCACTTTTGCAGGAGTACGGCGTCACGCGCATCTGCGTGAATCCGCAGTCCTTCTGCGACGAGACGCTCGTGCGCATCGGCAGGCGGCACACGGCGGAAGATATCTACCGCGCGTACAAACTTGCGCGGCAGTTTCCTTTCGAGATCAATCTGGATCTCATCGCGGGGCTTACCGGCGAGAGCGTCCCGCAGTTTTGCGAGAGTGTGGACAGGGCGATCGCGCTCGAGCCCGAGAACATCACGGTGCACACCCTCTGCCTGAAAAAGGGCGCTCGCCTGAAAGAGGAGGAGTCTTTCCTGGAAGGGGGCGGAATCGCCGAGATGATCGCCTACGCCCGTTCGCGCCTCTACGCGGCGGGGTATACGCCGTACTATCTGTATCGGCAGAAATACATGGCGGGGAATTTTGAAAATACCGGCTGGACGCGGCCGGGCAAGGCGTGCATCTACAACGTCGACGTGATGGAAGAGATCACCGACAACATCGCGTGCGGCGCCAACGCGGTCACCAAAAAACTGTTCGCGGGGGAAGGCCGCATCGAGCGGCTGGGCTCTCCCAAAGACATACCTACCTATATCGCCAAAGCGAAAAAGGTGGCGGCGGACAAGCGCAGGCTTTTCGGAAAAGCATAGGAAATTCTGAAAGGACGGACGCAAGAGGATACGCGGAAAAATATTTTTGCGCAAGGTATCGATTTTGTTTACATTTTCTTGCGTTTGTGGTAAACTATATAATGTACGCAATCAAAGCCGAGCGGATCTCCTCGCCGAGCCTTGTTTGCGCGAATGAATATTTCCAAGGAGTAAAACAATGGAAAAGGAAAAGAAAACCCAGATCATCGAAGAGTTCAAGCGTCATGACGGAGACACCGGTTCTTCGGAAGTGCAGATCGCGCTTCTTACGGAGCGGATCAATCATCTGAACGATCACCTGAAAGAGCACCCGCACGACAACCACAGCCGCCGCGGTCTTTTGAAAATGGTCGGCCAGCGCCGTGGCCTTCTCGACTACATCAAAGCGAAAGACATCGAGAAGTACAGGGATATCGTCGCGCGCCTCGAACTGAGGAAGTAATCGTTTATAGCAAGGGCGGAACAAATCGTTCGGCCCTTTTATAAATTTTAGAACAGCTTTGCGTAGAAGCGCAAAAGGGAGAACGGCCGTGCCGGATCGGGTGCGGCGGAAGGGAAAAATCAGCCGCGCCGTACGCGGTGCGCCGGATATAAAAGGCGGAAGGTCGGGGATCTTCCGTGAGAACGAACAAGGAGTAAGAGCAGAATGACAAAAAATTTCAGACAATTTGAAACGGAAGTCGGCGGCAGGAAAGTCATCGTCGAGACGGGCAAATACGCCGAACAGGCGAACGGCTCGTGCGTGGTGCGCTGCGGCGACACGGTGGTCATGGTCAACGTGACCATGTCCGAAAAGCCGCGCGACGGGATGGATTTCTTCCCGCTGCAGGTAGATTTCGAAGAGAAGATGTATGCGGTAGGCAAAATTCCCGGCGGATTCAAAAAGCGCGAGGGCAGGGCGAGCGACAAGGGTATCCTCACGTCGCGCCTCATCGACAGGCCCATCCGTCCGCTGTTCCCGAAGGGACTTTTCAACGACGTCGTGGTCATCGCGACCGCGCTTTCCGTCGACACGAATATTCCTCCCGAGCCGTTTGCCATGATGGGCAGCTCGATTGCGCTGAGCATTTCCGATATCCCTTGGGCAGGCCCCACGGGTTCGGTGCAGGTCGGCCTTGTGGACGGGCAGTACGTCATCAACCCCGACAACGCGCAGCGCGAAAAGAGCACCCTCAATCTCGGTCTTTCGGGCACGAAAGATGCGATCATGATGGTCGAGGCTGGCGCAAAAGAGATCTCGGACGAAGAGATGGTCGGCGCCATTCTGTTCGGGCATGAAGAGATCAAAAAGCAGTGCGCGTTCATCGAGCAGATTCAGAAAGAGATCGGCAAGCCCAAGCGTCAGATGGAGCTGTATCATGTTCCCGAGGAGATCGACGCCGCCGTGCGCGCCTTCGCTTCGGACATGCTCGACAAGGCGCTCGACGAGTTCGATCGTCAGAAGAGGGAAGAAAACCAGAACGAAGTCGAAGCGGAGACGCTCGCGCATTTTGCCGAGCAGTTCCCCGGAAAAGAGCGCGAGATCAAAGACTCCCTTTACTATCTGACCAAAGAGAAGGTCCGCGCGAAGATCCTCGACAAGGGGGTACGTCCGGACGGGCGCAGCCTCAAAGAGATCCGTCCCATCTGGTGCGAAGCGGGGATTTTGCCGCGCGTACACGGTTCGGGCGTATTCACCCGCGGCCAGACACAGGTCCTCACCACCTGCACGCTGGGCACCCTTTCTGAAGTACAGAAGCTGGACGGACTGGACGACGAGACTTCCAAGCGCTATATGCACCAGTACAATTTCCCCGGCTATTCCACGGGTGAGGCAAAGGGTCTGAAAAGCCCCGGCCGCCGCGAGATCGGGCACGGCGCCCTCGCAGAGCGCGCGCTCGAGCCTGTGATCCCCAACGAAGTGGAGTTCCCGTATGCGATCCGCATGGTCTCCGAAGTGCTCAGCTCCAACGGCTCCACTTCGCAGGCGAGTGTCTGCGGCTCCACGCTTGCGCTCATGGATGCGGGCGTTCCCATCAAGGCGCCGGTCGCCGGCTGCGCGATGGGCCTGATCAAGGATACGAACAGCGACCGTCTCGCCATCCTCACCGATATCCAGGGTCTGGAAGACTTCCTCGGCGATATGGACTTCAAGGTAGCGGGCACTGAAAAGGGCATCACGGCCATCCAGATGGATATCAAGATCAAGGGCATCGACGAGACCATCCTGCGCCGCGCGATCGCGCAGGCGAATGAGGGCAGGCAGTTCATCCTGCACAAGATGCTCGAAACGCTTCCCGCGCCCCGCAAAGAGCTCTCCAAGTATGCTCCCAAGATCATTTCCTTCAACATCGATCCCGAAAAGATCCGCGAGGTCATCGGCAGCGGCGGAAAGGTCATCAACAAGATCATCGAGGAGACGGGCGTCAAGATCGATATCGACGATGACGGGAAGGTCTGCATCGCCACGTACGGCGAGAACATCGACAACGCCAATCGTGCGAAGGCGATCATTCTCTCGATCGCGCGCGATCCCGAAGTGGGCGATATGTTCATCGGCTCGGTCGTCCGCATTCTCTCCAAAGTGGGCGCGTTCGTGGAACTTGCTCCCGGCAAAGACGGCATGATCCACATCTCCAAGATGAGCGACAAGCGCATCAACCAGGTGGAAGACGTCTTGAACATCGGCGACACCGTCAAAGTCGAGATCATCAAGATCGGCGAAAAGGGCATCGACCTCCGCCTTCTCGAAAAAATGGACGTATGACCGCAAAAAAAGCAGAACGTCCTGTAAAAACTGAAACAAAAGAGCGGGCTTTCGCGATCGCGAAAGCCCGCTCTTAGATTGTTATGATCATAAAAACCATTCTCTTTCATTGCGATGACCATGGATGTACATCATCGTAGATTGACACACCCATACATTGTCATGTTCTTCGGCCGTCATGACCATGCATGATCATGCCCTTCGGCCATTATGCTCCTACATTGTTATTCTCTTTGATAGCCATATTCAGAGTAAAAATCCGGGCGCCGCATTTTGCGGCGCCCGGTGCTGTATTCAGATGTTCTGCCGATCGGCCTCTGCAATTTCTTTCGCAAATGAGGACGAGAATGCAGCTTCTGCCGCAAGCGGCTTCCTTGCGAACCTGCGCGCATTGTAAGCGCCGCCGCGGACGCAGGTCCGGGAAAACGGCCGGTTTACAGGATGATATTGATCAGCCTTCCGGGCACGACGATGAACTTTTTGATCACGGCGCCCTGCACGAGCGGGCGGATCACGTCGTCGCTCAGAACCGCCGCGCGGATTTCCTCTTCGGAAAGTCCGTTGGCGATCTTCATTTTCGTCTTGATCTTGCTGTTGATCTGTACGGCGTATTCCGTCTCGCTGCGTACGAGTGCGGATTCGTCGCACAGGGGATAGCGCTGGTCGAAGATGGAATATTTCCCGCCCGTCTGTTCCCACAGCTCTTCCGCGAAGTGGGGGGTGAAGGGGGCGATGAGCAGGAGCAGGTCTTTCAGGCATTCCTTGAAGAAGGTGTTGTTTTTCTGCGCGAGGCCGTCGTATTTATACAGCGCGTTGACGTATTCCATCAGGCGCGCGACGGCGGTGTTGAAGGAGAAACTGTCCAGATCGCGCGTGATCTGTTTGATCGCGTAATTGCGCGCGTAGTTGAGCTCCTTTTCCGCCTCGCCCATGCTCTCGTCCTTGGCGGGTTTGAGATCCTTGTTCTTGACGACGAGTCTCTCCACGCGGTCGAGGAATTTCGCGACCGAGCGGATGCCCTCGTCGCTCCACGGTCCGCCCTCGGTGTACGAGAAACCGAACATGAGGTACATGCGGAAGACGTCCGCGCCGTAGGTCGAAACGTATTCATCGGGGGAAACGATGTTGCCCTTGCTCTTGGACATACGGTTTCCGTCGGGGCCGAGGATGACGCCCTGGTGTACGAGGGACTGGAAGGGTTCGTCGAAGTTGAGGTAGCCCATATCGCGCAGGGCTTTGGTGAAGAAGCGGGCATACAGCAGGTGCATGCAGGCATGTTCCGCGCCGCCCACGTATTTGTCGACGGGGAGCATCTTGTTGATGATCTCCGGGTCGAAGGGCATTTTGGCGTTGTGCGCATCGGGATAGCGCAGGTAATACCAGCTGGAGCAGACAAAGGTATCCAGGGTATCGGGATCGCGCAGGGCATCTCCGCCGCAGTGCGGGCACTTTACGTGCATGAATTCGTCGCATTTTGCAAGGGGCGACTTTCCGTCCGGCTTGAATTCCACATTGTAAGGAAGTTTTACGGGCAGATCTTTGTAAGGAACGGGCACGATGCCGCAATGCGGGCAATGGATGACGGGGATAGGCGCACCCCAATAGCGCTGGCGGGATACGAGCCAGTCGCGCAGGCGGTAGTTTGTCTTGCGCGCGCCCTTGCCGATCTTGGAAAGGTAATTGGAGATCTCCGTGCGCGCCTCTTCGCCGAAGCGTCCGTCGAATTGCAGGCTGTTGACGCAGATCCCGTCCTCACAGAAGGGCAGAACCGTTTCGCCGTGCCTGTTCTCGATGACTTTTTTCACGGGCAGGCCGTATTTTTTTGCGAAGGCGAAGTCGCGTTCGTCGTGCGCGGGCACGCCCATCACGGCGCCCGTGCCGTAAGAATAGAGGACGTAGTCCGCCGCATAGATGGGAACTTTTTCCCCGTTAATGGGGTTGATCGCATAGTGTCCGATGAACACGCCCGTCTTTTCGCGGGTGGAGGAGAGGCGCTCGATCTCGTTGGATTTGGAGGTGTCCTCGATGTACTTTTCCACCGCTTCGCGCTGTTCGGGAGAGCAGAGCTTTCGCACGAGCGGGTGCTCGGGGGCGAGTACGACGTAGGAAACGCCGAAGATCGTGTCGCAGCGGGTGGTGAAGACTTTGAATTTATCTCCGCTCTCGCACTCGAATTCGATCTCGCAGCCGGTCGATTTTCCGATCCAGTTGCGCTGCATCATCTTGGTCTTTTCCGGCCAGTCGATCTTGTCCAGACCCTGCAGGAGCTCTTCGGCGTATTTCGTGATGCGGAAGAACCACTGCGTGAGGTCCTTTTTGACGACCTGCGTTCCGCAGCGTTCGCAGCAGCCGTCCACGACCTGTTCGTTGGCGAGAACGGTGTTGCAGCTGGGGCACCAGTTGACGGGAGCCTCTTTGCGGTAGGCGAGGCCGTTTTCGTAGAGTTTGAGGAACATCCACTGCGTCCACTTATAGTAGTCCTCCTCGCAGGTCTTCACCTCGGCGGACCAATCGAACATGGCGCCCATGGCACGAAGCTGTTTTTCCATGGTGGCGATGTTCTTTTCGGTGGAATCTTTGGGATGTACGCCCGTCTTGATCGCGTAGTTTTCGGCGGGGAGCCCGAAGGCGTCGAAGCCCATGGGCTGAAAGACGTCGTAGCCTTGCATGCGTTTGAACCGCGCATAGCTGTCGGTCGGGCCGTAGTTGTACCAGTGCCCGATGTGCAGTTTTGCGCCGGAAGGGTAGGAAAACATTTCCAGGACGTAGAACTTATTGTCTATGTTCTTCCTGTTGAAGTTGTTCTCCTTGGTCTTCTCCCAGCGTTGCTGCCATTTGCTCTCGACCGATTTCATGTCCATTGCTTAAATCCTCCGCGCTCTTGCGAGCTTGTTTTTTCTTTCTGAAGCATCTGTCAACGAGATAGGAAAGGGGGCCTGCGACGGGTATGAGGAGAATGACGATATTCCAGGGAATGATCGCCTTTTTGAGCCCCATATCTTTCAGCAGAATATACACGGTCGCGATCGCCAGCACGTAGTGCACGGCTAAAAGGACGATCAGCGTGATCAAGACAGCTTTCATGGCCTTCCTTCCGATCTTTTTGTGATTTATTATATCGATTTTTGCGCATTTAGTCAAGCCATGGAGGCGTTTGCGCCGAATTTTTTGGGGTTTCCGCGCAAAAGGCGGCGGCAGACGTAAATAAAACGCGATCTCCTGCATACACTGAAAATATGAAAAAGCTGATAATTTCCGATAAAGGCGCGCGTTGCCGCTATCTTTCGTATGCGGCGGCATCGTTTGCGGGAAGGAAGGGGGTCACGCTCGAGATCTCGTTTGACGGCGACAGGGTCGCGCTGGGCGTGATGTATGCGGAAGAGCAGGCGGAGCGGGTCAGTCGGCTGGCGTGCGAGCGGGTGGCGGAGATCCTCTGCATAGGTTACAAATACGAACTTCTCAGCGGATCGGTCTGCACGCAGGGGCTGAGCCGCGACGAGCGCGAGATCCTGCTGGCCGCCATGATCTCGGCGGACTTTCGCGACGACATGGAATATGTCCGTTCGCGGCTGCGCGGCATCGAACACCACGCGATCGACGGGTTTTATAATTTCCGCCTGCAGGCGCTCACGGCCAAATGGCGGGGCATCGCCGCGTGCGTGCCGCCCGTGTTTTCGCGCGAGAAGCTGCGGGAATTTATGGGCTATCTCCTCGGCGACGGGAACAGAAAGGTCTTTCTGCGCGGACAGGAGGTGTATGATGCGCGCTGTCGGAAACTCAGCCGCTCCAGCCTGATCGAGAGCGACGTCTCCGAGCTCAGCGCCATGCGCGAGATCGTACTCAGCGGAGCGGGGGAGGTGGACTGCCTGGGCGAGCTCACCTCGGTGCAGGAGACCTTTCTGCGCCGGTATTTCGCCGGCCGCGTGGCATTTCTGCACTGAGCCCGAAAGAAGCGGCCCGCAACGCCGTCAAAACAGACAGTATTTTATCAGCCGCGCGGCGTATCTGTACTGAACGCGCGAAAGAGGCCTCGCGATCGTGCGGCGATAAGGCGGGGCGTGCAAGGGCGGGAGGTCTTTTTCAGATATTTTTTTCCGAGGGGCGAAAAATCGTTGACAAAAAGCGGCAAAGGGGGTACAATCTAAGACAAATCAAATCTGCCGAAAGAAGAGACAAGTAGGGCGTCGCCACAGGATCTGCAGAGAGCGGAACAAAAGCTGAAAGTTCCGCGTTCCGGGCCCCGCAGGAAACCGCTCTTACAGGCAGGGGAGCCCGCATTCCCGGATTTGCGGAAAGAGCGGCCGCGAAGCGGCAATTAAGGTGGAACCGCGCAAAGAATGCGTCCTTAAACGAAAGTTTGAGGGCGCTTTTTGTGTGGCGCACGAAAAACACGGAGGAACTACCAATGATCATCACACTCAAAGGCGGAGACAAAAAGGAATACGCGATGCCCGTCACCTGCAAGGAAGTGGCGCAGGACATCAGCGAAGGCCTGGCGCGGGCGGCGGTCTGTGCCAAGGTAGACGGAAAGCTCGTCGACCTTTCTTATAAACTGGATAAAGACTGCGAGCTGGAGATCGTGACGCTGAAGGACAAGGAGGGACTGAACGTCTACCGTCATACCACGGCGCACGTCCTGGCGCAGGCGGTGAAGGCGATCTTCCCCACGAGCAAGCTCGCCATCGGCCCGACCATCGACAACGGCTTTTATTACGACATTGATTTCAAAACGCCCATCGCCCGCGAAGATCTCGACAAGATCGAGGCGGAGATGAAAAAGATCATCAAGAGCAATCTTCCCATCGAGCGGTTTACCCTCTCGCGTGCGGACGCGATCAAGCTGATGACCAAGTATTCGGAGAAATACAAGGTGGCGCTCATCAAAGATCTGCCCGAAGGGGAGGAGATCTCCTTCTATAAGCAGGGAGACTTCACCGATCTCT
This sequence comes from uncultured Clostridia bacterium, assembly GCA_930990665.1. Lineage (GTDB taxonomy): Bacteria > Bacillota > Clostridia > Christensenellales > Borkfalkiaceae > Borkfalkia. The sequence continues at coordinate 20,000 of CAKNQN010000020.1, forward strand.
GCCGCGGGCCGCACCTGCCTTCGACGGGCAAGATCAAGGCGTTCAAGCTCACGAGCATTGCGGGCGCCTACTGGCGCGGGAACGAGAAGAACAAGATGCTCACCCGCATCTACGGCACCGCGTTTGCCAAGAAGGAGGAGATGGACGCGTATTTTGCCATGCTCGAAGAGGCGAAAAAGCGCGATCATACCAAGCTCGGCAAGGAACTCGGCCTGTTTGCCATGATGAACGAAGGGAAGGGTTTCCCCTTCTTCCTGCCCAAGGGCATGACGCTGAAAAACACGCTCATCGATTACTGGCGGCAGATCCACACCCGCGAGGGATATGTGGAGGTGCAGACGCCGATCATCCTGACCCGCAGCCTGTGGGAGACTTCCGGGCACTGGGAACATTACAAAGACAACATGTACACGACCAAGATCGACGGCGAAGACTGTGCGATCAAGCCGATGAACTGCCCGGGCGGCATGCTCATCTACAAGCTCAACCCGCACAGCTATAAAGATCTGCCCATCCGCATGGGCGAGCTCGGCCTCGTGCACCGCCATGAAAAGAGCGGGCAGCTGCACGGCCTGATGCGCGTGCGCTGCTTCACACAGGACGATGCGCACATCTTCATGCTTCCCGAGCAGATCACCGACGAGATCAAAGGGGTCGTGCGCATCATCAACGAGGTGTACACCCTCTTCGGGTTCAAGTATCACGTCGAACTTTCCACCCGTCCCGAGGACAGCATGGGCAGCGACGAGGATTGGGAGAATGCGACGAACGCCCTGCGTGCCGCGCTGGACGAACTCCATCTTCCCTATGTCATCAACGAAGGGGACGGCGCCTTTTACGGGCCGAAGATCGACTTCCATCTGACCGACTCCATCGGCAGGACATGGCAGTGCGGCA
>CAKNQN010000021.1 GCA_930990665.1 uncultured Clostridia bacterium
CGACCGTCGATCGTGGGTCGGATACCGATTCTGTTCTTCATTGTATCACCCCTTTTCGGTTTTTTTTAGCAGAAATTCGCGCCGCGTGCAACGGCGTCCATATCCGGCTGCATTTTGTCCGGAGAAAAAAGCTGCCGCTCTCTCCGGCCCATGCATCATACATATGTATTATAGTCGAAATCTCTTCTCTTTTCAATGGCTGGATTTGCTCTGAATACAGAGCAAAAAAGTCCAGTTCGCGCGAGCAGCTCGCTTACAAAAAAGACAGCTTCCCGTCGGAATGCACAGCGGGAAACTGTCTTACTGAATTCTGTTCGGACAGCGATGGCAAAATTTCGCGGCCGCTCACGCTTCCAGACGCTTTTTCACGGCCAGCAGAAATTCGCGGCTGTTCAGCTTTTTCGGCTGAACCCCTTCGGCGCGGAAGAGAGGAACGAGGTCGCCCGTCATTTCGCCCGATTCGATGGTCTCCACCGTCGACCTTTCCAGCTTTTTGGCAAACTCGGTCAAGGTGGGGATACCGTCCAGCTCACCGCGCTTGGCGAGCGCTCCCGTCCAGGCAAAGATGGTCGCCACCGAGTTTGTGGACGTCTCTTCCCCTTTGAGATGCTTATAATAGTGGCGGGTCACGGTGCCGTGCGCCGCCTCGAACTCGTAATTGCCTTCGGGAGAGACGAGCACGGAAGTCATCATCCCGAGAGAGCCGTAGGCGGTGGCGACCATGTCGCTCATCACGTCGCCGTCGTAATTCTTGCAGGCCCAGAGCACGCCTCCCTCCGAACGGACGATACGCGCCACGGCGTCGTCTATGAGGGTGTACATGTATTCGATGCCCGCCGCCGCAAACTTTTCCTTGTACTCCTTTTCGAAGATCTCGGCAAAAATGTCCTTGAAACGGTGGTCATACGTTTTGGAAATGGTGTCCTTGGTGGCAAACCAGAGAGGCATTTTCAAATCCAGCGCATAATTGAAGCAGGAGCGCGCAAAGGATGCGATGGACGCATCCAGATTGTGCACCGACTGCACGATGCCGCCGCCCCGCGCAAAGTCGTGAATGAGCAGCTTTTCTTTGACTTCGCCGTTTTCTCCTTCCACGAGAAGGTACGCCTTGTCGCCCGCCGCCGCGCGCGTCTCGACGCCCGCATACACGTCGCCGTATGCGTGACGCGCAAGCACGATGGGCTTTTTCCAGCCGGGAATATAGGGCGTGATCCCCTTGGCGAGGATGGGGGCGCGGAAGACCGTGCCGTCCAGAATGCGGCGGATGGTCCCGTTCGGGCTCTTCCACATCTTTTTCAGCTTGTATTCCTCCACCCGCTGCGCGTTGGGGGTGATGGTCGCGCACTTTACTCCTACGCCCAGCCGCCTGTTCGCTTCGGCCGCCGCTACGGTGACGGCATCTTCCGTCCTGTCGCGCTCGGGAAGGCCCAGATCATAGTATTCCGTCTTCAGATCCACATACGGCAGGATCAGGTCCTCTTTGATCCACTGCCACAGAACGCGGGTCATCTCGTCGCCGTCCATCTCCACGATGGGCGTTTTCATCTGAATTTTAGCCATGGAATCCACCTCTTTCGCTTTTATCTCTCCTATTTTAGCAAAATCTTCGCAAGATTTCAAGCGTTTGCCGCCCCGCCCGCGCAAAAACCGCAGAAGGGTCGGCACAAGGGTCAGATCTACGAAAAATATAGCGCAGCCTGCGTCAGCAAGAGCCGTGCGCAACCATAGAGCGAAATGTGACAAACAACCGAGCGCAGAACAGGTTTGGCAAGAAACCTGTGTGCTAAACCGACCCGCCCGCCACATTAACCCCGTGCCGATAGTGTTCCGCGCAACAAAAGTCCGGGACAGCCAAAACCGTCCGTCCCCCTAAGCGGGGACGGACGGAAAAGAAAGCCGGATTTCAGCGAAGGTATGCGTCGAATGCGCGCAGCCATTCGCGCGCGAGCAGTACGGACCCTTGTACAGTGGGATGTACACCGTCGGCGAGCAAAGTCTCCGCGCCGCACTTTTCCGCCGCGGATGAGAACGCCCGCTGCAGCGGAACAAAGCCCAGTTTGTACTCTCCGGCAAGGCGGGCGACGACGGAGGCATACTCCTCTACCGCCGAAAAGCCCGCAAAGTCCGCGTCCGTCGCCGCGCCGTGCAGGATGAACGGCTCGCAGAGCAGGATGCGCGCGCCCGGAAGGCGGATAAACGTCTCTTCGAGAAGAAGTCGGTATACCTTTTCGAAGCGGTCCAGCTCCACCCCGCTGTGCCGGCTCAGTTCGTGCCAGACATCGTTGACGCCGATCAGGATGCTGACAACGTCCGGCTCGAGGTTCCACAGATCTTCCTTGGCGCGGGCATACAGGTCGACGATGCGGTTGCCGGAAATGCCGCGGTTGATCACTTCGTAATCGGTATACGAGCGCTCGAACAGCCGGCCCGCGACCTGCGCCACATACCCCGCGCCGAAACGTCCGTTGGATGCGTCGCTGCGATCGCGCCCCGCATCGGTGATGCTGTCTCCGAAAAACAAGATCTTCATAAGTTTTCCCCTTTCCAGCGGCGCCTCAGCCAGTGCGCCGCCATTTTCGGCTGCCGCTCGCGCGTGAAAATCCCCTTACGGTTGCCGCGCACGCGGATCACGCCCTGTTTTGTCTTGAAGTCGGCAAAATTCCAGACATGTTCCCCCGCGATGAACGGAAGCGAATCCAGTACTTTGCAGGTCTCCTGTAAAAACTCCGTCTGATATTCTTCGGAAAAGGCTTCGGACGGCAGTGTGTGCAGCCCTTCGATGGTGTCCGCGCCGAATTCCGTCAGCAAGACGGGTTTGCCGTATTTTTCATGCCATTGCCGCAGCTCTTTTTCCAGCGCGGCCGCGCCGTAATCCAGCCAGCCGTGTTCTTCGTACCAGCCGTAATAGCGGTTGAGCGCGGTGAAATCGACCAGATCCGCGACCTGGCTCACCTGACTGAACTTGGTGACCTCCGCGATCATAATGGGAAGATCTGTCATCTCCCGTGCCACGGCGATGACATCTTCAAAATAGGCGCGCGAAGCCGGCTCTTCGGTGGCGGGCTCGTTGGCGACGCTGAACATGACCACGCAGGGATGATTCTTGTCCCTGGCGGCAAGCAGGCGGATGAGCTCCTTGTGCAGCTCCCTGGTCTCCTCGTTCACCCGATCGGGACGGAAAGTCCCGCCCTTCCAAGCATTCAGCCCCACAGCGGGGACTTCGTCGATGACCAGAATGCCGTATACGTCGGCAAGGTGCATGAACTCTTCGCTGTACGGATAATGACTGGTGCGCACGGAATTGGCACCCAGCCAGCGGAGCAGCTCGAAGTCGCGCACGTTCACGGCGGCATTGTTGCCCTTGCCGAGGATCCAGAAATCCTCGTGCATGCCCACCCCTTTCAGATATACGCGCTCGCCGTTGAGAAGAAGGCCCTTCTCGTCCCAGGAAACTTTGCGGATACCGAAACTCTGTTCGTATTCGTCCTTTTGCGTCTGTACGCGGACGGTATAGAGATAGGGATCCTGCGGGCTCCACAGCCGCGGACGGGGTATGCACAGCTCGCATCCGCCCTCCGCCACGGTTTTGCCTTCCGCATCCAGCACGGTGCAGCGCAGGCCCGCAAGCCCTGACGGCGTGACCTCTATGGCGATCTTTCCGTAATCTCCGCCGACGACCGTACGCACGGCGATGTCCTCAATATGCTCTTCCGGAACGGAATACAGGAGCACGTCGCGATGGAGCCCGGTAAAGTTGTAAAAATCATGGTTGATGGTGAGCCTGCCGTATTCGGGCATGCCCGGCGGCAGCGTATGGAAATTCAGGCGATTGTCGATGATCACCGAAAGGCGGTTCTTCCCATCGCGCAAGGACAGCGGGATGTCTGCGGGAAAGTAGCCGTTGATGCAGCCGCCCGCCTCCTCCCCGTTGAGATACACCTTGCAGGCATGGCTGGCCGCGCCGATGCGGAGATACACCTTTTCGCCCGCCGCCGGAGCAGGCAGGGAAAATTCCCGCTCATAGAGCACCTTCCCGAGATAATCGCGCAGCGGCTTTTCCGTCACGATCTCATTGTAGCTCGCGGGCACAGCCATGAGACGGGCATCCGCGACAGCTTCCCGCGGAAGATAATCATCCGCCACCGTACGGAATTTCCACAGCCCGTTCAGACTGCATACCCTGCGGAAACGGTTGCTTTGCGGATAAAGCATCTTCACTTCCTCCGCACAAACGGATCGCCGATATACCCGAGCGCCTGCAACAAGAAAACGGCGATGTAGGAAGTAAAGCCGTGGTCGAGGCTGTTGCCGATATTTTTATGCTCCCAGAGCGTACCCGTCTTCTGCGCCATCGCCGCGTAATATTTTTCCACTTCGCGCAGAAGGCGCGCGTAATCCCCCTCCTGCCGCAGAAGATCCAGACGCATGATGAATCCCATAAACGCGTTGCTGGGCGCAACTTCCGGATGAAGGGAGCCGCGGAACGCGCCGAATTCCTCTTTGAGTCTGCGATAGAGCGGGGCGTGCGTTTTTCGGTCCGCGACGCCGAAAAAGAAGGCGTAGTACTGGCACGTTTCGGTGAGATGATCCGCACAACGTACGAGCTTGCCATCCTCCCCGCGCACAGCGTTGTCCGCAAAATATTCCCCGTCGAAACCGAAGCGGAGCACCCCCTCTTTTACCTTCTTCGCTTTGCACAGGAGATCTTTGTCCTCAAACAGTTCGCCCGCGCATTCGAGCGCGCGCTTGTAGAGGATATTGGCGGGAAAATTGACGCCGCAGACATAGTCCTTGCGGTTGCAGTCGGACCACTCGATGAACACCCAGCCTTTCAGATCTTCCAGAAGTCCGAATTCGTTTTCACAGCCGGAAAAATGTCGCAGGACGCCGTACACCTTCGGTTTGCCGGCCGCAAGAAGCGATTTGTCTCCCGTGCGGCGAACATAGTCGTACAGATGCACGATGAACCAGAGGGCATAGGTGGGGATATGGTCGCTGTTGGGAAAATCGCCGGGATAGCACATGGGCAGCATGCCTTCGGGCAGTTCTTTCAACTGCGGAGAAAGCACATAATTTTCCAGAAAAGAGCGTTCGACCGCATTGGAGCCCGTCAGGACGCCTTCCGCCCTGCCGCTGAACATCGCGTCGCAAAGCCAGCCGGCGCGCTCGCGCGAAGGGCAATCCATGGGGACATCGAATATATTCTGCGCAAAGGTATTCTGCGCCGCGCGGAAGATATCCCCATATTCGCCAGGCATAGAGCAGCGCAGGTTGTATGCCTGCGGATTTTCACAGGTGACCATGCCGAAATGCTCTACGTCGAACTGTCCGCCCACCGCGCACAGACGCACATACCGAGCGCTGTTGGGCTGGAAGGTGAGAAGCGCATAATCCCCCTTCCGCAGTTTATATTCGATGACGTTACAGCAGTCGTTGCGGTAAAAATTCACCTCGATGCCGCCCTTGCCACCGGTGATCTCGCGGCTGTCGATCTCGTCAAAGAGGATGTAAAACTCGCAGTCTTCCTCCGCATGCACGCGAAGAGAGAAGAAACCGGACAGCGTGCGACGGGAAATATAGATACCGTATTCGCCCGCGGCATAGCGGCTGCCCGTCCCCTCTGCGGGCGTAAAGGCGAGGACACTCACATCCGCGCTGGCGTCCGCTTCCAACATTTCCAACGGGAATCCGTCAAAAATGGGGGTGATATTGTGCGCCCTGTCGCGCCACACGGTAAACTCCTTTTTGCGGGAAATGATCCCGCGTTCGATCGGCGCACCGTAATCGTATTCCCAAAAGAGCGGATACGCCGCAGCGCGTTCGAGAAGCTGCCGTTCCCCGACCTCGCTCAGCGGCACCTCCGGATAAGCGGAAAGGTCTCCGCCGTATAAGCGCGTGCGGCAGAAAGACATATCATACCGCTCGGTAAAGGCGCGCTGAAAGGAAAACCGCAGCACCTTCTGCACCCTGTCGGTCAGGGAAAAGCAGCGGAAATCGTCGGTATCGGCGACAAGTTTTTCCTCCGAAATCACCTCCGCGGCAAAATACGGCCCCATGCCGGCCTCGGAAAGACAGCGTACGTTGTGCGCGCTGACCTCCACGGTGAGCTGCTCGCCGCAGCGGAATACTCCCAATTCATAGCGGTCGACGCGGGCATAGCCGTGCGCCGTGCGGGCGGGACCGTAACCGACCAGCTTCTCTCCCCGCCATACGCGGTACTCCTGTGCGCCGCACATGCGCAGCGCCGCAAAACGCAGGTCGCGCTCTGCCCGGTAGACGAACGCAAACGTGCGGTTTTTCTCCTTCTCGTATCCTTTGGCCCAGCGGAATTTCATTTCTGTTCCTCCTTTTCATAGTAGCGCCGGTACTCCTCCCCGAGCAGGCGGTTGAGCACCACCTGCGCGTAAAGGCGCACGCCGAAATCGTTGGGATGATTGACATTGTTGGCCGAAAAGTCGCGGTAACGGATACATCCGCCCGCCCCGTACAGTTTTTCGGTCACCGTGGTCATGTCGGCCACGGGAAGCGCATATTTTTCGCCGATGCGTTGAAGCGCGGGCAGAAAGGACGCCTGCGTACCGTACCATGCGCTCTCCGGATTGGGCACGGACGTCGCCACCAGCATCAGTTCCGACTGCGGCAGAGCCGCGGCAAACCGCTTTACCATCTGCTCGGTGAGCCGCCCGAACTCCTCTGCGGGCTTGTTGCCGTCGTTCATGCCGAAGGCGAGCACGAGAAGATCGGGCGCGTACGCCAGAACCCGCTCGTCAAAGTTTTCCAGCCCCCACACGCTCTCCTTGCCTCCGACGGCGGTATTCACATAATCGAGGTGTACGTCCCCGTAAAATTCGCGCAAAAATACGGTGACAAGGTAGGGCCACATCTCACGGAAAGGCAGGATCTGCGTCTCGGCAGATGCGTTGGCGCCCTCGGTGATGCTGTCGCCGTAAAAGAGAATGCGGCAGGGCTTCCGCTCGCGCAAAAGCTTACGGAACTTCGGACAACAGGCGCTGATCCCCCCTTGCGAAAACACATCCGTCTTTTTTTCGCAAGAATAGCTCAGGCGCACCGTGCGCAGATCGAGATCGCCGAATTTGAAATAGCGCGGCCCGTCAAAGCCGGGAAGCTTGCGCCCGTCGACGGGCACGTTGATGCGGTCGGGCTGCGTTCTGTAAAATTCCTCCCGCGTATAGAAGGGCATTCCGCCGCCCGCAAGCCGCTTCACCGTCCGGCCGCAAACCGCGTAATCTTTTCCCTCTTCGAAGACGCGCTCGCCCGCATAATCGGTGACGCGCACCTTCCCCTGCGGTATGTACAACAGCGGGATCTCGTCTTCCTCCCCCACGCACACGGCCGTCTGGTCGAGGACCTCCCTGCCCATCCATATCGGACAAAGCTCGCGGCGGATCTCTTCGAAATCGACATTGCGGCGGACCGCATCGATCTTGCAATCGCGCACCATGATCTTGTTGTACAGATCGGGCGCCGCGGGATAGGCGCCGCTGCGCTCAAAGCGGTTGTCCTCGACGGTGAGCCCGTCGACATACTGCGCGAAGACCATCCCGTTTCGGAACCCGCGGAACAGGTTTCCGCGCACCGTGACATCCCTGTGGTAGTAGGGCGCCTTTTCGGTCGGCGCAAAGATGGGTGCGATGCGCACGGGATATTCCCCTGCCGCGTGATTGCAATTTTCAAAAAGGTTGTTTTCGATGAGGACGCCGTCGCAGCCGCCCGACTCATACCAGTAATTGGTATCCCCCACCAGTTCGATGCCCTGCTCGCTGTTGCGGAAGGTGCAGCCGCGAACGACCGTTTTGCGGGAAGAATTGAGCAGAAATCCCCGCGGACGGTTGTTGCCGCTGGACGTATCTTCGATGGTCACTTCGGGACAGCGGCTGATGTTGTAAACGGTATCCCCCTCGTTCACGCCCGACAGATCTCCGCTGCAGCGAACGCAGATGCGCGCGGGATCGGGCATCTCGCTCTGTTCGATCGTGACTTCCGCGACCGGCTCGACCGTCTTTTGCCGATAAAGGAGAACCCTGTCTCCGGGCAGGAGGATGTTGACCCCCCGCTGCTGGTAATGCATGATCTGCGCGGAAAAACCGTTTGCGTCTTTTTCCGTGACCGTGAGATAGTTGCCGTGGATGTTGACGGCGTCGTCGTTCATATTGAAGAAACTGCACCCGCGCATGCGCACTTCGCCGCGGCAATGCACGAAATGCGTCGCGTCGCACACGGCGGAAACAAAGCCGTGGCGGCCGTTCCGCTCCACCCGCACATTCTCCAAAAAGATGTCCGAAGAGAGCTGCGCCGTGACGGCCATCGCCGGACAGTAGGCGACGGTCAAATCCCGTATGCGCACGTTTTCGGATGCGTCGATAAAGACCGCATGGTGATAGCGCCGGCGCACATAGCAAAGGACGAGAACAGAGCCTTTCTGCCAGCGCTTCGCCATTTCCGTATACAGGTACAGGCCGCTCTCTTCCTGCACGGGGCGGGCGGTGATGGTGCAAAATTCGCCCGAACGTCCACACGAAAAATCGACAAAAGCGAAGGCCTGCCCGTAACGGATGGATCCCGTTTTCGGATCATACTCGGTGCAAAGCGTTTTGCCCACCGTCCCGAACTCCGCCGCAATTTCCCCGTTTTCCAAACGGAAAGGGAATCCCTCGCGCGGGGCCACCTTCACGCGGCCGCGCTCTGCGTCCGCTTCCAAAATTTCCAGTTCGAGATGGTAGTTGAAATCATAATCGACGGTAAAGCCGGATATTTCGATATCCTTGCTTCCGACAATGCCGAAACCGCTCATCGGACAGGTAAAAAGCAGCGTCGCGCCGTTGCCGACCAGACGAATGCCCTTCTTGCCGCGTATGTGAAAGGCGATGGCCTTCTCGGATGCGTCGTTGTTAGAGAGCGCATAATACATCCGCTCCGCCCCGGCATCCGAAATGCGGTACACACCTTTTTCGAATTCGATCGTCTCCCCCTCTTTGGCCGCAGCGATGGCGGAACGTATGACGGAAGAGTAATCGAGAATGGAACTGTCTGCTCTGATCAGCATATTTTACCTCTTGCCGGGCAGAAATATCCCTACCCGTTTATTATAAAGATTTTGATCGGACATGTCAACCCTTCAGCGCCCCGCCGAGCGAAACCCCGTTGATCATCTGCTGGTGGAAGAAACAGAAGAGCGCAAAGGTGGGGATCATCATGACAAGGCTCATGGCCGCCTGGACCTGCGGCTGTTTCTGCTGGGGCGTGCTCGCGTTCTTGAATTGTACAAAAAAGGCAAGCGGGAAGGTGTATTTTTCCGGATACGCCGTACTGATGTACGTGAGAGGGCCCATGAAATCGTTCCAGGACCCGATGGCAGCGTTGACAGCCTGGTAGATGAGCACGGGCATCACCATCGGCAGAATGATGAGGAAGGCGATCTGCAGGTAATTGGCACCGTCGAGCATGGCGGCCTCGTCCACCCCTTTGGGGATGGACTTGATAAACTGCATTTCGAGGAAGATGGGCATCATGCCGCCGCCGAAAAGGGTGGGGACCCACAGGGGAAGGTGGGTATTGAGAAAGCCGATGCGCGAATACATGGTGAACAGCGGGATCATGGTGACGATGCCCGGGAGCATGATGGTGAGCATGCCGGCGCTGAACAGAATGTTGCGGCCGCGGAACCGGATGCGCGAGAGCGCAAAGGCGCAGATAAAGGAGGAACAGACGGTCCCGATGACGCGCAGGAACATGATGTACGCCGAGTTCCACAGGGCGAGCGCAAAGTTGACCGTACCTTCGATGCGGAATCCCGTGACGAAGTTTTCCCAGCAGATGCCCGAAGGATAGAGGGGCGCGGGAATGCTGGATACCTCCTCCAGCGTCATGCAGGCGCGGGAGATCAGCGCATAGAAGGGAAGAAGAAAGTAGATGAGAAGCAGCACCGCAAAGATGTACCATACGGTATGCAGCACGATTTTTTTCGGATTATTCTTCGTCAGCATAGTACACCCACCTGTTCGTAAGGAATGTCAGCCCCGTGAGCACCGCCACGAGCAGACAAAGCACCCATGCCATCGCCGCCGCAATGCCCATGCGAAGGCCGGAAAAGGCCGTCTCATAGATGAACATGTTCAGCGTTTTCAGGGCATTTCCGTCGCCGCCCGTGCCGCCCGTCAGGATATACGGCTGGTTGAAAAGCTGCAATGCGCCGATGATGCCCATGACGAGATTGTAAAAGATGTACGGCGTGCTCATGGGCAGCGTGATGCGGACAAATTTCTGAAATCCGCCGGCGCCGTCGAGAGTGGCCGCCTCGTAGTAGACGGTGTCGATGCCCCGCAGTCCCGACAGCCAGATGATCGAACCGCCGCCGAGGTTGAACGTGGTCATCCATATGTAGGAAGCCATGAGATTTTTCGCCGACTGAAACTCGATCTTGTCAAAGCCCATCACGTCGTGAAAGAGGACGTTGAAAAAGCCGTACTGCTGGTTCATCATATCCCCCCACAGCGCGCCGGATACGACGGCGGGGATAAGGGTAGGAAGGTAGTACAGGATGAGAAATGTTCCCCTGCCCTTGCAGGCGGCATTGAGGAACATGGCCAGCGCATAGCCAAGCACCAGCCCGAGCGGGACCTGGATGGCGCTGTAGACCGCAGTCACTTTCAGCGAATGGAAAAAGTCCGCGCTGTAATCGCCCGTAAAGATGGCCTGATAATTTTGTAAGCCGAAATTTTCCATGGGGCGGATCATGTTCACGTCAAAAAAGCTGTACACGAAGGAAGTGACCAGCGGATACATCGTGAAGATGAGAAGGCCGAGCAAAAGGGGCGAGGCCAAAGCCCAGCCCCACAGATCGGTCCTCAGCTGACGCTTTTGCGAACCGGATAGTTTCATAAGGGTACCCTTTACTTGATATAATTTTTGATAGCGTTATAGAGACTGCTCGCGACGTTGGCGGGTGTCTTGTCCGGATCGAGCAGCGCCGACATCATGCTCTGTTTGATCTTCGAATAGATCTGGTATTCCGTTTCCTGTTCGACCCCGCGCGCATAGGTCGCGAGCGAAAGGGTGTTGCCCTCAAACAGGAAGGCGCTCTGATCGACGCCCGGCAGATATTCCGTCCACGCCGCGTCCGACGTCTGCAGCGACTTGATCGTGGGGATGCAGAGCCCGTCTTCGGCGATGATCTCCTGCCCCTCTTCGCTGACGGCGAAACGGATAAACTCCCAGGCAAGTTCTTTGTTTGCGCTGTCCTTATAAAGGGCATAGCCGCCCGAACCGTATCCGACATACGTCGTGCCGTCTGCAAGGCCGGTGACCGCCGCGTCAAACTTGGGCATCGGGGCAAAGCTCAGATCCATATCCGCCTCCTTGCAACCCTGCACCGACGGGCGGGTCATGAACGCCATCGCGTCGTTTCCGCTGGAAAAGGTGCCCTCGGAGCTGTTGGCCAGCGCGCGCTTCGTCTTGTCGTCGCGCCCCTCCACTCCTTCGGCATACTCTGTCTTCTCCTCGACGAGATCTTTCATGAACTGAATGGCGCGAAGCGTGTTTTCATAGACCGCGCCCTGCGCGCTGTCCAGACCGCTGGTCATGTTTTCAGCATTGACCGTATAGCCGCCGAACGACTTGATGGCGGAATCGTACACCGCATTCCATGCGATGTTCGCGTCGACGGGATAATAGTAGCTGGATTTGGCGCCGCCGTATTTCTCGCTCTGATTGATCGCGACGCGCAGATCTTTGAGAAGATCGAGCATGGCGCTCCACGTCCAGTTTTCCCAGTTCTCCCCGTAAATTTCTGTGGACGGGATCCTGTCTTCCATGCCCACGTCGCGGAAAAACTGGTTATTGATGAAGACGGTGACCATATCGTAACTGCGCGGGAAATAACTGAGCTGATTTTCGTACGCGCGCGCCGACTCGATCACGTCTTCATTGTAAAGGGACAGATCGATGTCCCGCTCCACGTACGAGGATAGATCTTCAAACAGCCCCTCCTTGCTGTACTGGCTGGCATAGGTATCGTAAGTGAACACCACGTCGCCGAGCGACTGCGTGTTCAGGAGCGTGAGGATGCTCTTGCCGTAGTCGTTGTTGCTGAAAGTAGAGCGGCGGACGGTGATCTCCTGTCCCTGCTCCTTCATCTTTTCGGCGAAGGCGTTGCCGAGCTTGACGTGAATGGCGAGCTCCGCCTGCGTATCCTGCACCGTCAGCCAGAGGGTGTTGGGATCGGAACGCGTCTTGTTTCCGCAGCCGGTCAGCGCAAAACTGCCCAGCGCCATGCCCGCGGCGAGAACGCCGCAGGCCAACATCTTTACCATCTTTTTCATCGTTTATCTCCTTTTTACTTCAACGCACCTCGATCGTGCTGTTTTGCAGCGGAATCTCCACAGCCAGCCGGCCGTCCGCCGTCTGCACCGCCTCCGCTTTCTGCCCGTTCACATATACCTCGCTCCCCGCCTGCGCCGCAAGCTCCAGCCGCACTTTTACGGAAGGATCTTCCGCGGTCACGTCGGAGAGGACGACGGTCCCGTCCGCGCCCACATACAGATCGTAGCGCACGTTGTGATACATCATGTTTTCAATGGCCAGATAATCGAGCGCGGAAGGCAGGTCGGGACGGAGAAGAAGCGTTCCGTACGTCGTCGAGTCCAGCCCGAAATAGGTGTACGGCACCGCGGCATACAGCAGCGCCGCCTCGTAAAACTCCTCGTCCAGACCGACGGGACCCGTACCGCCGCCGCCCGTCATCCTGTACGCATTGCCGTACAGGGCAAGCATTTCCGCATAATACTGACGATAGAAGGCCGCGCCCTTGCCGCCGATCTCCTGCACGTCTTCGTACCAGTCCTGGATCTCTTTATAGCGTGCAAAAGAGTTGTCCGCACCATAATAGGAGTTGCGCGCGAGAAGGTCGTAATAGGTGACGTGCATGGACGCGCCGCCGTTCTGGATCTCGCCGCCGAAATCGCTGAGCTGGTAGATGGACGTGGAATCTTCCTTGTTGTCCTTGGTGTTCAGACGGGGCGCATACCGATAGAAATAGATGTCTTCGCCCGTCGAATCGTCGCCCGCGACCGCGCGCTCGCCCGAGATCCAGGACATGATGCTCTCCTTTTGCTCCGGCGTGGCAAAGTCATAGGCGACCGCCATGAGGTTCTGTTCGGTATATCCGTAATCGGAGGCCGTTCCCTCTTCCCCGCCGCGCGAATCCGCATCGTAGATCGCCCAGGCAAACCGGCCCGTTTCGGGGTTCCAAAGGCCTCCCTCTTCCACGTCTTTGCCCACTTCCGTCTTCACCTTTTCGGCCAGGGCGCGCAGCGTTTCGGGGGTCTGCGTCCAGACGATGTCCGCCGCCCCCTCACGATAGGGATAAGGGTCTTTGACCGAAGCGGGTTCCGAAGCGATGCCAAGCACCGCCGCATACTCCTCGAGCTTCGCCATGGAGAGAAGGGTGTTGTAGAAATTCAGGTTTGCAAGGAAATTCACGTTGCCCGTGACGATCACGTCGTACCAGCTGTTCCCCTGCTGCCCGAACATATCCTTCTCCACCTGGGTGGTCGTCTTTCCGGGAATATAACTCGTTTTCAAAATCCCGCTCTGCCCGTCCAGCGCATAGATCTGGAACATCATCGCCTTGCGAAGATCTTCCAGGTTGCGGCGGAGCATCTCCGCATCTCCCGTAAAGGAGACGTATTCCTCCATCGCATTGATGTACCAGGAATTGGTATTGGTCAAGCGGGTATCCGTTTCCAGGCGGATATAGTTGCAGGAAGACACGAGTTCCAGGCTCTTGCCCGCTTTGGGCACGATCTCCACCCGCAGTGCGTCCAGCGTACCGCTCCAGGCGGGATGCAGATAGACGGGAAACCACGCGCGCACCATGCCCCGGCCGCTGATCGGCTCGCCGAAAATGGCGTCTTCATAATAGGAGAGGGTGGTCCAGTCGCTGTCCCCCTGCATGCGGAAGGAGAGGAGGATATCTTCGATGTTGGCATCGTAGCCGCCGTCGTCCGAAAGATCCTGGAGCTTGAAGGCAAACTCGATCATGGGTGCATAGCGGATGCTCTCGCCCAGCGTGTCCACTTCATAGACGAGCGACTGGTTGCGCGTGCCGGTGAAGGTATAATTCCAATATCCGTCGCTGAACGTGCCCGCATCCGTCTGGCCGTTGATCGTCCAACCCTCGGGACTGTCGAGAAAATTCGCGGCATAGTTGCCCGTGCGCTGTCCGTAATTAAAGGGCCAGCCGTGTGCGGCGCCGTTGACCTCGGAGCCCTTGAGGAAGGGAATGTTGGTCATGACCGATACGCTGCCGTAATCGCTCACATAGACTGCGTCGAGTCCCGACGAAAAATTGTACATCGCGTCGTATCCCTTGATGCCGCGCGAGGTGGAATCGAACCAGGTCAGATACTTGGATTCCCATTCTTTCTGGAACATCCAGCCCTGGCCGAGTTTGACATTGCCGATCGATTTGTCCGTATTCTCGCGCACATGGCGGGAATAGTAGTCGTTCAGAAAATCGGCAAAACCGCCGTCGGATGCATAAAAATGCAGACCGTTCCCCGTTTTTGCAACCGCGAGCTGCCCGTTTTCGCCCGTTACGAGCGGGCCGGAAGACTTCTTTTCGGGAGCACAGGCCGCGGCGGAAAGGACGCACGCCGCGGCGAGCGAGAGCGACGCCAGAACTTTGAATACCCTTTTCATCTTTTGCAGCCCTCCTTTTTCCTGCATGCGACGACTGCCGCCGCCGTGACGACCAAGGCGGGAACGCCCGCCGCAAAGGACACCGCGGCAGAACAGCCTTTGCCTTCCGCCTGCGCGGCCGCCTGATTATCCACAACGGCTCCCGCCGCATTTTCTCCCGCCTCGACTGTTGCCTTGTCCTGCAGATCGAACACCGAATTGACGGAAACCGCATCTTCGGCGTCGATGTGTGCATACATGTCTTCGGCAATGTATTTGCCCATCGGCGTGGTAAAACCGGCCTTGAATTCAATGGACATCTCTTTGCCCGCGCCCAGCTGCAGATTGCTCGTGTTCGCAGCCATCACGCGCAGCGTCTTGCCCCAGTTCCACTCATCCATAAAGGAAATGCGGATGAGACCTTCCTTGCCTTCGGCAAGATCGATCGCCAGCCATTCGCGCACCGATTTTCCGTTGACGTACAGCAGATCCATACATGAACGGATGACGCCGCGGCGGGCAAGTTCAAACACGTAATCCTCGCTCGCGTTCGCGGTCTGCGCCATCTCCTCCATCGGCAGCTGCATATGCGAATTGTCTCCGTTCAGACACATCGAATGGGAAAAGGTCACAAAAATGGAGTTCTCCGTCACGTTCTGGTTGCCGTACATGGTCGACACTTCGTCCACGGTGCCCATTTCCACCAGTTCCAGACTGATTTCCGTGCGCAGATCCAGCGCATCTTCGTCCGGACTCAACTCAAAGCGGTCGAGCGAAGCATAGTAGACAAACTCCTCGTCGTACTTGGTTTTCAACACGCCGCCGCGCACGTCTTTGCCCGCCTGCAGACAGACCGTATCGGTATCGTCCATGCGGAAAAGAGACCGGTCGGCAGAGACGGAAATGAAATATCCGCCAAACTCCGCGGAAAGTTTCCCCTCCTGCATAAGTTGCGCAAACGTCTGCCCGTTGAGAGTGATGCTGGCAAGAAATTCGGAGGAAGGCTCGTCTCCATACGCGAATGCGACCGACGTCTTGATGCGGAAATCCACCGAGAAGTCACTCACCTGCGGCGCGCCGATGGAATAGGCGATCATCTCCGTCTCTTCGTAACTGGTAAATTTTGCGTTGTGGATCCCGAACTGGATAGAGTAATTTCCCTCTTCGGCCGGTTCGCGCCCGGAATCGTTGGCCGCATAGACCAGCGCAATCTTCGTCACATACCCGTTTTCGTCGGCATAGTCCGCAAGTTCGATGCGGCAGGTCGCCCACTGCCTTTTGGACAGCTCGAAGCGGGTGCCGGAAGAGGCGTCGTCTGCGTCGGGGCGCAGCGCATCGAAATAGAAGTTGTTTGCCGTCTCCGCCTGCCAAGGCCCGTCCGCGATCTGCGGATAGGCAAGAAGCTCCAGGTCCAAAAACCTGAAATCGGAAATATGGACGGGGTCTTTCAGCTGAAGAATGACATAATTGCCTACGGTGATGCGCTGGGTACCGTAAATGTACTCGCCCGCATCAAATCCGCCCATGGCCGCATAGCCGCCGTCCGAATGATAGACGCGCGTATTCATGCCCGAAAGGCTTGCCGCCGCATTGCGCCCGCCGTTGTTGCCGTTGAAAAAGTCGAGATCCATATTGTTGGCGGTGAGGACTCGCTCCTCTGCCTCCGCCGCCCTTGCGTGTACGGCAAAGCGGCTCAGATACACAAAGGCTCCGCTCCCCTGCTGCTGACTGATCGTGCCCCAAAGCACGGATACCGCGATGCGCGTGACCGTCTGTAAACCGTCCAGTTCCAGCACCCCCGTGCTCCAGTAGTTGATGCCGAAGGATGCCTTTTGGGATATCACTTTGCGCGCGCCGTTCTCGTCTTCACCCAACGCGTAGAGTACCACCTCGCCTTCCCGGTCGTCGCCCGAGGGCGCCGTGCTCGCGTTCGCGGTGATGTAGGACACGTCGACCGTGATGCTGGAAAACTCCGCCGTATCGATGGGCTCGTCAAGGAGCCACTCTCCTCCCCTCTGCACAGGGCCGGGATACCGTTCGAAAAACACTTCGGCCGCGCCCCACGTCTGGTAAGAATTCGTGCCGGCCGGAGTCGTGCCGATGTTGCCCGCATTGTATGCGTAGTCCGTATCCGTATTCGGACAGAAATAAGCGCCGCTGTTGCTGCCGCCGCTCGCCACCTTTCTGGTTGCATCCGTCGTCGTGCCGTCCCCGCTCCCGTCTACGCACAGGATCTGCGCCTCGTCCGGCGTCTGGACGGAAAAAATCTTTCCTCCCGTCTTTTCGGCCAGCGTCTCCGACGTGTACAGCATATACGACTGCGCCGCGTCCGCGCCCTGCGCCGAAGCGGCAAACACGCTGCCTCCTGCGAGGACAGTCGCGCACATCGTCAGTGCAAGCGCAAGGATCGCCTTTCTTCTCTTCATGTTTTCGCTCCTTTTCTCCGTTTTGCGGCGGACGTTTACCCGCCTTCACCATTCAACCCCTCTTCTTCCTGCAAGCCAGCGCCGCCGCCCCCGCAGCCAAAAGCAATCCGGCTGCACCGTATCCCGCCGCGATGCTGCCCGAACAGCCGCCTTTGCCGCCGTCCGTCTCTGCGCCGGGCGTCTGCGTTTCGCCGCCCGTTTCATCGCCGGGTGTCTGCGTCTCACCGCCGGGTACAGTCACCTCCGTCCACTTCGCGTACAGCGTCGTGTCTGCCGTGACGGGCGTCGCAAAATCATATGCCGCCGTCAGTTCTGCGTCCGCATACCAACCCGCAAAGGTGTAGCCCGTCTTGGTCGGGTCGGAAGGCTCACTCGCCGTGGCATTGTATTCAACCGTCTGCTCTGCCACCGCGCTGCCGCCGTTCGCGTTGAAAGTCACCGTGTATTCGTTGATCGTCCACTTCGCGTACAGCGTCGTGTCTGCCGTGACGGGCGTCGCAAAATCATAT
>CAKNQN010000022.1 GCA_930990665.1 uncultured Clostridia bacterium
AGCAGCTGATTTGTAATCAGCAGGTTGTGGGTTCGATTCCAATCACCAGCTCCAACGCCAACACGGAGCCATTCTCCAGTTTTATATTTCATACGGGAAGATTCCAGAGCGGCCAAATGGATCAGACTGTAAATCTGACGTCTACGACTTCGGTAGTTCGAATCTACCTCTTCCCACCACCAAAAGGCGATACCCATCGGGGCATCGCCTTTTGTGTTACGGGAAGAGGTAATTGAGGTCTGCCGACGTTCGGCAGTTCGGGCAAGCGGCACAGAAAAGAAATTTTGCTCAACCCTGCCCTGCTCCTCTCGTGCCGCGCCGCTTTGCCGAGGGGGCCCCTTCAGGGGTTTCGGCAATATGTACCCTTCCCACCACCAAACGGCTCCCGCATGGGTGCCTTTGCGGCGCAGATCGAGATCCCCTCTGCCCCTGCGCAGGCATGCGGCTTGGCTTTTCGGGACCTCCCCTGCCCGTCTGCCATGGCCCTCTTTGCCGAAACACCCGCCAGACAGGTTCCTTTCGGCAACAGATGCCCCACGAAAAAGTGAAAACGGTACCCCTTGATTCTGGTTTGGCTTTTTTCGGAAATATTCCACGATGCCGGCATACAGAAAGGCACATACAGACTATTCCGCATCTGTTCAAATACAGCGCCAGGCCGCAGCCGAACAGGCGGCAGGATGCCGAGCCCCAAAAAAGAAACGATTGATACGGTAGTAGCCCCTCTTGTTTATGAAGGAGAACGCCTGCGCGGAAAGAGCGGACCATCCGATGCAGAGAGCCACGCGCCGAGCCCCATCAGCACAAGGGCGATCCAGAACGTGAAATGCGGCCACTCGCGGAAAAGCAGAAGGGAAAGCAGTACCCCGATAAAGGGCGCAACGGCGTAGTAAGCGCTCGTACGGGCGGCGCCCAAGCGGCGCTGGGCATACACATAGAAGAAGATGCTCAACCCATACGCCACCAAACCCACTCCCAACACGGCAAAGACGCTCCACGCAGAAGAGAGCCGCTCGCCCGCGAGCAAACCGATCGCAATCGAGCCGCCGCCCGAAAAAATGCCCTTCAACAGCACGATCTCGAGCGGATCTTTGGAAGCGAGCCTGCGGGTACAATTGTTTTCCAGCCCCCAACAGACGGCCGCGAGCAGGATGAGCAGCGACCCGGGTGAAAAATCGAATGCGGACAGGTCGACGGCGGAGAGGAGCGCGCAGGAGGCCGTCACAAAGGCGATGCCCGCCCAAAGGCGGGGCGCGATCGCCTCCTTGAACAGGAGCAGCGCAATGAGGGCGGTCGCTACGATCTCGAAATTGTTCAGCAAAGAAGCGTTGGCCGCGGTCGTCGAGCGCAGCCCGAACAGCAGCAGGATGGGCGCGGCGATATCCAAGACGATCATGCCGAGCACAAAGGGAAGATCCGCCTTTACGAAGCGCTCTCCGCCGCGCGGCGCACCGGCCGCGCGGCGGAAAAAGGCGATCGCCCCCATGCCGATACCCGCACCGAGGTACAAAAAGCCCGCCATCAGCGTGGGCGACATATAATCGAGCAATATTTTAGAAAAGGGCGACTGCACGGCGTACAGCGCCGCCGCCAGGAGTGCGAGCAGGATGCCAGCGCGCGCGCCCTTTCGGTGTACCGCGCTTTCTCGCTGCGGACCGCTCTGCGGGGGATCTTTCTCCCGCAGCCCTTTTTGCCGGGCACTTACATCCGATCGGCTTTCCTTCTGCCGGTGTTGGGGCGCCATGCCCCTCTTGCCGCTCATAAAAAGGCGTCGATCGCCCGCTGCAGGGATGCGATCGCCTCTCCGTCCCCTTCCTGTACGGCATCTACCAAGCAGTGCCCGACATGCTCCCGCAGGATGATCTTGCCCGTCCGCTCGAGCGCAGCCCTTACCGCCGCCAGCTGGACAAGGATCTCGCTGCAATCGCGCCCTTCCTCTACCATCTTGCGAATGCCGTTCAGGTGACCGCCCGCCCGCGCAAGGCGGTCGAGCACCTCTTTCCGATAAGCATGTTCCCGCATTTTTATTGCCTCCGTATCCCCCTCGGGGGGATATGGCTATAGTATAGCAAGCCAGCGGAAAGATGTCAAGCGCGGAAAGATTTTTTGCGGTATTTGCGGGAAGACAAGGGAACGCAAACGCTTGCCTTTTCAAGCGCGCCATGCTATACTGCGGATAAAAAAGATAGGAGGATACTATTTATGTTAAAAGATCTCGGCGTACAGCCGTACGTATTCCCGATGCCGGTGCTCATGATCGCCACTTACGGCGAAGACGGCAAAGTGGATGTCATGAACATGGCATGGGGCGGCATCTGCGCCGAAAATATGGTCGCCCTCAACCTCGACGAAGACCATAAAACGAGCGAGAACATCAAAAAGCGCGGCGCCTTCACGCTGAGCATCGCAGATGTTGCGCACATTGAAGAGGCGGATTTTTTCGGCATCGCGTCCGGGAACAAGATGGCGGACAAATTTGAGCGCACGGGCATGCACGCCGTCAAGAGCGCGCACGTCGATGCGCCCGTGATCGAAGAATTCCCCCTGACGCTGGAGTGCAAGGTGGCGGAGATCCAGCATCCCTCTTACGGCTTCCGCGTGGTGGGCGAGATCGTCAACGTGCTCGCAGACGAAAAGGTGCTGGACGAGAAGGGAAAAGTTGACCCGACGAAGCTGAACGCCTTCGTATTCGACCAGATGCGCAGCGGCTACTATGCCGTCGGCGAAAAGGTCGGGCAGGCATGGCAGAGCGGCGCCAAGCTCATGAAAAAATAATCGGGAGAAAAGAGAGATGACGATCGCTGTGACCTATGAAAGCGGACAAATTTTTCAGCATTTCGGACACACGCAGGCATTCAAACTGTACGACGTCAAAGACGGCGAGGTGACTGAGGCGCGCGTGCTCCCCACGGACGGATGCGGCCACGGGGCACTTGCAGGCTTCCTGAAAGCACACGGCGCGGACACACTCATCTGCGGCGGGATCGGAGGCGGCGCGCGGGCGGCGCTGGCAGAAGCCGGCATCCGCGTATACGGCGGCGCGAGCGGCGACGCGGATGCGGCCGTACAGGCGCTGCTGCGCGGCGAACTGTCCTACGATCCGGACGCCGTCTGCACACACCACGGACAGGAAGGCGGCCACAGCTGCGGGCACGGGGAAAGCCATACCTGCGGGCATGAGGGCGGCCGGTGCGGACACTGAGCAACCGCTGTTGAAACCAATCGCTCAAACAACGGAAACGGGCGCAACGCTCGATTTCCGCAAACATCAAAAAAGCGAAGATTGCAACAATCTTCGCTTTTTTGATGTTCGATGCGATCTGCATTATCGATCGGCTTCCGCCTCCATAGCTTCCAGCAGAAAACTGACCGGCCGAAACCCGTCGTTGCAGGAAATCATTGCCGACCTTTTATTTTTCATCCAACCGTCGTAAAAATCCTCGCCGCCGTGTGCCAGTGCCATTACAAAAGCGGACAGGCTTTCCCAAGCGCTGTCGCAAAAGCCCTGCGGTTTTTCCCAGCCGTTTGCGATAAAGATTTGCCCTTCCTGCATATCGCAGGCGTGCGAAATCGGATTTTCATATTTTTCAATCAAGTCTGTATAGCACGCCGTTTTCATGACCGTGATCTTTACTTTTTTCATGATTCGTACCTCCGCGATATTGCCGTTTCACGCACCATCCGTTCTATGGCCAACGGCCTTGCCGGCAAGGCCGCGGCGCTATATCGACCATTGCCGCAAGATTCCTGATCGGCGCCTGCGGTCAAGCCCCCTGTTTTTCTCTCTTTTACCGGACGAGTACAGGGAAGACGGACAATTTACTTCCCTTCAAAATACGATGCGATGGCGCGCATCTTATCCTGCTGCCTGACGCCGAAGGGACAGCGGCTGTCACAATGGCCGCACTGCAGGCAGGCACTCGCCTTGACGGCGAGCTTGTCGTAATGGCCGGCCGCCATTTGATCCCCCGCGAGAGCGAGGTCGTAGTATTTATTGACGATGCCGATGTCGATGCCGGCCGGACAGGGACGGCAGTGGTTGCAATAGACGCAGTTGCCGGCGGCCTCCTGCGGCGTAAAAGCGGCGATCGCCGAATAGTCGCACTCCTCCGCCGTCGCGTCCGGAAAGGTGAGCAGTTCGTCGAGATCGGCGAGGGAACGCACGCCCGGCACGACGGAGAGGACGGCGGGCCTGTCCAGACAATAGCGCAGGCACTGGTTGCGGGTGAGCGCGCGCCGGAAGGGCGAAGTTGCCTCCGAAAGGAGCCGCCCTCCGTGAAAGGGTTTCATGACCGAGATGCCGACCCCTTCCGCCTCGCAGCGGCGCATGAGCGCGGCGCGCTCCGCTGTGGTGCCGATGCCGTATTCGTCCCCTTTTTCGAGATCGTACGCGGGGTTGACGGAAAACATCATCAGGTCAAAGCACCCCATGTCGAGCAGTTTGTTCGCAACGGCAGGCGTATGCGAGGAGAAACCGAGATGATGCAGGGTCCCCCGTTCGCGCAGGCCGAGAACAAAATCGATGATCCCGTTTTTACGGAGATCCTCTAAGTCGCTCTCCTCGTCGACGCAGTGCAGAAAGCCGAAATCGGCATAGTCTGTACCGAGCAGACCCATCTCCCAATCGAACGTGCGGCGGATCTGCTCCAAGTCGCGCGACCAGCCGTATTCACCCTGCTCGTCGTACACCGCGCCGAAGTGCAGCTGAAAGCAGACCTTTTCGCGCCGGCCGCGGATGGCCCGGCCGAAAGGGGCATAGACGCTGCCGCCGCCCGCGCACAGATCAAAGAAATTGATGCCGTGCCCGATCGCCTTTGCGACGACGGCCTCGATCTCTTCGGGCGAAGCGACATGAATGCCGCCCATGCCCAACCCGAGGGCGCTCAGCTGTTCCGTACCGTGCGGAAGTTTTCTGTATTCCATCCTCTGTTCTCCCTCTCTTTATAAATTTGCAGAGTACTCTGCCACACATATCGATGATCATACGGGAGGCGGGCCGCGCGCACTCGCGCGCGGCCCGCCTGTTTTCAGCCATTATTGTATCACAAGAGCGCACAAAAAGCAATCCCTGCGCACCCAAAAAGTCAGCCAATGGAATGCAAAAAGCGGATCCACTGCGGGTCGAAGTGATCGACGATCTCGCTGCGGCCAAGGTCCATCGCCGCGATCGCGGCCATGTCCTCGTCGGTCAGCGCGAAGTCGAACACATCCAGATTCTCGCGGATGCGCTCGGCGTGCACCGATTTGGGAATGACGACGACGCCGCGCTGCAAGTTCCAGCGCAGGGCGACCTGCGCCGCGCTCTTGCCGTATTTTCGGCCGATCGACGTCAAGACGGGATCCCAAAAAAAGTTGCGCTTGCCTTCGTCGAACGGTGCCCATGCCTCGGGGACGACGCCGTAGAAGCGCATGGTTTCGAGGTTGCGCCCCTGCTGAAAGAAGGGGTGCATCTCCACTTGATTGACCATGGGCCTGACAGCAAACGTCTCGCACAGATCGGCAAGCACGTGCGGATAACAGTTGGCCATACCGATGGCGCGCACCTTGCCCGCGGCGAGCATCTTTTCCAGCCCGCGCCACGCGCCGATGTAGTCCCCCATCGGCTGATGCAGCAGCATGAGATCGACATACTCGCTCCCCAGCCGCTCGAGGGTGCGCTCGGTCGCCGCCTGCGCACCTTCGAAGGAAAAATCGGACAGCCAGATTTTGGAGGTGATAAACACCTCTTCGCGCGGGATGCCGCTCTCGCGGACGGCCTCGCCGACCGCGCGCTCGTTGCCGTACGCCTGTGCCGTATCGATCAGGCGGTAGCCCGCGTCCAGCGCGGTGCGTACCGCGCGCTTTGCCTCTTCGTGATCGGGAATCTGAAAGACGCCGAAGCCGAGCATGGGCATGCGGACGCCGTTGGACAGAGTGACGTATTCCATTTTTCTCCTCCTCAGTCGTGGATCTTGTAGTTTTTCAGGAGCATCTCTCCGACGCCGGGCGCCTCGGGATCGTGCGAACCTTTGCCCGTATCCAGCGCGCGGAGGGCCGCCCGCTCTTCCTCGGTGAGGGAGAAGGAAAAGATGTCGAGATTGCTGCGGATCCGCTCGGCATGCACCGATTTCGGCAAGACGATAATGCCCTCCTGCACCTCGAAGCGCAGCACGATCTGCCCCGCGTCCTTGCCGTACTTTTCCGCAAGGGCGAGGACGACCGGCGAATGCAGCAGCCGCGCATTGCCCTGCCCGAGCGGCGCCCAAGCCTCTACCCGCACACCGAGCGGATCGAGAATGGCGCGCAGTTCCTTCTGCTGGAAGAAGGGGTTGCATTCGACCTGGTTGACTGCCGGCAAGGAAGAGAAATGCGGAACAAATTGCTGCCAGATCTTCGGCGTCATATTGCTGACGCCGATCGAGCGCAGCTTGCCCTCTGCCTTGCACTTTTCCAACGCCTCCCACGCATGCGGCACATCGCCGTACGGCTGATGCAGCAGATACAAATCGATGTACTCAGTCCCCAAATTGCGCAGGGAAACTTCCGTTCCCTTGACGGCGGGAGCAAAGCCATAGTCCTGCAGCCAAAGTTTGGAGGTAATAAAGATCTCCTCGCGCGGGATGCCGCTCTCACGGACGGCGCGCCCGACTTCTGCCTCGTTAAAATAGGCGGCCGCCGTATCGATGTGACGGTAGCCCGCATCCAGCGCCGCACGAACCGCACGGTACGTCGACCCGTCGTTCGGAATCAGAAAGACGCCGAAACCGACGGAAGGGATCAAATTGCCATCATTCAGACGAAATGTTTGCATCACTGAACCTCCTTATTTTCGTTCCATACAATTTTCACGCGGGATCACTGCACATCCGGCGCCCGCACAGCCGGACAAAAAAACCGTCACGGCAGGTTATTTTTCAGAATATCCGGCAGCAACGCGCGGCAAAGCGCCTCGGTACGCGCGCGCAGCCCGCACTCGCCCCCCATACACCACGCCAACAGCTGGCCGTACAGGAGATCGATGAGCGCGCCCGAAAGGGCACCGAGCGGCGCATCTGCGCGCAGCAGACCCTTTTGCACACAATCGGCGAGGAGGGCATCCATATCGGCCCGATCGCTGCGATACTTCGAATCGTCCGCGCGGGCATGATCGACGACGCCGCGGATCCAATCCCGCGCCAGCCCTCTGCCGCTCCGCTCGATCCATTCGGAAAAGCGGGACATATACAGGGCGACCTTTTCCGCACACGACCCGGACATTTGCTCCGCCTCCGCGCGCGCACTGCCGAACATTTCGGCCGAAAGCGCGCAGGCGATCTCCTCTTTGCTCTTGAAATAGGTATAGAATGTCCCCTTCGATACGCCGCTTGCCGCCGTGATATCCTCTACGGCGATTTCAGAAAGCCCGCGTTCGGCGATCAATTTTTTACCCGCCGCGAGCAGCTTCTGCCGCGTCTCCTGCGCAGCCGCCTGCCGATTGGTCATTGCCAGCCCCTCCTTGCGTTTTCACGGACAGTATACCATATGATTGACTAAAAGTCAATGACTTTCAGTCAATAAAATATAAAAAATTTGCCCCGCAGCTTTTATAACTGCGGAGCGCTGCAAATTTATGAGGACTTCCGCGCCGCATGGCAATGATGCGCCGTTACACGGTAAACCATTAAAGATGCCTCACAGAGTACTCTGCAAATCTCTCTATGCGCTGATTTCCCGCAAAAATCAGGCCCGGCCGCCCCTGCGCCGTTCCAGCAGCGGGAGCGTGCGCCGCGCAATGAAGGCACTGAGCAAACATTGCAGGCAATCGCCGGGGAGAAAGAGAGCGAAGCAGGAGACAAACAGTGTATAGGGCGTCACCTCCCCTCCCTGATATACGCCGGCAATGAGAAAGTAATAGCTGAGGCCGAAGGCGTAGACAATGATATCCGTGACGGCATTGGCGAGCAGCAAGCGCCCTAAGCCGGGCGACGGTACCGCGTGCGCGATGCGCCCCCCCACATAAGCCCCCGCAGCAAACCCTAAAATATAGCCGAAGGTGGGTGTCAAAACATATTGCAGACCTCCCCCGCCCGTAAAGACGGGGACCCCGAGCAGCCCCAGCGCAATGTAGACACAGACGGCCGCAAAGGCCTTTCCGCCGCCGAGCACTGCTCCCGCCAAGGTCACAAAGAGCACCTGTAAGGTAACGGGCACGGGCGGCAAAGGGATACGGATAAAGGCGCCCGCCGCGATGAGTGCGGCAAACAGCGCGATGAGAACGAGGTCTTTCGCCTTGATCTGATGCATGCGTCCTCCTTATATGCGGATACTGATCTCGCCGGCATAGAGTTTTTCCTCAGAGCCGTCTTCATAGCGGACGAGCAGATGCCCGTCTGCACCGATATTCAGCGCGCGCGCGCGGCGCGCGCCTCGCGCCGAAAGGACGTCGATCTCCCGCCCTACGACACAGCTGCGGCGGCGGTATTCCTCCATCACGGCGGGATCGTCCAGATGAGAATACAATTCAAAAAAGCGGCTCAATACGGCGGCCGCCAGTTCATTTTTGCCGTCGCCGCGCGGCGCGGAATATACGGCCGCCGCGACCCCCTCGAGCGGCGGAGGGAAGCCCCCTTCCGGCTCGTAGACGTCGATGCCGATGCCGAGCACGACGTAGCGGAGGCAGTTATCTTCCATGCTGACGGACGCCTCCGTCAGGATCCCGCACACCTTTTTGTCCTCGATATAAACATCGTTGACCCACTTGATGCGGGCATCTCTGCCGGAAACGCGCGCGATCGCATCGCTGACGGCGACGGCCGCCGCCGAAGTAATGCGCACGGCCTGCGCCGCCGTATAGCGAACGGGGCGCAGCAAAAGGCTCATATATATGCCCGTATCGCACGGGGAATAAAAGGAACGAGCCAGGCGGCCGCGGCCCGCCGTCTGTTCCTCGGCAAAGAGGGCCAGCCCCTCGCTTTCCCCCGCCTCTGCACGCGCGCGGACGAGATCGTTGGTGGAAGCTGCGGAGGGGATCACCTCGAGCCGCACCGGCAGAGATGCGGGCAGATATTTGCGGATGCCCTGCGGCGAGAGCCTGTCACTGCTTTCCGCCAGGCGATACCCGCGGTTTTTGACCGACTCGATGCAATATCCCTCCCGGCGCAGCGCCTCCGCCGCCTTCCAGACCGCATTGCGCGAGACGCCCAGCCGCAGCGCGACCTCTTCTCCGGAAACAAACGCGCCCCGGCTGCCTTCCAATAAACCGAGCAATGCGTCCTTGACCATGCACACCTCCCGCCTTCTTCTGAACTTTCATCCGCTCTATTATAGCCGTTTCGCTCCTATTTGTCAACCGGATTGATAGATTTGGTTTACTGTTTGAATGTGCGTCCGCTCATTCGCCTCAAATCTGTCTGGCATAGTATTCTGCAAAACCAGCTTATATGCGGCCGCGCTCGATCACTACCCCTCCAGACGGGTAAACGCTGTCCGCCGTGCGGATCACTTCGCCAATGCGATCGGCGACGATCCTGCCGCTGCGCGGATTTTTGACCGAGAGGATCCCGCCGCGGACCTCTGCCTCGACATCGCTGTACTCGAAAGCGAGGTCGCAATCCTCCATCGTGCAATCGATCAGCTTCAGGTCCTTGCAATAGCAGAGCGGCTGCGTCCCCTTGATGTGGCAGCGGATAAGGGTGAGCCCCTCCGAATACCAGCCGAGATACTCGCCGTTCAGCACCGAATCGGCGACGGTCACATTCTTCGCGTGCCAAAAGGCATCCTTGGTTTGCAGGCGGGATCGGGAGATGCGCACATCCTGCGCGTATTGGAAGGAATACTTGCCCGTAAAAGTCACATTTTCCGCGCGCAGGCCCTGCGTCTCAAAAAAGGCGTATTCCTCCGCTTCGATCGAAGAATCTTTAACTTGGACATCCGCGCAGCGCCAGCCAAATTCGGGGGAATGCACCGTGCAGCCGAAAACGGATGCGCGGCGACACTCGCGCAGCGCCTTGATCCCGTTCATGCGGCAGCCGCGCAGTTCGACATCCGTATCGTACCAGAGAGCCGCGCGGCAGTTTTCCGTCATCTCGGTATCCGTCACGCGCAGCCCGTGCACATGCCAGAGCGGATAGCGCAGATCCATATAACACCCCTCGACGGCAATCCGGCGGCACTCCTTGAGGGCAGACTCACCGCCCTCTTCCCCCTCGAACCGACAGCGCCTGACGCAGATATCCTGCGAACGATATAAAGCGCGTTCCTCGCCGAAGCGCTCTCCCTCTATGATCTTCATACAACACCTCTCTTTCCGCGGCGCATGTGCAGATTTGCCTTCTGCCCTGTATCCGCCGCCGCAAACGGGCATAAACGCCCCGTATCTTTTCAGCCCCGATTATACCACAAGTGAAAAACAATGTCGAATACTTATACCGTGTACAAATTGATGCCCATGATTTCAGATATTTCCTGAAATGTTTTCTGTTCCAAAACATGAAGCCGCAAAACGTACATTTGTTTCTTCGTTAAGAATTTCAATGCCTTATAAAGCTGCTCTATTTCCTCTTTTTTTTCTAAATTTTGCTCCACATCTGCCTTATGGTCTACAAATTCGTGTCCGCCCTCTATTGACTTTTCCAAAGACTGATGACGTCTGGTTTCTCGACGCTCAATGAGTTGGTATTTATACTCTTCTACTATGTATCCGTGTTTTAACTCCTTGTCGCCGCACTCTTCCAATACACGCGCTGTTTCGTCGTCAAGGAAAACTGCTATCTCCTTTTCTTTGCCGTTGTCCATGATTTTGGTGGTTAGTTTTTTCATGTTTGAAATCCTCCGATTTTTGATTTTTCTTTGAAAATCGCAATCGGACAGATTTCGCCCGTAAATGAAAAAAGCCCGACCGCGAGGTAAAATCCCTCGCAGTCGGGCAAAAAAAGGCGTCAAAAAAAGAGCCTGGCAAACAGTATTACCCTATGCTTTCAGGATTTTACTATCTGTCAGGCTCCTCTTAACCTTCTCATTAAGTCCAGCCTCATAACAAGATGTCAGCAAAGGCATTCAACGGAACCCTTTGCCCAATGATTAAGTTGTATTTGATTTATGCGTGTTGCTTTTGTTTCAGCACACCGTCCGGCGTGTTTGTGAATATTGGCTTCTTGCTGATATGAATGTCATCTTCGTCAATGATAACTGATGCAAATTCACCGCATTTCGGACACTCCATTTCCACTTTCGTACCGTTTTCGCCCTTACACAAACGACGACCGCATTTCGGACACATTGCATATTTCATTTCTGCACCTCCTTTTCCCATATCTACATAAAGGTTAAATTTAAGTACTTATTTTCGCACGGTCGGGAACTCCGCACGATAAGAAACTTCTCTTTTGTAGACTCTTTATAAATCACGGACGGGGCTTGCCGCTCTTTATCTATATCGTTTCATACAACCTACAACTACACCTTGTATCAAACATTCCTCTACAATGATGTCCTTGTAATGTTCGTTTTCGGGGTGCAATATGATCGTTCCATTTTCCTGCGGATAGAATGTCTTGACCGTTCCACCCGTTCCGATAATGGCAAGAACCATATCTCCGTATTCAGCCGTATCCTGTTTTCGGATAACAATGTAGTCGCCGTCATCGATGCCGACATTCTTCATGCTTTCGCCATCTGCTTTCAAGAGCATTAACTCTCCTCTGCCATATAATTCAGCAGGAAGAACAAAGCTCCCCTCTATGTTCTCATAAGCCTCGATCGGCTCACCGCAGGCAACTTGTCCGACAAGCGGAGCATTGACAGCTTCCGTCCTGAAACGCCTGTCCACCTTAATGCTTCCGTCCCCTGCTCTTTCTATCAGCCCACGCTCGGAAAGTACAGACAGATAATTCTTTACCTTCGATGTAGACGAAAAACAAGTCGGAAATCTGTTGGCTATTTTTCTGTACGTCGGTGAGCTGCCGTTTAACTTCTGATAATCGATAATGTACTCGTGCAAGGTTCGCAACAGCTCTTCATCATATCTTCTCATTGGTATCTCCTTGTTTAGTAGAACATACTGTTCTTCTAAAAGGTGAGCATATTGTATCATAAAAAAATATCTTTTGCAAGGTCGTCGCGTTAAATAGAATTAACGCGACAGGAAAATTTTTCCTTTTTGGGCATAAAAAAACGCCAGATTTGATTCCGGCGTTCTTCTGGTTATCTGTCTATTTAATCTGTAATATCGTTGCCCTTAAAAAGCGGGCAATCAAAGAAATCATACAGGCTAATTCCTAATCCTTGCGACAACTCATGAAGAATGAGTAAACTAACCGACTTATTGCGTTGCAAGCGTATATCCCCTATCGTGGTCTGCGCCACGCCTGACAACTTAAAAAGTCTATATTGAGTTATGTTTCTTTCCCTCATCAACTCATCCAGCCTAATCGCTACCGCTTCTGATAAAGTCAATTAGTTCCACCTCCTTCAATTACTAACTCATAAGTCAAGTCCTGCGAATCGCATATAGTATAAATCTATTAAAAAAATAAATACTTAGCCTATCCGTAGTACTTTGTTTTTGCTACCTACTATGGTATAATGGAGTACAGGAGCGAAATTTATGATTATTACCTTTTGCGGGCATAAAAACATTGTTGACCGATATTCTGTTCAAGAAAAACTTACAAACACAATAATATTGTTATTTTCCTCTGCTCAAAATGAATATACTCCTCTTTCTTTTTATTGTGGCGGATACGGGGAATTTGATAATCTTTCAGAAAAAACCGTTGAAGAAACACGAAAAAGATTCCCCAACGTAATCTGTGAAAAACTCTTTATTACCCCTTACATCACACCGACTTATAAGGAACGCAACGAATTCATGCGACAGAAGTTTGACAACATCGTTTATCCGCCTCTCGAAACGGTTCCTTACCGATATGCTATTATACGTCGTAACGAATGGATGATTGATCAGGCTGATATAGTCATTGCCCATGTCAGATATTCTTGGGGCGGCGCTGCAAGAAGTTTAGAATACGCAAAAAGAAAAAAGAAAGAAATCCTGATGATATAAACGCAATAAACGGGCTTTCCAAAGGAGAAGCCCGTTTATTGCTATTCAAATCTCTGTATATGTTTTATTTTTCTCGACCTACCAAGTAATCGATTGTAACGTCAAGATAATCTGCAAGTAAAATCAATGTCAAAATATTGGGACTCTTTCCTCTTTTCCAATTTGTAAAATAACCGTCATAGATCGGTAAATCTTTAACAAGTCTGTATCTCGTTACGCCTTTTTCTTTCATGACTGCTCTCAAACTATCATAAAACGGTGGCATTTCCCTCACTTGATAATCCAATACGACATCTGACCTTCCCGCTAAAAAATCAAGAGAGCAATGAAAATAATCAGCAACTTTCGCAAGCTGAGAAAGCAAAATATCTCTTTGCCCGTTTTTCCATCTGC
>CAKNQN010000023.1 GCA_930990665.1 uncultured Clostridia bacterium
AATTTATCAGAGGATCAATTACGGCTACTGTCGATGTATGAAGCTGTGCCTGCAAGCAGAAAAAAACTGATTTTTGAATTTATGGAAGTGCTGACAAAAGAATGATAAAAATGCTGATGCAATCTGCCGTCCGAAAGGGCGGCTTTTTTCATAAAATTTTTTTCAAAAGCCCCGTCGCGTTAAATTATCACGACTCGACGGGGTTGATTTTATGAAAAAGGTATGCTATAATGCAGACACTTCCTAAATTGAACGCCCCGTTCAATTTAGAAGCAAGGAGTATGCCAATGAGAACACTAAATAAAAATACATTGGAAAAGATGGAGGAGTATATTCAAAGATATTGCATTGAAAAGGATATTATTGTAGATGATTGTCAAATACAAGGCGTACTGCTCATCTTCGATAAATGAGAGAAAATCATTGTTCCTGAGGAACGTCAGCATGGTGTTTCGTATGGAGAGCAGGGCATTGGTATCTAAAGTTTTGGCGTATTCGTATTCTTGTAAAAATATGTCTTTGAACTCTCTCCGGTAATTCTGAACACTTTTCTCGCTGATGTAAAGTGCTTTGGTGATGATTCTGTCGGTTTCTGAAAAATATTTGGGATTTAAAATGATTTGAGAAAAGAGAAAGGTTTTATGCTCGTTTTTATAAAAATCATAAGTCCGCCAGAAATCAAGGGAACGGAGAAGAGCGATGTAAGCAGGCAAATCAAAGAAGATGTCATCGGCGCAGGCGGATTTCTGCATAATAGACAGAACTTTATCGCTTGATTTTACCATAAATTACCAAAAATGACTTTTGGCAATATCATAGCGCAAAAATCGACACGCATACGGCAAGAATTTTACCGTATGATAGCTAAAGTAATAAGCGCATCTATTGACAGTTGGTTTGCCGATCATAAAAAGGTAGTAGAAGTAAGCGTCGGATCTGAAATAATAGCAAACGGGGATAAATTTTAATAAACATTTATCGTCGTAAATTTTTCTGAAAAGCAGTGTTGAATCCTCGTTATATATTTTGTTTCGTCGGAAAAAATGACAGCTTTTTTGTACTACCAAGACAAATCAAAACAATTTGAACTTATTCATTGTAAAGCGTACATTTGGAATTTTAATTCCAATTAACGAGCTTGAAAGGTTCAGATTGTAAGAAAGTAGGCAGGACATAATGTCTTGCCTACTTTCTTTCTAAAAATAAAAAAGGGCGGAGTCCATTCGGACTCCGCCCTTTGCCGTTGTTCAGGGTTTGTGATTTTCGGCGCAACCTCTCAAATAATATAACATACTTTAAAAATAAAAAAATTGATAAGATTTTCTTGAAACAAATTTTGCGATTTTTTGAAATGCAAAAGCTTTTCGGGACTGGCGTCTATAAGCGCCAGGTCCTTTGAATGTTACGGAACTTATCCACAAAAGCGTGGCAAAGTATGCTTTGTATTTCTCTTGTTTCACTACCGTATCCGTTCCAAAGCCCGAATTCTTTGCGACTGTATATGTTTTTATTTTTTTCCTTTTGTTAAGTTTTCTGGAAATGGGCAGCGTCTTCGGAAAAATGTGGCAATTCAAGAGGACTCCTTTGTCAAAGATTCAATTTTGTAGCCTTATTTGCCACAAATTGTATGAACTCCTTTTTCTTTTTAACAGTTAGAATGAATAGCATGATCCATCGAAGAGAAAGCGAGGCTTGCGGGCATGCCCGCAAGCCTATCTTTCTTTTAAAACGGGAAATTTACACAAAGGCGCAGGAAAAGGGCGTCGGGGGGGGCGGAAACCGCGCGGACGGCGGTTGCGAAAACACAGGGCGGCAAAGCAAAAACTGCGCAGTGCGAAAGAGAAACAACACAGGACGTCAATACAAAAACTGCGCAGGAAGGCGAAACAGAAACTACACAAGGCGGTAAAACAGAAACTACACAGGGCGGCGTTTGCGGTATTCGTTCGGCAGGCAGTCGGCGTATTTTTTGAAGACCCGGGAGAAATGGCTCTGGGAAGAAAAGCCGAGGTAAGCGCTGATGGCGGCTGCCGATTTGTCTGTATAGCGAAGGAGTCGCTTTGCCTCTTCCGTCTTTTCTTTCAGGATGAAGTCCACGAGCTTTTCTCCCGTCTCTTTTCGGAATTTTACGGAGAGGCGCGAGCGGCTCAGATACAGCGCGCCGGCGATCTCTTCCGTCGTGATGGGTTCGGACAGGTGATGGTGAATATAATTTGTGACGTCGAAGACAAGTTTGGTAGGGGTTTTGCCCAAACGCAATCTTTCCACCTCCTCCGTGTAGTCGAAGATCATATGGTATTGCAGGTTGGCGATGCGTTCGAGATCGTGGAGAAGTTCGCATTTTCGGATGTATGCGTCGCTGCGCGAGAGTGCGTCCCCGACGTCCATTCCTCCGCGGATCGCGGCGCGCGAAACGAGGGTCGCTGTCACGATGAAAGTGTTTTTGACCTGCCGCAGCTGATCGGACGCGAGGATCCCTTCCCGCACGGCGGGGATGCTTTCGACCCATTTTTTCAGGGCGGAAGTGTCGCCGCGGCGGACAAAGTTCAGGATGGTCTGCTCGATGGCGAGCGTATTGTGGACGGCTCTCTGCCCGTCCTCGCTCTCGGCGGCCGCTCCGTAGTCCTGGTTTGCGCGCTCCGTCTCCATCTTCTCTGTCAGTTCCCGCTGTTCGGGGTCGTAGATGCGGATATCGCTCAGCCCGAGCTTTTCCCCGTTCATGATGTAGTTCATCGTGCAGAGGATCTGCAGGATGCTGTCGAGGGGAAGGGGGTTGATGCTCTTCATGCCGGCGATGAAATCCTCCCTCTCGTCGGCGGGAACGTCGCAGCGGAAGGCGAGCTCTTTCAGGGTCTGGTCGCTGCTTTTCGTCTGTATGGAGGGACCGATGACGATCTTGTATTCCCCGCTGTTCACGACGCCGTAGTAGTGGAAATAGGGCGTGATAAAATATCCGATGTGCGATTCGACGGCCAGGATCTCTTCCGCAAAGGCGCGCATCGGGTCGGCGGGCAGATCGACGATCGAATGGCGGAAGATCATTTCCTTCCCCCGGTATATGCGGATGGGTACGCCGGAAAGATTGCCGATTACCCTGCACAGGTAAACATAATCGATGTTTTTCATGAGATTTCCTCCAAAGACAAAACAATTATAACGTAAATAAAACAAATATGCAAGACATTGGCGGGAAAAATGGTGTATAATAGACGAGGAAAACGAAGAAGGAGCATTCGGTATGGAAGTGAAGAAACTCTTGTCGGAGCTGACGACGGAGGAAAAGGCGGCGCTGGTGGCGGGGACGGATTTTATGTATACCAATCCGATTCCGCGGCTGGGGATCTCGTCCCTGCGCACGTCCGACGGCCCGCACGGCCTGCGCGTGCAGACGGAGGGCGGGGACAACGGCGTGACGGGCAGCGAACCCGCGACGGCGTTCCCGACGGCGGCGACGGTCGCCAGCGGCTGGAACGAAGAGAACGCTTACAGGATCGGGCAGGCGATCGGCAAGGAGGCGCACCGGTACGGCGTGCACGTCGTTTTGGGGCCGGGCGTGAACATCAAGCGCAATCCGCTGGGCGGGCGGAACTTTGAATATTATTCGGAAGACCCGCTTCTGGCGGGAAAGATGGCGGCGGCGGAAGCAAAGGGCATCCAAAGCGAGGGCGTGGGGGCGTGCGTCAAGCACTTTGCGCTCAACAATTCGGAAACTTACCGCTTTATGGGTAACAGCATTGCCGACCGGCGCGCGATCCGCGAGATCTATCTGAAAGTTTTCGAGATCGCCGTCAAGGAGGGGAATCCTGCCGCCGTGATGTGCGCCTACAACCGGATCAACGGGGAATACTGCGCGCAGAACGGGTGGCTTCTGCGCGATGTCCTGCGCAAGGAATGGGGATTTGACGGACTGGTCATGACGGACTGGGGCGCGATGCACGACCGCATTGCCGCGCTGCGGGCGGGGCTGGACCTGGAAATGCCGGGGGATACGGCCATCTGCCGCAGGCGGATCCTGGACGCGGTCGGAAGCGGTGAACTCTCCATGGCAGATCTCGACGCGGCGGCGGAAAACGTCCTCAAACTTGTAGACAGATATGTGAAAAAGTTTGCGGACGACAGCGATTTTGATGCAAACGACGCGCTGGCGTGCGCGGTGGCGGAAGATTGCGCCGTGCTTCTGAAAAACGACGGCGCCCTTCCCCTTTCCGAGGGAGAAAAACTGTTCGTGTGCGGCGATCTCTTCGAAAAGATGCGCTACCAGGGGGCGGGAAGCTCGATGATCTGTTCGGCAAGGCTCACCTCCCCCCGAAAAGCGTTCGATGAAGCGGGGATCGGGTATGTCTATGCCCGCGGGTATGCCGAAAGCGGCACGGAGAAAGAGCAAAAATACATCGATGAGGCGCTGGCTCTTTCCGCAGATTTCGGGCAGGCGGTCGTCTTTGCGGGGCTTACCGATCTTGCGGAGAGCGAAGGCAGCGACCGCGCGGATATGCGCCTGCCGGAAAATCAGATCGCCCTGATCGAGGCGCTCGTCGGGGCGGGGAAGAAGGTTGTCCTCGTCCTGTTCGGCGGCTCTCCCGTCGAACTGCCGTTTGCGGAAAAGGTCAGCGCCATTCTGAATATGTACCTTCCAGGGCAGTGCGGCGGGAAAGCCTGCGCCGATCTCCTGTTCGGCAGGGCGGAACCTGCGGGCAGACTCGCGGAAACTTGGCCGCTTGTCTATGAAGACGTCCCCTTCGGCGAAGCGTTCGGCAAGGGGAAATGCGAGGTGTATAAGGAGAGCGTTTTTGTCGGATACCGCTACTATGCGACGGCGGGCAAGAGGGTGCGTTTCCCCTTCGGGTACGGGCTATCCTATACGGAATTTGCCTGGCAGGACATGCGGCTTTCGGACAAGGGCGACCGCATCGAGGTCTCCTGCGAGATTTCCGACATAGGCGGGCGCGACGGGGCGGAGGTCGTGCAGCTGTACGTGGGCGGCCCGAAGAGCGCGCTCTTCAAGCCTGCGAAGGAACTGCGCGCCTTTGTCAAAGTTTACCTGAAAGCGGGGGAGAGCAGGAGGGTCACCCTCACTCTCGACAAGAAAGACCTGCGGTATTTCGACGTGCGGAAAGGGGACTGGTCAACGGAAGAGGGGGAATATACCTTTCAGCTGTGTTCGGATTGCGACACCGTGCGCCTCAGCGAAAAGCTATTTCTGAAAGGGGAAAGCGCATCGCCCTATCCGGAGGAGGTGTGCAAGGCATATGCCGGCGCCGGCTTTGCCGCGCTTTCTGACGACCTCTTTGAAAAGATGAGCGGGCAGAAGCTCCCGAACTATTCCGGGCGGGAGCCGATCACGTTGGAAAGCCGTTTTTCCGAGCTTGCCGAGGCGGGGTTCTGGGGAAAGATCCTGCACGCCGCCGTGCTCGGCGTGGCAAACGGGCAGCTGAAAAAGGCAAAAAAACAGCCCGAAGGACCGGAGCGCGACAACAAGATCAAGGGCGCCGTCTTTCTCATACGGATCCTGGAGAGCAATTCCCTGCTTTCCATGAGCATGAGTGCGGGCAAGATGTTCCCTTATAATGTCGCGCAGGGCTTTGTCGAGCTTTCGAACGGGCATTTCTTCAAGGGGATCGGGTGTTTCTGTAAAAAGATCAAAGTTCCGAAATTGCCGAAGGATGAGGAGGAAAACTGATATGGCGGCGGAAAAATTGCGTGGCAGGCTGTTTGACAGCCGCATACACTCCCAAAACGTGACCGGGAAGGAGAGATGGCTGGGGTATCTTCTGGGGCCCTGCGGCGCGCTTCTTCTGAACGCCGTTCTCGCTACCTACCTGAACGTCTACTATACCGACGTATTGCATCTGACGACGGTGTGGGGCGGGGCATTTCTCGTGGTGTTTCCGCTCGTCTCCAAGGTGATCGACGCGATCACGAACGTCGTCATGGGCTACATAATCGACCGCACGAAGACGCCGCAGGGCAAGGCGCGTCCCTGGCTTTTGCTGTCTGCGCCCCTTCTGTTCGTGACGGGCATCCTGCTGTTTGCGGTGCCCCGCGCGGGGGAGACGGTGCAGGTCATCTGGGTCATGCTCTCCTACAACCTGTTCTATTCCTTCGCGTACACCATCTTCAACATGAGCCACAACCTGATGGTGCCCCTCTCCACGCGCAACACCCTGCAGCGGGGCGGGCTTTCGGTCTTCAACCAGATCGCCACCATCATGATGAGCGGCATCCTCGTCGCCCTCGTATTCCCGATGGCCATCCGTCCGATGATGGGGGTCGACGCGGTCAACTGGATCCTGGTCATGGGCATCCTGTCCGCGCTTGCGTTGCCGCTGACTCTCCTCGAATACTATTTTACCAAAGAGCGCGTCACCGAGGAACAGGCCGCGAACGCATCGGAAAAGAAGATCCCTTTCCTGCTGCAGCTGAAGATCGTCCTCACCGACAAATATATGTTGGTGATGTTCGTGTATTTTCTCATCTATACCTTCGCGTCTTCTCTGAAAAATTTAGGGCTCGTCTACTATTGCGACAACGTCCTCGGCACCTACAACGACGGGATCACCCAGACGCTCGTCTCGGTGATCGGCGGCATTCCCATGGGCATCGGCATCTTTGCCGTATGGCCGTTGGCAAAAAAGATCGGAAAAAGGAATCTGACGCTGATCGGGTTTATTCTCTATGCGGCAGGGAGCGCGATCTGCTGGATGTCTCCCGAAAACCTCGTGGTGGTGCTCACGGGTCAGTTCATCAAGAATATAGGCGGCCTGCCCTGCGCGTACGTGTTTATGGCGCTGTTTGCCGACGGGCTTGACCACATCGAATGGAAGAGCGGCATCCGCTGTGACGGCACGGCGATGTCCGTCTACAATATTATCGCCGTGGCGATCGTCGGCGTGGCCACGTCGGTCTTCAACGCCATGCTCGCATCCAGCGGGTACGCGGCGCCCGAGATCATCGACGGCGTCACCGTCGCCTATGAGCAGTCGGCGGCGGTCAAGAACGTGATCACCTTTGCCTTTGTGGGATTGGAAACGATTACCGGCCTCATTCTGGCGGGGCTTCTTGTTTTCCTCTCCGTCGAAAAGACCATCACGCGCAAGCACGAAATCATCCGCGCGCGGCAGAAAGCGGAATGCGAGGCGCGGGGCGAAGTGTGGGTCGCGCCCGAAGTGCAGGCGATCCGCGACGAGGAAAAATTCATCGCCGAGAGCGAAGAGATCTTTGTGAAAGAGCTGCGTGAAAAGTGCGACCGCAAAGGGCTCGACTTTGCCGCAGAGCTGGAAAAACACCGCAGCCAAATGGCCGCCAAACGGGAAAAAGCGCAGGCGAAGCGCCTCGCCGCGCAGAAAAAAGCGGAGGGAAAGGCGCGCATCCGCGAAGAAAAGCTCGCCGCCCGCCTCCGTGCCATGACGCCCGAACAGAAAAAGGCGCGGGAGGAAAGGGAAAAGGCGCGCGCGGCGCGGGAAGATGCTTTCTGGCAGAAGGAGAAGGCCGCAGGCGAGGCGTATTACCAAAAAATCCGTGCCGAACTTGAAAAATAAGCACGGGGGTCTCTCGGCGTCCGCCCTGCTTTGCGCGATAAATGAATTTCGGCACTTGTCCTGCCTTGCGCGATAAATGCCTTGCGGCGCTCGTCCTGCCTTGCTCGCGAACGCCTCACGCCGCCTGCCATGCTCTGCGCGATAAGCGCCTCTTGGCGCCCCTCCGTGCCATGCATGCAAACATCTTACGACGTCCGCCCGCATCGGAGGCGGGGCGCCGCGATCGGAAAGAGATCGGAGAAAAAAACATGAAAGCGATCAACCTGAAAACAGAATATCTGAAAGATCCCATGGGCATTGATCTGCAGAAACCTCGCCTTTACTGGAACTGCGAGGGCGGCGTAAAGCAGACGGCCTACCGCATCGTCGCGCAGTCGGACGGCGGGAGGACTTGGGACAGCGGAAAGGTGTCGTCGGCGCGTATGCGCGCTGAATATCCGCACGAACTCGCATCCCGTCAGAGGGTGGAGTGGAAGGTGCGGCTTTGGGACGAAGAGGGGCGGGAAGGCGAATGGTCGGAGCCCGCATATTTTGAAACGGGTCTTCTCTCCGCTTCCGACTGGAAGGCGAAGTGGATCTGCGGCAATTATCCAGTCCGCAAACGCAGACGCTACCCTGTCGACTGTTTCAGAAAAACATTTGAAGTCGGCAAGGTGCAAAGAGCCCGTCTGTACGTCACGGCGTGCGGCCTGTACGAAGTGCGTATCAACGGGAAAAGGGCGGGGAACTTCGTGCTCGCGCCGGGGCACACCGATTACAGAAAGCGCATCCAATATCAGACCTATGACGTGACCGCCCTTTTGGTCGGCGGCGAAAACGAGCTCACCTGCGAGCTGGCCGACGGTTGGTATCGCGGCAGCTGCGGGGCGTGGGGGCTGAAAAATCAGTACGGAAAACAGACAAAGTTCCTTTTGCAGTTGGAGATGACCGCTCCGGACGGCTCGGTGTCCCGCATATGCACGGATGAAAGCTGGCAGTGGTCGAACGACGGCCCCATCCGCTTTGCCGACAACCAGGACGGGGAGATCGTGGAGTCAGCGCGTACCCCTTCCTATGGCGGCAGGGCAAAGATCGCAAAGTGCAAAGTTGTGCCCGTCTGCTCGGACAATGTTCCCGTGACCGAACACGAGAGGTTCACCTCCCCGCGGGTCATCACCACGCCGGGCGGCGGAAAGGTGCTGGATTTCGGGCAGAACATTGCGGGGTACGTGGAATTTTCGGTAAGGGCCGGGGCGGGGCAGAAACTTCGGCTGCGTTTCGGCGAAATGCTCGACCGGGCGGGTGAGTTCACCCAGAAAAATATTCAGTGCGCTGACAAAAAAGGCAAAAGGGTCACCCCGTTGCAGCAGGTCGTTTATACCTGCAAGGAGGGCATCAACGAATACAAGACGAAGTTCGCGATCTTCGGGTTTCAGTATGTGCTCGTGGAAGGGGATGCCCCCTGGAAGGCGGAAGATTTTACCGCTGTCGCCGTGTATTCGGATATGGAAGAGACGCTTTCCTTTTCCTGTTCGCATCCGCTCATCGAAAAATTTGTCGCAAACACCCTTTGGTCGGCCAGGAACAACCATGCGGACGTGCCTACCGACTGTCCGACCCGCGAGCGGCACGGCTGGACGGGCGACGCGCAGATCTTTGTCAACACGGCGAGCTATCTGTTCGATTACGCTGCGTTTGCGCGCAAGTATACGGCGGACATGCGGGACGGACAGCGTAAAAACGGCTGTTTTCGGCAGATCTCCCCGCGGGGCGGCGTCGATTTTTATATGAACAACATGGACGGGTCTGCCGGCTGGTCGGACGCGGGCGTGCTCATCCCGTATCGCCTGTGGAAACAGTACGGCGACGAGCGGATCTTGCGGGAAAATTACGAGGCGATGAAAAAGTATGTCCTATTCAAGATCCGCACGCTCGGGAAATGGTATCCGACGGCGCTCCCGACGGGCGTGGGCAGAAGGTACCGTAAATGTATTTCCAACTACGGGCAGTCGTACGGGGAGTGGGCGGAACCGGCGGACGTCCATCCCTTCCGGATCTCCGATTTTATCTGCCCCCATCCGGAAGAGACGACGGCTTACATCGTGTATCTTCTCGGACACATGGAGCAGATTGCAAAGGCCTTGAAAAAGGAGGAAGATGCGGCGCTTTGCAGGGAGTATGCAGAGCGCGCGAAAATGGGTTACCAAAGGCTTGTTGAAAGTAAGAAATTTTCCCTGGATACCGACCGGCAGGCAAAGCTGGTACGGCCGCTGTTTATGCGGCTTTTGAACGAAAAACAGACGACGTATGCAAAAAAACGGCTCATTACGGCTTTGGATCGGTACGGTTGGCGGCTGGGCACGGGCTTTTTGTCGACCCCTTTTATCCTGTACGTTCTGGCGGAAACGGACATAGAATACGCCTATCGTCTGCTGGAAAACGAAGAGATGCCCGGCTGGCTGTATATGCCGAAGACGGGCGCGAACACCGTTTGGGAGAGTTGGGAAGGCCCGCAGGCGCAGGGCGGCGTTGCGTCCCTCGATCATTATTCCAAAGGTGCGGTCTGCGAATGGCTCTTTTCCGAGATGTGCGGCATTCGCGTAGCGGGAGAAAACCGTTTCATTGTCGCGCCCAAACCGGGCGGGAGCATCGTGAGCGCCAAAGCGGAATACCGCAGTCTCTACGGAAAGATCTCTTCCGGCTGGCAAAGGGAGGGGGATAAGATCCGCTACTTTGTCAGCGTTCCGCCCAATACGACGGCGACACTCTGTTTGCCCGGAATCCAGCGAGAGCTTTCGGCAGGAGAATACACTTTTGAACGGGAGGCGGCCCGCGCTTGAACGCGGGCGGCGAGGTCTCTTTTGCCCGGAATCCAGTGAGAGTTTTCGGCAGGAAAATACACTTTTGAACGGGAGGCGGCCCGCGCTAGAACGCGGGCCGCTTCCCGCATCTGTTTTCTGTAATTTTTTGTGACAGCGGACCGCTTTCCGCACACGATTTTCGCGATTTTGTACGATCTGTGTTCTTTTGGCGGTATCATTTGTGCGAAAGGAAGTAAAATAAAATCATGAATAAAAATTTTATGCGAGGGTGGGGCGCGGCACTTCTGTCCGTATTTTTGCTGGCGGTCGCCGCGTTTTTCTTCGGTTTTCAGATGATCGCAAAAGAGCCTGCACCGCGTTCGGTGGCCGTGCAGGCGCTGAGCGCGCCGGCGGAAAAGCAGGGCGGGTGTGCGGTAGACGAGTCGAATTTCCCCGACGCGGTGTTCCGCTCGTGGATCCTGGATCCTGCCAACCTCGGCGGCGCGGGGAGCGACGGGTATCTCACGGCGGAGGAGCTGACTGAGATCCGCGAGATCACCGTGCGCGGAGAGGCGGGCGCGCAGATTGCCGACCTGACGGGGATCGGGCTGTTTTCGTCGCTGCAGAAGCTGAGTGTGCCGTACATTGCGCTCGTCTCTCTCGACCTGCGCGCAAATACGCAGCTGGACTATGTGAACTGCTCGTATAACCTT
Source organism: uncultured Clostridia bacterium (assembly GCA_930990665.1). GTDB lineage: Bacteria > Bacillota > Clostridia > Christensenellales > Borkfalkiaceae > Borkfalkia. Next base: position 11,029 of record CAKNQN010000023.1, read on the forward strand.
TTGCAGGAATTAAAGGTGAACGGGCTGGACAAGCTGAACGCTTTTTACTGTGAATTCAATTATCTGGAATCGCTCGATCTGTCCGGCAATCCCGCGCTGGAAGTGCTGTATTGCCGCCACAATCTGCTGACCAGTCTGAATCTGCAAAACAACACAGAGCTCGTTTTTATCGAGACCTTTGACAATCGTCTGACGGAAATCGACGTTTCCATGCTCAAAAAGCTGGAATTTCTGCACATCGATCACAATCGTTTGACCAGGCTGGACATGAGCGGCAATCCCAATCTGAAAGGGGGCGGGTTCGTGGTGCGCAACAACGATATCCGCGAGCTGATCCTTCCCTCGATCGAAGGTTTTACCGTCTACTATGACGACTTTGCGGAACAGGATCCGATCGCAGGCTATGAGCGGCTGGAATGGTATGCGGATGCCTCTTTCACTCAGCCCGTTACAGGGGACGTCGAGGCGAGGGGACAGACGCTTTACGGCAAGAGGATTCCCAACAGGTACACCGTTTCCTTTTCGGCGAACGGCGGAACGAATGCGCCCGCCGCTCTTTCCGCCGAGTACGGGACGGAAGCCGCTTTGCCCCTGCAAGAGCCGGCGCGGAAGGGGTATCGATTTCTCGGCTGGAGCAAGTCCGCAGGCGGGGATGAGGTCTTTTCCGCCGGCGCGTCTGTTCTGAACCTCGCGGGCAGCCGTTACGACGGCGAAAAGGTCACTCTCTATGCCCTTTGGGAGCCGATCACCTATGTCGTCCGCTTTGATGCCAACGCGCAGGATGCGGCGGGGGAAATGTCTGACCTTGCCGTGCAGTACGGAAATTCAGTACCGCTGCCGGCCAATGCCTTTGTGCGGGATGAGTACGAATTTATGGGCTGGTCGCTCGCGGCGGACGGGGAAGTCATTCTTGCCGACAGGCAATCCGTTTTCAATCTCGCCGATACGGAAAGCGCCGTCGTGCAGCTCTATGCGGTGTGGGAGCGCACGGCGGAGGCGGTGCGCAGGCCGTTTGAGCAGTCGCTGGACGCGGAAGTGCAGGCGCTTTCGGGAAAGGAATATTTTGCCGAGGACTGGGACAGGATCGTGAATATTTCTTCCTCCGCGAAAGAATCTTTTCTTGTGGCGGGAAAAGACGAAGAGAAAATGCGCAGTATCCTTGCAGCGGCGACGGAGCAGATGCGTGCCGTTCTCACGGAAGAGGGGCGCGCGCAGGAGATCGTCTCCGCATGGGAAGGGGAATATGCAGAGCCGCTGAGCGGGGTATTCTCGCCGCCTGTTGCCTACGGGAGCGGGGAAAAGACGTATGCGCTCGCGGAAGAGGCGCTGCAAAGGGCCTCCCGGGAAAGCTTAGCGGAATATTCCTCGCTGACTTTGGCGGAAAGCCGTTTGCAGGCGGCGGAAGAGGCGGAGCGCCTGCTCGCGCAAAAGACGGATGTCCTCCGCGCCTTTCTCGGCTGCGGGAAGTGGCTCTCCCGCGCCGAGCGCGCCTGCGCGCCTGCCCTGACGGAGGTGCGCTCTGCACAGTTTTCTCTCTATGAAGGACTGTTCGGCGAATATAAAAACTTTTCCGAAGAGGACAGGAAATTTGTCAGCGAAACCGCGCTCTCCGAAGTTTTTGTGCGCCTGCGCCTTGCGCAGGAAAAGGGATACGCGGTGGCGACTCTGTGCGCGCATTTCGAGCGCTTTTCCGAAGAGGATTATTCGGAAGAAAGATGGCAGGAGTTGACGGAGATCTGCCGCCGCTATACGGAGCTGGCGGAATCCGTCGGCGATTCCGATTCCCTGCTGCTGTACGTGGGTGAAGGGATGGAAAACATGGACAGCGTGCCCGACAAAACGGAAGAGACGCCCGTCGTCCCCGGTCCGGATGAACCAGGAGAGGGCTCGGGTGATACGGAAAATCCGGGAAATGCGGAAGGTCCGGGAGCGGACCCGGGCGATGCAGAAGAGCCAGGTGATACAGAAGACTCGGGTGATACGGGTGGCCTGCCCGGCTGGGCGAAAGGTCTGCTGATCGCGGGCGGCTGTGTGCTCGCGGCGCTCATTGCGGCCGCAATTGTCCTCTTTGTGCGAAAGAAGAGATGACTTTGCACCATTCTGTCTGTGGATGAAAAGTCGGATTAACAAACACAACGAGCAGTCTAAAACAGGCGGC
>CAKNQN010000024.1 GCA_930990665.1 uncultured Clostridia bacterium
TTAACGAAAATATATTCCGTCTTTGTGGTGTTCAAACTCTGACGACACTGGTGGAGTAGGCGAGAGTTGAACTCGCGTCTTACCGGATTGCCAAAGAACTTTCTACATGCTTATGTCGCAATTAACTTAAAAAGCATCCCTCTGCGGCCGAAGGGAAACTTCCGCAGAAATCGAAAATCCGTCCCTATGCCGACTTCACATCAAAAGGACAGTACCCCGCCTCTTTGACGCCTGCTCCCTCCCGGCGGGGAAGAGGGGCAGGCGAACTGCTTAACTGTTAATTAGGCAGCCAACGCTACAGGAGCGTTGTAGTTGATTGCATTGTTATCTGCATTTAAGTTTAGATCGAATGTTTTAACGAGGCCACTCGTTCCTCGGCATGCTTATTCTTCCGCGCACCGGCAATCGAAACCGGTGCTACCCCATTTGTCCGTTCCGCAAAAATTTGCCGCACGGCGCTTTATGCGCGGCAGACTTTAGCTACCGCAACCTTTCTATATACAGTATAGCAAAACTTAAGGAAAATGTCAACACGCTTTGCATGATCGTGCACAGTGCTCTGCTATTGCCCGTCGCTTTCTGCGTTTTTGCCCGTCGTTTGCCGTGCTTTCGCCCGAAAACCCGGCAAAATTTTTCGAAAAAATTTCTGGTATCGGCTTTTCAAACAGTTGACATTGCCGAAAAAAAAGCATATACTATCATTGAACATTTGAAGAAGTATTCAAATGTTTAAGGAGAGAGAAGGTGGCGGAAAGGACAGAAAAGAGCATGAGTGCCGAAGAGATCAAAGCGCGGCTTCCATCCGACGAAGTGCTGTGCGATCTGGCCGAGCTGTATAAGATGTTCGGAGACTCCACGCGCACCAAGATTCTGAGCTGTCTGCAGATCCGCGCCTGCTTTGTCAACGAATTGGCGGAAGTGCTCGGCATGAGCGTTTCGGCCGTATCGCACCAGCTTCGCATCCTGCGCGGGGCAAAACTCGTGCGCGGTGCCAAGCAGGGGAAAGAGGTGCTCTATTCGCTCGATGACGACCACGTGACCAAGATCCTCGAATGCGGTCTTACCCACGTCAACGAGCCCTGAAACCGCTGAAAAAATTTACAAAGACAGGGATTTTCCCTGTTTTTTCTCCGCGCAGATGCTTGAATACTTGTTCAATCGATTGATTGAAAGGGTGCCTGTGCGAAAGAACCGAAAGGAAGATTTTGGAGGAAATCCATATGAAAAAGGTATTTAAGATGCAGGATCTGGACTGTGCGAACTGTGCGGCGAAGATGGAGCGCGCGATCGGGAAGATCGACGGAGTGAAGTCCGTGAGCGTCTCGTTCATGACGCAGCGTCTGTCGGTGGAAGCGGAGGAGAGCCGGTTTGACGAGATCGTCCGCGAGATCGTCAAGGTATGTTCGCGCGTGGAGCCCGATTGCAGGATCCTCATCTGACAGGCGAATAAGGCAGGCGAGTTATGAAAGGCTATACAATGGGCAGGCGGGAGCGCAAAAATCTGACGCGCATCCTTGTCGCGCTGGTGCTGTTTGCCGTCATCTTTATTGTCGACAAAGTTGTCGTTCTGGGCGAAGTATTCGGTGGGCCGTACGGCTGGCTGTTTCCGTTTGCGCTGTATCTGGCGGTCTATCTTCTCATCGGATACGACGTACTTTGGCGCGCCGCGCGCAACATTGTGCGCGGGCAGGTGCTAGACGAAAACTTCTTGATGTGCGTCGCTACGCTCGGGGCTTTTGCGCTGGCGATTTTTCGCGGCGTGACCGGGCAGGAGATCGAAGGGTTCGACGAGGCGTGTGCCGTACTCCTGTTTTACCAGGTGGGCGAGTTTTTCCAGAGCTACGCCACCGGGCGTTCGCGCAGCTCGATCTCTGCGCTGATGGATATCCGTCCTGATTCCGCCAACGTAAAGCGCGGGGAGCGGGTGGAGACGGTCGATCCTTCCGAAGTGCAGGTGGGGGAGATCATCGTCGTGAACCCGGGCGAGAAGGTCCCGCTGGACGGGTGTGTTGTGTCGGGCGCCTCTTCGCTGGACACCAAGGCGCTCACGGGCGAATCCCTTCCGCGCGAAGTGGCGGCGGGCGGCGAGGTGATCAGCGGCTGCGTGAACCTCGTTTCGCAGCTGGAAGTGCGTGTGGAAAAGCCCTTTTATGACTCTACGGTCTCGAAAATTCTGGACCTCGTGGAGAACGCGGCCGAGCAGAAATCGCATGCGGAAAACTTTATTACAAAGTTCGCGCGGTATTATACGCCTGCCGTCGTATTGATCGCGGCGGCGCTTGCGGTGATCCCTTCGCTGATCACGGGCGCCTGGTCGGAATGGGTGTACAGGGCTTTGAGCTTTCTGGTCGTTTCCTGTCCCTGTGCGCTCGTCATCTCCATTCCGCTCTCTTTCTTTGCGGGGATCGGGGCGGCGTCCCGCTACGGGATCCTGATCAAAGGCTCCAACTATCTGGAAAAATTCAATTCGGCGGGCATCTTCGTCTTTGACAAGACGGGAACGCTCACCCGCGGGAATTTTGCGGTCACGCAGGTCACGCCTGCAAAGGATCGCGAAGAGATCCTTCGCCTTGCGGCCATTGCGGAGAGCGATTCCAGCCACCCGATCGCCGCGTCTATCGTCGCCTGCTATGGGAAGACGCCCGAAAAGGGTTACTCGCTCACGAACATTGCGGGCGAGGGTGTCATGGCGCAGCGGGGCGAGGACGTCATCCTCTGCGGCAACGAAAAGCTGATGCAGAGCCGGAACATTCCGTTTACAGCCCCGTCGGGCGTGGGCACGGTGGTATATGTGGCGCGGGGTGGCCGTTTTGTCGGTTCGGTGCTTGTCAGCGATCAGCCGAAAGAAGAATCCAGAGAAGTGATCTCCGCCCTCAACGGCATGGGCTGCAAGACGGTGATGCTCACCGGCGACAACGAGGCGATCGCCTCGCAGGTCGCGAAAGATCTGGGTGTGGGCGAATACAAGGCGTCGCTTTTGCCGCAGAACAAGGTGGAGGAAGTGGAAAAATTGCTCGCGGAAAAGCCTGCCAGGCAAGCGCTTTGCTTTGTCGGAGACGGCATCAACGACGCGCCCGTTCTGATGCGTGCGGATATCGGCATTGCGATGGGCGGGATCGGCAGCGACGCGGCCATCGAGGCTTCGGACATCGTTCTCATGCAGGACGACCTGCGCGGCCTGCCTCTCGCCAAACGCATCGCCGGCAAGACGATGAAGATCGTGCTGGAAAACATCCTCTTTTCGCTCGCGGTCAAGGCGATCATCCTCATCCTTTCCGCGCTCGGCATCACCAATATGTGGTTTGCCGTGTTCGGCGACGTGGGCGTGGCCGTTCTGGCCATCCTCAACGCCATGCGCGTCAACGGGAAATACCTTCTCGGCAAAAAGAAACCCGCCCCGACGGCAGGAAAATAACAACCGCGGGCAGGGAAATAATATCCGCCCCGACGGAAGGCAGAGTGCAACACTTCCGCAGAGATTGTTGACGTCTTGATGGCGGAAAAGCGGCGTCTTTCCCGCAGACAGAAAAAGATTGCCGTTCTAACAAGAAAAAATCAGCTATCCCGCCTCCTCGGCGGAAACCCGCTCGTGAAAGCAGGGGGATGTGCGGCGCGAACACAAGGTTTGCGCCGCTATTTTGTGAAATTTTTCAAAAAAATGGGCAAAAGCGCGCACGGATGGCATATTTTGTGGTATAATCTGGGCATGGAACTGCTCGGCGCGCGCCGCTTTTGCCGCCTGCGCCGCCTGCGCGTACTCGCCGCACTCGCGCTTGCGACGGCGATCGTATATCTGTTGGCAGACATCCCCGCCGTCGCGAATGCGGTGTTTGTCGGGGGGATCACGCGCGGGCTGACCTGGCTGATCGGGCGCATCACCAATTTTATCCCGCTGTCGCTATACGAGATCACCGCGCTTTTGCTGATCGCGGTCGGCCTGGCCTGTGCCGTTTTTCTGATCGTCGACCTGTGCCGGAAGCGTTTCGGGGCGGCGCTATCCCTCCTGTATCGGTTGGGGGTCGCCCTTTTATCCGTGCTTCTGGCTTTCGGATTGCTGTATGCACCCCTGTATGCGCGCGCCCCGGCGGCGTCCGCGTTCGGATTGCAGATAACGCAGGCGGATGCGGCGTCTCTCTATGCCGCGGCGGAATATTATGTGGACGAACTCAATTCCCTATCCGACGAAGTGGAGCGGGACGGGCAGGGGAATGCCGTTTGCCCGTATACTTTTTCGGAGCTTGCAGACCTTCTCAATGCGGCGTTTGACGGTGTGCCCGGCGACTATTTTGCCTTTTATGAGGTGCGGCCCAAGGCGGTGGCCCTGTCCGTGCCGATGAGCTACCTCGGCATCACAGGCATTTATTTCCCCTTTTATGCCGAGGCAAATGTGAACGTGAATATACCCGATTGCGACCTCCCCGTGACGATGGCGCACGAGATGGCGCACGCCAAAGGAGTTGCGGTCGAGAGCGAAGCGAACATCACCGCCTATGTGCTTTGCATCTGTTCGGAGGATGTGTTTTTGCGGTACAGCGGCCTGATGGAAGGAGCGGCGCGCCTTCTGAACGAACTGCCCGAAGCGCAGTTTGAGACCTTGTACGATCGCCTGTGTGAAGAGGTTCGGCAGGAATACCGCAATGTGAGCGCACACTATGCAAAATATGAGGGTCTCCTGGACCGCATTTCAACATTTTTCAACGACCTTTTCCTGAAATCCAACGGCATCCCGTCGGGTACGCGCAATTACAGCGAGACGGCGGCGAGCCTTGTCGCTCTGTATCAGAAAATAACCGCGGAAGGTTAAAAAGTGCCGCGGGCGCCCCGCAAATGCGGGGCGCCCGCGGCTTTTTTTTACCAAATAAAAACGTTTCAGACGTTGAGTTTCACTTTTCGGATGAGGAAGAAAAACAGGCCCGCGAGGGCGGCGGCGAGAAGGTCGGCGACGATCGCGACGGGGTATCCGTACAGAAATCCAAGGCCTGCCGCCGCTATGCCGAGGAGCATGGCCGAAAAGCTCACGATCATGACGGGCGCGCTGTTTTTGGCGACCTGTGTTTCGCTGGTCCAGTCGTATTTGGGGAATTTTGCATTGAAGTAGATGCCGGCCAGAGCAACGCAGGGGGAAGCCAGAAACACGCTGACAAGACACAACGCCCAGCCCGCCGCAGGCATCGCCGTGCGGATACAGAATACGACGGCGAGCAGGGTCCCGGCCGCGCAGTTGATGAGAAAGGTGGGCGCGGCTTTGGCGAGCAGGATCTTGCGGGCGGATACGGGCATGGAAAAGAGCAGCCCGCGCGAATTTCCTTCCAAAGAGAGGGCGGAGGCGGCGGGGCAGGACAGGCCGGTCAGCAGGATGAGTGCGCCGGCTGCCGCGGATGCGAGCTTTGGCGCATCACTTTGCAGGGAGATGCCTGCCTGATCCAGTGCGGAGAGATCGGCAAAGAGAAGAAAGACGGCGCCGAGCACCATGAGGATGCTGCCGCTGATGCCGTTGAGAAAATAGCCGGGGCAGGAAATGAGCCTGCGAAATTCTTTGGCGACGAGTGCGCCGAATGCAGAAGCGGCGCGGATCTCTTTTCTTTTATAGCCTCTGCCCGAGGGGTGCGCCGAAAGGCGCGCGGCGATGCGGTCGTAAAAGCGGCCTACGATCAGGATAAAGGCGGCGGCCGCGGCGAGAGAGAGCCCGGCGAAAGCAAAGACGCCCCAGACTTTTCCGCCGGTCAGCGTCCATTGCACGAGCACGGCGGGCGGGTAGATGCTGCCCACGAGGATGTCGTACATGGCGGAAAGATCGATCGCATCCGCCGATCCGGAAGAAAAAGAGAGGGAAAAGCTCGCGGCCATCACCGCCACGAAGAACGCGACGGAAAGGATGGATTGCAAGAGGTTCTTGTGCCGCAGACCCGCGGTGAGGGCAGACAGAATGGTCCCGAGCGCGGCCCCGACGGCGAGCGGGAGGAGGGGAGAGGTGAGCAGGACGAGCGCCACGGTAAAAAAGGATGCCGCCGTGATCCCTTCGTGAGCGAAGTATACGACGGAGACGGGCAGGCCTACAAGGAGCACGAAAAACAGGTTTGTCAGGTATGAACAGGCGAGCCGGGCGCCGATGACGGCGCGGCGCGAAAGGGGAAGGGAGAGGACAAAGTCCCTGTCTTTTACGGAGAAGAGAATGGCTCCGCCCTGAAAGATGCTGAAGGCAAACACGATCAGCGAAGTGAGCGCCGCGATAAACGAAGGGAGAACAGGGCCGAGACCCTGTTCGCAGTAGCCGATCGCAAGGAGCACCGCATAGAACACGACGATGAGTCCGACGACACCGATGGCGGCCAGAAAACCGACGGTGCGCCGCCGCATCTTCGGGTCGGCGCTGCGGCGCAATTTCCCGATACCCGTAAGCCCCAAAAGCTGTACTTTGAGAAGGAGTGCCCATTTAGCGCGCATCGTCGGCAAGCACCTCCAGAAATACCTGTTCCAGGCTTTCGTCGCCGCGCACCGTTTGGGTATCGCCGCTGGCGATCAGCCGCCCGCCCTTGATGATGGCGATCTTGTTGCACAATTTTTCCGCTACGTCCAGTACGTGCGTAGAAAAAAAGATGGCGCTTCCCTTGTCGCACAGTTCGCGGAAGACCTGTTTCAGCCGAAAGGCGGCTTCCGGGTCCAGCCCCACGAACGGCTCGTCGAGGAGGATCAGCTTCGGTTCGTGCAGAAGGGCGCCGATCAGCGCGGTTTTCTGCTTCATGCCGTGCGAATAGGTACCGATGAGCGACCCGAGGTCGTCGGCAATGCGAAAGAGATTTGCATACCTTTCGATCCGTTCCGAGCGGAGATTTTTCTCCACGCCGAACATATCCGCGATGAAATTCAGAAACTGGATCCCCGTCAGAAATTCGTAAAGGTCGGGGTTATCGGGTATGTAGGCTGTGACCTGCTTGCACGCTACCGGGTCGCTCCTCACAGAATGCCCGTCGATGCGGATCTCGCCCTCTTCGAAGGGAAGGATCCCGGCCACCGCGCGCAACGTCGTCGTCTTGCCCGCGCCGTTCTGCCCGATGAATCCGTAAATGTCTCCCGCGCAGACGGTGAGTGTCAGTCCGTCCACCGCGCGCTTTGCTTTCGTGTAGATCTTTGTGAGTCCTTCGATCTCGAGAATGGGTTTTTCCATAGTACCGCCATTATACCATGCCCCGCGCTTTGCTGTCAAACGGATATGCAAATCTTGCATTTGTTTGCTCTCTATCCCGCCAGCGGCTCGCATTGTGCCCCGCCAGCGGCTTGTATTGTGCCCCGCCAGCGGCCCGCATTGTGCCCCGCCAGCGGCTCTTGCTCTCTTTTGTCGGCATTCTATTGTTTTTCGCCTTCCTTTGTTTCGTCGTCCGAAAGGGGGAATTTTTTTGCATGTCGGGAAAAATTCTTGAATTGCGCAAGCAAATCGTGTATAATAAAAGAAAAACGCGAGGAAGCCATGAAACAAATTTCTTTTGCGGGCAGAGAAGTTCCTGCCATTGTTGTGGGATGCATGCGTCTGAATGCGACGGATGCGACGGGGCAAAAGCGTCTGATCGCGGCCGCGTGTGAACGGGGTCTTACCTTCTTCGATCATGCGGATATTTACGGTCGGGGCGCGTGCGAGAGCGCGTTTGGCGCCGCCGTTGCGGAGCTCAAGATCCCGCGCGAAAAGCTGTTTGTCCAGTCCAAATGCGGGATCGTGCCGGGCAAAATGTACGATTTTTCGGAAGAGCACATCGTCGAGGCGGTCGAGGGCACGCTCAAACGTCTTCGCACCGATTATCTCGACAGCCTGCTCTTGCACCGTCCGGACGTACTGTTTCAACCGGAAGAGGTGGCCGCGGCTTTCGATAAGCTGGAGCGGGCGGGCAAAGTGCGCGCATTCGGCGTTTCCAATATGCACCCGTACCAGATCGAACTTCTCAAAAGCGCAGTAAAACAGCCGATCGCAGCCAATCAGCTGCAATTTTCCGCGGCGCATGCGGGCATGGTGTCCTGCGGGGTAGAGGTGAACATGCTCACCGAGGGTGCGGCCTCGCACGACGGCTACATTCTCGATTACTGCCGCCTGCACGATATCGCAATACAGGCCTGGTCGCCCTTCCGCTACGGCATGTTTGAAGGCGTTTTCCTGGACGACCCGAAATATCAGAAGCTCAATGAAGTGCTCGCCGACCTCGGCGCAAAATACGGCGTGAGCAAGGCGGCGGTCGCGGCGGCGTGGATTCTGCGCCTTCCCGCGAAGATGCAAGTGATTACGGGCACGGCGAACGAAAAGCATCTGCTCGACATAGCGTCGGGCGGCGAGGTCACCCTCACGCGTGAAGAATGGTATGCCGTCTATACGGCGGCCGGGTACAGGCTTCCTTAAAGGGCAAGGAGAGACAAATGCAGATCGTAGTTGCGAGCGGCAACAAGGCAAAACTGCGGGAGATCGCGCAGATTTTCCGCGGATACGATATAGTTTCCATGCAGGAAGCCGGTTTTTCGGGCGACATCGAGGAGACGGGCAAGACGTTTGAAGAGAACGCGCTCATCAAGGCGCGCGCGGTGAGCGAAGCGCTGCACTGCATCGCCCTTGCCGACGATTCGGGTTTATGCGTCGACGCGCTGGGCGGTGCGCCCGGCGTATACAGCGCACGCTTTTGCGGAAGGCACGGCGACGATGCGGCCAACAATCGCCTTTTGCTCGAAAAATTGAAGGACGTACCGCAAAATCAGCGCACTGCTTACTTTGAAAGCTGTGTGGCGCTCGTCTTTGAAAACGGAGAAAGTCTCGTCGCTTCCGGCAGGACGTACGGCCGCATCCTCTTTTCGGAAGAGGGGAACGGCGGATTCGGGTACGATCCTCTCTTTTACAGCGATGACCTGGGCAAGAGTTTCGGCGTGGCGGCACCTGAAGAAAAAAATGCGGTATCCCATCGCGCGAGAGCGCTGCAGGCGCTCGCCGCAAAATGGAAGGAGCGCGGGCTGTGAAGACGATCGTCGTTCTGTCGGATACGCACCGCAACCTGGCGCCGCTGGAAAAGATCCACGGGGTGCTTTCCGAGTGCGATCTCATCCTGCACCTGGGCGATCTTGCATCCGATGCTGCAGGACTTCTGCGCGAATGGCCGGAAAAGACGTATGTTCTGGCCGGAAACAATGATTTTTTCGGCGGCGAGCGTGAGCTCGTTCTCGACGTGGAAGACCGCCGCATTTTTGCCTGTCACGGGCATCTTTACGGGGTGCGTACGGGTACGGAGAGGCTTGCGGCGGCCGCCCGCGAACGCGGTTGCGACATTGCCCTTTACGGCCACACGCATGAGGCGGAAACGCATGAAGAGGGGGGAGTGCTCGTCGCAAATCCCGGTTGCATGACCCGTTTTTCGCCGCGGCAGACCTATTGCTATCTCGTCGTAGCGGGGAAAAAGGCGGTTGCTACGATTGTCGATGTCCGGTAAAACTGTTGCGGATGTCTGATAAAACGGTATATGGTATCCGGAAAATATCGCGCGGCGCTCTTCTTTTGTAAGAGAGATAAGTGACGGCGCGGCAAACATTTGCGCTTTCCTAAAGCGGACGGAAAGGCAAAAAGGAGGAGAAAATATGTTCAAGATCTTGCGCATGGTCTGCGCTGTCATAGCGGCGGTCGCGGTTGCCGCATGCATCTTTCTCGGGATTTTTCTCGGCATGGCGGCATTCTGGATCGCGGCGGCCTGTGCGCTGTTATTTTTCGTATGCAGTATGCTGTTTAAGTATCTGCAGGAAGAAAAGGAAGGAAAAGAAAAGGAGCATCCGGGGCAGGGTTCTACTGACGAGGATAAGAATTCCTGATTTGCGGATTCCGGGGCGGACAAAGTCTGTTTGCCGAATAGATTTTTGGAACGGAGGTCAAAAAAATGCGGAAAGATTTTGGAGTGAAGACGTATCTGTATCCTATGCCGGTGCTGATCATCGCCACATACGGCGAAGACGGCACGCCGGACGCGATGAACGCGGCCTGGGGCGGGATCTGCGACGAAAACAAGATCGCCATGTGCCTTTCGGAAGATCATAAGACGACGAAGAACATCCTGGCGAGAAAGGCGTTCACAGTCAGCGTGGCGGACGCTTCGCACGTCGAGGCCTGCGACTATGTGGGCATTGTGTCGGGCAACAAAGAGGCGGACAAATTTGTGAAGGCGGGTTTTCACGCGGTGAAGAGCCGTTTTGTGGATGCGCCCGTCATCGAAGAGCTTCCCATGGCGCTCGAATGCAGGCTTTCGGAAGTGCACGGCGAGATCATCGTCGGGGAGATCGTCAACGTCAGCGCGGACGAGCGCGTCCTCGGCGAGGACGGGAAGATCGATGCGGAAAAAGTGTGCCCGATCACCTTTGACCCGGTGCACCATAAATACATCGCATTGGGAAAGACGGTAGGCGAGGCCTTTCGCGACGGCCTGAAACTTCGCTGACAAAAACAATCATTTTTAGCAAAAAAGCGGCCGGCAGATTCTGCCGGCCGCTTTTGTCTGTATTTGGAACATTTCATATGAGTGCGGCTTGATTATATCAGGAAATGCCGTGGTAGGCGGTCTGGTTGGCGTCAAGCTTTTTCAGTGCACGTTGAAAGTCTTTGCACTGAGCCTCGGTCAATTTTCCCGGTTCTATAATCTTTCTCGTGTAGGTGGCGACCATCCTGCCGGAATCGTCTTCGCGCCGATCGATGTGCAGTTTGATCTTATAACCGCAGGTCTTGCATTCGTAACAGAAAGTGTCGTCGTCATACTTCGGTCCCTGCGGGATATATCCTTTGATCGCAATGACGAGTTCATCGATCTGCGGATCCCGTTTTTTTGCTTCGGATACGGAATCGCGGTGTTCCGTCGATTGGCAGGTCAGGGCCTGACCGCAGAAAGGACATTTTGTATCCTTCCCGTAAGCGCGCAATAATTCGCGATTTCCGAAAAACCGTACGCCGCAGGAGCGCTCGGATGATCAGGTAGAGTATGGCAATTCCCATCGCGCCGAAAACCAGGATGGGCAAAATAAGCTCGACAAACATATTTTTTCTCTCCTCTTTGAATCGAAAAAACGCCCGCATTTTCAGTCAATACAACTCAGAAATATGGTGTTTTACAAATATTATATCACAATACGCTATAAACGACAAGCAAATACAGACGGAAAGCAAGCGAGGGGCCGTTTTTCCTTCTGCTGGGCGGAGATACCGAAGGCCGCATTCGCGCTTGTGTGGCATACATCCGTCGAAGACAAAAAGCAGAGGAAGGGCACATAAAGTAAAAAAAGAAAGCCGGCAAAACGGAGACGTTTTTCCGGCTTTCTGTGGTGGGGACAATCAGAGCTTGCGCTGCGCAAAAATCTCTTCGAGCTGAGCAGGCGAGGCAATGCTATGTCGGTCCGCAACTTCACAACCCCGTCCACACAAAAAAGGCCGCCTCTTTGGACGACCTTTTTTGTGTGGTGGAGATATTCCTTCCAAATCCGAACCTAATTCCGCGTTGATTTCGTCTATCGTGGCCGTCTTTGAGCCGTCTTTGTAGTTAAACGTGAACACTACTTTGTCGTCATAGACGAATACGGCGTTCACAAAGCTCTCGACTAGCCGCTTACGGCTTGCAACGTCCGTCAAATCGGTATCGCGGAATTTGCTTATCCAAAAGGCGATGTGCTCCTTCGTGATCTTCGGCTTTTGCAGTTCCTCGCTGTAAATGGCGACTTTGATCTCTTCTCTTTCCTGCTCCAACGCTTCCAACCTCTCCTTCGTGGAGGGCGTGAGAATGCCCTGCTGGATGGCATTGAGCATATTCTGTATGCCGGTTTCGATTTCTTTCAGCCGCGCATTGAGCTGCGGCAGCTTAGAGTTCTCTTGCTCAAGAATGTTCAAGATCGCATCGGCAATATAGTCGATGAGTTCGTCGTCCATGACGATTTTCATGATATAATGAATGACGGCGTCTTCGATCCAATCTTTCTTTACGGGCTTTTTGTCGCATCCCATCTTGCGCTTGGCGTGGGAGCACTTATAATAGCGATGAACGGTTCCCGTATGGCTCTTGCCGCTCTCTCCGACCATGAACGTGCCGCATTTGCCGCAAAACAGCCGCGTCGTCAAGATGTAATCGTCCTCCGCCTTGCGCATGGCGGGAGCCTTTTGATTCCTCGCCATGATCTCCTGCACGCGGTTGAACAATTCTTCAGAGACGATGGGCGGAATGGCGTCGTGAATTACCATATCGCGGAATTTGTATTCTCCAATATACCGCCTGTTTTTAAGAAGATAGTGTACGACGTTGAGCGTGATCTTGTTTCCCTGCGACGTGCGAATGCCGCGCCGAGTCAGGTCTTTGGCAATGTCGGTCATTCTCTCGCCGTCGGCATAGCGGGTGAAAATTTCCACGACGACGGGAGCGGTCGCTTCGTCGATTTCCAAGCGTTGGTCTTTCATGCGATAACCGAATGTCAGGCCGCCGCCGTTCATCTTGCCCTTTAAGGCGTTTTCCGTCAAGCCGCGCCCGATTTTTTCGGAGAGATCGACCGAATAGTATTCTGCCCAGCCCTCAAGCATCGATTCGAGCAGCACGCCTTCGGG
>CAKNQN010000025.1 GCA_930990665.1 uncultured Clostridia bacterium
CCGAGAAGGCATAGGCGACGTGGCTGGCGGCTGTATTGCCGTCGATCGTCATCTTTTTCATAGAAAAATAACCTCCGAGTAACTTTTTCGATGTGTTATAAAATCAAAAGGTGAGACCTTTTATTTATCACAGATATTATAATGATTTTGCGGGAAATAGTCAAACCAAATACGAAAAAAAAGTTAAATATTTATGTAAACGCGTGAAAATCCCTGCAGGCGGGTGAAAATCGTTGTTAAAAATTTCCTCATTTGCTATAATAGTAAAACCATGGAAGCCGTACGTTTTGAAAACGCAATATTTTCGTACAATGACGACGGAAGGGACCCGGCCGTAAACGGAGTCACGCTCAGCATCGGGAAAGGCGAGTTTGTGGCAATTCTCGGCCGCAACGGCAGCGGGAAGTCCACGCTGGCCAAGCTGATCAACGCGCTGCTGCTGCCCACCGAGGGCAAGGTATACACCTGCGGGATGGACACTTCGGACGAAAAGCTCTCCTTTGAGATCCGCAAGCGTGCCGGGATGGTCTTTCAGAATCCGGACAACCAGACGGTCGCCTCCATCGTAGAGGACGACGTGGCATTCGGGCCGGAGAACATCGGGCTTGCGCGCGAGGAGATCGGCCGGCGCATCGATTTTGCACTCGGCGCGGTGGGGATGCGGGAATTCCGCCATGCCACGCCCTCCCGCCTTTCGGGCGGACAGAAACAGCGCATTGCGATCGCGGGCGTCCTCGCCATTCTTCCCGAGATCATGATTCTCGACGAATCCACCGCCATGCTCGATCCGCGCGGTCGGCGGGAGGTGATGGAAGTCATAAAAAAGCTCAACCGAGAGCAGAAAATGACGGTCATTCTCATCACGCACTTTATGGACGAAGCGCTGCAGGCGGATCGGGCGATCGTGATGCACCGCGGCGAGGCGGTGATGGACGGCGCGCCCGAAGAGATCTTTGCCCGCAGCGACGAACTGGAAATGTATAATCTGACTCTGCCGCGCGCGGCGTATATCTGCAAAAAACTGCAGAGTGCGGGCATGCCTGTCAGGAACTCTTTCACGGCAGAAGAACTTGCGGAGGCGATATGCGCATCGTTGCACAGGGGCTGACCTATACCTACAATCCGAAATCCCCCTTCGCCTCGCAGGCGCTCAAAGGGGTGGACCTCTCCATCGAGGAGGGGGAGTTTTTCGGCATCATCGGGCATACCGGCAGCGGAAAATCGACATTCGTGCAGCATCTGAACGCGCTCATCCGCTGCACGGGCGGGAAATTGCAGGTAGGCGAATTCGACCTGACGGACAAGAAGTGTGACTTTCTGCGGCTGCGCAGCAAAGTGGGAATGGTATTTCAGTATCCGGAATACCAGCTCTTTGCCGAAACGGCGGAAAAGGACGTGGAATTCGGCCTGAAAAATTTCTGCAAGGAAATGGACGAAGCGCAGCGCGCACAGGCGGTGCGCGAAGCGATCGAGACGGTGGGCCTGGATTACGATGCGATCAGGGACCGCTCGCCTTTTGAACTTTCGGGCGGGCAGAAGCGTCGGGTCGCGATCGCGGGCGTCATTGTCACCAAACCCGAGGTTCTCATTCTCGACGAGCCGGCCGCAGGCCTCGATCCGCTCGGCAAAAAGGAGCTGATGGATCTTCTGCACTCCATCCACGGCGGGTGGTGCAAGACGGTGATCATCGTCTCTCACGACATGGACGAGATCGCCGAAAACTGTACGCGGGCCGCCGTATTTTCGGAGGGCAGGGTGGTGCTTTGCGGCACGCCCGCCGAGATTTTTTCCCGGGACGAAAAACTTTTCTCGCTGGGCCTGGACGTTCCCACCACGGCGCACTGTGCACTGCTATTGCGAAAGCACGGGATCCGGATCGATACGGATTTCACCTGCGACGACTTTGCACAGAAGGTGTTGTCCCTCTGGCAGGCGGAGCGCGGGGAGGGGCAAGGGAGCGCCGCAGTGAAAGAAAACTCCGCCGCGGCAAAAGACTCCGAAGAAGATTCTTCGCCCGTCGCGGTAAAAGAAAACTCCGCCGCGGCAAAAGACTCCGAAGGAGATTCTTCGCCCGCGGCAACACAAGAAAACTTCGACGCGGCAAAAGACTCCGAAGGAGATTCTTCGGCCGCGGAAACAAAGAGCGCGGACGGGCAGGGAGGTGACGGCGATGCTGAATGACGTCACTTTCGGGCAATACTATCCGGCGAAGTCTTTTGTGCACAACATGGACCCGCGGGCCAAGATCCTGTTTGTCATCGCCTACATTGTGGCGGTATTTCTTGCGGACAACTTTTTCGGGCTGGCGGCGGTCACCGTATTTCTGCTGCTCGGCGTATTCTTTTCGCGGGTGCCGTTCGGGCGGGTGCTGCGCTCGGTGAAGATGATCCTGTTTCTCATCATCTTTACGGCGATACTCAATCTGTTTTTCTACTCATCCGGGGCAGAATTGCACATACTGTGGCAGTGGAAATTTATCACCATCTCGTGGGAAGCGATCATCAACATGGTATTTCTGGCGATGCGGCTGTTTTTGCTGGTGATGGGCACGTCGGTTCTCACCCTGACCACGACGCCCGTCGCGCTGACGGACGGAATCGAAAGCCTTTTAACCCCGCTCAAATGGATCCGTTTTCCCGTACACGAGCTGGCGCTGATCATGAGCATTGCTCTGCGGTTTATTCCGACGCTGATGGACGAGACCAACCGCATCATTTCGGCGCAGAAGGCGCGCGGGGCGGACTTTGAAACGGGGGGGCTGATCCGTCGGGCCAAGGCGATGATTCCCGTCCTCGTGCCGCTGCTCGTCTCGGCATTCCGCCGCGCGGAAGATCTGGGCGACGCGATGGACGCGCGCTGTTACAGCGGCGCCAAGGGGCGGACAAAATACAAGAAACTCACATTCACCTGGCGCGACCTCGTGGGATTGCTGCTTTCGGCGGCGCTCATTACGGGCATCGTGTTTCTGAATCTCTATTTCGGCGGCAAATTTGCCGTATTCGACTGGATCGCCGGCAACTTCTTTGTCGGCTGAATCGGTTCGAAAAATGCATATACGTATTCATAAAAACGGTGCAAATGTATGAACATTGTACTCTTGACGGCCTATGACGGGACGGAACTATGCGGCTGGCAGATCCAAACAAACGGCAGGACGGCGCAGGGCGAGATCGAGCGAGCGATTTTCTCGGCATTCGGCAGGGATGCACGCGTCACGGGGAGCGGCCGCACGGACGCGGGCGTGCATGCGGCGGGGCAAGTGTGCAACTTTGCCTTGCCGGATGAGATCAGGATCCGGCCGGAGCGGGTCGCGGACGCGCTGAACACGTATCTTCCGCCCGATATCCGTATCTTGGAAAGTGCCGCGGCGGACGAAGATTTTGATGCCTGCCGCACAGCCAAGAAAAAGACTTATCGTTACAGCATCTATTTTTCGCGCAGAGAAAATCCGCTTTTGGAGAGATATGCCGTGCGCGCGGGGGAGGTGCCCGATCTTATGAAGATGCGCGCCTGCGCTTATCTTTTGGAGGGCGAACACGACTTCGCGGCCTTTTCCTCTACGGGGTCTTCTGTCAGAACGACGGTGCGCACGGTCTATTCGATCGGGTTCGTGCCGTGGCCGGAAGAGTCGGGGCAAGGGATTTCCGGCATGCACGTCGACGTATGCGGCAGCGGCTTTTTATACAACATGGTACGCATTCTGGCGGGGGCGCTGCTCGATGTCGGAACGGGCAGGCTGGCGCTTTCCGCCGTGGAGGAGGCGCTGACCGCGGGGAACAGGGAGCTTCTGGGCAAGACGATGCCCGCCAAGGGCCTTACGCTCCTTTCGGTCGATTACGGTTTTCCACTATTCAGGAGGTAATTATGGAATTTATTCTCATATTTGAAGTGATATTTCCGTTCTGCAACCCCATGCTGAACAACCTGTACGGCATCAACCCGATGCCCGTATGGCTGGTGTTTGTCATCGCGGCGGCGATCTATGTGCTCGTGTTCGCGTTCAAGGCGGCGGGCCTGTACGTCATGGCGCAAAAAAGGGAAATGAAAAAACTTCTCTGGTGCGCGTTCGTTCCCTTTGCGAGCACATACCTTATAGGGGAACTTTCGGGCGGCATCCGCGTCGGGAATACCAAGATCAAACAGCTCGGTCTCATTGCCATGGTCGCCGAAATTCTGTATTGCGCCGTCGTGCTCATGCAGAATATTCCCATTGCTTACGCCTTTACGACGGGCATGTATACGGTCGTCGAGCAGACGGTGGGACAGGGAATTTATTACACCATCGAATTTTCGTCCGAGTTCCCGTATGCCTTGCAGAAGCTTTCGCAAGTATCGGAAGTGCTCAATTACATCTTCATGGTCATTTATCTGATCGCCGAGATCTTTCTGCTCATCGCCTTCTACCGCGTGTATGCTCCCGTGTCGTATATCTGGATGGTCATACTCGGCGTGGTCATCGGCGTCGCGAACGCTTTTCTCATCTTCGCCTTCCGCAACCGCAAGCCGGTCGATTACGATAAGTTTATGGCGGCGCGCGCGGAGAGATACCGCCGCATGCAGCAGTCGCAATACGGCCCTTATGGCGGCCCGTACAACGGCCCGTACAACGGAAATCCGTACGGCTACGGCGGAAATCCTTACGGCAACCCGTACAATCGTCCGCAGGGCGGTCAGAATGCGGGCGGAGCGCCGGGCGATCCGTTCGGCGAATATCCTTCGGACAGGGATCCCTTTGAAGAATTTTCGCAGAAAAAGGACGCCGGAAAGGACGGGGAGAACAAGGACAGCGAGAAAGACGACCGCGGCGGCAACCCGCCCGATCCGTTTTCCTGAGCCCTACGAGCGGGGGAGCGTCTGCGGATGCGCCCCCGCATTTGTACTTTTCGCATTGCGTGCGTTTAGGGCAAAATCCGAGAATCGCGCCGCACACGTCTGACAGGGCGGCGCACGTCATTTGATAGTGTAAAATTTTGGTGACCGGAGGGTTGCCTGTTCTGCTTGACATTTCAACTAAATATGGCAACCCGCCCGTCACACCTTTGAAAAAAGGTGTAAAGAATAAAGGTGTGATGGGTTAATGTGTTGCGTGCGTTTTATATGGCATTAGAAGCATATTAGCTCTAATGCCATTTTGTTTTGCAGGAGGAAAGAGATGGGCAAGCTAATTAACGTCATACGGGACAAATTCTCAATAATTCCTAACGAGGTTTTTTGCGATAAACGTCTCGACTATCGAAGCAAAGGTTTACTATGCACTATATTTTCCTTGCCGAACGGCTGGGATTTTTCTGTTCGCGGATTAGTAGAGCTGGTAACGCAGCGAGATGAGAGCGGCGCAACTGTTACGCCACGCGGGGAAGGAGACAAGGCTATTCGTGCCGCAGTCCACTATTTAGAGACTTTGGGGTATCTGGAAAGAACCCCCACAAAGGATAATAAGGGAAAGTTTACGGGTTATGATTACAAACTTAACATTCCGCCCGTACCTCCGGGAGAACATACTATATATTGTGGTGATTAGCTTTCCCATCACAAGATTATCCATTTGCCTATTATCGGCTAACGGGTAAACGGCTAACGGGTAATAGGCGAACGGCGGAATAAGGATAGTAATTTATATATTAGTAATTTATCTTTTAGTGAAAACACAAGAAAAACCTATGTGCGAGTATGAAAGAATATAGGGGACGACGTTTTTGCCAGAAGATATGAACAAGGCGACTTGTTTTGTAGTAAACATAGAGACAGAGAGAAAGGCGCAGCCGCACAGTCTTTTTCTTGTGTTCTCAAAAGAGGTGGAGTATGGCGAAGGTAAAAAAACACATCACAGAGAACGAGGATAGATTGTTGCGAGAACTGCGGGCAGTGACTGATGGACAGCTCGATGATGACGTCATCGGAGCATTGCTTGAACAGGCTCGAAGTCAGAGGTCTGCCAGCTCCGTTGCTGTCTATGCTCGTGACGGTGTGAGTATAGAGGAGTGGACAGAGCAGAACTTTGGAGCTGCGACGGATCCGTCAGATTTTCCGGACGACGAACCCGCTGATCAGATTGTTATAGATTTTGAGGAGGAGTGAGTATGGACTACAAAGAGAAGATCGAAGAAAAGCGGAAAAAGATGGTCGATACTCTGATCTCTTTCATAGAACAGGATCCGACACAGTGGGAGGCGGGCTGGTATCGCGCACCGTCTGTGTCGCCGATGAATGGAAAAACACAAAAAAACTACAAAGGGCTAAATGCTTTTTATCTTTACGTTATCGCGGCGATGAAAGGCTATCGTGATCCACGCTGGTTGACGTTTAATCAAGTAAAAGAACTTGGCGGGAACGTCAGAAGCGGGGAAAAATCGAGTGAGGTTTTTTTCTGGACGTGGTATGACAAAAAAACAAAAAAGCCTTTTGAGGCAAAAACGCTCGAAGGCATGAGCGAAGAGGAAAAGCTCGAATACAAAAAAGAGAATGTTCGTCCGGTTATCAAATTCTATCAAGTTTTTAACGGACAACAGTGCGAAAATATCCCGGAGTACGAGGTCGTCCAGACGCCAACGATGGCAGAAGAAGAGCGCGCTCGGCAGAATGATCTGATCGAGACAGTTATCGCAAACAGCGAGGCGCCGATCCAATACAATGGTGGCAATCGCGCCTACTATTCTCCGATGAGCGACAGTATTCATTTGCCGGAGATCAAAGATTTCAAAACAATGCTTGCTTTCTTTACCGATTGCGATCCGGCACAGATGGAGCGCATATTCAAATCTTCCGGATTATACCGTCCGGAAAAGGGTGAACCTTATCTGAACCGCTCGATCAACAAAGCGTGCTCAACTTTAACCGCTCGAATGAACGCCCCGCAGGGTGGTCAGTCTCGCGGGAGAGGACAACAACGATAATCAACTCTGTGCTTCCGCGCGGTACTATCCGCGCGGGGTTCGGAGCGAGCTCCGTGAAAGGCAGAGCAGTTTTTTTCGGGGCGAAAAAAAGGAAGCAGGATAAGACGGTGCGCCACATCGTCGAAAAACGACCTTTTAATACTTCGTATTATTTGTTGGCGCACCTTGACGATTTCGTGTACCAGATGGTACACTGCAATCGAAGGACAAAATGGAAACCATTTTTCCAGAGAACGAGGAGGACGTTGTGGCAAAGAAAGCAACAACACAAAAAAAGACCAATTCTTTCCATATTCGCGTGTACGATGACGACGTGTTGACGTCAATCTATGAATTGTTTGCAACAAAAGAGTTTACGACGATGAACGATCTACTCAACCGTGCGCTCTCGGTCGGTATCGAGGAAATCTACAAAAAATACGGTAAAAGGAAGGCTCTTGCTCCGGCAACAGAACCTATGCGTGATCTGCGAGGCGTAGAGGAGCTGCTGAAACGTGTAAAATCAACGGAGGCGACGGTGGACGACCTTTTCGTCATGATGAGCATAATCGAAATGCTCGCCACGACACTTTTCAACGCTCAACGCGCTCGTTCTGCCGGAGAGCCTGTAAGTGTGGAACTTTTGGACAGCGGGTATTTTTCCACGCTGCCAGAGAACTTGCAAGCGGTCAAAGATGAACTGATCCATCGCCGCGAAAAAACAAAGAAAACCTACTGAACAGAGGGGAAAAGCTATGCCGAAAGCCTTGTTTAACATCGCTTATACTCTTCCGTCGGCGCCGTCGTATATGAAAGGCAATGCTCGTGCGGAATACCAAGCCCGGCGCAGTTTTTATGATCTCACGGCGGGGTATAATTTCTTTTCGTATGTTCTGAACGGCAAGAAAATTGCAAGAAACGCCAACGCGGAGGAATATTATACGCGAGGTGGAACAAACGGGGGTTTGTTTAATCTGGACGGCGTCATGAGCGAGGAACAAGTCGCAGAGATGAAAAAGAGGCTTACTCTTCGTCGCAAGCTCTATTTCGACAAACAGACCGCGCGGTATTTCTTTGCGGTCGATGAGCTCTTGCAGCTCAAAAAGTATGAGCGAATTGAAAAAACCTTCAAGCGGATCTCGTCTCGAAGGCGACGCTAACAAGCTATGGTAAAGCAAGCGAGCTTGTCGGGCACCGTGTGTCGCGTCAAACCGTGCATAATCTCGTTAAACGAATTGATACTGACGCTCTGGACGTTCCAACACAGGAGCCGTCTTTGAAAACCGTCGGCGACATTTTTATCGAAGCGGACGAAGATCATATTCATCTGAACACCGGCAAGAGCGCCGAAGTTAAACTTGTGTATGTACATGAGGGCGTGCGTCCCGTGAGTAAAGGGCGCACGGAACTTGTCAATCCTCGTTATTTTGTGTCCGTCGATAACGAAGCGGACGACCTATGGGCGGACGTTGCCGATTATCTGTATTCAACTTATCGGTGCAGCCAAGCAGCAATACATATCTCTGGCGATGGGGCGAGCTGGATCAAAGGCGGATTGAATTTCTTTCCGAAAGCAAGCTACCATCTCGACAAATTCCATGTTTTTAAGAGCGTTACCGGTGCGAGCTTCGGCAATAAGCGATTACGTAACGATATTCTTGCGGCATTATACGCAAAAGATTTTGACACAATACGGGGATTGTATCAGAACGCCTATCAGAGCAAGCAAAAATTGTCCGATCGGAAAACCGTGTCGGAAGGACTTTTTTATCTCGAAAACAATTTTGACGAGATAGATCTGACGCCGGCGCATAGCTGCGCCGCCGAAGGACACGTTTCGCACGTTCTCTCCGCTCGTTTATCTTCCCGCCCGATGGGGTGGAGCATAGAAGGTGCCGGCAGAATTGCCAATTTACGCGCCTTTTATTTTAATGGCGGAGAATTTCGCAATCTTGTCCGAAGAAAAAACACAAAAAAAGAGCCTGTGCAATACTCAATGCGCGTGCACGAAAATTATCGTCCCTCGAATATAAATCCTTTATCTGCTCGTGTAGTCGGGTTAGATGGAATTACTGATGGCTTTTCGGCTATTTTGAGATCAATTTTGAAAAGAAAATAAAAACTTTTCGATTTTATGCTGAAAAAACTTGACACGATCCGTCATTTTGCGATTGTTGACAATTTGTCGTTTTTTGTGTTATAATGAGGAAAAAAGAAGGAGGCGCGTATGATCGCGGATACTATAGCTGCCATATCCACGCCGCCCGGCAGGGGCGGCGTGGCGATCGTGCGCCTTTCGGGACCGGGCGCTTTGGGTGCGGCGGAGAAGATGTTTTCGCCGGCCGGAAAGACGCCGGTCTCCTCCTTTACGCCTTACCGGATGTATCCCGGAGAGATCGACTGCGGGTCTTTTCGGGATTTCGGGCTGTGCGTCTATTTCCGTGCCCCGCATTCCTTTACGGGAGAAGACGTGGTCGAATTTCATTGCCACGGCGGCACGGAGATCGCGCGCGGGGTCCTGCGCAGCGCCGTCCGCTGCGGCTGTCGGCTCGCCGAGCGGGGTGAATATACCAAGCGCGCTTTTCTGAACGGCAAACTCTCCCTCTCGTCCGCAGAGGGGCTTGCCGACATGATCAACGGCGAGAGCGAGGCGGAAGTCCGCGCGGGGTACATGCTGTATACCGAGCGACTGAACGGCTGTGCCGTCCGACTGCAAGACGCGCTCAAAGAAATATTGGCGGGCATCGATGCGGATATCGATTTCCCGGAGGAGGACATCGAGCACACCGACCTTGCGCACATACGGGAAGATCTGCGGAAGATGTGCGACGAGCTCGGCACCCTGCTTTCCACCTACCGCACGGGTAAGAAGGTCAAAGAGGGTGTGTCCGTCGTGTTGGCGGGCAGGCCGAACACGGGCAAGAGTTCGGTTCTGAACGCGCTGCTCGGCTCGGACAAGGCGATCGTATCCTCCGTGCCCGGCACGACGCGCGACGTGGTGGAAGGCAGCATCGAGATCGGCGGCGTTCGGTTCGACCTGTACGACACGGCGGGCATCCGCGAGGGGGCGGAAGAGGTGGAGAACATCGGCATCGACCGCGCCAAAAAGCTCATCGACGGGGCAGATCTCGTTCTGTTCATTCTGGACGCATCCGAAAAGATGGGGGAAGAGGACAGGGCCGTCTATGCTTCTCTTGCGGGCAAGAGCCGGCTGGTCGTCTACAATAAGACAGACCTTGCGGATGCGGGGGAGAGCGAGGTGCCGGCCGACATCCGCATCTCGGCCAAGACGGGTGAAAATGTACAGCTTTTGCGGCAACGTATGTTTGAAATCTGTATGCACGGCTACAATGCAGACGCGCAGTTTCTCATTGAAGAGCGGCATTTTGCGGCGCTTTCGCGGGCGAAACATGAGCTGGACGAAGCCGTGGCGCTCTGCGGGAAGATCCCGCTCGATCTTCTCGGCGTGCATCTGCGGGTGGCGTGGGAAGCGCTCGGCGAGATCAGCGGCGAAACAGAGAGCGAGCGGGTGATCGACGAGATCTTTGCAAAATTCTGTGTGGGGAAGTGAGAAGTACCGAAGATTCAAAGAGGAGGTTTTATGGTCAATCTTGAACTTTACAGGGTATTTTACACGGTCGCGAAGTGCGGAAGTTTAACGCGGGCTGCGGATGAGCTGTTTATCAGCCAGCCGGCCGTATCGCAGGCGATCAAACAGCTGGAAAGCCAGCTCGGGACAACCCTTTTCAATCGTACGCATCGCGGGATGGAGCTTTCCGAGCAGGGCGGCAAGGAAATTTTCGGCATTGTCGAAAAGGCGCTTGCGGAGCTGGATTCGGCAGAGAACAGGCTCAAAGAGATCCACACCAAGGCGACGGGTACCATCCGGATCAGCGCGTCGGATACCATTTTTTCCTATGTGCTCATCGACAAGATCGCGGCATACCATGAAAAATATCCCGAAGTCAAGCTCAACCTCATCAACTGCATCACCACGGAGACGATCGAACTCCTCAAAAACAATAAGTGCGACATTGCCTTCGTCAATCTCCCGATCGACGACAAGGATTTCACTCTGACGAGCGTGGTGATGCCCCTGCATGACACATTTGTCGCAAACAAGCGGTATAAACCCCTTTCGGAGGGCGTGCAGCCTCTGAAATCCATGCACGATTATCCGCTCCTCATGCTCGACCAGAGTACGGTGACGCGCAAGGCGATCATTCAGTTTTCGCATTCCATCGGCGTGCACCTGCACCCGGAGATCGAATGCGGCAGTCTGGAACTGATGATCCAGCTCGCCAAAAACGGCGTGGGGATCGCCTGCGTGCCCAGGGAATATGTGCGTCGCGAGCTCAACGAGGACAAGACGCTGTTCGAGATCCGCACCGAACCTCCGCTTCCCGCGCGTTCGGTCGGCATCGCCTTCCCGCAGGGGCAGCCGGTCTCCTTCGCGACCAAAGAATTTTTCAAGATGTTCAACACCGATTGAGCGTGTTTTCTTCTCCCGCAGGAGTGGGGTGATAAATTCCTCCCGCAATAGTGAGGGGATAAATTCCTCCCGCAATAGTGAGGGGATAAATTCAGAAAGAGAGGGGCGCCCGCCATGGCGGGCG
>CAKNQN010000026.1 GCA_930990665.1 uncultured Clostridia bacterium
TGCCGTCGACATCGGCATCCGTCATGCAGATGATGCGGTCGTAACGCAGTTTGCTCTCGTCAAAATCGTCGTGGATGCCGCAGCCGAACGCCGTGATCATGCTCTTGATCTCCTCGTTTTCGAGGACGTGGTTGAGCCGCGCCTTTTCCACGTTCAGGATCTTGCCGCGAAGCGGCAGGATCGCCTGAAAGCGCCTGTCCCGACCCTGTTTGGCCGTACCGCCTGCCGAGTCGCCCTCTACGAGGTAGATCTCGCACAGCTCGGGGCGCTTTTCACTGCAGTCCGCCAGCTTGCCGGGAAGGGTGGTGTTTTCCAGGATCCCCTTGCGGCGGGTCAGTTCGCGGGCGTTGCGCGCCGCGTCGCGCGCCTTCTGCGCCGTGATACACCGAAGGATGAGTTCCCTCGCCTGCGAAGGGTTTTCTTCGAGATAGGTGCCAAGGTGCTCCACCGTCGCCTTCTGCACAAACGCGCGCATGGAGCTGTTGCCCAGCTTCGTCTTCGTCTGTCCTTCAAACTGCGGCTCGGTGAGCTTGACGGAAACCACGGCCGTGATCCCTTCGCGCACGTCGTCGCCCGTCAGCTTGTCATTCTCTTTGAGAATGTTCAGCCGGCGGCCCGCGTCGTTGATGACCTTGGTGAGCGCGGCCTTGAACCCGTCGAGATGGGTGCCCCCCTCCTCCGTGTGGATGTTGTTCGCATAGCTGAAGATCGTCTCGCTGTAGCTGTCGTTGTACTGGATGGCGACCTCGATGGCGCTGTCGTCCTGCGTCTCCTCAAAATAGACGGGCGCGGGAAAAAGCGTCTCTTTGTTCTTGTTCAGATCTTCGACAAAATGCAGGATTCCCCCTTCATAGTGGAATTCGTCGAAGCGCGGCTTCTCCTCCCGCTCGTCGCGGATGGAGATGGTGAGCCCCTTGTTCAGATACGCGAGTTCGCGCAGGCGAAGTTTCAGATTGTCGTAGTTGAACACGACCGTCTCGAAAATTTCGTCGTCCGGATAGAAGGTCACCTTGGTGCCCGTCTTGTCGGTGTCGCCGACGATCGCCAGCGCACGCTGCGGCACCCCGCGGTTGTAGATCTGTTTATAGATGTGGCCGTTCTGATATACTTCTACTTCCAGCCACTCGGAAAGGGCGTTGACGACCGAAAGACCCACCCCGTGCAGCCCGCCCGAGATCTTGTATCCGCCGCCGCCGAATTTGCCGCCCGCGTGCAGCTTCGTGAGAACGAGCTCGACCGAGGAGATCCCTTCCTTGTGGTGAATGCCCGTAGGAATGCCGCGGCCGTTGTCTACGACCGAACAGGATCCGTCCTTGTTGATCGTCACGCGGATGGTGTCGCAATACCCCGCCAGCGCCTCGTCGATCGAATTGTCGACGATCTCCTGCACCAGATGATGCAGCCCCCTCTCGTCCGTCGAGCCGATATACATGCCCGGGCGCTTGCGCACCGGTTCCAGCCCTTCCAGGACCTGTATTTGCTCTTCGCCGTATTCGCCCTGAACTTTGTCTGCCATAAACACTGACTCCTCTTGCTTGCATAAAATTTTGATCGGTTTATCCATTTAATTATACCATAATTACGCCGAAATTCAAAGCGTTTTTGCCGGAAACCCGAAAGAAAATTCCATGCGACCGCGTTTGAGGCTTTCAAATGCCCCTTAAAGGCACGAAATGACCCCCGATCGGTTTTTTCAGCGGATTTTTCTTCGATCCGCGCCCCGAAAAAATTTATGCACGCCCGCTGCATAAAAAATCGACGACGGCGCCATACTTCTTAAAAGCCAATGCGGAGGTGATGGTATGTCGAAACTTCTGTGCGGAAAATGCGGCGGCGAATGCGATGCCGCCGACATTTATATCTGTGCCGACTGCGGCGGATTCGTCTGCGGCGGTTGCAAAACGGCTACGGACGGATTCTGCCCCGCCTGCTACGGACCGCTGAACAAACTCTGCTGAGAAAGGGCCGCGCCGGGATTTTCCCGGCGCGGCCCTCTTTCTTATTCGGTATAATGCTCTGTCACGATCTCCTTGCGGAGGGTGCCCAGAAGTTTCCGTTCAAATTTACGCTCCCCGCTCACCACACAGATCTCCGCCTTCTGTTCTGCGGCATTGAGCTCCAGCAAAGCCTTCCGCTTGTCCTTTCGGATATACAGCTCGTATGCCGCCGCGATGCGGTGGGTGCGCACCGTGTTCTCGCCGAGAAGATACTGCCGCAGCGAAGGATACAATTCGTTCGATTTCTTTTCGTCCCGCCGCAACGCGCAGTTGCAGTACAGGATGTCCGCTCCGATCTCCTTTTTGTACAGCTCGGGGACATATTCGAGAAGCCCCTCCAGGCGGTCACTCGCCGAGACGGCGGAACGGTCGTCACCCGCGTCGAGAAAGTACATCAGTCTGTAACTCGTGAGCACGATGAAGTTGATGTCGTCTTCCGGAAGCTGCGGCAGTCCGAAATACAGACTCTTATCGATCTCGGAAGGCGTGGCCCCCTGGTACATATATCCCTCGATGGCCAGAATGTTCACGGCGGTCAGATATGAGGTTTCCCTGCGGATCAGCCCGCAGATCATCGCGCCGTCCGTATCCAGATCGTCGTCCCGGAAGGGCATCACGTTGTAAAACAGGATATGGAAGGCGTAAGGCATCGCCGTACACAGGAAAATATAGGCTGCAAAAGGCAGCGAGCGGAAAAACACGATGGAAGCGATGCAGCCCGCGAGAAACAGGAGAGAAAACACCGGCCCGCCGCAGATGGTGACGAGAAATTTCTCGTACAGGTGTTCCCGCCCCGTGGGGAGCATTTCCGTGACGCCTGCCAGCGATTCGGGCAGCCTGCCCATCCGACAGCAGATCTTCCCTTCCCGGCGGCAGATGTTCACAAAGCCGATGCGCACGCTGTTAAAACGGAAGCCGCAGATGCTGCCGAACACGACGTGCCCCAGCTCGTGAAAGGCCGCGCACACGGCGCTGGACACGATTCCGCCCAAAACCAGCGAAAGGATGATGAGCGCCGAATCGTAGTCGGCGTAGTAATGAAAATAACCCACCCAGACCACGACGCCTGCCAGCAGAATGGTGGCGAGATAATCGAACGCGCGCAAGACGCGGGCAAGAATGCGTTTCATAGCAGCCCCCCGCGCATCGCAGACACAAAGCCTTCGAGGTTGTCCTTCTCGCTGACGATGACCTCTTCCGCTCCGATCAGGCGCATCACGCTGCCCAAAAGCAGGGCGCCGCCGCCCAGAATATCCGCGCGCGGCTTGTCCATCCCTTTTAGGGCAAGGCGCTCTTCCTGCCGCATGGAAAGCAGCTTGTCCGCCCAGCCGTATACCGCAGAAAGCGAGAGCGTTTTTCCGTCGATCACGGCGGGGTCGTACGGCTCCACGCCGTATTCGAGCGCGCAGAGTGAGGTCGCCGTGCCGCCGATGGCGTACATGCGGCTGCGCGGCACACTGCCGTACACCGTCAGGCTGTCTGCAATGTATTTTTCCAGCGCCGCCCGATCTTCGCCGCAGGCATCTTTGAGCTTGACTGCGCCGACGTCCGCGCTGACGGCGTAGATGACCTCGCCGCCCTTGCCGATCGTGACCTCGGTGCTGGCACCGCCCACGTCGATGATCCCGCCGTCGCGGCCCTCCGTCGCCCCCCAAAGGCCGACGCGCGCCTCCTCTTCACCCGTGAGCACGCGTACGTCCAGGCCGCACAGGCGCCGGACAAGGGCGCAGAACTCCCCGCCGTTGGACGCGCGGCGCACCGCCGCCGTGGCAAACGCATAGACGCGGGAGGCGCCCTCCTCTTTCGCCTGTGCAAAAAAGGACGCCACCGCTTCCGCCGTGCGCTGCATCGCAGCTGAGGAAAGGGTACCCGTGCGCACGAGGCCTTCCCCGAGGCGCGTCGTATGGATTTTTTTGTATAAAGAACGACCGTCTGCCCACATAAGCAGACGGACGGAATTGGAACCGATGTCAATCGCGGATAATTTCATAGACTACCTTCCCCGTTTCGTCTATACAGAGAGCGGCGGAGCCGTCCTGAAAGACGTAACGAAACCCGCCTTCCGCCGCGAGATCGTTCAGTTCCACGTCTCCGTAGCCGAGCATCCCCAAAAGCTGCCGCGCCGCGCGCTCCAGCCAGACGTCCGACAGGTAGACGGAAAGGTCGTCATCCAGTTCGTTTGCCGCGTTTTCGTAGTAAGCGATCTGCTGCTCGAGCCGGTCGATCTTGTCGCGGCGGACGGACACTGCGATCAGCTGATAAATCCAGTACACGAGCAGAATCGCGATCAGCACCACTGCCGCCGCCGTCAGACCTATTACGATTTTTTTTGTCTTTTCGTCTTTCATGTGCCGCTGTTTGCCGTACGTATATCCTTTTCAGGCAACTCCCGATCTTATTATACAGTTTTTTTTCGGAAATTGCAAGTATTCGGTGCATACTTTCCATATACAGAAAAAAACCCGCAAACGCCGCGACCGCCATATACGCCCGAAAATCGGGAAATCCGCACGCCGTGCCCACGGCAAGAAACAAGACGGCCGCCGCCACGCCGTACACGAGGTCTGCCGCCGCGCGCGCCGCCCTGTTTCCGACCGCCTGCATAAAAAACGAAAAGGGCTCGTACAGAAGTCCCGCAAGGATCCCCGCCGCCATGCAAAGCACAAATACCGCAACCTGCTCTTCCGTGTTCATCCGAACAGCCTCTTGCCGAGCTTCTCTTTCTTCTTGAAAAAGCGCACGCCCGCGATCTCGCCCACCGCCGCAAATTTTCCGCTCGTCTTGGAAAAATCCGTGATCTTCAGCCTCTCTCCGCTGATCTGCGCACGCCCCCCTTCCAGCGTGATCGTGATCTGCTGCGGCGAAAAGGAATCTACGCTCTCCACCCCCGTCACGGTGATCTTTTTCTGCTGTTCGATCAGCGCCGTCATCAGCCTCGTTTCGTCCATAAAAAATATCCCCTCCGAATAGACTTCGTCGGGGATATTGTATGCGGGACAACCCGCCCTTTATGCTTTCTTTTCGCGGGCGCAAACTCTGATGTCCGCTGTCCGCAAGCGGAAGACCGCTTACGCCTTCTTTTCGCGGGCGCGGGCTTTGGCGCGCAGCTCGCTGTCGAGAATGCGCTTGCGAATGCGCAGCGATACGGGCGTCACTTCCAGAAGTTCGTCGTCGTTCAGAAATTCCAGGCACTCTTCCAGGCTCATCTTTTTGGGAGGATTGAGGCGCATCGCATCGTCGCTGCCGGCGGCGCGGGTGTTGGTCATGTGCTTCTTCTTGCACACGTTGACGTTGATGTCTTCCGATTTGGGAGATACGCCCACCACCATCCCTTCGTACACCTGTGTGCCGGGGCCGATGAACAGTATGCCGCGGTCCTGCGCGTTGAACAGGCCGTACGTGACGGCTTCGCCCGCTTCGAAGGCGACAAGCGAACCGGTATCCCGCCGTTTGAGGTCCCCTTTGTAGGGCTGATACTCGAAGAAGATGGAGTTCATCACGCCTTCGCCCTTGGTTTGGGTGAGAAACTCGCTCTTATACCCGAACAGGCCGCGCGCGGGGATGAGGAATTCCAGGCGCATGCGCGACCCTACGGCGCTCATGTGCACCAGCTCGCCCTTGCGCTCGCCCATGCTCTGGAACACGGGGCCGGTGCCGTCTTCGGGCACGTCCACGATGAGGCGCTCTACCGGTTCATACAGCTGCCCGTCGATGGTCTTGTACAGCACTTTGGGGGTGCTCACCTGGAACTCATACCCCTCGCGGCGCATATTTTCGATGAGAATGGAAAGGTGCATTTCGCCGCGGCCGCTCACCTTGAAGGCCTCGGCGGAATCGGTGTCTTCCACTTTCAGGGATACGTCGCGCAGAAGTTCCCTGTACAGCCGCTCGCGCAGATGCCGCGACGTGACAAACTTGCCTTCCTTGCCCGCAAAGGGGCTGTTGTTGACGGAGAAGGTCATCTCCACCGTCGGCTCGCTGATCTTGACGAAGGTGACCGCCTCCACGCAGTCGGGCGCACAGACGGTATCGCCGATGTTGATGCCTTCCAGGCCGGAAAAACAGACGATGTCTCCCGCCGTCGCCTCCTCGACGGGGACGCGCGCGAGGCCCTCGATCTGGTAGAGATTCACCAGCTTCCCGCGCTTATTGAGCGTGGGGATGTTGTGATTGCAGACCACCACTTCCTGGTTGGCCTTCGCCCTGCCCCGCTCGATCCTGCCGATCCCGACCCGCCCGACATAGTCGTTGTAGTCGATGGAGGAAACCAGAAGCTGCAAGGGCGCGTTTTCGTCCACGTTCATGGGCGGAATGTGGTTGAGGATAGTATCGAAAAGGGGCGTCAGGTCCTTTCCCGGCTTGTCCGCATAGCGCGATGCGGTGCCCGCCCTGCCCGAGCAATAAATAAAGGGGCTGTCCAGCTGTTCGTCCGTGGCGTTCAGATCCAGCAAAAGCTCGAGGATCTCGTCCTGCACCTCGGAGATGCGCGCATCGGGGCGGTCGACCTTGTTGACCACGATGATAAGTTTGAGCCCGAGATCCAGCGCCTTCTGCAAAACAAAACGCGTCTGCGGCATAGGGCCCTCCGCCGCGTCGACAAGCAGAAGCACGCCGTTTACCATTTTCAAAACGCGCTCCACTTCTCCGCCGAAATCGGCATGTCCCGGCGTGTCGATGATGTTCACTTTCACGCCGTGATAATGCACCGACGTGTTCTTTGCCAATATCGTGATGCCGCGTTCGCGTTCGATGGCGTTGGAATCCATCACGCGCTCCTCCACCACCTGGTTTTCTCTGAATGTTCCGCTCTGCTTGAGCATCTGGTCCACGAGCGTCGTCTTGCCGTGGTCAACGTGCGCGATGATCGCCACGTTCCTCAAATCGTTCCTGATCAAGGCTGTCCATCTCCTCTTCTTCGTATAACGGTACTATTTTAATACTTTTTGCGCTTTTTCGCAAATATTTTTGCATCAAAAAGGGGCGGCGCGGACAATTTTCTGTCCGCTTTTTCCGCCCCCTTGCCGCACTATGCCCACTCTGCGGGCATCGTTCGGTATTCTTTGAACCATGCCGTATCTTTGAGCAGGGTGTCGTTGTTCGAACATCGCACCGTCACTTCCCCCGCCCTGCCGGACGTCACGACAATGTTGCCGTTCATCGAACCGAATCCGACGTCTTCATAGATGCCGTCGCTGTCTTTTTCGATCTCTCCCAGCGTCGTCACATACACTTTGTCCGTCCACTTCGCAATTCTGTCGATCGCCTCCTGCGCAGGGAAAGAATGCAGAAGATCTTCTGTCGTCTTCGGATCGTGCAGGTATTCCACGCTGCCCGCGCAGCAGCAAACGCAGACGATCTCCGGCTGGATCTTTTCAAGGAGCGCCTCGCCGGACGCCGTATAGGAGCCGTGATGCCCCGCCTTGAAGAGCTTCACATGGGGAAGATCGGGATTGTTTTCCACAAGGGATTCTTCCCCTTCCGCCTCGAGATCTCCCGTCAGAAGAAAATGGTTGTTCCCCTGCGAAATGAGCACGCAGACCGAACAGTTGTTTTCGTCGTCCGGGTATTCCCTGTAAAAGTCGTGATACAGGATCTTCATCTCAATCCCGTCGGCGATCTCATACACCTGCTGTGCGCCGCCCGTGCCTTCGCAGCATTCGAGCGCCGTGTAGTGCTTCGCCCCCGCGGCGATCTCCGCATCGCGCGATGCGATGTAATTTTCATACACGCGCGTCGTCGCCTCCGTCTGCGGGAAATCGATGATCGTCTCGCAGTCGTACAATGCAAAGAGGCTCTGATTGGACCCGTCTCCGGCGAATCCCGCAATGTGATCCTGATGCGCATGCGTCGCGATCACATATTCCAGCGTCCTGTCCCCGTTCATCTGCGTCTGCAGATATTCGTCGATCACCGCCGCGCTGTTCGTGCGCGAACCCGCGTCGATGAGGATGTCCGTATCGCCCGCCTTTATGTACACCGCGTCGCCCGTATAATTGTTGCCCAGTTCCATGAAGTGAATGGACAGGTCGCCGCTCACATAGACGTCGCCGCCCGTCGGACGACGGATGTATGCGTAGAGGAAAAATCCCGCGACAAATCCGATGACAAGCGCCAGTAAACAGGCCAGAAACGCCTTCCCTGCCGAAAATTTCGCCTTCGCCATCAGGCATTCCCTCCTTCAAACGCGGCAAGGAATTCTTCCAGCCCTTCCGGTTCCCCCACGACGACCGCGCGCACGCGCTGATACTCTTTGGTAAAAAGTCCGTCTACCTTGTAGACGATCTGATAGATCCCCTCTTTCGAGGTATCCACCTCGTCGCCGGAAAGGACCACTTTGTCCGAAACGTCTCTGCCCAAATACACCGCTTTCACGCCGGGCTCTTCGTAAGTCTGCCCGACTTGCAGGTACACGACGCGCTCGCCGGAAAGCTCCAGCTTGTCGCCGCCCGTCAGGCGGGAACACACAAACGCGCCCGCAGCCAGCCCGATCAGCAGAAACAGCACCGCCAAAAAAAGGATCGCGGGATGCGACTTTTTTACGGCGTCTTCCGCGGCATCGGCTATCTTGTTCTTTTTCCGAGACATATTCACCTCCGTCTTTGGTGTTTCCATTATACCATATCCGGAAAATTTTGTAAACCCGCCGACACATTTTCCCGCAAATATGCGGATGTGCGCAAAAAAATGTATTTTCTTCGGAAAATAAAAAATAAGAGAAAACGCATGATCTCTCACACATTTTCTCTTATCAATGCCCCGCCTTTTCTGCGGGTGCATGTTTTGTCTGATCAAAAGTGGCGGATCCTGCCATTTTTTCTCGCAATCATTTTTACCGCATGGAGGTGAAGCTATATCGGAAAGCAACGGTCTTTTTCACAAAAACTTCTCACAAATCTTTCGTTCAACGAATCTGTCTTTCCCGTTGCTGACAACAGTATTATCCGCCGCCCGCTCCCCTTTTATGCGGAAATACAAAAAACCGCGGGCGGAAAATTTTTCCGCCCGCGGTTTTTTGGCATCGCCATCCGCGCTTGCAGACCCTTCTGATCAGCCGCGTATCTGGCCGTTGCCGCGCACCTCGTATTTATAGGTGGTGAGCTCGCGCAGGCCCATCGGTCCGCGCGCGTGCAGCTTCTGCGTGGAAATGCCCATTTCCGCACCCAATCCGAACTCGAAGCCGTCGGTAAAGCGGGTGCTCGCATTGCTGTAAACGGCGGCACTGTCCACTTCGTTGAGAAATTTCTCCGCGGCGGCGGCGTCTTCGGTGATGATGCTGTCGCTGTGGTGGGTGCCGTACTTGTTGATGTGCGCGATCGCCTCTTCCACACCGTCCACGATCTTGATCGAGATCTTCAGCGCCAGAAATTCCGCCGCATAGTCCTCTTCGGTCGCGGGCGCAAGGTCGGGAAGGATCGCACGGCACTTTTCACAGGCGACGATCTCCACATTTTTCTCCCGCAGCGCCGCCACGATCGCGGGAAGATGCTCGCGCGCGTACGGCTCGTCGATGAGAAGGCTCTCGCAGGCGTTGCACACGGAGGTGCGCTGCGTCTTTGCGTTGATGAGAATGGGGATCGCCTTGGCGATATCCGCCGTCTTTTCAAAGTAGACATGGCAGTTGCCCGTACCCGTTTCGATGACGGGGACAATCGCGTTCTCCACCGCGCTGCGGATGAGCGAGGCGCTGCCGCGCGGGATGAGCACGTCGATCACACCCTTCATGCGCATGAACTCCGTCGCACCTTCGTGCGTCGTGTCCTCGATGAGCTGGATGAACTCGGGGTCATACCCCTTCGCCGCGATCGCTTCCTTGATGACAGAGGTGACGGCGCGGTTGGAACAGATCGCGTCTTTGCTGCCGCGCAGAACGATGGCGTTGCCGCTCTTAATCGCAAGGCCGATCGCGTCTGCGGTGACGTTGGGGCGCGCCTCGTAAATGATGCCGATCACGCCGAACGGCACGCGCACGCGGCGCAGCTGCAATCCGTTATAGAGCGTCCGCTCTTCCAGCACTTCTCCCACGGGACAGGGAAGCTCGATCAGTTTTTCCAATCCCACGGCGATACCGTCGATGCGCTTTTTGTCCAGCATCAGACGGTCGACGAACTGCGCGCCGCGCGTGCAGCTCGCTATGTCCTTCGCGTTTTCGGCAATGATAAAGTCGGCGCGATCGCGGAGGGCCTTCGCCGCCGCCCCGAGCATTGCGTTCATGTCCTCTTCGCTCGCAAAGGCGATCGCACCCGCATGCTCTTTCGCTTTCCGGCAAGTCTGGGAAACCGTCATTTCTCTCTCCTTTTCGCGCTCGGCGCAGGCATCTGACTGCCAGACGGCAGCGCGAGTATTACTCCTCTTCTTCCTCTTCGGGAAGGTCGACGTTGTGATAGACGTCCTGTACGTCGTCCAGCTCTTCGAGTTTATCCAGAAGCTTAATAAATTTTTCGGTATTTTCGGCGTTGAGCGTGACCTTGTTCTGCGGGATCATGCGCACATCCGCTTCCAGAAATTCCACATTTTTCCCTTCGAGATACTTCCGAACGGCCGAAAACGCCGCGGGATCGGTATAAACTTCGTATACGTCGTCCAGCACCGTCACATCGTCCGCGCCCGCATCGATGGCGTATTCCGTGATTGTGTCTTCATCCAGATCGACGGTGCGCTCGACCACGAGAAGCCCGCGGTTCGTGAACATATACGACACGCAGCCCGAGTTGCCCAGTTCGCCGCCGCACTTGGAAAGCGTGCTGCGCACGTCGCCCGCGGTGCGGTTCTTGTTGTCGGTAAGCGTGTTGATGATGAGGGCGGAACCGCCCGGGCCGTACCCTTCGTAAACGAGCGTCTCGTACGTCGCATTGCCCAGTTCACCCGCCGCCTTTTTGATGCAGCGCTGGATGTTGTCGTTGGGCATGTTGTTCGCCTTCGCCTTGG
>CAKNQN010000027.1 GCA_930990665.1 uncultured Clostridia bacterium
CTGGAGGGCGCCGATTACAGGGCGTGCGCCAACTACAAACAACTGTATAAATAAGCCATGGTCTATCGCGGAAAATACCTGAAAAATATCTCCTTTCCTTTGGGCGGGCTGGGTACGGGCAGCGTAGGGCTTGCCGGCAACGGCGAGCTTGTCGACTGGGAGATCTTCAACCGTCCGAATAAAAATTCCCGCAACGGATTCACGCATTTTGCCGTGCGTGCGAAGTGGGAGGGAAAGACGGCGGCAAAAGTCTTGCAGGGCGATACGCAGGAGAGCCTGATCGGCCCGCACAGGGACGGCGATTATTGCGGTTTCGGTTTCGGGCCGGTATCCGACTCGTTGACCGCCTTTCCGCATTTTGAAAAGGTATCTTTCCGGGGTGAATTTCCGATGGCAGAACTGACGTTTACGGATGCAGGATTCCCTGCATCCGTAAAACTTACTGCCTTTAATCCGTTCATCCCGCACAATGATGCCGAATCCTCTCTGCCTGCCGCATTTTTCGAAATACAGGTGAAAAATACTGCGGCGGCACGGGTGGAGTTTACGCTCGCGTTTTCGGCGCGTAACACGGCTGAACGCGGGTACGACCTGCCTTTTGCAAAAGAGGGCGTGCGCGGCATTTTCTTTCGCAGCGAGAAGCCGGAAACGGATAAATCCTATACCGATCTGTGCATCGCGACGGACGAGTCGGAAGCTTTCTGCACGCCTTACTGGTATAGGGGCGGTTGGAGTGATCCGCAGACGGTGTACTGGCGGGATTTTTGTGAGAGGGAAGAACAGCCCGACCGCCGGTATGACGAGGCAGGATGCGGCGATCACGGCAGTCTGTTTGTGCGCTTTTCGCTCGCGCCGGGCTGCTGCAAAAAGGTGCGTTTTCTGCTGTGTTGGAACACGCCCAACAATTACAATTACTGGGATCCCTGCAAAGATGCGGACGGACAGGACGTCATCTGGAAAAATTATTACGCGACCCGCTTTGAAAATTCCGAAGCGACGGCGGAGTATTGCCTGAAAAATTTTGCGCGCCTTTCCGCGCAGACGCGCCTTTTCCGGCGCACGTTGTTCCGAAGTTCCATGCCTGCCGCGGCGATCGACGCCGTATCGGCCAATCTGTCCACGCTGAAAACGGCCGTAGTGCTGCGCCTGGAAGACGGCGCGTTTTACGGCTGGGAAGGCGCCATGGAGAAAAAAGGCTGCTGCGAGGGGACGTGTCAGCATGTATGGAATTACGCATACGCGCTGCCCTTTCTTTTCCCGTCTTTGGAGCGTTCTCTCCGCGAGACGGTGTGGAAATACAATCTGGATAAAGACGGCAAGACGGAATTCCGCACGCATCTTCCCAGGTGGCGGGAGCGCAAGGTGCATTTCCGCGCCTGTGTCGACGGGCAGATGGGGGAAGTGATCAAGGCGTACCGTGAGTGGAAAATCTGCGGAGACGATGCCTGGCTTTGCGCTCATTGGAAGAGCATCCGCAGTATGCTCGATTATGCCTGTTCGGATAAGAATCCCGATCGGTGGGATCCGGAAGGGAGCGGGATCTGTTCGGGAAGACAGCATCACACCCTGGATATGGAACTGTTCGGGCCGAATTCCTGGCTGGAGGGGATGTATCTTCTGGCCCTGCAATGCGGCGCGGAGATGGCGGCGCGTGCGGGAGAGGAAGGGGCCGCGGCGCGGTACCGTTCCATGTATGAACGGGGCAGAAAATGGGCGAATGAAAATCTTTTCAACGGCAGTTATTTTGTCCAGAAGATCGACCTGCACGATAAGTCTGTGGTAGAGCGTTTCGGCGCAGGGGCATATTGGAACGACGAGGCGCAGGAGATCAAGTACCAGTATGCAGAGGGCTGCGAGATCGATCAGATGCTTGCCGACTGGCACGCTGCCGTGTTGGGGCGGGAGCGGATCTTCGACGGGGAGAAAAAGAAGACGGCGCTTATGAGCCTTTATAGGAACAATTTCAAGCCGAGCATGCGCGGATACGCCAATATGTGGCGGGTCTTCTGCGTCAATGACGAGGCGGGCGCTGTGATTTGCGACTATCCTGCGGGCGTCCGCAAGCCGGTCATTCCCCTTCCTTATTGCGAGGAGACGATGACGGGCTTCGAATACGCTCTGGCAGGTCTTATGATCGCGGAGGGACTCGTCGAAGAAGGGGAGAACATCGTGCGCGCCGTGCGCGCCCGTTACCGCGGCGACAACCGCAACCCGTGGAGCGAGATCGAATGCGGCAGCAATTATGCGCGCGCCATGGCATCGTTCGCGCTTCTGCCGCTGTATAGCGGATTTTCTTTCGATCTGTCCGCCGGGCGCATCGGCTTTTCCCCTCTCAAGGGAGAGGGAAGGTTTCTGTGGAGCGTCGGCACCAGCTGGGGCGAAGCGGAGATCGGAAAGAGAGATTGCATCCTGCATATCTACGGGGACCCGATTTCTCTGGCCTCCTTTTCCCTGCCCGCAGGCAGATCGCCGGAGAAGGCCTTTGCGGACGGCAGAGCACTGGAATTCGAGTTCAGAAAGGGCGCTTTGCATTTTGAAGAAAGGCCGATACGCAGGCGCCTGTGCATTACTTTTTCCGTCTGAAATATTCCTTCGGTTTCGTTGCGCGGTGATCCTGCGTTTTTGGCAAGATTCCCGCGCGGCAGAAGAAAATCAATGCAGTACGCAGCCCCGGCGGCAGGTTGAAAATTTTTCAACCTGCCGCCGGGGCGAGCGTTGTTGTCGGGTAAAAAATTCGTAAAGTCAAGTAAATTTATAGAAATTTTTTGAATTTTCAAAAAAAATTTTTTCGGTGCGGTATAATGAGGGCAAAATCGCCCATTTCAGACATAAAATAAGGCTTATTCCAAACAGGAATAAGCCTTTACCGATTTTCCGTGTACGCCAAAACAGCCGTCTTTCGGCGGCTTCTTGAAAGTGTACTTTCAAACTTACTGTAAAGCGGCTATCTGCTCGTCAAACCGTTCGGCAGACGTAGCGTAACCGAATATCTCGCGCGGATAGGCGTTTACCCAATCTTCGACCGCCTGTATTTCCTCGTCGGTAAACTTCGAGATGTCCGAGCCTTTCGGTATGCGCCGCCGTATTTCGCGGTTAAGCCGTTCGTTTGAGCCGCGCTCACACGACGTGTACGGGTGACAATAATATACGCGCACCCGCTTGCCGCGATAGGACGATTTTTCCAT
>CAKNQN010000028.1 GCA_930990665.1 uncultured Clostridia bacterium
TCGGCATTCTCATCGAGCACTATGCCGGCAAGTTCCCCGTGTGGCTCTCGCCCGTGCAGGTCAAGATCCTGCCCGTATCAGACAAATCCGCCGACTACGCGAAGGAAGTGGAAGCCGCGCTCCGCGCGAAGGGACTGCGGGTCGAAACGGACCTGCGCAACGAAAAGATCGGCTACAAGATCCGCGAGGCGCAGCTGGAAAAACTGCCGTATATGCTGATCATCGGTGACAAGGAGAAAGAGGAGGGCACCGTATCCGTGCGCATGCGCGAGAAAGGGGACGTGGGCGCGATGCCGCTTGCCGAATTTGCCGAGAAGGTCAAAAAGGAAAACGACGAAAAGACGGTATTTTGAGAAAAAGCCTGTCTGCCGCAAAAATTTTTGCGGCAGACAGGAAAAACGATTGACATTGCAGACGGAATTTGCTATTATATTACGGTATCAAGCAGAAGTTACTTCTCGCCTTGCGGCAAGCGCGTTGCAAGAGCCAAAAATCATCATCGTAATCATGCGCATTTTGCGGTCTTCGTATGGTATTTTGGGGCGGGTCGTACTTTTACGGCCCGCTTTTTTATTCCGCGCGGCGGAAAAAATTAAGAAAAGGACGGTATAAAACAATCAAAGACCAGCATCAGGTGAACGGAGAGATCCGTGATCAGGAAGTGAGAGTGATCGGCCAGGACGGCAACCAGCTCGGCATCATGAGTTCGCGCGAGGCGCTGCGGCTGGCGGAAGAGAGCGACCTTGATTTGGTGAAGATCTCGCCCATGGCGAATCCGCCGGTGTGCAAGATCATGGACTATGGCAAATTCAAGTTCGAGCAGGGGAAAAAGGAAAAGGAATCGCGCAGGAATCAGAAGATGGTGGAGGTGAAGGAAGTCCGCCTGTCGATGACGATCGACGTGGGCGACCTGAACGTGAAGTGCCGCCAGGCGCAGAAATTTCTCGAAGCGGGGAACAAGGTGTTGGTATCCATCCGCATGCGCGGGCGTCAGAACGCGCACGTCTCGCTCGGGATCGACGTGATGAAGGAGTTTTTTGAAATGCTCGGCGGCAAGGCCGTGATGGATAAAAAACCCGCCAACGAGGGGCGCAACATAACGATGCTTCTCTCGCCGGCGAAGCAATAAAGTCAATACGGCGGGGCGACCCGCTTCTTGAAAATAAACTCGGAGGAAAGAAAAATGCCTAAACAGAAATCGCACAGCGGCTCGAAAAAGCGTTTCGACATTACCGGAACGGGCAAAGTGAAGAGAGCGCAGTCGGGTAAGAACCATAAGACGGGCGAAAAGACCAGGAAGAGAAAGAGAGCTCTCCGCCAGACGGCTTTCGTTTCGGAAACACAGGAACTGACGGTGAAGAACCAGCTCATTCCGTATAAGAAATAAGGCAGGAGGAGACAGATATGCGTATCAAAAGAGGCGTAAACGCAGTTAAAAAGCGCAGGAAGATATTCAGACTTTCCAAGGGCTATTTCGGTTCCAAGAGCCGTTCGTACAGGATCGCCCGCGAAGCGGTGATGAAGTCGCTGAAATATGCTTACATCGGCCGCAAGCGCAGGAAGAGAGATTTCCGTCAGCTCTGGATCGCCCGTATCAACGCGGCTGCCCGGCAGAACGGGCTTTCTTACAGCAAATTCATGCACGGGCTGAAAGTTGCGGGGATCGATCTGAACAGGAAGGTTCTTGCGGACATTGCCGTGAACGATGCGGCGGGCTTTGCGGCGCTTGCCGAAAAGGCGAAAGCGGCCATTGCCTGACCGAACGGAAAAACCTTCTTGATCAAGAAGGTTTTTTGTTTTCCGAGAGAGGGCGTTTATGGTCATCGTATCGCGGAACAATCCGCAGGTCAAGAGCATACTTGCG
This sequence comes from uncultured Clostridia bacterium, assembly GCA_930990665.1. Taxonomy (GTDB): domain Bacteria; phylum Bacillota; class Clostridia; order Christensenellales; family Borkfalkiaceae; genus Borkfalkia. Next base: position 1,865 of record CAKNQN010000028.1, read on the forward strand.
TTAAAGGAAAAGAAATACCGACGCGAGCGGGGCGAGTATATCGTCGAGGGGATCAAGCAGGTGCGCGAAGCGGTCGCAGGCGGCTGCGAGGTCGTGTGCGGCGTGCAGAGCGAGTCGTATGCGGGAGAGCGTTTTTTTGCCGAACCGCTCGTCGTATCGGACGGGGTTTTTGAAAAACTCTCGGACGAGGTAGCGCCGCAGGGCGTGCTTGCGGTGCTGCGCATTCCCGACCTTACCCCGGTACCGCCGCGCGGGAACTGTCTGCTTCTGGACGGGGTATCCGATCCGGGCAACCTCGGCACCATCCTGCGCACGGCCAACGCGGCGGGGTATGAAGATATCTATCTTCTCGGCTGCGCCGATCCTTTTTCGCCCAAATGTGTGCGCTCGGCGATGAGCGGACTGTTTTTCGTGCGCGTATACGCGGGGGAAAAAGAGGAGATCTTTTCCGCCCTCGGCGGCGTGCCGATGCTCTGCGCGGATATGCACGGCGAAGATATCTTTACATTCCGCCCGCCGGCGCGTTTCTGCCTTGTGATCGGCAATGAAGCGAACGGCGTGAGCGGGGATGTCCGCGCCCGCTGCGCGGCGGCGGTGCGCATACCCATGCGCAGCAGCTGCGAGAGCCTGAACGCGGGGGTATCGGCGGGGATCTTGATGTATTTACTCGGCAGGCGCGGATGAGCGCGGCCAAAATCACAGCGACAAGGAGAGAACAAGATGTCAGGACACAGCAAATGGCATAATATACAGGCAAAGAAAGGCAAGGCAGACGCGGCGCGCGGCAGGATCTTCACCAAACTCGGCCGTGAGATCGCCGTGGCGGCGAAGGGAAACCCGAACCCCGAAACGAACAGCAAGCTCGCCGATGTGATCGCCAAGGCGAAGGCGAACAACATGCCCAACGACAACATCCAGCGCTGCATCAAAAA